>NZ_MDVC01000001.1 GCF_002777425.1 Snodgrassella alvi
TAATTTAATCAAAAATTTCTTTACATTTTATTTTATAAAACAGCTTCTGAAACCATAAACCCGTGTTGAACTAACCTATCTGAGCGATAAAGATAGTACGCAATCTCATACCACTGATCATGTTTTTGAATGTATTTAATTTTTCTTATCAAACAAAGCATATCGGAAAGAAATTATAATTACAGCAAAATAAATAATTGAATTTATCTACCTTATACCACTTTGCCACAAGCCCCGTCAGATAATAAAACAACTATTCAAACAGCAATAAAAAAGCTGCCTCAGACGAGACAGCCTTTATAAACCATATAAACAGCTTTACTGATTTAATGTTAGTAATAAATGATTCATGCGTTTTACAAATGCAGCCGGATTTTCCAGTTTGCCACCTTCTGCCAGCAGCGCCTGATCGTATACCAGCTCAGCCAGCTCATTGCGCTGAGTTTCATCCTGTTCCCCTGCAATTTTCTTAATCAGCGGATGTTCCGGATTAATTTCCAGCGTTGGCTTGGTGTGCGGAATCTGTCCGGCCGCGCCAGAAGCTTCCAGCATGCGCGCCAGATGCTGGCTCATATCATGCTCACCAACCACCAGACAGGCCGGGCTTTCAGTTAACCGCGCTGTTGCACGCACAGTATCTACTTTATCACCCAGAGCTGCTTTAACCTGCTCAACCAAGTCCTTATTGTCTTCTTCAGTTTTAGCCTGTGCCGCTTTTTCTTCCTCATCGGCCAGATTACCCAAATCAAGCGAACCCTTGGCCACACTCACCAAAGCTTTACCATCAAATTCCGGCAGACTGTTTACCACCCATTCATCCACACGGTCAGTCAGCAGCAATACCTCAACACCTTTTTTCAGGAAAATTTCCAGATGCGGGCTATTCTTGGCAGCAGCATAACTATCGGCAGTAATATAATAAATCTTCTCCTGCCCTTCTTTCATGCGACCAATATAATCAGCCAGCGTCACACTCTGCTCGCTGCTATCATTATGCGTAGAGGCAAAACGGCATAAGCCAGCAATTTTATCTTTATTATTATAATCCTCAGCAACACCCTCTTTCAGCGTATTGCCAAATACCTGCCAGAATTCAGTGTATTTCTCCGGCTGGTTTTTCTTCAGGTCTTCCAGTAAAGACAATACCTTTTTCACACTACCAGAACGAATAGCATCCAGATCACGGCTTTCCTGCAAAATTTCACGTGATACATTCAGCGGTAAATCACTGCTGTCAATTACACCGCGGATAAAACGCAGGTAGGAAGGCATCAGCTTTTTCGCATCGTCCATAATGAACACACGTTTTACATACAGCTGCACCCCGTGCTTGGGTTCACGTTCATACAAATCAAACGGTGCATGTTTAGGCACATACAGCAACCCCGTATATTCATGCCGGCCTTCCACACGAAAATGCGTCCATGCCAGAGCATCATCATAATCATGCGATACATGACGATAAAAAGTCTGATACTGCTCAGCAGTAATTTCATTTTTCGGCCGTTGCCATAAAGCCTGAGCCTGATTAACCACCTCCAGCTCATCTGAAGGTTTTACATTACCTTCCTCATCATATTCCGGCGCCTTTTTCATATAAATCGGCACAGAAATATGGTCACTGTAAGTAGTCACAATCCGGCGTAACGTCCAGTCAGACAACAAATCTTTTTCGTCTTCTTTCAGATGCAGAATCACATCCGTACCACGCGCAGCCTTGCTGATGGATTCAACAGTAAACTCACCATCACCGGCGCTCACCCAGCGCACCGCCTCATTTTCAGCCACACCAGCCTTACGGCTTTCAACAGTTACCCTGTCTGCTACAATAAATGCAGAATAAAAGCCTACCCCAAACTGACCAATCAGATTGGCATCTTTCTTATCATCACCCGTCAGCTTTTCCAGAAATGCTTTAGTACCAGATTTGGCAATCGTACCCAGATGTTCAATCACATCTGCTTCATTCATACCAATACCATTATCAGATACTGTAATCGTTTTAGCCTCCGCATCCGCAGTAACAGTAATTCTGAATTCCGTATCATCCCCAAGCAAAGAAGCATCATTCAATGACTCAAAGCGTAATTTGTCGCAAGCATCTGCCGCATTGGAAATCAGCTCACGCAAAAAAATCTCTTTATTACTGTATAAAGAATGAATCATCAACTGTAACAACTGTTTTACTTCAGTCTGGAAACTGTGTGTCTGTTTCATAATCTTTCTCAAAATACCTAAAAATAATTGTTGTAGATTCAAAATAAGGGCAGCACAATCCAGTTTCAAGCCAGCCTGTTGCCCAAATTACCAGCTTGCCCACTTACACCAGCAAGCAAATAAATACAACCAGATATCAGCATCTGCATTTCCGCCAAAACTAATTTGCTACAATAGCACATTTACACAAGTCTACTAAAATTGACTCAACATTATGAATACCACACATCACTGTCTGCCAGATACACGTGCCTATCCTACCGACCACGTTAAAAACGAGCTGTTACTGCATGCAGCCAGTCTGGTAACGCCTACATCAAAAGCCCAAACCACCCTCGCCCGCGAAAGCCTGCAAGCAGAAATCACCCGAATGCTGGCACAAAATAATTACACCAACCTTTCAGTAGCACTGGCCATGGCTGCCAATAGCGATATTTACAATATCCTGTGGAACACCATGGAAACAGTATTACAGGCACACAACCAGACAGAAGTACAGTGGCTGGCTTTACCTGTCATAGTAGTAGGTGGTGCCAAAGAAAATATCCGCCTGCCCGAAACCATTCCCGCAGCCGCCATCGCCGAAACCTTTAAAAACCAGCCCTGGACTGAAGCCTGGAATAACATTCACTGGGCAGACTATCTCATCAATGACACCACCTTAACCCATATCAAGGCCAGCCAGTGGTTTGCAGCCAAACAAAACCCGCAAGTGGCCGCCAACTTCCTCGGCCAGTTACCACATTCACTGCTACTGGTAGAAAGCGGGCAATCAGTACAGGTTTTCTACGCCCTGGGTTTTACCAGCACAGACATTCAGCCTGCCCTGAACTACAATCTGGCCGATACCGCCCTGCCCCTGATGCAAGTCTGGCAAACCCATCTGGCTACCGCCGGTGCCACTTTATTCATCAACCCGCTTTCTCCACAATCGCCCCTGAATGCCCTGCGTTCAGGTAATACCATGCGTTTGCGCATGGCCTGCGATGTATTCACCACCAACGCCATACGCGCCATACGCCTGCAAAGTCCGCGCGTAGGTGTCGTCATCGCGGCACAGGAAGGTGGAAAAATTCTGTTTGGCTTTAACGCTACCGACAGCGCATTCGAACTACAGCCACAAATTTTCCACTGGCCGCTCACTCAGGCTGATAATATCGACAGCATCGTACAAAATTTCATTGATTTACTGGCCGAATGCCAAGTTGAAAATATCCGCCTGCTGCACGAACCCATCAGCACACAGGCGCAACTTCCCAGTTATGCCCAGTCTATCAACATGATAGGGCACAATCCCCTTTTTCCACGGAGTCACTAACATGTCTGTCACCAAAGTCCTGTTTGTCTGTCTGGGTAACATCTGCCGCTCACCCATGGCTGAATATGTTCTGCGTGATCTGATAGCCCAAAAAGGCCTGAGTCAACAGATTGAAATTGCCAGCGCCGGTACTTCCGGCTGGCACAACGGCGAAGACATGCATCAAGGCAGTAAAGACATTCTGCATGCGCACAACATCAACACCAATGGCTTCCAAAGCAGCGAAGTAAAGCCGGAAGACATCGCCATCTACGACCATATCATCGCCATGGACGACAAAAATCTGCAAGATTTATCCCGGATTTTTGGCAGCAATCGCCCAGACAAAGTCTATAAAATTACCGATTTACTGCTAGACAGCGAATACGATTACGTACCCGACCCCTATTTCAGCGGCAATTTCAGCGAAACCTACACCATCGTCCACGCCGGCTGCATCGCCTGGCTAAACCACTGGCAAAACAACCGTACAAAATAGCTCAGATTACCCACCCAATTTATACAAGATAGCAACCTACTCAATAAAAAAGCAATATGGTAAAATTAATACCATATTTCAATTATTTGATGGCGTTCCAACCTGCCAAAGCCCCAAGCTTTGGCTTTGTTTTAACGCATAAAATCATCACAAAAACAAGGATTTCAAAATGGCAGGACACAGCAAGTGGGCCAATATCCAGCATCGTAAAGGACGTCAGGACGCCAAACGCGGCAAAATATTCACCCGCCTGATCAAAGAAATTACCATTGCCGCCAGACTCGGAGGCGGTGATCCAAACGCCAACCCGCGCCTGCGTCTGGCCATGGATAAAGCCACCGATGCCAACATGCCCAAAGACAATATTCAGCGTGCAATAGACAAAGGCACAGGCAATCTCGAAGGCGTTGAATATTTAGAACTGCGTTACGAAGGCTACGGCATCGGCGGCGCAGCAGTCATGGTAGACTGCCTCACCGATAACAAAACCCGTACCGTGGCCGACGTACGCCACGCATTCACCAAACATGGCGGTAATCTGGGCACCGATGGTTCCGTAGCATTCCAGTTTACCCATCAGGGCTATCTGCTTTTCAGCCCGGATGTAGACGAAGACAGCTTAATGGAAGCCGCACTGGAAGCAGGTGCCGAAGACGTCATCATTCAGGAAGACGGCTCCAAAGAAGTCATCACCGAGCCCTATCAGTACAGCAGCATCAAAGAAGCACTCGAAGCTGCCGGCTTTCATGCCGCAGATGGCGAAGTAACCATGCGCCCAGTCAACGAAACCGTACTGGCAGGAGCCGAAGCAGAAAAAATGCAGCGACTTCTGGATGCACTCGAAGACCTGGATGATGTCCAGAACGTGTACACCACCGCCGTACTGGAAACTGAATAAAACAAAACGGACTGCAATCCAGTCCGTTTTTTATTATTCACCGCCCCACAACCATTAGTACCTACAGATTCATGCAAGCCACAACCCAACTTTTCCAAACAGCTTCAGCCGGAGAATGTGCCGAAGTCCTCGATTTCTGGTTAAACGAATGCAGCCTTGATCAAGCACCGGATACACAGACAGTGCAGCAATGGCAGCAACTCTTCCAGCAGCGTGGCAGCAAATTTATCCGTCTGGCTTCCCTATGCCAGCAATGGCTGAACGAAACCAATCCCCAATGAAAATTGCCTACCTTAACAAATGGCTGTTACTGGCCACCTGCTGGTTTATCGCCAGCATCTACTTTCTGTTTTTCAAAGCCGGCGGCAATCCGGTACCCATTCCCCAGTTCGACAAAATCTGCCACTTCGGCCTGTTTTTCGGTCAGTTCTGGTTACTGGCCAAAGCCTACTTCAGTGCCAACATCACCATACCACAACGCCTGTTTATCATAACAGCAATCATCTGGGCAGCAGCCAGCGAAACCATTCAGGCACTATTCACCACCCGTGAAGGGGATATAATGGATGCCATTGCCGACCTCATCGGTGCAGCACTGGCACTGTGGCTGGCTCAACAAATACAAACTGCTCGCCGCAACAGCAACAGCAACAGCAACAGGGAGAAATATTAACAATGGATATCGACATTACCGTTTATCAGCAACGTCGTCAGCAAGTACTGGAACAAATCGGCGAAGATGGCATTGCCATTCTTTTTGCCGCACCAGAACAGCGCCGCAGCAATGATACAGAATACCCTTTTCGGCAGGACAGCTATTTTCATTACCTGACCGGCTTTCCCGAAACCGGCGCCGCACTGATACTAAATGGCCGAGAACACAGCGCCACCCTGCTGTGCCGTAATAAAGACCCCAAACAAGAAATCTGGAATGGCTTTCGCTATGGTCACACAGCAGCACGGGAAATATTTGCTTTTGATGCCACCGACGACATCAGCCAATGGCCGACTTACCTCAGAAATGCCCTGCCCGGACATCGGCGCCTTTTTGCCCTATGGGGTTTGTATCCTGAAAACGACCCGAAACTAATCGAATTATGGTACGAAGTTGCCCGCATCGCTAACTATCGCAGCGCCAATGGCAGCACCCTCGCACCAGACAGCATGGTCAATCTGGCCACCATACTCGACCCAATGCGTCTCATTAAAGACCAGCATGAGCAGGCATTAATGCGCACAGCCGCCGAAATCAGTGCACAAGCGCATATCCGCGCCATGCAGACCACCCGCCCGGGACAATATGAATATCAGATAGAAGCCGAAATCCTGCACGAATTCATGCAGCGCGGAGCACGCTACCCTGCCTACAACAGCATCGTCGCCAGTGGCAAAAATGCCTGCTGCCTGCATTACGTCAGCAATAACTGCCAGCTTCAGCACAACGAACTACTCATGATAGATGCCGGTGCCGAATACCAGATGTATGCAGGCGACATCAGCCGTACCTTCCCTATCAGCGGCCGCTTCAATAGCGCGCAAAAAGATATTTACGACATCGTACTGGCCACTAATCAGGCCAGTATTGCCGCTACCGTCAAACAAGCCAACTGGCAAACTATCAGCGCCACAGCCATCAGCATGCTTACTCAGGGGCTCATAGATTTGCGTATACTGCATGGCAGCCTTGAACAAAATATCGAAACTAAAGCCTACCGACGCTTTTACATGCATGGCCTCGGCCACTGGCTCGGTCTGGATGTCCATGATGTTGGCGGCCGCTTTGATGAAAACGAACAGCCTATCCTGTTACAGCCCGGCATGGTAACCACAGTCGAACCCGGCTTGTACATCAGCGCTGCCGATGACATACCAGCAGCATTTCATAACATCGGCATCCGCATAGAAGACAACGTACTCGTTACCGAAACAGGCAACGAAATCCTTACCGCCTCCGTGCCCAAAACCACCACAGAGATAGAAACATTAATGCAGCATTAAAACAGCAGCATTACCACAATCAGACAGCAAGAAAGCAGCCAGCGAATTACGCCGGCTGCTTTCTTGCAAGCTCAGTACTAATGATTCAACTGCCGCGCCGCCAGCTCCTGCTGTGCCGTGGCCACAACATCACTGCCAAAGAGAGCATTCACATTAGTTGATAGATAAAAAAGAAACAATTACACCATATATCATTTTGAAATTAAGATTTTCAATAATATAATATCATTAACAACAGTGATAGAAATAGTTATATTTTTATATATAACAAATATATATATCACGTACTGGCCATAGATGGATAAACATGATCAAGCAATAACCGTCATAAATGACAAAAGGGTAATCGATGATTCAGTGTGCTATGGATTAAAATAACGTTACGGCAGATGGTAAATCTATTAAATTAAATATGTTTCGGGATAGGAGTATTTGACGTCTTTTCGGGCGTAAATCCAACAACAAATATTGCAGAATGTGCATTTAAGAATAAGGCAGCCCTTCCTTCTGGAACTTATGGGATAGTCCCGCGTCCTGAGGGTAGCTTTGCTAATCGTGTACAGACTTTCATAAAAGATTATATAAATGGAACAGACCACAGTGAATGGTTTGGGTTGTATAGCAATTTAACGATGAGTGATCACCTTTTTGTTAATGGCGTTGAAAGAGGCGGATTTAGGCTACATCCATTACGCCCAAATGGTTCCGGTGAATCATGGGGTTGTATAACATTTCGCCAATATTCGCAGTTTCAAATGCTTAGAAGGGCACTTCTTTCTACAAAAAAAGTTAAAGTCAAAGATGGCGTTCAAGCATATGGACAAATTGTCATTAGAGGAAACACCAATTATGCAAATTGCAAAATCAAATAGTCGCTTTCATTCTATTGCATTATTCATAGTTATTTACACAATATGTCAGGCAATAGTATTTTTCGTCCATCCTGTTTGGCAACTCATAGAAAAATTATCATTCGTCATAGATGATTTACTAAATATAACTGGAATCGCATTGGCTGATGGTGAATTTAATCCATCTGGATTATGGGTTATTTTTGGTGTTCCCTTATTATGTACTCTTATTATTTTCTACCTCATCAAAAAACTAAGTTAATTTTGACAATCAGGTAAAGCCTCTTTTCAGGATAAGATAAATACAATTAATTCTTTTACAACCTATGCCAATAATATCAAGTATGGCTTTGGAAAAAAATGACGTAATTTATTTTCGCTACCTGCATACAGACCTTTATCAAAAATAATATAAAGCTATTATTTGAATTGATTGTCTGCAAAAAAGCAGCCAGCGAATCCCGCTGGCTGCTTTCTGTTGCAAACTCAGTACTAATGATTCAACTGCCGCGCCGCCAGCTCCTGCTGTGCCGTTGCCACAACATCACTGCCAAAGAGAGCATTCACATCAGCCTCATCAAACACATAGCGCGCATAACAGAAATCACAATTCACCTCAATACTGCCCTGCTCCACTACCGCTTCACCTACCTCCTGTCCACCCAGCAACAGCAGCATATCACCCACCTTGGCACGGGAACAGGTACAGGCAAATTCCACATCCTGCGGCGCAAACAGCCTTACCTCATGTTCATGAAACAGCCGGTACAACAAAGTCTCAGCATCCAGTTGCAACAACTCATCCCCAGTAAGCGTACCAGCCAGCGCAGACAATTCCGTCCAGCTATCTTCCTCGATGTCCTGTTCTGGCAATCTTTGCAGCAACAATCCACTGGCATGCTCATCATCTGCCGCCAGCGTAATATGAGTCGCCAGTTGTTCCGAGCGCGCCATATAATTCATCAGCATCTGCGCAATACTGTCACCGGCCAGTTCCACCACCCCCTGCCATGACTCACCCTGAGCCGGTTGCAAAGTCAGCACAAACATGCCGCCCTCACCCAGCAAATCCACCAGCTTCATATTCTCATCAATTACCGCAGACTCATCCCAGCGCGCAGTTGCCCGGCAGGTTGCTGCTGACGTAGCTTCCGCCACCAGCATTTTCAACACCCCCTTACCTTGCACCTGCACAATCAGATTACCATCAAACTTCAAATTACTGGCCAGCAACACCGCCGCTACCGTCAGCTCCCCCAAAGCCTGATGAATCGCCTTCGGATAAGCCTTATTCTGCGCCACATGCCGCCATACCTGCTGCAAATTCACATGCAGACCACGCACCGGACAATCATCAAACATAAAACGCGTCAACTGATCTGCCTTAGCCATCTTACTTTCTGTCATCATTACCATCCCAGCAAAATAATCAGCCAATATGGCCGCACCGGCCAAAAAAATCAAGTCAGATTATCACCAGACCAAAACCTGAAAACCCCAATCAATTCAGCATACGAAATATAAGAGCTGTATAAATAGAAAGCGATACACTGGCATATCAAAATACAGCAACTGCTCACACACTTGATAAAAAATAAATATTAATAAAATATAACTTTAAAGATATAGCTTTCACTAGTACCATATCATTAATAATAATGATAGAAACAGTTATATTCTTTAAAACTGGTTACACTTAAAAATGGCATTGAAACATACAGATATGTTGTATGTTAAAGAAAGCACAAACCATGCAAATTGCAAAATCAAATAGCCGCCTACATTCCATTGCATTATTCATAGTTATTTACACAATATGTCAGGCAATAGTATTTTTCGTTCATCCCGTTTGGCAACTCATGAAAAAATTATCATTCTTCATAGATGATTTATTAAATACAGCTAAAATTGCCTTGGCTGATGGAGAATTTGACCCGGCTGGATTATGGGTTATTTTTGGCGTTCCACTATGTAAGTGCCTTTATTATTTCCTACCTCATCAAAAAAACTGAGTTAATTCTCACTGTCATGGAATGGCTACACCAAGTCATATAATTTACTCTAACGGGTAAACTAAACTTAGCTTTATAAAAAGAAGATAAATCAAAAAACGTGCAAAACAAACATCCAGAGCAGATTTCAACGGATAAACAGCTAAACCTTATCAGCAAGCGAAATCACGCACTGAATAGGTGCCAGAACATGATTTGACATTATCTGCTTTAGACCACTGGATAAATCAATCAAACAAAAACGGACTTTTTAAGGCAAAAGATAGGCGCAGGCCGAAAGAACATGAACTGATTGGCTTACGAGAAGAGTTTAAGCAACGACAGATGGAAAACAATATACTAAAGTAGAAAACAAACCAGCACCGTTATGGTGTAACGGCGTTATTTCGCCACTTGTTGATATCAAGATATATGCCTATTAGCAGTGCAAAGCAACAGTGTATCGAGTTGTTTATTTTTAGGCTTGTCTCCTTTGAATCGCTGCTTTGTTACTTTATGCCAAATACCATCATCCTGTTCTTTTAAAGCATTATTGAGTTACATCTCGGGTATGTTCATCAAGTAATAATTGCAAAGTCCCATCCTTATTTTTTTTAATACGCATATATCTAAGCCATTGCTTATTTTCATTATTGCCTTTTTCTGTTGAGGTAAAACCGATCGTATAGGTAATATTATTTTGGAAATGATAGTCAAAGCGTAAGCACTCTTGGGTCTTTACATAATACGGTTTTGAAGAATACTGATAATCTTTCAACCAAAGTTGCCCAACTCCTGTTTGAAATACATCTGTAGATATAATATTAAATTGTTTATTTCTCTTAAAAAAATCTTCATTCGAGGGTATACTGATGCATAGTTGACCATCATCTTTCAGAACAATGTCTGGAAGACCTGAAGCAATACAACTTACAAGCAATGGTAAGATTAAAAACATCAGTGACCAATAAATATATCTTTGTTTCATCCGAATAACGCCTTTTTATCTTGTGGATTTTTTAAAAATAAATGCAGGATATTTTCATACATCTTTAGCCATAGATTTTATACAAGTTGTTTACTTTTAGGCGTGTTTCCTTTGTATTTCTGCTTTGTTACTGTATGCCGAATACCATCACCCTATTCTTTTAAAGCATTATTAAGTTGCATCTCTGGCATTCTCATCAAGTAATAATTGCAAAGTCCCGTCCTTATTTTTTTTAATACGCATAAATCTGACCCATGGTTTATTTTTTCCTTTTTCTGTTGACGTAAAGCTGATTGAATAGGGAATATTATTTTGAAAATGGTAATCAAAATTTATGCATTCTTGGGTTTTAACATAATACGGTTTTAAAGGGTCATGATAATATTTCAATGATAACAGTCCAACACCGATTTGACCTATCTCTGTTGCCATGACATTAAACTGTTTATTGCTCTTAAAAAAATCTTCATTTGCTGGTATGCTTATACACGGCTGACCATCGTCTTTCAGAACAATATCTGGAAGACCCGAAGAAATACAACTTACAAGCAATGGTAAGATTAAAAACATCAGTAACCAATAAATATATCTTCGTTTCATCCGAATAACGCCTTTTTATTTTTTGGATTCTTTAAAAATAAACTCAGGGGATTTGCATACATTTTAGCCACAAATCTTGTACAAGTTGTTTGTTTTTGGGTTTACTTCCTTTGTATTTCTGCTTTATTACTTTATGCTAAATATCATCACCCTATTCTTTTAAAGCATTATTAAATTACATCTCGGGCATGCTCATCAAGTAATAATTGCAAAGTCCCATCCTTATTTTTTTTAATACGCATATATCTAACCCATGGTTTATTTTCAGCATCTCCTATTTCTGTTGATGCAAAACCGATCGAATAGGTAATATTATTTTGAAAATGGTAGTCAAAATAAATGCATTCTTGGGTTTTAACATAATACGGTTTTGAGAGATCATGATAATATTTCAATGATAACTGTCCAACACCAGTTTGAACTATCTCTGTTTCTACGATATTAAATTTTTTATTTTTCTTAAAAAAATCTTCATTCGATGGTATGCTTATACATGGTTGGCCACTGTCTTTGAGAACAATATCTGGCGTATAAAGCATATTACGATGCACAAAACATCCTGTTATTATGCTTAAAAGCAAAGTTATCAGCAGCCAGTGAATATGTTTCATCCGAATAACGCCTTTTTATCTTGTGGATTCTTTAAAAATAAATGCAGGGTATTTTCATACATCTTTAGCCAGAGGTCTTGTACAAGTTATTTATTTTTAGGCTTGTTTCCTTTGTATTTCTGCTTTGTTACTGTATGCCAAATATCATCACCCCCATTTTTTTTAAAGCATTATTGAGTTACATCTCTGGCATACTCATCAAGTAATAATTGCAAAGTCCCATCCTTATTTTTTTTTATACGCATATCTCTAAGCCATGGTTTATTTATATTATCTCCTTTTTCTGTGGACATAAAATGTATCGTATAGGTAATGTTATATTGGAAATGATAGTTGAAACGTAAGCACTCTTTAGTCTTTACATAATATGGTTTTGAAAGATCCAGATAGTCTTTGGACCAAAGTTCCCCAACCCCTGTTTGAAATACACCAGTATCTATAATATTAAATTTTTTATTTCTCTTAAAAAAATCTTCATTCGATGGTATGCTTATACATGGTTGGCCACTGTCTTGGAGAACAATATCCGGCGTATAAAGCATATTACAATGCACAAAACAACCTGTTATTATGCCTAAAAGCAAAGTTATCAGCAGCCAGTGAATATGTTTCATCCGAATAACGCCTTTTTATCTTGTGGATTCTTTAAAAATAAATGCAGAGTATTTTCATACATTTTTAGCCAGAGGTCTTGTACAAGTTATTTGTTTTTAGGCTTGTTTCCTTTGTATTTTTGCTTTGTTACTGTATGCCAAATATCATCACCCTGTTCTTTTGAAGCATTATTGAGTTACATCTCTGGCATGCTCATCAAGTAGTAATTGCAAAGTCCCATCCTTATTTTTTTTAATACGCATATGTCTAGACCATGACTTATTTTCATCAGTTCCTTTTTCTGTTGAGGTAAAACCGACCGAATAGGTAATATTATTTTGAAAATGATAGTCAAAGCGTAAGCACTCTTGTGTCTTTACATAATACGGTTTTGAAGAATACTGATAATCTTTCGACCAGAGTTCCCCAATCCCTGTTTGAAATACATCTGTGAATATAATCTTAAATTGTTTATTTCTTCTAAAGAAATCTTCATCCGATGGTATACTGATGCATGGCTGACCATCGTCTTTCAGAACAATATCTGGAACATTGTAAGAAATACAACTTACAAGCAATGGTAAGATTAAAAACATCAGTAACCAATAAATATACCTTTGTTTCATCCGAATAACGCCTTTTTATCTTTTGGATTTTTTAAAAATAAACGCAAGGTATTTTCATACATTTTTAGCCACAAATCTTGTACAAGTTGTTTGTTTCTGGGTTTATTTCCTTTGTATTTCTGCTTTGTTTTTCTTAACCAATGGTCATAGCCAAAATCTCTTAGAATATAATAATCAGCAATAATAGATGCCTGTTGTTCCATACCATAATCGGATAATACTTTGTCGTCTGTTAATGCATAGTGGTAATCTACTAATAAGCTACACGCTCCCCGCAGAGCTACCCACATTCCCATCTGATATTGCCAGACGTGTACCATTTCATGCATAAAAAAATGCTTGTCGTCGATCTTTTCAAGGGAATAATCTTCTAAATACTCTTTTGTTGGCCAGTATATTTCACCCATTGGAGTTACTGCATACTCGCCTTGAAGAGGCAGGATAGGACCTTTGCGAACCCGTACGTCTGTAAGCGTAATCGCTGCTTTAAATACCGAGGTCACCATGGCCATTTCACCTAGTGTTAATAGTCGTGGCTTTGCCTTCAGATGATTTCCTATCATTTCACTTGATAAATATCTAACAAGCAATCCAGTCATTAATTTTCTCCTTATACGGTATTCAAAATCATCCAGAACCAGCCTGCTGCTGGTGATTGCCATATTAGCCACGGCCAATTGAACTATGGCAGGTAATGTATGCTGCACACTGAGCAATTAATTCGCGGCAGGTGATCTGGTTATTTACCTGTGCTCTGGCAAACCAGCCCCTCCATTTCAGGCTGTGGATTCCCCAGATATAAATTATTTTAGTGCTCAATTGTTAGTATCATATATCTGGCGCATAAATCAAGTAGAAAATTCGCTATGTGTTTCACTGCTTTATATTAATTGGCGTAATATATTATTAACCACTCTGCCAAACTATACAGGCATGCTAATCCCCTTTTGATTTTATATGTTTGTTATCCATACCTGAACGATAGCCCAGCCAATAACAGGGCCAATGGGTTCCGGTTCCGATATTATTGACTATTAAAGCGACAAGAACTAACAGAACTGAACCTATCAGTACGGGTGTCAACAAGAATGAATAGTCAGTGATTCCTGACATCATGATAAGAATGGGATTTGCACCCGCAGGGGCATGGACTACACGTAAAAATTGCATTAAAGCAATGGATATGCCAACCGCTAATGCTATGGATAGTATTCCATTACCAAATAAATTGATGAACAAAATCCCTACTAAAGCCGAGATAAAATGCCCCCCGATAACACTTCTTGGCTGGGCTAATGGTGCTTTAGGTACGGCAAATAATAATACACATGTTGCACCAAATGGAGCCATGATTGCTAAAGTACCGCTCCAGTAAGTTATCAGGAGTAACACGAAAATTCCAAAAGTGCCACCAGTAAAACCTCTCAATATCGCTACTGCATTAGGTCGGGGCTGCATGGCCTCTCCCCCTTTAATTTTTACTAACATGAGTTCCTCCTGTAATGAATAAGTAAACATTATTGTTCAAATAAATACAATAAGTAAACGATTACGTTTACTTATTGTATTTTTAAAACCACAAATGGTCAAATAATATTTATAATTAACCAAATTGGTGTTATTGTGATAAAATTAAAAAATATGCTAAAAACGTCAAAATAATGAAATCTGAAATTATTGATAAGATACTTGCTGCTGCTGAATCACTGTTTAATGAATTTGGTTACTGCACTGTTAGTCTGGAGCTCGTTGCAGAACGTGCAGGAGTATCGAAACGAACGTTATATAAATATTTCGGTGACAAAAATGGGCTGGTGAGTAAAGTATTACTTAGGAGGAATGCTTTTTTTAAAAAGTCACTTACAGATGTGATTGCGGTATTTTCGGAGAAAAAAGATAAAATTAATGCGCTTATTTCATGGCATATCAGGTGGTTTAATGATGACGACTATCGCGGTTGCATGTTTGTGCGTGCTCAGGCTGAATATGGCAATAGGAGTGAAGAAATATGCTCTATTGTTAGAGAACACAAACAATGGATGCAGGCTTCAATTGCTCAATGGCTGGGCGGAACCGCAGCATGTGAGCAGGCGGCTTGCCTGATTATGTTAATACTTGAAGGTATGATTGCCTACGCATCGGTTTTTGGTGTTGAGGGGCATGATTTTGAACGAGAAAAGATATATATATATGATATAGTTGACGCTATTGGTAACGCTAATGCATAAAATCATTAATAGCCGTTTATCTATCTAATCGTCAATTTTATGCAGATGTGATTTTAAATCAGGAATTGATGCGTACTGCACATTCTGTAATCAACTGATAGCGTGCTTTATTAATTTTATATTGGCTTGCCTATTTTCAGCTGTTGGCTATATTGTTTAATAGGTGTGCTTGCCAATATAAGATTCTGAGCAGGTAAATTCTGATTTACCCTGAACAACTCTTTTAAAATCAGTGTATTGATATTTAATTACTTATATTTTATTTAAGCATTCAGGGTAGTAATATTTTTATTATTCAACCAGTAACGCTGGAAACAGCCGCTCAATCCACTGGCGCAGCAAAATCAGTTTGCCATGGAAAAAATGGCCGGAGCCCGGCACAACCAGTACAGGTAAATCCTGCGCCTCTGCCCAGTTCATGCTGTTTTGCAGTGGTACTACTTCGTCTTTTTCACCATGAATCAGCAAGGTGGTGGCTGGATTGTAGGCATTGGGTGCATCAACAGGATACATGCCAATCGCAGGCCCCATCAGCAGTAAGGCATCCGGACGGGCAGTTAAGGCGCTGAATAAGGCAACATAGCCGCCAAAGGAAAAGCCGGACAACACCAGTTTGTTCACTTCTGGATGCTGGGAACGGGCAAAATCAACTACAGCAAGGCAGTCTGCTACTTCACCGCGGCCATAATCATGCTCGCCATCGCTGTTGCCCACACCGCGCAGATTGGGCAGATAGCAGTAAAAGCCCAGTCCGGTAAGTGCTTTGGCAGCAGTCTGTACGACTTTGTTGGTATTCAGCCCGCCCTGTAATGGGTTAGGATGATTAATCACGGCTACACCACGGGCGGTGCCCTGTGCCGGCAGATAGATGGTTTCCAGCCGTCCTGCCGGCCCGTTAATCCAGATGTTGGGTTGTTGCTTTAGCATCGGGTTTACTCGCTACTTTCGGGTTTATCCATTAATAAACGGGTAACGACACGGTCGTTAGCCAGTTCTTCATCGAGAATTTCCTGTAAATCACTTTCGTCTACATAGGTATACCAGCGCCCCTGCGGATACAGTACCATAACTGGCCCTTCATCACAGCGTCCGAGGCAGCCGGCACTGCTGATGCGCAGTTTACCCACGCCCATCAGCCCCATTGCTTTAGCATGGCCTTTAAGGTAATCAACTGCATCGGCACCGACGTTATCGTCACCGCAGCTCTGGCGGCACGGGTTATCACGGCGATTGGTGCAGACAAACAGATGTTTGGCATAATAACTCACGGGTTTTCCTTTATTCTTTCTGCCTGTTTACGCTGGCAGTGCGAGTTGGTGCGCCAGCGTGAGGTTATTTAATCATTAAATGACAGCGGACGATTGCCGTGTACCTGCTGAGCTTTTATGGCAGCCAGCATGGCGGGTAAATCCAGATTAAACTGGCTGGCGCGCTGCCCGGCACGTTTTTTCAGCTTATCCCAGTCGCGCAGTAATGGTGGCTGCTGAAAGGCCAGTACGGCAATATTGCCATGGGTTTCTGCCGGCACCATCAGCACACGGTTGTCAAATACTTCGCGCAGGCGGCGTACAAAGGTTTGAAAACGTTTGTCACCCTGCCACCAGTTGGTGACAAAGATGCCATGTTCGCTGAGTGCCTGACGGCAATCAGCAAAAAATGGTTCAGCTACCAGACTGTCTATAATCTGCTCGCCATCGAAGCCATCTACCAGAATGATGTCGGTATTGCCTCGTAATACTTTGATGTATTCGGCACCATCGTCTTCGATAATTTCGAATTTTTCACCTTCAAACGGCAATTCAAACATACTGCGCGCAATGCTGATGACCTGCGGATTGATATCAACAGCAGTTTGGCTGGTATCAGGCAGATAGGCATCAATCCAGCGCGCAAATGAGCCACCGCCCAGCCCAATCTGGGTAATATGCTGCGGCATATCATCGACAAACAGCAGCCAGGCCATCATGGCACGACTGTATGACAGTACCAGCTCGGCCGGATTATCTACATTCATTGAGCTTTGAATGGTAGGCGTACCCAGATGCAAGGAACGGATGTTACCTGATTCGGATATGCCTACTTCCGGTAATTCATGGCGTGCGGGACGTAAACGGCGATAAGGATGTTGTGGCATGGTGGTTTCCATCATCAGATAACATGGGTTGGTGGGCGCCTGTTTGGTAACTGGATAAGCGCCGGCTACGTATATTTGTTCACGCCAGCGTTAATCAGCAGAGTATCAGGAATCTGCTAAGTAAGCTGGTATTGTGGATAAGTAAGCCAGCACTGTACTGTAAGGAGCTGCTGGCAAAAATACAAGCTCACTGAGCAGACCGGTTTAACCGTACACACAGTGAGGTCTGTGCAGGCGTATTATATATGTATGGCAGGATTTATGTTTTATTTAAAGAACGCAAAAACCCTGTTTGTGAAGGACGGATAATATATCACTACATTTATAATGTTTACATGCTAACTTGCTGGCTATTTGCGTAGTATATACATCAATGCGCTATTCACTGCCGCACACATCTTTATAGATCTGCACAATTTCATTGTATGCAGCAAAATCGGCCAGATTGAATATGTCCTGATTATGATTTTGAAATGAATGCATTGCCAATGCCATACGATGTTTGTGTTCAGAACAGATGAGTGGCAACACTTATCGGCATGGCTATTGTAAAAGCCTGTTTGGGCAGGTGGGGCATCTGGATAATCTGGCGGATATCTTTTTGAATACTAGCCAGATATACGCTACGCAATTCCATGCATTCAGCGGCGATAGTCATGCTCAGTGCCGCAATCATGGTATTTTCTATGCCCAGAATAAAAATATCTGTACTGATTGAGCCATCATCGGCCAAACCAAGCTGGGTACAGATGTGATGCTTGCGATACGGGTCAAACACACAAAAGCCGGTAAGTCACCGTTGTGCTCCCTCCTGCTGCCAAACAGTATGAATCTGGTCACGCAATGGCAAATCGGTAACGCAGATAATTGTACATTGCTGTAAAAAATCTGATGCAGATGCGCGTATATATTGCTCGTTTGTAAGTGCTGGTCTTTGAAATTGCGCACGATGCAAGGTTGTAACCGTAATTTTTCTGTTGCGGAGATATTCTTTACTCTTTTTCTTTAATTACGACCTATATTAAGTAAATATTAATGAATTCAATCTGCCGGAATGCAGATAAAAAAACCGGCACGTGGCCGGCTAATACGGGTGTTGTTTAAAACAAATGCTTCCTGCTAAGGCTAAGTTTTGCTTTTAACACTGGGTAAATGTTAAATCCTAGTAAGCATACGGATAATATCTGTCTGGTTAAAGCAGAATTTCCTTAAAAGGAATCAGTGATGATGGCTGGCTTGCATGGCCAACCACTTATTTCTTTAATCATGAATAGCAGCAATTAATTCGCTCTTCGCCCAGCCAATACTGTGTTTGCTATTTTCACGTACTGGCATGTTATATTCCAGCCGGAATATTCCTGTCAGCTATTTATCACATCACAAGCAGTTACTGACTAGGCTGTTTATCTGCCACTCTGAATAAATACTTACACTTCTGCGAGTAAATGCAGTGCTTCCTGATATTTAGCCAGTGTTTTGGCAATAATGTCGGCCGGTACTTGCGGTGCTGGCGGCTGTTTATTCCAGCCGGATGCCTCCAGCCAGTCTCGAATAAACTGTTTGTCAAATGAAGGTGGATTGGTACCAACCTGATAGTTATCTACCGACCAGAAACGGCTGGAATCAGGAGTAAGCACTTCATCCATTAAAGTTAATGTACCATTCTCATCCAAACCGAATTCGAATTTTGTGTCAGCAATAATAATGCCTTTGCTACGGGCATAAGTGGCTGCTTCGGTATACAGCTCAATCGCTTTGGTGCTTACCTGTCTGGTCAGTTCTTCACCCAGCAAGGTGGTGCATTGTGCCAGACTGATGTTTTCATCATGGTCGCCTACAGCAGCTTTGCTGGATGGGGTAAAAATCACTTCCGGCAACTGTTCGGCTTCGCGCAATCCTGCCGGTAACTGAATGCCGCAAACCGCACCTGTCTGCTGATAATCGCGCCAGCCACTGCCGGAAAGATAACCGCGGACAATGGCTTCGATTTTCAGCGGTGTCAGCTTTTTCACTACGACTGCTCGTTTGGCAATTTTATCCGCCTGCTCGCGTGGCAGCACATCATAAACTGTTGCACCAGTAAAATGGTTTGGCATGATATGTTGCAGTTTTTTAAACCAGAAATTGGATATCTGGGTAAGAATTTCGCCTTTTCCTGTTATAGGTTCAGGTAAAATTACATCAAAAGCGGATAAGCGATCAGTGGCGACCATCAGCATGTGCTGCCCGTCAATTGCATACAAATCCCGTACTTTACCCGAATATATTTTCTCTAACGCCAGCTCGCTCATTATCCATCCCCATTAAAACGGTCAATTGCTAACAGATCAATATCTGTGCAAAAACATATCCTTGTGCTAAGGTAGTTCTTGTGTAACAGATGTTAGCAGCCAATAATTATTTTAACCGATATTGCAACAAAACTGGCAGTCTGTTTGCTGCACGACACAGGTTAAGCTGGCTGTTGATTTTGATATTGTCAGTATTTTGACGCCACTTGTTAGGAGAATGATCATGGCTGATTTTGATTCCCAAAAAGAAGATTTAATGAAAGAAGTACGCTCTGTGCTGGATGAAGTTGAAGATTTATATGACAACGCCAGTGACAATGGTTCTGATCAGGCCAAGGAGCTGAAAGACCAGCTACGCAAAAAACTGGGTAATACCAAATCCAAATTGAGCGATCTGGAAAGCACACTGGCCGAAAAAGCCCGTGCCACAGCCGAACGCACCGATGAGCTGGTACATGAACAGCCATATTACGCCATGGGCATCGCCGCCGCGGCTGGCTTTATTGCCGGTGTTATGCTGGGACGCTGCAAACGCTGAACACTGCCAGCACAGGCTACATTCAGGCAATACGGTAAACATACCAATTGCCTGAATATGATTCACTCTTAAACGGATACCATGGCATGAGTATAGGTAATCTTGGCCGCGATTTGCGCAAGCTAAAAATCTGGCTGACATACGGTAGCGAGTTATTGTGGATTCGTGCACGTATGCTGCGGCTGGATGCCATTGCCCAGCTACAAAGTATTATTGTACTGATGGTGCTTGTGGTGCTGGCTGGGGTGGTGTTTTTTCTGGGCTTTATCAGTCTGTTATTCGGTCTGAATACCCTACTCACACCACAGGCCAAAGTATGGGTGTTTTTTGGCATTGCCATTCTGTTTTTACTTTTAATCCTGCTTCTGACCATTCTGATTGTTAAATTACTGCGCAAACAAAGTCAGTTTATGACTGAAACATTCGCAGCCATAAATAAAGATATAAGCTATCTCAAACACACAAGCAATGCCAAGGCTAATGGAGAACACTGAATATGAGTAAATTCGGTAAGCGGAATATAGCACAGCAACGTGAGCTGCTTAACCTACAGGCACAAGGTGCGCGATTAAAACTATTGGCCGAACAGCTTAAAAATGGTAATCATGCCACTAAATCAAACCTGTGGCAGCGTTCACTGAATATCGTGGATAAAATTCCGGCTGGTGGTTTGGCACTGAAACTGGCCAATAAACCCAAACGCTGGCGTAACAAGATACTGGTAGGTGCATTATTGACTGTTGCCTCGCTGATGGCCAGCAAAATCAATCGGTCCATCCGTCGGTCTTAGATTGATAAAATCAATACGATGGATTTTGCCAGATATGTAATCTGCCCATCCCAATATAAAAGCCTCTTACTGGTAGTAAGAGGCTTTTATTTATTGCAAACAGATTTAAGCTTAAATACCACGCAATAATTCATTCACGCTGGTTTTGGCACGGGTTTTGGCATCCACTTTTTTCACAATCACAGCACAGTACAGGCTATGGCTGCCATCTTTGGCCGGCAGGCTGCCAGACACGACTACAGAACCGGCTGGCACACGGCCATAAGTGATTTCACCACTTTCACGGTCGTAGATTTTAGTGGACTGGCCAATAAACACGCCCATGGAAATCACGCTGCCCTCTTCAACAATCACCCCTTCAACAATTTCAGAACGGGCACCGATAAAGCAGTTATCTTCAATAATGGTTGGTGCAGCCTGCAAAGGTTCCAGTACGCCGCCAATTCCCACGCCCCCACTGAGGTGAACATGTTTACCAATCTGGGCGCATGAACCTACAGTTGCCCATGTGTCTACCATGGTGCCCTCATCAACAAATGCACCTATATTCACAAATGAAGGCATCAGCACCACATTTTTACCGATATGGCTGCCAGCACGCACCACTGCGCCCGGCACAGCACGAAAACCAGCCTGCTGAAAATCAGCCGCGCTCCAGCCGGCAAACTTGGTGGGCACTTTGTCAAAATAGCGGTTTACCGCATCATCGGCAATGACATTGTCACTGATTCGGAATGACAGTAATACTGCTTTTTTCGCCCATTCATTAACCTGCCACTGATTGCCCTGTTTTTCAGCCACACGCAGGCAGCCGCTATCCAGTTGCTGCAAAGTTTCTGCTACCGCTTCTTTTACTTCCGCAGTTACAGAAGAAGGGGTAATTTCGGAACGATTTTCAAAAGCAGTTTCAATCACTTGTTGTAAAGACATAAAGTATTCCTATAATCAATGATTCAGGTAAGGACTATCGCCGGGTAAAGGGATAACACCATTGTCGGCCAGTACCTGTGGCTTAACAGGCAGTGGCAGTGGCTGTGCATTAAACTGATGCAGACAGGCGGCAAAATCAGTAAACGGAATTTCCCGCGCACCGAAGCTGGCCAAATAATCGGTATAAACCTGACAGTCAATCAGCGGTACACCCTGCTGCTGCAAATAATGTACAGCATGGACAAAGGCAATTTTGGAAGCGTCGCCAGCATGGGCAAACATGGATTCCCCATAAAATATCTGCCCAAGCAACACGCCGTATAAACCGCCTGCCAGAAAAGCCTGCCCCTGCGCGTTCTGATACCAGCATTCAAATGAACAGGCATGCTGCTGTTGATGCAACGTGTAATACGCCTGTTGCATTTCCGGCACCAGCCATGTGCCGTTCTGGCCATTACGTGGCGTTTGCGCGCAGTTGGTAATAACCTGCCGGAAAGCATAATTCATCGTTACCGCATAGGGTTTATTACGCAGATTTTTCGCTAGCGAACGGCTGATTTTCAATTCAGCCGGAAGCAATACCATCCGCTGCGCAAAAGCCCACCACATAATTGGTTCATCTGGCGCATACCACGGAAAAATACCTCGCCGGTAGGCGGCCAGTATTCGTGCCGGGCTTAAATCACCGCCGATGGCTACCAGACCATCACGCTGGCTCTGCGCAGGCTCTATATCAGGAAAATCCAGATTTTCACTACACAGCACCGGAATACATGGCCGGTATTCAGGCTGATTCATACACGCACATCCTGCCCTTATTCAGTTCAGAAGTGTTTACTCTCAAACTGCTGACATTCGCCACACACACCATACATATACAACGCATGGTCAACAATACGGTAGCCGTTATCGTCGGCAATTTTCTTTTGCAGTGTTTCAATTTCTTCACTGCAAAACTCAGTTACTTTGCCACATTTAATACAAACCAGATGGTCATGATGGCCGCCACGATTCAGTTCATAAACTGCCTTGCCGGTTTCAAAATGGTGGCGCAACAAAATATTGGCCTGTTCAAACTGGGTAAGTACGCGGTAAATGGTGGCTACGCCGATTTCAACCCCTTCATCCAGCAGGCGCCGGTATACATCTTCTGCACTCAGGTGCTCTTCGGGCTGAGCTTCAAATAGCTCCAGAATCTTCAGTCTGGGCCCTGTCACCTTTAAACCGTTATCTTTCAGTTGAGCTACATTGTTATTCATGATGCTTATTTCACCACTAGATGATAATACTCGCTATAATACGCACTTTTAAGGCAATTGCCCACTGGGTGTCATACAATGTCGCCATCGCCATTGCTAACTGTTTCGTCCCAGCTCCGAGGTATCAGCATGAAAAAAATATACTGCCTGCTGGCAGTGGCCGCTCTCGGCCTGAGTGCCTGCTCTACAACCAAACTGGCACAAATCCCGTCGTACAAACTCAAAATCATTCAGGGTAATGAATTACTTGACCAGAATGTGGTGAATTCATTACAGCCCGGCATGAGCCGTGAGCAGGTACAAATGCTGCTTGGCACACCATTACTGCGCGACCCGTTTCATGCCAACCGCTGGGATTATCTGTATGTAATTACCCGCGCCAGCGAGATTCAGGAAGAAAGAAAACTGACTCTTTATTTTGATGCTAATGGCAAACTGATTCATGCCGAAGGTGATGTCATCACTGCACAACCGCAGCCAATAACCACTGCTGTGCCTGAAAAAACGGAGTAACTTATGTCTACATCTCGCTTGAGAGTGGCTGTTGCCGGTGCCAACGGCCGCATGGGCAGAGCCCTTATTCAAAGTATCAGCCAGCGGCACGATTGTGTATTAAGTGGTGCACTGGAACACAATGCCTCACCGGCTATCGGACTGGATGCCGGCTTTGCCATCGGGCTGGAACTTGGCGTGAGCATTTGTCACGACCCCGAAAAAGTACTGGACAATACCGATGTACTGATTGATTTCAGCAAACCGGAATCCACACTCAGCAATCTGGCTATTTGCGAACGCCTCGGTGTTAAGGACGTGATCGGCACCACCGGCTTTGATGAGGCTGGCAAACAGCGCATTTCTGATGCTGCTGAAAAAACGGCTATTGTGTTTGCGCCCAATTTCAGCGTGGGCGTAAACCTGACCTTTGCCCTGCTTAATACCGCAGCACGCGTGTTAAACGAAGGCTACGATATTGAAATTATAGAAGCGCATCATCGTCACAAAGTAGATGCCCCTTCTGGCACTGCGCTGCGCATGGGCGAAGTGATTGCCGATGCCCTTGGCCGTGACCTGAAAACCTGCGCAGTTTATGGCCGCGAAGGACACACAGGAGCTCGCGACCCACAAACCATCGGCTTTTCCACTATTCGTGCTGGTGATATTGTTGGTGACCACACTGCCCTGTTTGCTACCGATGGCGAACGTGTGGAAATCAGTCACAAAGCTTCCAGCCGCGCTACTTTTGCCAATGGTGCTGTCCGTGCAGCAGTATGGCTGCGCCAGCATCAGCAGGGATTATTTGATATGCAGGATGTGCTAGAATTAAAATAAACTACACTAGTCTTAAATGAAAAAGGTTAGTAAGCATAAATTACTAACCTTTTTCTTTAGAAATTTAACACACTAAATTTATAAATTAAAGTTATATATTTTACATTATATTTACTTAATCAACTTTAGATGATACATAGAATGAGGTTTATTGCTTACCAAACCAAAAGTCAAATCTACAATATCATTAGAATCAATATTTAATTCATTTGCAATATCCTTAATTGATATTTTATCTTCATCCAAATAATTAAATAATTGTGGCCATACTTTAGAAGTATCTCTACGCATAGGTTGAGGTTCTTTTTTTCTATACCCCAATTTAGCTATTTGGGGACTTAATACTCTTGCGTATGTCCATTCCGAAATTATTTCCAGTTTATATAATCTATAAGCTAGCGCTGCTATTGAAACTCCAAAAACTGATTTTAATTTAAGTAGCTGTTCAATGCTGTTTATTGATTGATTACGAAAGGGCAATAAAGCATCTTTAGGCATGAGAAATGCTGAAGCAAATTCATTTGCATTTTTTTCGATAGTCCTATTGTCATTCACACTACATTCACAAAATGGTCCCGCATCATTATTATTGTTTGATGAATACAGGTCATGTTTCATACTATAAACATCGCGAACAAGATGCCCAAGTTCATGAGCAGAATCAAATCTACTACGTTCGGCTGATTTTTTATTATTCAAAAAAACAAAAGGTATATTTCTGTTCCAAGTGCAAAAAGCATCTACTTCTATAGCTTCAATCGCCAAAGAAAAGACTCTAATTCCTTTTGACTCAAGTAATTCCACCATATTTGCAATAGGTCGAATACCTAATCCCCATTCAGACCTAAGCACGTGTGCAGCTGTCTCAGGGCTGTAGTCCGATAAATCTGGCAAATCAGTTTTTTTAAGCTCAAAACGCTCATCAAACCAATCATTTAGCATAAAAGCAATAATACCGTAAGTTAATGCCAAACGTTTTAATCGGTTAGAAGTTTTAGAGTTAGCTCGAAAACTTACCTGATGATCACTGAGTACTGGTAAATCATCATTAATAACAAAAAAATCAGGAGAGAATTGCAGAATTCTCCCCAACAATTGCAGATCAGGCTCACTAATACCAGCTAAATAATTACTAATTGTTCTGGTAGTAACACCTAATGCATCTGCAAGCGCAGCCTTAGATAGCCCGCGCCGGTCTAAAGCAAATTCAAGCCGACGTGGATTAAACATAATTACACCTATTCAAATTACTTACTAGAACCTATCTTTCGACTAATTTCAATCTTTTCAGCTTTCACAGGGTCAGGTATTCGTGCGATAAGTCTGTCACTAACAGAATTGAAACTTATGCTTGGTAAAAGAATTCGTTTCTTCCACGCTTTAACATACCCATTTTTAAAATCAGCTGGAATCGATAGTTCCATTTTTAACTCTTCTGAATCGTGATGAAACAAAAGTACAAAAATTTTGGTTTTATGATCAAAATAAAATTCTGATTGTGAAAGTGCTTTACTTAATTCAGAACCTTTTCTCGCAGTATTACAAGGACAAGCATATTCAACAGCTACATCTTTAGTTCCAGTACATACATATAGTGCACTACATCTATCAGGAGTAATAGTATAAGCTATTTCACCACGCCCTTCACGTGAAACCCACCCAAAAGGTAATAACTTTTCACGCATTGAAGCCACAATATAGTCTGGCAATATTTTATTAAAAGTAAATTTTGGGAAATAGTGAGATTTAGTATCATGAACCTTAAGTAATGCTGCCGAAACTACTTCTACAAAAAATTCTGGAGTTAATCGTGAATCAATATCAAATAATTCTTTGCGAACCTGATTTTTATCACTGATAAAAATTGAATCAAATAAAGGTTCAACTACTGTTAGATTAAACATAAATTTCCTATTTGTAGACATCAATATGAGGTATAATAATAGGAAATTGAACAAGAATCAATATTTTTCTAAAACCCTTTTTTTTAGATAAAAAGTATATTTATGCTTAATTATTTAGTCCATAACTAAAAGCCATTGTCTGCAACAATGGCCGGATGATTAGTAAATGAATCAGGCCGCCATAGCCATACATTTGTCTGCACAGGCATTGCAGGCTTCGGCACAGCGCTGGCAGTGCCCCATATCAAACCGCCCGCATTCCTGCGCACAAGCGCGGCATAGTTGAGCACATAGCTGGCATACCTGTGGGACAAAAGCGCTGTTCTTACACATAAAATTAACCGCAAGGGCACACATTTCAGCACATTGCAGATCCAGACTGATACATTTAGCCATCATTTTGACATCATCTTCCTGTAGACAGGCTGTTGAGCAATACTGGCACAAGGCTATACAACAGTTACATGCTTCTACACATTCCTTAAATTTCAGCGCATCCATGATTCGCATCCTTTTCAACAATATTTTGATTTAACAAGAGAAATCAAAATCAGTCTATAAAACCATAGCGCATATTGCAATCCAGCCAGAAGTAAATAAATATATGATTTAGATATGTTTATTTAACTTTTACTAGCAAATAATCAATATATGCCAAATACACAATATCAACTGCCTGTTACTGTAAACTGGCCAGTGGAAAATTCAGGAATGATTTTAAAATTGATGGTTTGAATGATTATTTTCTAAATTTACAATTATTTGTCTTTCAAGCCTGCCCTGTCAGCAAATGGGTTGAATAATTAACAGGCGCTGTTTCACTACAAAGTAACACAGCAATATGACAATCGATACAAAATATAATGTAACCCATTGTATATCAAATTTTATTTAATAAGATTTGTACAAAACACTATAACTGCCGCGCGGATAAATGGGTCACAATCGCTTTCAACTACAACAATCATCGTTTCTCGGCGCTCATTTTAATCATTTCAGACCAATCATTACTCGCAGCCGGCATTGTCCGTTTATCTTGTGTTTTTTCTTGATGGCTGCGGCAATGATTTTATCTAAGCATCCAGTCTGACAATAACGATATTAATCAGCAGTATATTGAAAATCAAATGAACAACCCCATTTCAATACCCTGATATTTAAAGGAATTTATTATGGCTAGTGGATGGGCTTCAGATGATGCTGTAAACCAGCAGATAGAGAGCACAATAGCAGATGCCCTCAATCATGTACGCCAGCAGATGGAACAGGCAACAGAAAGTGCAGAATTTTGTGAAGAGTGTGGTGAAGCTATTCCATTAGCACGCCGTCAGGCAATTCAGGGCGTGCGCTTTTGTGTTGGCTGTCAAACCGAACGTGATAAGGAAATACAGAAAACATTCAGTTTATATAACCGGCGTGGCAGTAAGGACAGTCAGCTACGCTAGGCTGATTGAATTGGGCTATCAGGCACAGATCGAATGGCCTGCACTGTGCAAAGATTCACACAATTTCTATTTAAATGATAAATATTTATTGGAAAAAGTGATGGTAATGGCCTGAAATTTAGTGCTTAAAGTCAGTATGAAGTTTTAAGCCCACTATTGATGTACCGGTATTATTTCTGTATCTGAAGTTGAAAAACTTGTTTGGCACAATTAGTCTGATATGTTGAAAGCAGTAAATCAGCCCGATAGAAAATCGATTTGATAATCATAACTAACTATGCCATTAAGTGTATTGGTTCTATCCGTTGCCACTAACAGCAATTATGTTGCAAAGGCATAGTCAGCTTAACTGCATCCTTTTCGGTAATAAATATCACATCCGCCTCAGGCCAGTCTGCTGGTTTAATCACGACATGGTCGTCCAACGCAATGGTTTGCTTCAAATCAATGCCTAAAGTTTGTAATGCCTGAAAAAAGCGCTCTGGTCGGCCAATAGCAGCGATAGCTGCACAATGCTTGCCTGCAAACTCTATTGCTTGAGCAGTCTGCCGCGGCTGGTTCAGGCAATAAAAATCAGCATAATTTAATGTGCTATGGATGATTGACACACCACCGGCCTGATCTGCACACATTAATGAACATGCTTTTAGTAGCACATATCTGCATGCATCTGCTTTTCGGTGCAGGCAAGCGCTATGCTGTATCTTTCTAATTATATAAAAATCACTATAACCGATAAACAGACTTTATTCGGGTTTAATTAGTGGTTTCTGGTTTACCAGCTACAATGCATACAACCAGATATAGCATACTTCAGCGGTTTAGATCTTGCGACCAAACCACTCTACTTTGCCGATAATTTCAAAATCCTGTTCGCTATTAGCCAAATCGATAGTGAATGGTTCATAAGCATTATTGGCTGATGTTACCAGCAATTGATTATTTGGTTTGAGTTGTGTACGTTTTACCAGAATATTCTTTCCTATGCGTAACACATACAGGCCATCGCCTCCAGCTTTTTTACTGTGATTAATCAGCACATGATCGCCATCGTTTAGCACACCGGTCATGCTGTCATCCTTGACAATCAGGGTACTGAGTTTTTGCGGATCTACATTCAGATAATTTTCCAGCCAGTTACGGTTAAAGGCAATGGTACACATTGCTTTGCCTTCTGTGGCTTCAATATTATCCGGGTTTTCGGTTGAACATACTGGAATAAATGCATAATCGCTGGCACAGACTGCATGAGGATGGTTGCCATAACCACAATCGGTTTCACCGATAGGCGTATTCTTTGCCAGTGGATTAGGCAGTTCTGCGTAATACTTTGCATTTTTCTGGTCAAATTTTGGCCCTATGCCTGTTGCCAGCCATTTTATTTCTACCTGTGCAACACGAGCTATTTTTATCAGATTGGTAGTACTGGGTTCTGCTCCGTCTCTAACCCATTTTGATGCTGTTGGGTACGCTACCTCTACTCTTCTGGACAACTCAGATACACTGCCGAGAATATCCACTACTTCCTGCATTCTGGAGGCAAAGCCAACATTAAAATTTTCCATATTTGAATTACCTTCAAATAAAAACAATGTAAGGTTTAATTTAAAATTTATTATTAAACAATCATTTACAATTTAAAGTTTAATTAAATACAACATTCAGCTATATAAAATTAAATTAAACCTTGCTAAAAATAACTTTTGCGATATAATTTAGCATGTATATATATTAGGAGTAGCAATTCAACACATTAAATATATTCCAAACTAACATTATAAATTTAAGCCAAAGTTGCTATTTAAGCTTACTGGTGTAGCATCAATTACTTGTACTGCACTATAGCTGCTTAATATGATATCTCTATCGGGTAAGCGTTGATGATACCATGTCGTCATGTACAAGAAAATGCTTGGACATGAGTTAATTTGCGCCTAAATCACTGTATATACAATCAGGCAATCGTAAGTTAACACGTAATATTACAACCATTGGTAAAGTTTGCTTTATATAAGGGGCGGGCTATAAACATATTATATGTGAACTTGTGTTAATTTTATAGCCTTTTTTTCATAAAATAAACATAAGTTATTCTATAATTAAACTTGAATAATTATTTATTTAAAACTGATTTTTCTGGTTTATCTTACTGCTTACTATCCTTTCAGTTCATAAAACTTGCGATATTCTAAATATAAACTCAATTTGTACAACAAAAAACTTAAATTTATTTATACAAGTTAATTTGTAAATACATTTGATTATATCATTAATTTATTATCAAGATTTATCATTATTTTAATGCTATTGAACTATTATTCAATCTTCATTTCAGTTTTACTTATCTTTTTTTATACAGATATTAAAAGAAATGTTACTTCAAAGTTAAAAATAGCGCGCTGCGTAACAATATGAAATATATAAAACTTGTTAGCTATTGGATGCTCTGTAATCAATACTCGGATGAATAGACAGCTTCTGGATTATCTGGATATTTTATTAACAAAAGTTTGAAAGATTAAACGGCTTTTCCGGTTACAGAATATTTTAAGCTCAATAAATTATCGTTATTACCGCCAGATGCAGCCAGTGATATTCACTAACTGCAAATGCTGATCATTATTTTAGGGCTGACGCTGCCAACTGCCTGACTGGCCACCTTCTTTATGTTGCAGGCAAATGTCACTGATAGTCATACTGCGGTCTACTGCCTTGAGCATATCATATATGGTCAGCAGGCCGATGCTGGCTGCGGTTAAGGCTTCCATTTCCACGCCAGTCTGTCCCGTGTTTTCGGTTTGTACGCAGATGGTTATACTGCGCTTTTCGTCATCAAGATTAAAATCCACATTCACCCGGGTCAGGGCGATGGGATGACACAGAGGAATTAGATTACTGGTTTGTTTGGCCGCCTGTATGGCTGCAATCCGAGCGACACCAAGTACATCACCTTTTTTGCTGTCACCGCTAAGTATTTTGCTATAGGCATTGTCGTTGACACTAATTGTACCGCTTGCAATGGCAATACGCTTACTGTGTGGCTTGGCACCTACGTCTACCATATGAGCTTCGCCACGGCTATTGAAATGAGTTAACTCGTCTGAATTCATCTTGCTTCACTGACAGGCTAAAAGGTCTATATTACAATAATTGCCTTTTTGCTGCTGGGAATGGTTTGATATGAGCACACTACCTTTATTAAAAATCGGTCTGGTTTCTATTAGTGACCGGGCATCTACTGGTGTTTATGCTGATCAGGGTTTGCCGGAATTGAAAAAATGGTTGCAGCGGGCGGTATTGAATCCGCTGGAACTGGTCGAACATCTGATACCGGATGAGCAGGCTCTGATTGAAAGTACACTGACGCAGCTAGCGGATAAGGAAGCTTGCCCGCTGATTCTTACTACTGGTGGCACTGGCCCCTATCTGCGCGATGTGACACCAGAAGCAACGCTAGCAGTGGCCGACCGGGTAATTCCCGGCTTTGGCGAACTGATGCGGCAAATCAGTTTACACTTTACGCCCACGGCTATTCTGTCGCGTCAGGTAGGCGTATTGCGTGGAAACAGTCTAATTCTGAATTTACCCGGTAAACCGACTGCCATTGCTGAAACGCTGGGCGGGGTAAAAGATGAGCATGGTAAAACGCTAATTCCGGGAATTTTTGCTTCGATACCGATTGCGGTGGATGCCGTTGGCGGTCCGCTGATTCAGACTGATGCGGATTTCTGTCCGGTGGTGTTGCCCAAGCGCTGATGCTGAGCTTTTGAAAGCTGCTAAAAACTGATTTTCAATTAACAATCTAACGTTTTCTGGTGTATTAGCGCATTATATGGGGTGATTGACTGCTTATTCTGGCTTTTGCTACACACCAGCGAGTGCATGTCATCAAGTATGTTGAAGATTTGCATAACCTGTCGCTTGAATAACGGCATGGTAGTAACAAAAAAGCCAAAACTAATGACATGGTGGCAGATTATTGCTTATGTGTATGTGTAAGCATCTTTTGATTTGTTACGGGAGCTGTGTAGTCTGGCTTAACATAAAGTAGTTACAGTCGCACAGTGGTTATGTTAGCTGCTAAAGCTATGATTGTACTATAGCTGCTGGGGATAATCTTTTTAGCAACAAAAAACAGTCTGGATAGTTTCCAGACTGTATTTTTAACTACTGCTTAGATATTTTTATCCACTTCGTCCAATGTTGCTTTGGCATCACCAAAACACATTCTGACATTTTCTTCATAAAATAATGGATTATCTACACCCGCATAGCCAGATTGCATGGAACGCTTGAAGACAATTACATTTTTGGCTTCCCAGACATGCAATACCGGCATACCGGCAATGGGGCTGTTCGGGTCAGTAACCGCTGCCGGATTAACGGTATCATTGGCACCAATCACCAATACCACGTCGGTATCACTGAAATCATCATTGATTTCGTCCATTTCCAGTACTACATCATATGGTACTTTGGCTTCAGCCAACAGTACATTCATGTGCCCGGGCAGGCGGCCGGCCACTGGATGAATGCCGAAGCGCACATTCACACCCTGCTGGCGCAATTTGGCCGTGATACTAGCCACTGCATTCTGAGCATGTGCCACAGCCATGCCATAGCCCGGGGTAATGATAACACTATGCGCATTTTTCAATGCTTTGGCTACTTGTTCCGGCGTGGTTTCCTGCACTTCACCGGCAGGAGTATTGTCGCCACCAGCAGCTACGGGTGCTGCACCAAAGCCACCGCCAATCACTGCCAGAAACTTGCGGTTCATGGCCTGACACATGATATACGATAGAATGGCACCGGAAGAACCCACCAGTGCACCGGTAACAATCAGTAAATCATTGTCAAGCATAAAACCGGCAGCGGCAGCAGCCCAGCCTGAGTAGGAGTTGAGCATGGAAATTACTACTGGCATATCCGCCCCACCAATTGAGGCTACCAGATGGTAACCAAAGGCTAGTGCAATCAGGGTCATCACAATCAGCGCAAAGCCAGAACCATCCACACCCACAAACCACAGCATCAGCAGGAAAGACAATACCAGGGCAGCCAGATTAAGCAGATGGCGGTGTGGCAGTTGCAGGGGGCTGCTGGCAATTTTGCCATTCAGTTTACCCCACGCCACCAGAGAGCCGCTAAATGTGACCGCACCAATAAATACACCCAGAAAAACTTCAATCAGATGAATGGTGAACATATCCGAATCTACATTGTGCGGATCGATATAGCTATTAAAGCCTACCAACACAGCGGCCAGACCAACAAAGCTGTGCAGCATAGCAATCAGCTCCGGCATCTGGGTCATCTCTACTTTTTTAGCCTGTTGCAGGCCAACTGCACCGCCTATTACCATGGCAATAATCACCCAGCCCAATCCGTGCGCATCTTGGCTGAAAACAGTAGCAATCAGGGCGATGGCCATGCCGGCTATCCCCATATAGCAGCCGCGTCTGGCACTTTCTTGCTGCGACAGCCCGGCCAGACTCAGAATAAACAATACGGCAGCAACGATGTAGGCGGCAGTTACGATACCTTGAGACATCCTGTTTCTCCCTTACTTACGAAACATATTGAGCATACGACGGGTAACAGCAAAGCCGCCGAAGATATTGACACTGACAATGGCCACCGCAATAAAGGCCAGCAACGACACAAAACCGTGTCCCTGCCCGATTTGCAGCAATGCACCCAGTACAATAATGCCGGAAATGGCATTGGTTACCGACATTAACGGCGTATGCAGGGAATGATTCACATTCCATACTACAAAGTAGCCCACGACGCAGGACAGTACAAACACCATAAAGTGGTCGAGAAAGGCCACCGGAGCCACGGCGCCAACCCATAACACCAGCATAACGGCAATAGCCGCCCAAATCATTTTTTTCTTTGCCGTATCCGGCTGTACTGCCGGCGCAGCAGTAGTGGGCGCTACGGCCTTTGGTGCCGCTTTGGGTGCGGCGGACACCTGGATTGGTGGTGGCGGATACATGCTGTTGCCTTCATGGGTCACAGTCATGTTACGGATAATCACGTCTTCAAAGTTCAGCGCTAATTCGCCATCCTTATTAGGCGTGAGTAATTTAGCCAGATTCACCAGATTGGTGCCATATAATTGTGAAGACTGGCCAGCCAGCCGGTTGGCCATATCGGTATAGCCGATTATTTTCACGCCATTGGCTGTGGTAATGATTTTACCGGGCTCGGTATATTCGCAGTTACCGCCAGTTGCAGCAGCCAGATCAACGATTACCGAACCTTCGCGCATACTGTCTACCATGTCGCGGGTAATCAGTTTGGGGGCTGGTTTGCCCGGAATCGCCGCCGTGGTAATAATGATATCAACTTGTCTGGCCTGCTCGGCAAACAGTTTCATTTCTGCTTCAATGTAGGCAGCACTCATGGTTTTGGCGTAGCCGTCACCACTGCTGCTTTCTTCTTCCTGATAGTCCAGATGCAGGAAATTACCGCCCATGGACTCAATCTGATCTGCTACTTCTGGTCGGGTATCAAAAGCATTGACTACGGCACCAAGCTGGCGCGCAGTTCCAATGGCGGCCAGACCAGCCACACCGGCACCGATGACCAGTACTTCAGCCGGTGGTACTTTACCGGCAGCAGTAATCTGACCGGTAAAAAAACGGCCAAAGTTTTCCGCAGCTTCGATAACGGCGCGATAGCCACTGATATTGGCCATCGAAGACAGTGCATCCATCGCCTGCGCGCGCGAAATGCGCGGAACCATATCCATGGCCAGCACGGTGATTTTTTTCGCCTGCAACTGTTCAAGCAGTTCTGGCTGCTGTGCCGGCATAATAAAGCTAACCAGAATCGTACCTTCATTCATGGCCGCAATTTCGTCAGTATTGGGCGCGTTTACCTTAAATATCAGCGGGCACTGCCAGACGGTTGCAGCATCAGCCACGGTTGCACCAGCTTCATGATACAGCCCGTCAGACAGGCTGGCCGCTTTGCCGGCATCATGTTCAATAATAACTTCATGCCCCAATTTAATCAGCTGGGTAACGGTTTTCGGCGTAGCCGCTACTCTGGTTTCACCGGCAAGAGATTCGCGTGGAATACCTATCTTCATTCTTATTCCTTTCCGAGGAAGGTGCCGTAAAAATCAATTTTTTGACAGTAATTGATATGCCATCAGGCCACTGGCAGGCCAGAACAGCAATATTCTATGCTGCTTTTACAACCGCTATAGTATCGAAAACAGGGCGATAAAACCGCAATGATGGCGTTATTGCTGTCTGATTTAAAAAAATTAACAATAACATCAAACTGACGCAGATAAAAGTCAAATATCTGCTTCAGAAAGAATAGACAAGTACGTGATACAAAAAAGCCAGCCATCAGAAGTAATGGCTGGCTTTGGCTGAGTATTAAGTGATGTTATTTAACGTCATTCAAGGGTTTCACAACTTCATCAATCTGCTGGTTCAGACTTTCCAGCCCGTTACCAGACAGATACCATAAGTCTGCACTGAGATAGATTACTTTTGTACCGGCGCGTTGCAATACTTTGTCATCAAAATAGTCATTGCGCATTGGTGTTTTGCCGATGGCTTTGCTGCGGTCAACAACATAGACAATATCTGGCTGGTATTGGTTGATAAACTGGCTATCCACCATTACGGGGGCAGGCCTGCCATTATCACCGATAATAGGTGTGGGCAGCACATCCGCAGCCACAGCACGTTTAATCTTCAGCTCATCAAAAATCAGTGCCGGATAAGTGCCTTGATTCATCAGCATGACATGGCCGTCATTATGCAGCACCACAATGGCTTTCTGGCCTGAATGTTGTGCCAGCTCACGCGCCGCACCCATTTTCAGGTCTAACGCTTTCACTTGCTGTTGCGCCAGTGTTTCCTTACCGGTAATTTTTCCTAACTGGCGGATTTGCTTTTTCACATCCTCATAATAATGCCCATCTGCAGCATTAACTGAATAATTCAAGGTAGGAGCAATGGCACTTAAATCTTTATAGAAAGCATTCTGGCGTCCGCTCATAATAATCAGGTCTGGTTTGAGTGCCTGAATAGCGGCCATATCCGGCTCTTTCATTTGACCTGCATTCTGTACCTGATTGTTCTGATACTGGTGTAGATAACTGGGTATACTCTGCTCTGGCACGGCAACTACCCTGTCACCGACACGAAGTGCATCCAAGGTATCCAGTGCACCAAAATCCATCACCACAATTTTTTGTGGTGCTGCCGGCAGCTTCAATTCTTCACCTGTCTGCGCTACCTTAACCGGTGTTGTACTTTGACAGGCACTCAGCCCCAGAGCTAATGCAGATAACACAGCTATCGCCAGAATTTTCTTCATGACAAATTACCTTTTTGCGTTAAATAATGATAATAATTATTATTTATATTAAGGCAAAAGTCCAGCCTGTCGGTTGTTATTAATGGCTGTAAACTGTAAACAGGTGATTTTCAGCAGAAACTGGCAACCGGCTAAACACGGCGATGCTTTAGTGGGCACCAAATTTCAGACCAATGATACCGATAATAATTAGTGCCAGACTAATCAGGCGCATGGCACCGGCCGGTTCCCTGAAAACAATAATACCTACAATGGTTGCACCCACCGCACCAATTCCGGTCCATACCGCATAGGCTGTCCCTACCGGCAAGGAGCGCATCGACTGTGCCAGTAGCAGAAAACTGCCAATCAAAGCCACCAGAGTAATGATACTGGGCGTCAGTTTAGTGAAATTCTGTGAATATTTGAGACCAATGGCCCAGACTACTTCCAGTAATCCGGCCAGTAATAATGACAGCCAAGCCATGATTGTTCCTGTACAGGCTAATGCAGGCCGTCCTGCATGAGAATTTACCGGCCGAGTCGTCCCAGACCGGATGTATAAGCATGTGAATAACCGCATCATAGTAGGCTGACAAAGCCAGCGTCAAGCACTGAGAAACCATGATGCAGCAGCAGATGGCATCACGGCCATTTGGCATAATCTTAGCAGTTGGTGACACTTTAAGGCTTAAAATACCGCCAGCTGATTATGCAGATTTGTTTTTCTGGATAAATTCAATTTTATAGCCATCGGGGTCTTCCACAAACGCTATTACTGTCGTGCCATGCTGCATGGGTCCGGCTTCACGTGTTACCCGACAGCCCTTAGCGCGCACAGCATCGCAGGCAGCATAAGCATCGTCTACTTCAATAGCGATATGTCCGTATCCACTACCCAGCTCATAGGCATGGGTATCCCAGTTATAGGTTAATTCCAGTACGGTGCTATTGGATTCTTCACCATAGCCGACAAAGGCCAGAGTAAAACGGCCGCCGGGAAAATCTTCGCGTCGCAGCAGTTTCATGCCTAACACATCCTGATAAAACGCCAGTGATTTATCCAGATCACCTACACGAAGCATAGTATGCAACATTCTCATGATTTGTTCCTTTATTCTGTTTTTGTTTGCGCCAGATTACCCAGCAGCATGGCATCGCCATAACTGAAAAAACGGTATTGTGCTGCTATGGCGTGCTGGTAAATGGCACGGATTTCATCATAACCGCTAAAAGCACTCACCAGCATCAGTAACGTTGATTTGGGCAGGTGAAAGTTGGTAATCATGCGGTCGATAACCTTAAACTGATAACCGGGGGTAATAAATATATTGGTATCTCCCTGCCCGGCCTGCAATTTTCCACTGCGCGCGGCAGATTCCAGTGCGCGTACTGCGGTGGTACCCACTGCCCAGACTTTATTACCACGGGCATGCGCAGCTTCTATTTCTGCCACTACCGTTTCACTCACGTCATACCATTCACTGTGCATATGATGCTCGGCGATATTCTCTACCCGCACCGGCTGAAAAGTACCAGCACCGACATGTAAGGTTACTTCGGCCAGATGCACGCCTTTGTCACGCAATTGTTGCAAAAGGGTATCAGTAAAATGCAAACCGGCAGTCGGTGCAGCCACTGCACCTTCATGTTTGGCATATACTGTCTGGTAACGTTCATCGTCGTCATTATCGGCCGAACGGGTAATGTATGGCGGTAAAGGCAGATGCCCGTGAGCGGCCAGCAACTCCCATACTGTCTGGCTGCCAGCAAAGTGCAGCACAAACAGCTCACCCTGACGTGCCTGCATATGTGCATGCAGGCCACCTTCAAAAATCAGTTCCGTACCCGGTTTGGGTGATTTGGATGAACGCACATGTGCCAGCGCGGTATGCGCGTCCAGCACGCGCTCAATCAACGCCTCAATCTGCCCACCACTGGCCTTGTGGCCAAACAGGCGGGCTTTCATTACACGGGTATTGTTAAATACCAATACGTCACCGGCTGCAATATGGTCAGCCAGCCGGGTAAATTCGCTGTCTGCCGGCTGTTGTCCGGGCAGAGCAACCAGTAAACGGCTGCTACCACGCTCGGCTGGCGGATGCTGCGCAATCAGTTCTGGCGGCAAATCAAAGTCAAAATCATTAATATGCATGTACTAGTGCCTGAAAACGGCAAAAGACGTATTATATGCCTGCTGCGGTAAGCTGCGAAGCAGTAGCATGCGATAGCATACTGGCCAGAGGCCAATTAGCCGGTTTCCCGGAAATCAATGTTATCTTAAGTATTTTTATCATTAATTCTGTTTTCAATATTGAAATTTAATTTCAAATCATACCTTTATCCTATCTTAATCAGCACCATAACAAACCACCAAACATTAATTATTTTTAAATAATCATCACAAAAAACGATAAGTGTTTAAAGTAACACTATGGTTTAATTCTGTTATTCATCCATTTAATACCGCTAGTAAGTATGCAACTATGGAAAGACGAAATTTAAACTAACCCAATAAGCTACCTGAACAGTAAACAAAAAACCAAAATATTATATTTAATCATTGTTTTATGTATTAGCTCTCTACTTTAAAATTGCTTATATATTATTTCATGAAGCTTGGTTATGATGAAATTACAAACATTATCTGGGGTGAAGGCAGAAAAAGCCTGGCAAGTTATCAAACTGTTACATGTTCATGCTCTAAAGGTTTGATGTACTTTAATAATGATAAAAGCATTAATTATTAATAATGGATATTTTTATTTTCACAATAATCCTGTTGGTAAAGTTATACCAAAAGACAAACCTGATTATATCTGAGACGGAAAAATTCTAACTGAGGATGAGTTAGTAGTTAAGAATATTGAAGAAGGTCTTGTTTATTACTATGACTAAATCATAATGAATGAATTACCATTTGATAAAAGAAGATCCGATTATTGTGCCTTTAACAGCTTGCCTGACATTTATATTTCTACTCTCTCAATTCCTGTCATCATTCAGACAAAAATTTAAGTAGTGTGCACGCAAAATAAGGCTGCCAGGCTATAAGCCGCACAGCAGGATATCATTTATACAGTGAAATAAATACGAAAACACTGGACATCTGCGCGCATTTTCGGCAAAAATGACGCAATTTTGCTAAAACCAATAAATCTATGAGTGCCTCTATTCTGGTTTTAAACGGCCCCAATCTTAATCTTTTGGGTGTGCGTGAACCGCATATATATGGTCATGCCACACTGGCAGACATCAACCAGAAACTGCGGATACAGGCACAGGCAGCCGGTATGACACTGGAAACACTGCAAAGTAATGCTGAACATGTTCTGATCGAACGCATTCAGGCCGCTTTAACTGATGATACCCAGTTTATTATCATTAATCCGGGCGCGTTTACACATACCAGTGTGGCCATCCGTGATGCTTTTGCTGCTGCCGGCAAACCATTTATTGAGGTACACATTTCCAATGTACATGCCCGCGAAGCTTTCCGGCGCCATTCCTATCTGTCCGATATTGCCATGGGCGTAATCTGTGGTCTGGGCGTATATGGTTACGAAGCGGCATTACATCGGGCAATTGAATACATTCAAGAGACCAGCCGCCAACACTAATACCTATTGCGGCCAAGTCGAAACACACAAGGGTTCATAATATGGATTTACGTAAACTGAAAAAACTCATTGATTTGGTAGAAGAATCCGGCATTGCCGAGATCGAGGTTACCGAAGGTGAGGAAAAGGTACGCATTACCCGTACTACTGCGGCAACCCAGCCAGTATATGCAGCACCGATGCAACAACAGCCTGCTATGATGGCAGCTCCTGCGGCGGCAGCCACAGAAACAACAGCAACTGCGTCTGCACCGGAAGCTGCCGCCCCCGATCTGAGCAAGGCGGTAAAATCACCGATGGTGGGCACTTTTTACCGGGCAGCCAGCCCCAATTCCGCACCGTTTGTTGAAGTGGGCCAGACGGTTAATGCTGGTGATACCCTGTGTATCATTGAAGCCATGAAACTGATGAATGAAATCGAAGCTGATCACAGTGGCGTGGTGAAAGAAATTCTTATAGCTAATGGACAGCCTGTTGAATTCGGTGAACCGCTGTTTATTATTGAGTAATTCTCAATATCAGTAATATTTCCCGTTTCTTACAAGGTATTGCCTTATGTTAAAAAAAGTTCTTATTGCCAATCGTGGCGAAATTGCGCTGCGCATTCTGCGCGCCTGCCACGAGCTAGGTATTGCAACTGTAGCTGTGCATTCGGAAGCCGACAGTGATGCCTTACATGTGAAGCTGGCAGATGAATCTGTGTGCATTGGCCCGGCCAGCTCTGCCCAGAGTTATCTGAATATTCCTGCCCTGATTTCTGCAGCTGAAGTTACCGATGCGGATGCTATTCATCCCGGCTATGGTTTTCTGGCTGAAAATGATGGTTTTGCCGAACAGGTGGAACAGTCCGGTTTTGTATTTATCGGCCCACGTCCAGAAACCATCCGCCATATGGGAGACAAGGTTTCTGCCAAAAAGGCCATGCAGGCTGCCGGTGTGCCGTGTGTGCCCGGTTCAGACGGTGCTTTGCCGGAAGACCCACATGAAATTGAAAAAATCGGTGCGCAAGTTGGCTATCCGGTGATTATTAAAGCTTCCGGTGGTGGTGGCGGTCGCGGTATGCGTGTGGTGGAAAAAGCTGAAGACCTGCTGGCTGCGGTAGAAATGACCCGCACCGAAGCTGGCGCAGCTTTTGGCAATCCAGCCGTGTATATGGAACGCTATCTGCAAAAACCGCGCCATATTGAAATCCAGATATTGTGTGATGAGCATGGCAATGCCATCTATCTGGGTGAACGTGACTGCTCTATGCAGCGGCGCCATCAGAAAGTAATTGAGGAAGCACCAGCGCCGTTTATCACACCAGAAGAACGGGAACGTATCGGTACTGCCTGTGTGGCTGCCTGTAAGCGCATCGGCTACCGTGGTGCAGGTACTTTTGAATTCCTGTATGAAGACGGCGAATTTTTCTTCATTGAAATGAATACCCGTGTCCAGGTAGAGCATGCCATTACTGAGCTGATTACCGGTGTGGATATTGTGCAGGAACAAATCCGTGTTGCCTCCGGCCTGCCGTTATCCTATACCCAAGCTGATATCCGCTTGCAGGGACATGCTTTTGAGTGCCGGATTAATGCCGAAGATCCGTACACCTTTGTCCCCAGCCCCGGCCTGATTACCAGTTGCCACCAGCCCGGTGGCAATGGCGTGCGCATCGACAGCCATATTTATCAGGGCTATACCGTGCCGCCTTACTACGACAGTATGATTGGTAAAGTCTGTACTCTCGGCCGTAACCGCGAAGAAGCCATCGCCAAAATGCGTGTAGCCCTGCGGGAACTGGCCATTACAGGCATAAAAACCAATACCAACCTGCATCGCGACATTTTTGCTGATCCGGGCTTTATTCAGGGTGGTGAAAGTATTCACTATCTTGAGCAATGGTTACAAAAACACAAAGAAGCACAAAAATAATTTACAATACGCGTACATTGCGCTTTTGTTTACAGGCAGCCGCAGTGGCTGCCTGAAGTTTTATAAAACATCCACATACGGTAAAAAAGCCATGCACTACCAACAAGTTGTCATCACAGTTACACAAGACCAGGTTGATAAGCTCTCCGATGCACTGATTGAAAACGGCGCATTGAGTACTGCTATTGAAGACGCCAATGCCGGTAATGATAATGAGCAGCCAATTTTTGGTGAACCAGATATGCCCACTGAGCAGGTATGGCTGCAAAGCAATATTGTGGCACTATTTGATGAAAATGCCGATATTGAAGCCATCGTGTCTGCTGCTGCACGGGATTGCGCCATTGACATGCCGCATTACTATTTGGAAACCATTCCTGAGCAGGACTGGGTACGACTGACGCAATCACAGTTCGACCCGATTCAGATTTCTTCCCGCTTATGGATAACGCCCTCGTGGCATAATCAGCCAACTGAGCCGGGTGTGATTAATCTGCAACTGGATCCCGGACTCGCATTTGGTACGGGTAGCCACCCCACTACCCACTTGTGTCTGCAATGGCTGGATAAACATGTGCGTGGCGGTGAAACTCTGCTTGACTACGGCTGTGGTTCAGGCATTCTGGCAATCGCAGCACTAAAACTGGGAGTTGGCCGTGCATGTGGTGTAGACATCGATCCACAAGCTATACGCGCCAGTCAGGACAATGCGCTACAGAATCAGGTAAATGCCGATTTTTTCCTGCCAGACGACCTGCCTGCCGAACAGCAGTTCGATATTGTTATCGCCAATATTCTGGCCAATCCGCTGCGTCTGCTAGCGCAAATGCTGGCTGAACGTACGCGCACTGGTGGCGAAATTGTTCTATCAGGTATTCTGGCTGAACAGACGGAAGAGCTAAGTGAAATTTATCGCCAGTGGTTTGATTTGAATCCACCCATAACACTGGATGGCTGGGTATGCATTAGTGGTCGTAAAAGAGCATAATCACCCGGCACTGCCATTTGTCTAATAGCACTGATACGACACGCGAATGCAATTTAACGGCTATCCGCTTTTGACAGTACTGAATTTCCTCCTTTTTTAACTATTTTGGTTTACTGAAATAATCATGTCTAAAACAATTACTGTTATTTGTCCCAAATGCCATGCAGAAAACACCGTAATGACACCGCCACGCGATGGAGGACGTGTTGTGTGTCGTGAGTGTCAGTACAAATTTACTGTTGTATCCAAAATCCGGAACAGTAAAAATGTTACCCCGCAGCCTGCGCCCAGCAAAAACGACAATTCTGCTTCCGGCCAGCAGGTATTGAGTGCCGAAGAAGTCATGGATATGCTGAGCAGCGCACTGAATCAGCCCCCCCCAAAAAAACGCGCGCAAACACAAATCTATACCAGTGCACCTACGCCCAAAAATACCGCAGTCATCGATAAGCGGCCGAACCTGAATACACTGTTAAATCAGGTGGCCAATAAAGTTGAAATCCGCCAGCCGGCAGTAGCCGAACCGGAACCAGAACATTTATCTACGCCGCAGCCGCAATTGGCCAGCAGTGAATTGCTGCGTAATCCTGCTCTTGCACAGGCTCCGGCAAAAGAAATACCGGCCACTACCAATACACCGGTACCTGTGCCGGAGGAAAACACCACCAATATATCCATGAACAGTAATGTGAATAACCTGAATAATCTTGTTTTTACCTTACTGCCTAATGACAACCCAAATCAGGCAGATGTACCATTGCTGCTCAATGATGCGATCGAAAAAACCGATGCCATCCATGCCAAAACAGAATTCCTGCACCACCAGCAGGACAAATTATCCAAAGAATTTAACTGGACACTGGCCACAATTGTTGCATTAACGGTACTGATGATGCAGTTATTTTATTTAATGGCAGTAAAATGAACACCCGTGCAGGTAATCAAGAATTTTTTCACAATAACCGCTTTATTCACGATTTTCGGCAGGCTTCTCCTTATATTCATCATTTTAATGGTAAGACTCTGGTACTGGCCATCAGCAGCCATGTTCTGGTAAGTGACAAACTGGCTGCACTGGCTGCCGATATACTGTTACTCACCAGTCTTGGCATGCGGCTGGTCATCATTCACGGTTGCAGCCAATATATTCAGGCCATAGCCGGTCGCAGCACTGCCATCAGTATTGATGAAAATCCTATTACCGATGAGGCTGCTCTTGAGCTGGTCAAACAGGCTAGTGGCATAGCTCGCTTCAATCTGGAAGCAGCACTGTCCATGATACCGACACAGATAATGGAACACAGTACACCCAATATACGCATTGCTGGTGGCAATTTTCTGCGTGCCAAACCACTAGGCGTAATTAATGGTATTGATATGTGCTACAGCGGCTGTGTACGCAAAGTGGATGCGACCGCCATTGAAGAGCGTCTGGCACACAATCAACTGGTATTAATCAGCCCAATTGGTCACTCACTTAGTGGTCAGTGTTATCGTTTACAGGTAAATGAAGTTGCTCAGGCTGTATCCGAAGCCATTAGTGCGGAAAAACTGATTTTTCTCGGTACCCAGCAAGGTTTGCTGGATGAACAGCAGCAAACCATCAGTAAACTGAACTGTATTGAAATCCGTCAGCTTCTGGCCAGAAACATCACCGATAAACGCCAGACTGAGCTATTACAGACTGCGGCACACGTACTCGAACATGGCGTACAACGCGTGCATGTTCTTTCCGGCCTGCAGGACGGCAGCCTGCTACAGGAATTATTTACCCGCGAAGGCAGTGGCACCGCCATGGCCAAAGCGCCGTTCATGCGTATCCGCCCGGCTGAAAACAAAGACATCGGCGAAATTCTGCAACTGATTGCCCCATTGGAAGCTACCGGTGTTCTACTGCCGCGCGACAGTGAGTACATGGAAAACCATATCCATGAATTTTCCGTGCTGGAACAGGATTGCTACGTTTATGGCTGCGTAGCTCTGCATGTTTATCCCGAGGAAAATGCTGGTGAGCTGGCCTGCCTGATTGTTTCCCCGGATGCGCGTGCGCGCGGCTACGGCGAGCTGCTGCTGGCACATGTCATCAAACAGGCACAAGAGTTACAGCTACAGGCACTGTTTGCCCTGAGCACCCATACCGGCGACTGGTTTGTCGAACGTGGCTTCAGCAGTGCCACACTGGCACAATTACCGGCAGAGCGGCAGCAACAGTACACCAGCAATAAACGCCGTTCGAAAATATTTCGCCGCCAACTTTGAACGCGGCCAGCAAAAATCTTTTACAATCTACCCTTTTCTCTGATTGCCACTAAGGAAGACACATGAGTCATACAGTGCATTGCGTCAAACTGGGCAAAGAAGCACCCGGCTTGAAATTTCCGCCATTTCCCAATGAACTGGGTAAACGCATTTACGATAATGTATCACAAGAAGCATGGGACGGCTGGTTACGATATCAGACCATGATTATTAATGAAAACCGCCTCAGTTTGGCCGACCCACGTGCCCGTCAGTACATTACCCAACAAATGGAAAATTACTTCTTCGGCGATGGTGCCGACCACATTAACGGCTATACTCCGCCACAGGAATAAAATCTAATGGCTGTTCGACTGTATGCAGATGAACAGCTTTTTTTATTTGTCCAATACCTTGTTACAGCTTTTATGGTTATACAGCTCATTAAAAGTGATTTATTTCGTTACAGCGGCCGTACTGACTGGCGCACACTCATACGCCATTACTTTTGTAACCGGGGCTTTCGCTTTACCTGCTGGCTAAGACTGGCTGCTGCACCGGGAGTCTGGCGCAAACTGGCCTACCCGATGTATGTATGGCAGAAACGCCGCAGTGGAATCATCATCAGCCCGCGCACGCCTATTGGCTACGGGCTGTATATCGGCCATGGCGGGCCGCTGATTATTAATAGCAGTGCCCGGCTGGGTAACAATGTCAACCTCTCACCCTATACAGTAATTGGTGCCAATAAGGGGCCAGCGGCCATCATTGGTGACAATGTCTATATCGGTCCTAATTGTAACCTGATTGAAAATGTCAGTATTGGTGACAATGCTACCATTGGCGCTGGCAGTGTGGTCACTAAAAATATCCCGGCAAATGCAACTGCTGCGGGTAATTACGCCAAGGTGTTAAATTTTCAGAATCCTGGTCAGTTTATTCACAATCGCTGGCCACCAATAAATCAACATGACTCTTGACCTATTTGTAAAACAGTGCCAATGTTAATAGATTAACATCAAGCTGACACATCCTTACCCATAATGATAGTAACAGGTATGCTCCATGTCCAAAATTCAGCCACACTTACTTTGCCGTGAACTTAGCCTACTGGCATTCAATCGTCGTGTACTGGCACAAGTACAGGATACACAGGTACCCCTGCTTGAGCGTTTACGTTTTTTATGCATTGTTTCTTCCAATCTGGATGAATTTTTTGAAGTTCGGATGGCATGGCTGCGCCGTACCCGTGAGCTCTCGCCCCATATTCCGCTGGCCAATGGCGAACTGCCGGATACTGTCATCACCAACGTCACCAAACAGGCACATGCCATCATTGCCGAGCAATACCGCCTGTTTAACGACGAGCTGATTCCGGCCTTGCGCAGTGAAAGCATATCGTTTTATCCGCGCAGTGCATGGAGTGAGGCGCAGCGCCAGTGGGTGGCTGACTATTTCCAGCATGAACTGTTACCCATTCTTACACCTATCGGACTGGATCCATCTCATCCCTTTCCACGTTTACTCAATAAATCGCTGAATTTTGCCGTAGAGCTGGAAGGTAAAGATGCTTTCGGCCGGACTGGAGGCATGGCAATTGTTCAGGCGCCGCGTATTCTGCCACGGGTATTAAAAATACCCAAAGAACTATGTAATGGACACGATGGTTTTGTTTTTCTGTCTTCAATCCTGCATGCCCATGTACATACTCTGTTCACAGGTATGAGTGTCAAAGGCTGCTACCAGTTCCGCATTACCCGCGACAGTGATTTAAGCGTTGACGAAGAGGATTTAGAAAACCTGCGCACCGCCATTGCCGGTGAATTACAGGGACGTCAGTATGGGGATGGTGTACGTTTGGAAGTAGCAGACAACTGTCCGGCACATGTTTACGATTTCCTGCTCAGCCATTTTCATCTGGGACGCGATGAACTGTATCGGGTGAATGGTCCGGTCAATCTGGTACGCCTGATGGCCGTACCGGATATGGTTGAACGCAATGATTTAAAATTCCCGCCATTTATTCCCGGTACGCCGGCCATACTGAATAAAAATCGCGACCTGTTCAGTATTATCAGCCAGCGCGATATTCTGCTCTACCACCCCTATCAGTCTTTTGAACCAACAGTGCGCCTGATTCAGGAGGCGGCAGATGACCCTCAGGTTATTGCCATTAAAATGACTATCTACCGTACCGGTAGTAATTCTGATCTGGTGAAAGCGCTGATGAAAGCGGCACTGGCCGGTAAACAGGTTACAGTAGTGGTTGAACTGATGGCACGTTTTGACGAAGAAACCAATCTGAACTGGGCCAGCCAGCTAGAAACCGCTGGCGCCCATGTAGTGTATGGTGTATTCGGCTACAAAGTTCATGCCAAAATGGCGTTGATTGTGCGCCGCGAAGACGGCAAACTGAAACGTTATGCTCATGTGAGCACTGGCAACTACCATCAAGGTACCAGCCGCATCTATACCGATTTAGGATTCATGACCTGCAACCCCGACATCAGTGTTGATGTCAACACAGTGTTTATGGAAATTACCGGGCTGGGACAACCTAATCATCTGAATAAAATAGCCCAGAGTCCGTTTACACTGCACAAAATGCTGCTCGACAGTATTAATGGTGAAATCGAACAGGCAAAAGCCGGAAAAACAGCGCGTATTATTGCCAAAATGAACGCTCTGGTTGAACCTACTATAGTGGATGCCTTGTATGCAGCCAGTCAGGCTGGCGTACAGATAGAACTAATCGTGCGTGGTATGTGCGTGTTGCGCCCAGGCGTTAAAGGACTATCGGAAAATATTCGGGTTCGTTCCATTGTCGGCCGTCTGCTGGAACATGCACGAGTATTTTATTTTGAAAATGGCGGCGACACTAAAGTATGGATATCCAGTGCCGACTGGATGGGGCGCAATCTGTTCCGCCGTGTAGAAATTTGCACACCAATTGAAACACCTGAGCTAAAACAACGTATAATCAAGGAAACGCTGATGCTCGCTTTGGCTGATAATCAGTGTGCATGGGTGATGCAGCCTGATGGCCGGTATCAGCGAGTTAAAGCAGCAGACAATGAGTCTGTATCTAATATGCAGAATATGCTGATTGAACGTTATCGCCAACAATAATGCGGTTATCAGCCATCAATCTGGCCAGTCAGAATGCTGAAGTAAATTTACAGTAAGCAGTTTAGCCAGTGCCATGGCAAAAAAAGCAAGGTAATCCATCCGGATACCTTGCTTTTCGTTTATTTAACGCCCAAAATTACTGGTGGCCAGTACTGCCAAAGCCACCTTCTCCGCGGCTGCTTTGCGCAAATTCATCCACAACGGTAAAAGCCGCCTGCATCACTGGCACAATAATCATCTGCGCAATCCGTGCCAATGGTTCAATTACATATGCTTCCTGACTGCGATTCCACAGCGATACTTTTAATTCACCCTGATAATCAGAGTCAATCAGTCCCACCAGATTACCCAGCACAATACCGTGCTTATGCCCCAAACCGGAGCGCGGCAAGATTAAGGCTGCATAGCCCGGATCGGCCAGATATACGGCCAGCCCGGTTGGCAACAGAAAGCTTTCTCCCGGCTGTAAAGTAACCGGTGCTTCAATACAGGCACGTAAATCCAGACCAGCCGAACCAATAGTTGCATATTGTGGTAACTGTTCCGCCATTAACGGATGCAATACCTTAATTTGTACAGATAACTCAGAAGCACTCATAAACCAACCAGTCTTTATATAATTTATAGTTAACAAATATCGGGGCAGCAAGCTCCCCGATACATAAATACAGTCTTACTTACTGCTGCGCCAGCAGTTGCGCCAGCCGGGCAACAATTGCAGTAGCTGTATCATCTTTACTCATTTGCGGCAAGGCAGTTTCCTGCTCGTCATCAAGCAGTATCACCTGATTAGTGGATTTACCCATTGCCTGACTCACCTCATTGGCCACCAATAACGGCACGCCTTTTTTCAGCCGTTTGGCACGTGCATGCTCCAGCACATGCTCACTTTCAGCGGCAAAACCCACACAGAACGGCGCATCAGCCTGGGCAGCCACAATAGCCAGAATATCAGCATTCTCAGCAAGCTCTATCACCGGTATGGATTGACCGGCCTGTTTTTTCAGTTTCTGTTCACTGCGGTTTCTAACCTTATAATCAGCCACCGCAGCTACCGATATAAATACATCCTGCTCAGGCAATAAGCGTTGCACCGCCGCCAGCATCGCATCCGCACTGACAGCCTGTTCAGTATAAGCCAGCCCGGCGGCCAGTGCCGTCTGTACCTGCCCATACACCAGAGACACATCAGCTCCGGCAGCGCGACAGGCACGCGCCAGCGCCATCCCCATCTGCCCGCTGGAAATATTGGTAATACCGCGTACCGGATCAATGGCTTCAAAAGTGGCTCCGGTAGTCATTAAAACCCTTTTGCCCGCCAGTACAGGTGGTGTCCAGACATCAACCAGCAAATCAGCCAGCTCTGCCGCTTCCAGCATACGCCCGCTGCCGACTTCACCGCAGGCCTGTTCGCCAACAGCCGGCCCCAGTATTTTTATCTGATCCTGCTGTAATAAGGCCAGATTGCGCTGATTAGCCGGATTATTCCACATCTGCACATTCATCGCTGGTGCAACAGCAAGCGGGCAGCTACGGGCAGCTACCAGTGTGGTCAGCAGATTATCTGCCATGCCTTGAGCTATTTTTGCCAGCGTATTGGCAGAAGCCGGCGCAATCAGCATCACATCTGCCTGACGGCTTAAATTGATATGTGCCATGCCATTACCACCAGATCCATCGTGTGTATCCAGCAACACTGGTTCACCACTTAGAGCCTGAAAAGTAGTTGGGCTGATAAAATCAGTAGCTGCCTGAGTCATTACCACATTTACCTGATGCCCTGCCTTTTTCAGCAGCCGCACCAGCTCACAGCTTTTATATGCAGCAATACCACCACAAATACCCAGCAATACCTTTTTTTTCATTACCTATACCACCTATAGCCAAAATCAGCTTACAGCAACAATCACATCAAATTCACATTACCAATTCAGTAAAATGAAGAAAACTTTTTGATTAAATGGAAAATTTTTTGCATAATCCATTTATATTGGTAAATAGACATCCATGCATATAAGTAATATGGTTCAGTTATCAGACAAAGCCAGACCTGAACGAATATAACAGACAATTATTACATGATACACTAGGCATTACTTAGTTCGCCAGACAGGCCATACTTTAAAACCCGTACCTTAGCGTGATCCTAACAAAAATTAATTCAAGTTAGAAAGCAGTACTAAATACCTGTTTACATGCAAAGTTATACACAAAGTGGAGAATTTAAATGTATTAACAGTTAAATTTCATTGCCCCACGCAAAATGCTTGCATACAATGCCCCCCCTAAAGCAGGAGCAGAATCGTTTTTGCACCGTTCTTTACACATTACAGTAAACATCCATATGCCGAGCATTGGCTGGAACGATTTTTCTGGAGTAACCTTTATCATGAGCGAAAACGCAACCACCAAGCTAGGTGCCGATCCCGCACATTACTTACAGATTAAAGACATCGTCAAAACCTATGGCGACAACTACGCCGTTGACCATGTCAATCTCACTATTAAAAAAAATGAAATTTTCGCCTTGCTTGGCAGCTCCGGTAGCGGTAAATCAACCCTGTTACGCATGCTGGCCGGTATGGAAACACCGACTCAGGGGCAAATTATCCTCGATGGTGAAGACATCACCAAACTGCAACCCTACGACCGTCCCATCAATATGATGTTTCAGAGTTATGCCCTGTTTCCTCATATGAGTGTCGAACAGAATATTGCTTTCGGCCTGAAACAGGACAAACTTCCTAAAGGCGAAATCAGCGCTCGTGTCGAAGAAATGCTGCGTCTGGTACAAATGGCCAAATACGCCAAGCGTAAACCACATCAGCTTTCCGGCGGGCAGCAGCAGCGTGTTGCACTGGCGCGCAGTCTGGCCAAACGGCCGAAACTGCTGCTACTGGACGAACCACTGGGTGCACTAGATAAAAAACTGCGGCAACAAACCCAGCTCGAACTGGTTAATACACTAGAAAAAGTAGGTGCCACCTGCATCATGGTTACTCATGATCAGGAAGAAGCCATGACCATGGCCTCGCGCATAGCTATCATGTCTGACGGACAGTTGCAACAGGTAGGTACGCCTTCTGACATTTACGATTATCCTAACAGCCGCTTTACCGCTGAATTTATGGGTGAAACCAATATTCTGGCCGGTAAAGTTACAGAAGATGGTTCCGATCACACCATTATTCAGTGTCCTGACCTGCAACAGATGGTTTATCTTGGTCATGGCATCAGCGGACCGGAAGACCAGAACATCTGGCTGTCCATTCGTCCGGAAGACATCAATATCTATCGCGAACAGCCACAGCAGGAATACAACTGGTCAGCAGGCATCGTCAAAGAAATTGCCTATCTGGGCAGCTTTGGTATTTTTCATATCCAGCTCCCTTCCGGCAAAATCATCAAAAGCCAGGTTTTATCCTCATATTGGGAACAATCCAACATTCCCATGCCCACCTGGGAAGAAAAAGTTTACATTAGCTGGCCAGACAATCAGGCCAGCCCCTTGACTCATTAACAGCCGTGGGAGCTTAAACATGAACTGGTTTAACCGCCTGAAAGGCTTGCGACCAACGCAGGGGCTGGTAATAGGTATACCCTACATCTGGCTGCTGGGACTGTTTCTGGTACCGTTTTTTATCGTACTCAAAATCAGTTTCGGCGAACAGGCCATTGCCATCCCGCCCTATACACCGTTATACAACCTTGATACCGACTTAGGACGCATTAATATTCTGGTCAGCTATCAGAATTATGCTGACATCTTTAACGATTTCTGGCTTTCTCTCGGACAGATGCTAACTGGCAATCGTGGTGACAATATTTACCTATTGACTTACTGGCTGTCGATTAAAACCGCCTTTACCACCACACTAATCTGCCTTCTGGCTGGCTATCCGATAGCCTACGCCATTGCCCGGGCACCAGAAAAAATCCGCAATGGTCTGCTACTTGCCATCATGCTGCCTTTCTGGACTTCCTTCCTGTTGCGTGTGTATGCATGGATGAGCCTGCTCGGCCATAACGGCATCATTAACACCTATCTGCTGAAATGGGGGCTTATCGACCAGCCACTGGATATGTTTTACAACTCATTCTCTCTAAATCTAGTGATGGTTTACGCCTATTTGCCCTTTATGATTCTGCCGTTATACACCCAGCTGGTGAAGCTGGATAACCGTTTGCTAGAAGCAGCAGCTGATCTGGGGGCGGGTCCGATTAAGGCTTTTGTTTCCATTACCCTGCCCCTGTCCAAGGCCGGTATTATTTCTGGTTCAATGCTGGTATTCATTCCGGCAGTAGGCGAATTCGTGATTCCCGAACTGGTAGGCGGCCCTGAAAACCAATTGATTGGTAAAATATTGTGGCAAGCATTCTTTGGCGAAAATAACTGGCCCCTGGCTTCAGCCGTAGCCGTAATTATGGTGCTGTTACTGGTGATTCCGATTACCCTATTCCATCGCTATGAAACCCGCGAAATTGAAGAAGGAGCCGGCCATGCATAACCAAAAATCATCCTGGTTTCTCAGAGGTATGCTGATTCTGGGACTGGCCTTTCTGTACATGCCGCTGGTGATTCTGGTTATTTACTCGTTTAATAGCTCGCGTTTGGTTACTGTCTGGGGCGGCTTTTCAACCCAATGGTATGGCAAGCTGCTACAGAACGAACAGATACTGGACGCAGCATGGTTATCCGTACGCATTGCTCTGTGTTCAGCCGCAGCAGCCGTTATTCTGGGTACACTGGCCGGTTATGCACTGGCACGTATCAAGCGCTTTCGCGGCAATACCCTGTTTGCCGGTATGGTATCAGCACCGATGGTTATGCCGGATATCATCACCGGCCTGTCCATGCTGCTGCTGATTATTCAGGTGCAAATGCTGCTGCAAAACAGTGCTTTCAGCTTCCTGTATTTTGAACGCGGCTTCTTTACCATCTGGCTGGGTCATACTACCCTGTGCATGGCTTACGTGACTGTTGTTATCCGCTCGCGCCTGTCTGAGCTGAACCAGTCGCTGGAAGAAGCGGCCAAAGACCTTGGAGCACGTCCATTAAAAGTATTTTTCCTGATTACCCTGCCCTCTATTGCACCGGCAATTGCTTCTGGCTTCCTGTTATCCATTACCCTATCACTGGATGATCTGGTGATTACCTCGTTCCTATCCGGCCCGGGTTCATCCACCCTACCTATGATTATTTTCTCCAAAATCAAACTGGGACTGGATCCGCAAATGAATGTACTGGCCACCATCATCATCGCACTGGTAGGCACCTTGGCTATCGGTATCAACTATTGCATGATGCGACAAAATACCAGACGCGAACGGGAAATGGCTGAAGCCTACCGCCAGAGCCAATTACTTGAGGCTAATAAATAATATCCGTTTACAATGGCAGTTATCTGATTCAAGATAACTGCCAATTTTTTTATCTTTCAGCCCTGTTTCACCCAGCGCCCATGTCTACATCATTCACGCATACAGAACCCATTCACAGCTATTATACTGCCAGCCGCAATGACCACACTCATTACCCCAGTGTACAGGGCACGATAGAAGTTGAAACGTGCATTATCGGTGGTGGCCTAAGTGGTATCGGCACAGCATTGCCACTGGCACAGCAGCAGCGCAGCGTGGCGCTTATCGAAGCAGCACAGATTGGTTACGGCGCTTCCGGTCGTAATGGTGGTCAGGTGATTTATGGCTATGCTGCCGAAATGAGCAGCATAGCCAGCATGATTGGCCTGAAAAATGCCCAAACCCTATGGCATTGGAGTCGCCAAGCCGTTGCTCTGGTAGAACAACAGATACAAACTTACCGGATAGACTGCGACTGGCACCGTGGCTATGCCCATGTTGCCATTCGGCCACGACATCTGCATGCCCTAACTGAATGGGTGAAAGAAGCCGCCACACATTATCATTTTCACGATTACCAGATATGGAATCAACACCAGCTACAACAACAACTGGCTAGTGAACGCTATGCAGGCGCGATATTTGACTATCAGGCCGGCCATTTGCATCCACTCAACTACACGCTGGGGCTGGCACGTGCTGCGACAGCAGCCGGCGCATTGCTATTCGAACAATCCCCCATGCTTAGCCTTGAACCATGGCAGCATGGCTACCGGATTACCACGCCGAACGGCTGTATTATGGCCAAAAACCTTGTTATCGCCGTTAATGCCTTTACCCGCAGCCTGCAACACGCGCCCATCCAGTCACTGGCAGCCAAAATTCTGCCAGTAGGCACTTATATGATTGCTACAGAACCATTAGGTGAGCGTGCTCAGCAACTCATACTAAACAACATGGCCGTATGTGACACGCGTTTTGTACTTGATTATTACCGCCTCAGCGCAGACAAGCGCCTGTTATTTGGTGGCAAAGTTAACTACTCTGGCCATGAGCCCGGCCAGCAGCAATTAATTCAGGGCATGCGCCAGGATATGTTAAAAGTTTTTCCGCAACTGGCAGACGTGCACATTGACTATGCATGGGGCGGACAGGTTGACATCAGCATGAATCGTATTCCCCATTTCGGCCGTCTTAATCCGCAGCTATACTTTTTACAGGGATTTTCCGGGCATGGTGTAGCTGCTACCGGACTAGGCGGACAGATTATTGCCGAAGCCATCGGCGGTGATGACAGCCGCCTGCGTCTGTTTGAAAAAATAACTCATCACAATTTTCCGGGTGGCAAGCTGTTACGCCTGCCAGCACAATGGCTTGGTGTCGGTTATTACCGCCTGAAAGATTTATTACCTTAAATTTAAGAGTACTAAACACAACTATAGTACAATCAATGTCCTGTTTTGAATTTTCAGCAACAAGCTACATGACTGTTTCCGATTCGACTGCCTTTTATCAACATGCCTTACAGCAGTGCCTACTGATACAAACTGATCTGATGCAAAGCCATACACTGGCAAATGGAGAAAAAGTATGGGTACGACAGGCAGGCGCGCGCAACAGTGTCTGGCGTTATCGTCTGTTAAAAATAGCCCAGAAAATCAGCGGTATTCACATGCTTCAGCCTGTACCCAATCTGGGCGGCACTCCTTCCCTGCAAACCGAAGCAGCCCGTTTGCAGGCTCTGGCCACAGCAGGTGTTCAGGTACCGGCCATTCTGGCGCAGCAGCAGAATGCACTGATGATTAGCCACATTGGCGAACACAATCTGGAAAAGGAATGGAAACAGCACAAACAGCAGCCAGAAATCCTGCTGCAACGCTGGCAGCTTGGTCTTAACGCTATCGCAGATGTACACAAACGCAAGCAATACCTGAGTGAAACCTTTGCCCGCAACATGATTTACGTGAATCAGCACAGCATAGGCTTCATTGATTTTGAAGACGACCCGCTGTCAGTTATGACTTTACCCCACTGCCATGCCCGCGACTGGCTGTGTTACTTGCACTCAGGCGCACGCCTGATGCAGGAATATAGCGTGGCCAACCAGGCCAAAGCCTTGTGGGACAGTATGCTGCATAATCAGCCTCAAGAAGTTCACACCATCGTGGTCAACAGTTTGCGTAAAATCCGCTGGATGCGCTACTTCACCGCTAGATTTTATGGCAAAGACACCCTCAAGCTGGCAGCCATGGCCAGTTATGCCTGATACAGCCGGATATCAGTAAACTGGTTGTGATGCGCTTGCATTCGGGCACACTCAGCAATTGCCTAAAACAAAAAAGCTGTAGCAACAATCGTGTGCTACAGCCCTGTTTAAGATAAAGGCAAAATTTAATTCGCCGCTGCTTTCTGGCACTGCATCACCATTTCCTGCAACATCCACGGCTGTAACAACTGTATGTGCTTGTGCTCAACCTTAATCCAGCCCTCATGCTGGAATTTGGACAGTGTGCGGCTCACTGTTTCGAGTTTCAGCCCCAGATAACTGCCAATTTCCTCACGTGACATGCGCAGAATAAAATCATTGGCTGCAAAACCACGGAAACTCAGACGATGAGACAGATTAACCAGAAATGCTGCCAGACGTTCCTCGGCACGCATCTTACCCAGCATCAGCATCAGCTCCTGTGTGCGCAGAATTTCCTGACTCATCAGACGATAAAAATGTGTTTGTAATGAAGGTAACAGATTACCGGCATCTTCCAGATTATCAAAAGGCAACTCACAAACTTCACTGTCTTCCAGAGCCACAGCATCACAGCCATGCGTATTATTACAGATACCATCCAGCCCCAGCAGCTCACCAGACATAAAAAATCCGGTCACATGATCACGCCCGTCCTGACTATTCACCATGGTCTTGAAAAACCCGGTACGCACCGCAAATATTGCACTAAAAGGTTCTCCGGCACGGAACAGATACTCACCTTTTTTCAGGCGACGGCTCTGACGAATAATCGCGCCTAAATCAGTTAATTCCCGTTCCTTCAGCATCACCGGCATACAAAGAAGATGCAATGAGCATTTTTCACATAATTTCTGTACTATTTCACCCTGCTTATGCAATCTAATCATAATATATTTAATAATTACCTGTTACACTTTGCCAACGAACATCACCTAACCAATACATTGATATAAATCAAAATTTTTCTAAATAACCCTACATATTATTGACAGATGAATTGAATTTTCCATCAGACCCTGCTCTAATACAAAATAGGCCTATTATATAGTCACTGCTTTACTTTACTGCTGCATGTGCTTATTCTACCATAAATAGTTATCATCCCCGTCTATTTCACCAAGCCATTCAACAAGAATAATCATTATTACCCAATGAACACACCACGCATCAACATAGAATTTGACCGCACTCTTATTGCCTCCTTACCCGCTTCGGGTCCGCGCTACACATCCTACCCTACTGCTGACCGCTTTAATACCACTTTCACGGCTGTACAGTTACAGACTGCCCTACAGCAGCATATCGGCAGCCAGCCCGTATCCCTGTACGTACACGTACCTTTTTGCAATACCATCTGCTACTATTGCGGCTGTAATAAAATCATTACCAAAGATACCAGCCGCGCAGACCTCTATATCCAGTATCTGGACAAAGAGCTGGCACTTCTGGCGCAAAACTGGCAAGGCAAGCCTATCTTGGCGCAACTGCATTTCGGCGGCGGCACACCCACCTTTCTTAACGACGACCAGCTAAGCCACATCTTTGCCAGCATCAGCCGCTACTTTACCCTAAGCAGCCAGGGTGAATACTCCATTGAAATCGACCCACGCAAAGTTACCGCCAGCTCAGTTGCTCATCTGGGCAAACTTGGCTTTAACCGCATGAGTGTCGGCATTCAGGACTTTAATCCTGCCGTACAGCAGGCAGTTAATCGCATTCAGAGTAAAGCTGAAACCCGCGCCGTAATTGAAGCCGCACGCAATAATGGCTTTCAGTCAGTCAGCGTTGATTTAATCTATGGCCTGCCACACCAGACAGAAGCTTCCATGCGCTGCACTCTGGATCATGTACTGCAATTACAGCCAGATCGCATTGCCATGTATCACTATGCTCACCTGCCGCATTTGTTCAAACCCCAGCGGCGGATTGATACCGCAGTTGTACCAGACAGTAGTGTCAAACTTGATATCCTGCAAAATACCGTACAATATCTGTTACAGCAAGGCTATATCTTTATTGGTATGGATCATTTTGCCAAACCAGATGACGAACTGGCTATTGCTCTGTCAGAAGGACGTCTGCAACGCAATTTTCAGGGTTATTCAACCCATGCCGACTGCGATTTAATTGGCATTGGCGTATCCAGTATTGGCAAAATAGCCAATATCTACAGTCAGAATGAAAAAGAACTGAACGCTTATTATCAGGCACTGGATGAAAATCGTCTGCCAGTTATGCGTGGCTACCAGCTTAATGCAGATGATTTACTGCGCCGACAAGTGATACAGGATTTAATGTGTCGCTTCCAGCTCAACTATCACGACTATAGTGCGGCCATACAACAGCCTTTTCAAACCTATTTCGCAACTGAACAGGTCGATTTACAGCAACTGGCACAGCTTGGTTTACTCAGCCTTACCGATCAGCAATTACAGGTTACCCCAAAAGGGCGTCTGCTGATTCGCAATATCGCTATGGTGTTTGACTATCATTTACGTCAGAAACGCACAGAAGCCCAGTATTCGCGCACACTATAACGATTAAATAACAATAACCACCACCTGTTTAACTGCACCAAATCATGGTGCAAACTAATAAACGGCATAAACTGCTATTATGCTGTTTATTTAACAACAAATCACCTTGACGGTTAAAAACTAAACCAGTTCCCATGGCAAATCCCGCCGTTTATGAACTGGTTTTAATTTTTATGACACCGCTGCTGATTAGTCCAATTTACTTCCGACATCTTTTCAGACACAATTCCCTATCCCTATAGATCATTCTTTAGGCCTAATCAATATATAAATACATCAAACGGCCAATATTCTTAGTATATGAATATGTTTACTTCACCCGATAGCCTGAACCAGTTTTTGCATTATGCCAGTACCACCACTATCCCGGCGATACTCAATCAGCACCAACAATTGCTGCAACAACTGCCTGTTACCTTTCGGCGTGCTGCGGTACTCATGCCCTTCGACTGGAATCATGGCACCACACAAATCTGGCTAAGTCAACGCAGTAAGCAGCTACGTCAGCACAGCGGACAAATCGCCTTTCCGGGCGGCAAACTGGAAGATAATGAAAACAGCATTACTGCTGCATTTCGCGAAAGCGCAGAGGAAGCCGGCCTGATTCGTCACCAATGGCATCTGGCCGGTACCCTGCCACCATGCTATCTTCCCAGCGGCTTTAAAGTCGTCCCAGTTCTGGCCTGGAGCAATGCACATCTGCAATGGCAGCCCAACCGTGCTGAAGTCAGCGAAATATTTGCCATTCCCCTGTCCATCGTTCTGGATAGCAGCCAATACCAGCAAAGCATCATGCGTTATCAGCAACGCCGGCTTCCCATTTACCATTTACATTACCAGCACTGGCATATCTGGGGCGCCACCGCCTGCATGTTACTGCATATGGCACAATGCTATCAGGCATGGTATCGACAAATGACATCAGTCCTGTAAATTAATACACAGCACTTCACCACACAGCTGTCGAACCTGTGCCAGACAATGTGCGGGTTTCAATGCCTGAAAAGCATAGGTAAGCTGTGCCTGAAAACTGCCACTGGCCACCACATCTCCATCACCGGCCACGCCACTAGGCATATCCAACGCTACCCGGAATACATCAGCCTGAGCCACCGCAGCAAAGCATTGCCTGACAATCTGTGGCAGCTCCCCATAAAAACCGGTGCCATACACCGCGTCCACCACTACCTGCATGGATGGCAGTAAAGTGTCCAACTGCGCGATATCCGCACACTCTACCGTAGCGGGTAAGCTTACCCGATTGGCCGCGGCCAGAACGGATAACTGCTGCCCCTGTAACCACATAATGGTTACCGGCCAGTGCTGCTGCACCAATCTCCGTGCCAGCACCAAACCATCACCAGCATTATTACCCTTACCACAAAGCACCAGCGTATGCTGAGGAGACGGAAAACGCTCCATCAAATCCTCTGCGGCGCGGCTACCCGCATGTTCCATCATTCTGGCATAGCTCAAACCAGCCTTATTCTGCTCATCTTCCCATGACCTCATCTGCGTTACAGTCCATACCGGCGTATGCATATCGCTTCCTTTTCCGAGCAAGGTAGGTAATGATCACGTTTAGGTACATTGGCGTTCAATCAGCACACCCACCTCTTTGACACCGGCCAGAATGCCCGGCTTCACGACCTTCACCCGCACCCACAATGCCCCGTAACGAGTGAGAATAAATTGCGCCACATATTCAGCCAGTGCTTCCAGCAACAGAAATTCCTGTTCAGCTAATGCCTCGCGCAAATTCTCAGCGACTCTGGCGTAATGAATCGTATCGTCAATATTATCGCTTTGCGCAGCCTGCTGAAAATCGGTACCAATATCCAAATCCAGCAGCAAAGTCTGTTGCTGCTGCCGTTCCCACTGATACACGCCAATCAGCGTCTGCACACTCATGCCATGTAAAAAGATAGTATCCATGTCCAACTCACTGGGCTAAAATGCAAACCCTTAGATTGTAGACTAAAGAAACCGCTTTATGGCTAACTACTTTGCAATTATCGGTGCCTATTTGTTGGGTTCACTGTCTTTTGCCGTTATCGTTTCACGCTGCATGGGCATGCCCGACCCGCACAGCTATGGTTCTGGCAACCCCGGTGCCACCAATGTCCTGCGTAGCGGCAGAAAAAGTGCTGCCGCCCTTACCCTGCTTGGCGATGCATTCAAAGGCTGGCTGGCCGTCTGGCTGGCAGAGCATTATCAGGCTACATGGCAGTTAGATAACAGCATCATTGCCATCGTGGCAGTAGCGGTGCTTATCGGCCACATGTGGCCGGTATTTTTCAAATTTAAAGGAGGCAAAGGCGTAGCTACTGCATTGGGCGTGCTACTGGCCTTATCATGGCCAACTGCACTGATTTGCGCTGCTGTCTGGCTTGTCATCGCCTTTGGCTTCAAAGTATCCTCATTGGCCGCATTAATTGCCACACTGATCAGCCCGTTTATCGCCTGGTGGTTTATGCCACAAACAAGCTGGGTATTTGCCGTTATTGTGATTGATTTACTCGTGCTGTACCGACACAAAAGCAATATTAAAAATCTGTTCAGCGGGCGTGAAAGCAAAATCGGCGAAAGCAAATAAAGCACACTGCAACAGCCAATAAAAAAGACAGTTATCACAACTGTCTTTTTTATTAATACGAAAATTCCGGGATTTATTTCAAATTTTGCTTTTGCTGCTTGCGATTACGCCGACGCTGACGAATTTCAGCAATCTTGCGTTTAAAAAACTGCACACGCTGGCGTTTTTTCCACCAGTAATACAATAAAGCCAGCACACCAATACCAATGACAATATACACAACTGCCTGAAACTGATGCACCTTATGCATCAGCCAGTCGATGTTTTCCGCACCATATTCACCCAGATATACCCAGACAGGCACCGAAATCATCGCAGCCAGACCATCCATCAGCAAAAACTTCAGAATGGAAACCTTACCACTGATACCTGCCGTAATATAAATCGGCGTACGCAATCCCGGCAGAAAACGGGCGATAAACAGCACCCGGCTGCCATACTTATCAAATTTATCCTGCACCTGAGCATAACGCTTTGGCGTCATTACCCGCTGCACAAAACGGAATTTCAGAATACGATGACCGAATACCCGCCCGGCAGTAAACATCAGGCCATCACCTACCAGCACACCGGCCATGCCTACTACAAACATCGTATGCACATTCGCGTGCCCCAGACCGGCAATCACACCACCAGTAACCAGCGTTACATCTTCGGGTATTGGCACGCCAAAGCCACAGGCCACCAATACCAGAAATACAGCTGCATAGCCATATTCAGTAAAAAAAGCTTCCAGCAATGCAAACATAAAATGCCCGTTCTTCTCTCATTCTGGCCGGACAGATTTAATCCGCCAAACCCGCCACAATCGCATCAGCAATTTTTTCAGCTGCCTGCCGCGCAACTTCAGTTTGGCGTGCTTCCACCATCACCCGCACCACCGGTTCCGTTCCTGATGGACGAAGTACCACGCGTCCATTTTCTCCAAGTTGTGCTGTTACCTCGTCTGCCACCGGTGTGGCAATACTCTGCCAGTCCTGATCCGGTTCAATATGGACATTAATCATGGTTTGCGGAAAAGGCTGCCAATCAGTAAGTATACTGGCCAAATCCTGCTGTAAATCCTGCAAGGCTGCAAAGACCTGTAAAGCTGCGATAATCCCATCACCAGTATTATGTTTATCCAGACAAACAATATGGCCAGAGGCCTCACCTCCCAACGACCATCGGTGCTGATGCAACTGTTCCAGCACATAACGGTCACCTACTTTGGCGCGGACAAAATCAATGCCCTGCTGTTTAAATGCCTGTTCCATCGCCAGATTGGTCATAACCGTGCCAACCACACCGCCATGCAGACAACCAGATGCAGCACGTGCCTTGGCAATAACATAAATCAGCGCATCACCATCATAAACTTTGCCAACCTTGTCCACCATCATCAGCCGATCACCGTCACCATCCAGCGCAATACCGTAATCAGCCTCATTCTGTAATACTGCTGCCTGCAATGATTTAGTATAGGTGGCACCGATTTTCTGATTGATATTATAGCCATCAGGTTTATCACCAATGCATACCACATCTGCACCCAACTCGTGGAAAACTTTGGGAGCCACATCATAAGCTGCACCATTGGCGGTATCTACCACCAGCTTTAAACCACGCAAATTCAGATGACTGGGAAAAGTAGACTTGCAAAATTCAATATAACGGTCAACCGCACCATTAATACGCCGGGCACGACCGAGCTGGCTGGAAGGCACAGTCTGCACCGGTTTTTCCAGTTCTGCTTCAATTTCCAGCTCCAGATGGTCACTTAGCTTCACTCCACCCTCAGCAAAAAATTTAATCCCGTTATCGTGATAGGCGTTATGTGAAGCAGAAATCATCACCCCGCAATCCAGACGCAGCGCACGGGTTAAATACGCCACCCCCGGCGTAGGCAAAGGCCCAGTAAGCAGCACATTCACACCTGCCGCAGTAAAACCGGCCTCCATCGCTGCTTCCAGCATATAGCCAGAAATACGCGTATCCTTACCAATCAGCACAGTAGGCTGATGATCAGTTCCATGCTGCACTAAGACATGACCGGCGGCATAAGCCAATTTCAGTACAAATTCAGGCGTAATCGGAAACTTGCCTACCTCACCACGTATCCCGTCAGTACCGAAATATTTCTTTGCCATTACCAGCTCCAAGCATTTAAAACAAGACTGTTATTGTAGAACAGGCATAGCCGTTCAGTCAGTAAATAAAATGGTATTTAAGAATTCATTCAACTAATATCCCCCAATACGCATACTATTTCCAGCTAAAGCATGCAGCCAGACACTTAATCATACGCCTATTGCCAATCATATCTTATAGCCACTTTTATCTATTATCCAAATATTGCCAAAATGACAAACCCATAACAGCAACTGACACAGATAAAGCAAATATTCTTTCACGACACACGAGCGCCCAAAGCAGCCCATACCTGCAAACCTTGCCGGGTTTCACGCACATCATGTACCCGTACAATCGCAGCCCCTCGTGCCACTGCTGCCACTGCCGCCACAACACTGCCAGCAACCCGCTGCTGCGGGTCTGTTTCAGCAGTGAGCAAACCAATCATCGTTTTACGCGACACACCAATCAGCGCCGGACAGCCCGCAAGTGTCTGCCATACTGCAAAATCCTGCATCAAAGCAATATTATGCTCAAGAGTTTTGCCAAAACCAAAACCCGGGTCTACCGTCAGGCGCCTGCGGGTAATACCAGCCTGTTCACATACCCGTACTCGCTGTTGCAAATACCGACTAACCTCTAACACCACATCCTCATAGACAGGATTATGCTGCATATTCTCCGGCTGCCCCTGCATATGCATCAGACACACCCCTACATCCTGCTGCTGCGCCAGCAAAGCTACTGCATCAGCATCTTCCAGTGCCTGAATATCATTAATCCCATCCGCGAGCTGCTGTTCGAGTAACTGGCGCATTACCCATGCACGTCGCGTATCCACCGTTAACGGCACATTCCAGGTGATCAATTCACGTAATACTGGCTCAATCCGCGCCCACTCCTCCTGCGGCGATACAAAAGCTGAGCCCGGACGTGAACTTTCCCCGCCAATATCCAGAATATCAGCCCCATCTTTCAGCAACTGCTCAGCATGATTTAACGCCACCGCCAACGAAGCATTGTAACGGCCACCATCAGAAAACGAGTCCGGCGTTAAATTGACAATTCCCATAATTTTCGGTTGAGTCAGATCAATCTGAAACCGGCCACACTGCCAGTAGATTTGCATCGAACTATCCATAATCAATCATTATCTTTCAACAATAGCAATACAATTGCATTTGCCTGCACTCACTGCTAATAGCACTGCTCTCAACTGCAAAGTACCTCAAATCAGCCTGTGGCATTTCTCAATATCAAATCTGTTATGAGTTAAACAAATACCTAATCGATGCTAACCATACCTAGCTAAATATCACATAACGCCAATTGAATCAGCGTGACAATCATTTAGAAAACATCCCAAGTCATATACTTAACACCAAATACCAGCCTTATGCTTATACATAATAAGTAACACTTGCCTGACATCCAACTTTCCCCGTCTGTTACTTCATACCGGCCAGAATTTCCTGCCTATACAAAAACAGCATAGTATCAGAATAATCTTGCAACAATATTGATTTAAACCACTATTATCTTATAGCCACTACCTTCGCCAACGCTGTGTTTACTTGCAGATTGCTCGCGCAAACATCGCCGATACAGGATTAAAAAGAAATCATGGCCTGAGTGCAATAATTGCCCCAATATCATACTCAATATCAGAAACAATATTAAATTCACAGATTCATATACTTATATCAATATTTTATATCAAGCCAATATACATAACGCGATATCAAAAAAATCATCATCATCAATAAAAGATTAATTGAAATGATAAATATAAACAGGCCAATATTATTTATTGTTAACCAGTACCAGAATTTATTATCCATGCGCTTTTATCCATAAAACCTGCCTATATACAATCAAACTGAATCACAGTATGAATCCACAAAAAATTAAATAAAATTAATAATTCATCAACACAACTGGACTATCTGGGTTTATCCGGACTGCTAACAATCATATTGCTTTAGCACTTCCTATTGCTAGCTGATTTGAAATTATCATCTTTTAGCCAGCCTGTTTTTCAATGCTTGTTTAGTTACTTAAGCCGTTTCGCTAAACATATATGCAGATTACAAAATGTCATATATTAACCAAACTAACACAACCACATGCCCATTATCATAAAAAAATGGATATAAAAAACGGCAGCTATAGCTGCCGTTAAAAACTCAATTACATTATTGCTGTGATTTCTGCTCTGGTTCTGAAACTTTAGTTTCAGCGTCACTTACAGCCTCTGCCTCAGAATCAGTTGCAGCAGCTTCAGCAATGGGTTGCTCAGCTTCAGCATCCTTAACTACATTTTCACTGAAATCTTTTGGTGGACTAGGTTCTTTGCCAGCCATGATTTCCAGCACTTGATCACGGTCAATAGTTTCCCACTCAATCAAGGCTTTGGCCATAGTATGCATTTTATCCCGATTTTCATCCAGAATTTTGTAAGCAACAGCATATTGCTCATCAAGAATACGACGTACTTCAGCATCCACTTCCTGCATGGTTTTTTCAGAAATATTTTTCGACTGAGTTACTGAGCGTCCAAGAAATACTTCGTTTTCATTTTCACCATACACCATTGGCCCCATTTTCTTAGACATACCATAACGCGTCACCATCTCACGAGCAAGCTGAGTAGCACGTTCAAAGTCATTCGAAGCACCGGTAGAAACACGACCAATAAACAGCTGCTCAGCAATACGACCACCAAACAAAATCGAAATCTGATTAAGCATCTGGTCTTCATACATACTGATACGATCACGTTCCGGTAACTGCCATGTTAGCCCCAGGGCACGGCCACGAGGCATAATCGTTACTTTATGCACAGGGTCAGTAAAGTCCAGTGTTTCAGCAACAACCGCATGGCCAGATTCATGGTAAGCAGTGGCTTTCTTTTCATCCTCATGCATTACCATAGAGCGACGTTCCGGACCCATATAAATTTTATCTTTGGCATCCTCAAAATCACTCATGTCAACTTTGGTTTTGTTACGGCGACCGGCAAACAGTGCAGCTTCATTTACTAGATTGGCCAAGTCAGCACCAGAAAAACCAGGAGTACCGCGTGCCAGCACAGGCAAATCCACTGATTTGTCCAAAGGTACTTTAGTTGCATGTACCTTTAGAATCTGTTCACGACCACGTATATCTGGCAAGGGCACTACTACCTGCCGGTCAAAGCGGCCCGGACGCATCAGTGCTGGATCAAGCACATCAGGGCGGTTAGTGGCCGCAATTACAATCACCGTAGTATTGCTCTCAAAACCATCCATTTCAACCAGCAGTTGATTCAGGGTTTGCTCGCGTTCATCGTTACCACCACCCAAACCAGCACCACGCTGGCGGCCTACGGCATCAATTTCATCAATAAAAATAATACAAGGTGCATTTTTCTTTGCCTGCTCAAACATATCGCGTACACGTGAAGCACCTACACCTACAAACATTTCTACAAAATCTGAGCCAGAAATACTGAAAAATGGTACCTGTGCCTCGCCAGCAATAGCCTTGGCCAACAGAGTTTTACCCGTACCCGGGCTACCGCACATCAAAATACCACGGGGCATACGGCCACCCAGCGTTTGGTAACGCTGTGGAGCACGCAGATAATCCACAATCTCCTGTACTTCTTCCTTGGCTTCATCACAACCAGCCACATCGGCAAAAGTAATTTTATTGGCTTCTTTATCCAGGAGACGTGCACGGCTTTTACCAAAAGAGAAGGCACCGCCTTTACCGCCGCCGCCCTGCATGGAGCGCATAAAATAAAAAAACACTCCAATCAACAACAGCATTGGCAACATACTGTAAAGTAGATTAGTTAAAAAGCTGGGCTTTTCTTCCGGAATCACATTAACCCGAACATTCTTAGCCAACAGATTATTAATTAAACCATTCTCCAGTGGCGTAGGAGCATTAGTGGTAAAAGATGATTTATCGTTGCGCAAACCTTTTAGCTGAAAGCCATTAACTACCGAACCTTCAATATTTACGCTGGCAATCTCACCCTTGTTAACTTGCTGAATAAACTGAGAGTATTCAATTTTCTGTTTACTCTCTTTTTTCTCAGTTATGGCATTGAATGCGGCCATTAAAATTAACGCCAGCACCAGCCAGACAAAAAGATTCTTTACGGTATTCCGCACTGTCAGAAACTCCTAAGGAGGTTAATTAATTGTTGTTCACAATAGTCAACACGGCCAATACCATCAGAAGGTCTTGGCCATCACAACTATTTTTTACTGCGACCGAGCAGATAAATTTCACTGGAACGGTCACGTGAAGCTTTCGGCTTGCGAATCAATACCTGTGCAAAGCTATCTTTCATTACCTGCTGAAACTCTTGCAGACCACTGCCCTGAAACACCTTCACCAGAAAATCACCACCCTGTTTCAGATGTGTCTGCGCAAACTCCAGACCCAACTCTGCCAAATACAAACTGCGCGCCTGATCCGTAATGTTATTGCCTGACATATTGGGTGCCATATCACAAATTACAAGATCCAGCTCACAGCCATCCAGTAATGTTTCAAACTGCACCAGCACTTCATTCTCGCGAAAATCACCCTGAATAAAACGTACACCCGGCACTGGCTCCATTGGCAAAATATCCAGCGCAAATACCTGTCCCTGCTGACCGGCCAGTTTAGCTGCAACCTGCGACCAACTGCCGGGTGCACTGCCAAGGTCTGCCACCACCGCACCCGGCCGTATCAGATGATCCTTATCATTGATTTCCAGCAGCTTGTAGGCTGCACGTGCACGATAGCCTTCTTTCTGAGCCAAATGAACATAATGATCGTTAACATGCTCATTGAGCCATGCACTGGAAGATTTAGAACGAACACCCATGATGCAATTTCTTGAAAAAACTTTCACATTGTATCGTGAAATCGCAGCAGAATACAGAGCATACCAGTAGCAAAACTGATAAATTTAGCTGGCTAGAAAACCGATAGATTATCCTAGCCAGCCACCAAAACAGTCTGAATTCCCTGCTTCTACCCCAAATCTGAATCTATCATCTTTGCATCATACTGCCAGTAACACTTTAAGCAAAAATACTGATTAACAAAATAAAAGTATGAATAATCTACTCAGCATACAGAATTGATTTAGCCGTTAATACTCAACAGCACAGCTCAACCTGATTTGATTTCTCCAAATCAGATAGCGGATGAAACACTTCAAAAACTGCACCACAATAAAAGCCGCAGCGGCAGAAGCCGGCATATAATCAAAAGTATATATTCTAGTGGTTAACGGCATAATCGAATCATGGGTTGCCACATAGGTTGCCCATGTAGTGCGCTCATCATCTTTAGAAACTGTCTGGATTAACTGCTGCTGTGGCCGCTGCTCAATCACCTGATAACTAAACGAACTATATTCATTATACTGCTTATGTCCATTGGGTACAGGAGCCAGATAGGAGGTATTTGCAGGCCTGACATCCCTATCTGTCGTATAACTGATATCTTCAAAAGAACCATCAGCCTGAAATACCGCCACATCAAAAGGAAACATAGATTCTTTTCTCATACTGTCCCGCGCTTCAGTATAGGAAAGAATCTGTATAAACAATCCCATTAACCAGTACCAAGCAAACAGTCTGAAAAAAATGGTGTCCAGCACCCACAATGTACCACTGTATATACGCTGAAATTTCATCATTATTAATTCGAAACAGCATCAATCAAGGTTTAAAATATTCAAAACAGAAACAGTTAATAGTCCATACATGGCAATCAGCCTGAAGAAACTTCAATAATTTAAACATATATTATCAAAAAAAGATAAAAATCAACACATATTTCAAATAACTATTCGGTTATACCCAACAGGCAAACTTCTGCTTACCACTTCATCACATATATTCACTACCTAATATTATAAACACAGCATATGCTGGCGGAGTTAATTAACCAGCCATACACAAATATTATACGTATTACATAAAATCAGATTGATATTAACTATAAAAATTTGGCTGCCTCATTTAAAATAGCTCAATCTGAATTCAACCAGCGTATCCGCCAGCCGGATAAGCAGGTTTTAGCAATATGGAAACCAAAATGGCAACTGATAAACTAAGCAGTAAAGATAAAATGGCATTAAAAGCACGCGCGCATCAACTGCATGCGGTCGTATTAATTGGACAGCATGGGCTAACAGCCGAAGTAATCGCCGAAACCAACCGCAATCTCGATGCACACGAGCTGATTAAAGTACAGGTTGCCGGTGACGAACGTGCACAACGTATTGCCATTGCTGAAGCATTGTGCGCAGCTACAGGCGCCGAGCTGATACAGCACATTGGCAAACAACTGGTGTTATACCGTCGAAAAGCTGAAACAGCTGAATAAACAAAAGCGATTCATTCCATGAATCGCTTAATTATTTTGCCTTTAGCGGTTTAACCCAAGGCAACAGACAACTGATTAAAAACCGCCTGCTTAAATATAAAAAACCTCAAGAATTTCATATTCACGCACACCACTTGGTGCCTGAACTTCGGCCACATCACCTTCTTCCTTGCCAATCAACGCGCGTGCTATCGGTGAACCAACAAAAATTTTTGCCTGTTTAATATCGGCCTCATCTTCACCCACAATCTGATAACTAACCACTTCTTCAGTTTCCAGATCCTGCATTTTCACTGTTGCCCCGAATACCACTTTACCATCGGCATTGGTTTCTTTCGGGTCGATAATGTGTGCCAATGAGAGCTTGTGCTCAATTTCAGCAATCCGGCCTTCAATAAAGCCCTGTTTTTCTTTAGCAGCTTCGTATTCTGCATTTTCCGACAGATCGCCATGTGAACGTGCCTCAGCAATAGCCTCAATCACAGCAGGACGAGCCACACTCTTAAGTTCTTGCAGCTCCTGCTTCAGCAAATCGGCACCAATTACGGTCAACGGAATTTTTTGCATCATATTTCTCCAAGATACCGCAGCTGAATGCGCCAACGGTATTTCGTATTAATAACAAAAAGCAAGCCGCCCGATTCTGTCTGGCGGCTTGCGCTGTTCCATAAGTGATATTTTATCAGACCAGTATAAAATAGCAATGCTTATTTTACAGGTGCAGAGATAAGCATCTATACCTCCTGCTTTAAGATAGGCTGGTACTTTCTTGCCATCATTAAATACATCCGTTAATTCCAGCACAACATCGGCTTGGTGTTTAGCCTATGATTGCAACAACGTCGATATTGTATGGTGTGTCCTGTCATTCACGCATAAAGCTGCGCGCAACAAGGCAAAACCATTAATAGCTGCATTATTCATGATGACTGCCCATTACATTGAAAAAACATACAAACTGGCACAGCAACACAAATATTATTTACATGATAATAAAAAATATACTAATTATTTATTATATGTTTACAAATAGATTCCTTTGTTTACCCACATACAAAAACGGCATAGCATAAAAAATACATACTATTTGGTATGATATCGGAAGAATACAAAACAGAAATGGATAAAAAAATAATTATCGTTGGTTTGTGCTTGCAATTGGCGTTCTGGCACAAGCAACATTTGCCATGGATTTTGCTGGCATTTCTATCACCGGAATTTTAATGCGAGATGCTTATTATTTTTTATTATATGAGCTTGGTTTTGTTTGAGGCTCAATGGGATTGGGAGTTGCAGCTTCAGAAATAATTTTGGGGCTACTCACCAATAAACCGGGTGAGAAAAAAGTTCTGATTCTGGGCTTATAGTCGTCAGCCATAGTGTATGCCTTAATCGCCATATCACTTACACCAGAGGCTTCGCCTGGCGGTGTCAAGTATCTACACTTGGGCGCAGCCCTAGCAATAACTGGGGCTTTCAGCGGTAGTATTAACTCCTCATCAGGCAGAACAGTCATGTCATGGTTTGATGATAGTGAGCGTGGATTTGCCATAAGTGTTCGCCAAACTGCAATCCCGGTTGGTGGAGCGATTAGTACAGGATTACTGCCCTAGTTGGCCTATTCATATGGTTTTGAACTGATGTTTACCGCGTTAGCCATCGCAGGCTTGAGCGTTGGCCTTGTGGTTGTATTGTTTATCAACGCTAAACATGCCGAATCAAAATATATATCCAAATCAACGCTAACCATTCCCTCACCGCTGAAAATTATTGAAGTCAGGGAGGCCGTTATGGCTGCGGGTTTTCTAACGGTACCTCAAATGGCAGTACTTACATTTGGTGGTATCCTACATATAGGTTTAACATCAATCTCTGTTATTCTCATTGGTGTGCAGATTAGCGGCGGCATGCTCAGAATTTGGGCACTGAGCAGCATTAAAATATGTTCATTTTTCTACTCAAATGTATTGTCAAAAGATTAATATGCCCAACTCTGTGGCTACTCAGTAACAAACCAATCAGACAACAATTCTGTTAAACCATACTAATAGTTTCATTAGTTTACAAAAATATCAATTATGGCATACACTCAAAAATAAGTATTAATTCTAAAGTTAGATATATTTTTCTTTTCAAATTTAAATATTTAAATTGATTTAATGATACTAAACTTCTAATTATGAGTACTATTAAAAGAACGGCAAGAATGGATATTTTCATAGAAGAAGATAGAAATACCATTCTTATTCAGGAAAAATGGCAATATAACTGGTCTACCCGAGCTACCCCTTGGACCATAAGGGAAAAAAGAAAATTCCATCAATCTGCTGATGTTCTTATTAGCAAAATTTGGGGAAATTATTTTAAGTTAAAAATTCAGGGACTATCTAACTTTGCTGTAAAACATAAGAATAGTATTTTCACTGTTGATTTTGACATCAAATGGGTATTCACAAATCCTCACTGGACAGTAAATGTAATCAAAATAGCTCCGGGGGATTTTGAAACAAGTTATGTAATCTGGGATCGAAGAATAATTAGCTTAGATAATGAAGATATTAAATCAAACTATAAGGGTTACTTTGGTTTGAAAGAGTATTATCAATTTCCTATTGCTCATGAATTTGGGCACACTGTGGGGAATATTCCAATCATTGGACATTCAGATGAATATCATGATGATAATCGCATTAATGGAGGCTTTAAACTGGATTACCCCAGGGTAATGAATATAGGAAATGAATTACGGAAACGTCATTTAGATTATATTCTAAATCAGCTAAACGCCATGTTACCTAATACAACTTTTTATCTAATATAAAGTTATGAAGAAATATGTATTCATTATATTATTTATTCTGCTACTATCTTCGTGCAATAAAATTAAAGTAATAGAAGAGAATAATCGGGAGAGTCACATAGTAGTTAATAAAGAGTTAATAAATAGAATTGATGGCGACACTATGGAAAAATTTATGAATTTTAATCAGATAGAACAAACATCTGTAGATAGTCTGATAAAAAAATATCCGCCCTTATGGGATAAAATTTTTATTCTGGGTAAAAAAGACGGTTTTATTACCGAATTTAGAGCAGGACTATCCAAACAATTTACACAAAAAGAAATAAGGAGCAGAGATATAAAAATTAGGGAAGTGACATGGGCTAGCAGTAATGAAGCAAACCTCACTGTTTGGTTTGAAGAAAAAGACCATAAATGGATTCCTGTAGAACATTTCATCTGGGATAAAAATGCTGCGTTTTAAAATTTACTTTAGCAATCAACCATTTTCCCTAAATGTGCTGTACTATTTTAGAAAGTAGTTACATATTAGATACAACTAAGCTAATAAAGATATAGGTTATAGCGTATAAAAATATGGCATAGTTACCAGTAAATGAGATTAAAACCAACTATTATGCTGATTGATCACAATTCGGTTTACTCAATCTGCAATAAATAGGTTGTTTGAGTATTAATGTCTTCCCTCATCAAATAAAACGCCCTTCAAATATACATCTGAAAGGCGAAATTATCAAAAATCAATTTGTCCGGCTAATTCAGTCGGAAATTGATTCTTAATTAATTTTAAATTATCAAAATGGAATATCATCATCGATATCATCCACTGGCGCCGGTGTTGGTGCTGGCCGTGGTACCTGACGGCGTGGTGCCGCCGGTGGTGGGCTGGAAGCAGCAGGTGCGGCATCATAACCGCCCTGACTATAGTTGTTGCCGCCCTGAGCATAATCAGCACCGCCACCTGTTTGATCATAGCCGCCGCCAGCACTGGCGCCATCATTACGGCTGCCCAGCATTTTCATTTCGTTGCCGATGATGTCGTAAGCAGTGCGTTCGATACCATCTTTACCGCTGTATTTACGGCTTTGAATACGGCCTTCGATATACACCTGACTACCTTTACGCAGATACTGGCTGGCTATCTCACCCAGCTTGCCAAACAGAGTAATGTTGTGCCATTCGGTACGGGTCTGGCGCTCACCATTGCGGTCACGCCATTGTTCATCAGTAGCGATAGAGAAGTTGGTTACTGCATCGCCGCTAGGCATATATCGCGTTTCAGGGTCTCGACCCAAACGGCCAACCAGGATGACTTTATTAACAGACATGGTGGTTTCCTAATAATGAATACAGGTGGTCTTTCCAGACAACCCGTGTTGAAAAGATTATCTTTGTTACAGAATACTTGTTACGCCCACTGCCAGTGCCGCTGCCAGGCACTGATAACAGCATTTGAATAAGTAGTACGGCCCAAACTGCCATTATAACGCGCCAGTGCTCTGGCCATATTACCATTCTCTCGGTTTCGATAATAACGCAGGATGGTGCAGCCATAACGTAAGTTAGTGCGAATATCGAATAAGTTATGTTCCGGACGGCCAATTTGTTTCACCCAGAATGGCATTACCTGCATCAGTCCGCGTGCCCCTACGCCAGAAATAGCATATTGCCGAAAACGGCTTTCTACTTCAATCAGGCCCAGTATCACCTGTGTATCCAGACCAGCACGCATCGCTTCATACTGGATGTTGGTGAGCAAACGCTTACGTGCATAATCATCTGGAACATATGGCGCAAGCCGTGTCGACATGGCATTTAACCAGCGGCTGGCTTCTGCCGGCGAAGCAAAAATCAGTCGCGGTGGGTTGGCATTATTGACTGCATTGCGCATGATGGAAGTTACATCATCAGCAAGCGTTTCTTCGCGTTGTGCGCCTGCCAGTGCCATACGTGGCATGGCTACACCGAGCATGGCAGCACTGCCAGCCTGTAATAACTGGCGTCGCGATACAGTTTTACTTCTGTGCTGCATATGAATTAATTCCGGTTATGTACAGCATATAAACTGGTTTGAAAAATTGATTGTATACAATTGTAATTGATTATTTTAAATCAGGTTAGCAAGATTAAAGATTATGCAATCAATTTGCAGTTTAACAGAATGATTTCAGCACAGAATAATAAATGTCAGACAACTGCTTTTAATGCAAAAAAGCCGATGTTTAACATTGGCTTTTTTAACATAGACAATAACACTGGTTTAATTCAGGTCAATAGGTACGAATGCTTCACGCGCCAGTTCTTCCTGTGCCAGATCGGTTACCACTGTTGAAATCTGTACCCCGAACCAATCTTTAAAATTATCCAAGCTTAAAGTCGGCCACAAGCTTTCATCTTCACACCAGTCAGCCAGTTCAGCTGCAAAGATATCCTGATAGCGCTGTTCAATTTCAGCCCACAAATCATCAATATCCTCGCAGGCAGAAGTCAGATAAGCATTGGCATCCTGCTGTAAAATCTCTAATGATAGCTGTTCCAGATCAATATCGGGCAGGTTTTGTAACCACGCCCAAAATGGTTCAAGCGGAACAAGCAAAAATACGCTGCGATTAACTTCAAACATGATTGCATTCCTGTTGTAATACGACCCGAATTTCAGTTACTGGTTTAAATTCCGGCAATGCCTGCACTCATGCTTAGTGCACATTCCAGTAAGGCTGGTCTGCTGAGGTAGCCGCAGCAGGTAGTGTAGTATTCGCAGATTCGGCTGCTACTGGTTCAGTTGGTGCAGGCGTACTGCTGCTGACAGATGCTGAGTTTTTTTCTCCAGTATCAGCAGATTTATCTGCCATTGCCGATGCCGGCTGTGCACTGGTGTTATTACTATTTGGTGCCACCAGACTGTCGATATCGTCATCCTCATCTTCATCGGCAGTAAATAGAGTACCACCCACCTGGCTGTTACGCAGTTTCATATACATATCACGCATATAAGTGTAGCGATCCAATGCAGCATCATTCAGGCTGTCAGTTACATCCAGCAATCCTTCACGGGCGGCAACACCATTCAAACCAGCAGTACTCCAGCGTACAGCACTATCCTTGAAAATAGCGTCTTCTATCGGAAACACGTCGGTGATGGTGCTGCCAATACTATCGCGTACAGTTGACGGGCCAAAAATCGGATAAACGAAGTAATTACTGTTTTTCCAGCCCCATGAGGCAAAAGTGTCGCCAAGGGTATTTTTATTATTCGGAATCTGGCCGGCATCAGCAATATTCAATAAACCGCCTAAACCAAAAGTACTATTGATACCAACGCGTACAAAATCTGTACTGGCCTTTTCAATATCCAGCCGCAGCAGATTACTGCCGAAACTAACCACATCACGCAGATTATTGAAAAAGTTATTTACGCCGGTACGTACAGGTGAAGGTGTTACTTTACGGTAACCACGAGCTACCGGTGTCATGATATAACGATCCAGATGATCGTTAATATTGAACATTACCCGGTTATATCCTTCGTACGGGTCTTTATAGGCCTGTTCTTCGGCCCAGCTCACCTGACTCAGGCATAATAGCAGTGTAGCTGCCAGCAACTTTTTTTTACTCATTGTAATGATTCCTCTACGCCGTAAAGTGCCATCAGGGTAATCAGCCCTGCTGGTACGCCGGCGATGTGCAACATGAATTTTTGTCTACGCGCCAATCGCTTTGCCGCCACCAATAAGGCCACACATGCAGAATCGGCTTCGGTTACACCACTGACATCCACTTTTTCAATGCCGGCATTCTGGATACAGTCACAAAATCGCTTGTAATCGTTTTCCCCTACTGTACTCATGGTTACCTTATCATGAATCATCAGAGTTTTACCCTGCACGGTGGTTTGCATGGTTATTTACCGTTTTTGGCACGTAAATCAGCTACCAGACCATCAATACCTTTCTGGCTGATGGTTTGATTAAACTGGTTACGGTATACGGTAACCAGACTGGCACCTTCAACGGCAACATTATAAATGCGGTATATGCTACCAGCCTGATACATGGTGTAATCCATGCGTACCGGTTTACTGTTCGGTGTGGTGATATCTACACGCACAATGATTTCACGCCCATTTTTATTCACTACCGGATTACTGTAAACGTTTGCTTTGGCGTTTCTGAATTTCAACATGGTACCGGAGTAAGTACGGATCAACAGGGTTTTAAATTCTTGAGTCAGCGCCTGCTGCTGGGCTGGACTGGCTGTACGCCATGGTGCGCCTACAGCCAGTGCAGTCATGCGCTCAAAATCAAAATAGGGAATGGCATAGTTTTCTGCCTGTCGGCGCACTTGATCGTCATTTTTTCCATTAGCTGAGCTCAAAATATTCAATACCTGAGTGGCATTATCCTTTAGCTGGCTTACTGCCTGCTGTGGCGAGGCAAAAGCCATGCTAATGCTCATAATACCAATGCTTAATATACCCAGTAGCGTAGATTTGTTCAGTTTCATTGTATATTCCTTCAATTAAATATATTGTGTGTTTACCTGCTGCTATCTTTTTTACTCACTGGCCGAAGCAGCGGTACTGTCTATTTGTTTGTTATTGCCTTTGGCGTTACCTTCAGCAAAGCTGGTCATAAATTTACCAATCAATTGTTCCAGTACCAAAGCAGAACTGGTAATGGTAATGGTGTCACCATCGGCCAGACTATCCAAGTCTCCGCCCTGCTCCAGCCCAATGTACTGATCGCCGAGTAAACCAGAAGTCAGAATCTGCGCAGACGTATCACTACTAAACTGGTACTGTTTATCAATTTTTAAAGTTACTTTAGCCCAATAAGTTTTGGGATCAAGCACAATTTTGTCTACCCGTCCTACTACTACTCCGGCAGCTTTGACGGGCGCCTGTGCTTTCAGCCCGCCAATATCGCTGAATGAAGCCGATAAAGTATATGTAGGCTGGGAGGAACCAATGCCATTACCACCAGCTACGCGAAAAGCCAAAAATAGGATTGCCACTATGCCTATTAAAACGAATAGGCCAACCAGCATTTCCAGACTGTTTTTTTTCATATCATTACCCTGTTAATCTGTATCTTATTTGGTAAACATCAGAGCCGTCAGCATAAAATCCACAGCCAGAATAGTCAGAGAGCTGGATACTACGGTACGTGTATTGGCACGCAAAATGCCTTCTGAAGTAGGCTTTGCATAAAAGCCCTGATAAACCGCAATCAGAGTGACTACCACGCCAAACACCAGTGATTTAATCAGGCCGTTTACGACATCATAATGAAAATCCAGATTATTCTGCATTTGTCCCCAGAACACACCGCTGTCCATACCAAAATATCTTACGCCAATCAGATAAGCACCATATACGCCAGCCACATTGAATATAGAGGCCAGTAAGGGCATGGAAAGCACACCGGCCCAGAAACGCGGCGCCACCACCCGTGCCACCGGATCAATAGCCATGACATTCATCGCTTCCAGTTGCTCAGTGGTTTTCATCAATCCAATCTCACTGGTCATTGCGCCGCCGGCACTGCTGGCAAACAGAATCGCCGCAAGTACAGGCCCCAGTTCCCGCAACATGGCTGCCGCCACCATATAGCCAAGGATATCGGCTGATTTGAATTTGGCCAGCTGTGTATAGGCCTGCAAGCCCAGCACCATACCGACAAACAGCCCGGATACAGCAATAATGATGATCGAGAGAACACCGGAAAAATACATTTGCCGAATCATCAGACCCGGGCGGCGTAAAACAGTTCCACTGCGCAACAAGGCAGCAAACAGGAATAATGTTGCCCGCCCCAGATGCTGGACAAAACTCAGGGTTTTTGCACCCAGTTGCTCAATTGCTTTCATCACGCGATGTTTAAATCCTGTTGTAAGGTAGTGGTTACCGGATAGCGGAATGCTACCGGCCCGTCAGCCTGCCCATGAATAAACTGATTTATCCATGGTGAATCCAGTTCACGCATTTCTTGTGGAGAACCGGAAAAAATAATCTCTCCATGTGCCAGAAATACCACATGGCTGGCAATATCCAGAGATTGCTGAATATCGTGTGTCACCATGACACTGGTGGTTTGCAAAGCGTTGTTGATTTTACTTACCAGACTGGCTATCACGCCAAGTGAAATCGGATCCAGTCCGGTAAATGGTTCATCATATAATAATAGTGCCGGATCCAGTGCAATGGTGCGTGCCAGTGCCACTCGGCGTGACATGCCGCCGGAAAGTTCGGATGGCATTAAGCTCTCTACACCGCGCAAACCAACTGCATTCAGCTTCATAATTACCAGATCATGAATCATGCTTTCCGGCAAATGAGTGTGCTCCCGCATTGGAAAGGCCACATTATCGAAAACAGACAAATCCGTAAACAGGGCGCCAAACTGAAACAATACACCCATATTGCGGCGGTGGTGATACAGCTCTTCACGACTAAATTTGGCAATATCGCGACCATTGATCAGCACTTGCCCCTGCTGTGCGGTAATCTGGCCGGTCATCAGGCGCAACAGTGTGGTTTTACCACTGCCGGAACTACCCATAATAGCGGTAAAGCTACCCTGTTCCAGTTTAAAATTAATGTTTTTCAGAATAGGGCGATCGCCATAAGCGAAGCTCACATCTTTCATTTCAATAAACGGCGTAGCCATATTAAGATTTCCCATGCCGTATAGCAATTTAGATTTTATGATGTCTGCCGGTATTTATCAAATACGGGTGGGCATACTAATTAAGCTTCCAGTACTCGCTCATGCCCACTGCGGCATCAATTGCAGCAAACAGGCTGCTACTGGTAGCTTTGCCTGTACCAGCAATATCCAGTGCCGTGCCATGATCTACTGAAGTACGGATAAAAGGCAATCCCAAGGTAATATTCACACCCTCACCAAAACTTGCATATTTTAATACTGGCAAACCCTGATCATGATACATGGCCAGAACAGTATCAGCCTGCTTGAGCATAAAAGGCTGAAACAAGGTATCTGCCGGAAATGGCCCGGTGATTTTCATGCCTTGCTGCTGTAGCTGGTGGATTACCGGCATAATAATGTTATTTTCCTCATGCCCCAGATGGCCGTTTTCACCAGCATGTGGATTGAGCCCTGCAACTAGAATACGTGGCTGTAGCAGGCCAAATTTTTGCTGTAAATCGCGATGCAGAATGGTTAATACTTCAGTTAAAAGCTCTGTTGTCAGGGCATCTGCTACGTTTCGCAGCGGTAAATGGGTAGTAGCCAAGGCCACTTTCAAACCACCGCCGGCAAGCATCATTACTACCCGTGACGTTGCACTTTTAGCGGCCAGATATTCTGTGTGACCACTAAAAGGGATACCACTGTCGTTGATGATTCCTTTATGCACCGGAGCAGTCACCATGGCAGCAAATTCACCCTGCTGAATACCGATATATGCTCTGTCCAGCAACTGCAAAACATAAGCAGCATTGTGCACATTTAATATTCCGGCTTGCGCCAGCACCTGAACCGGAATGTGACACACTTCCAGTGTCCCGGGTACAGATTTACCCTCAGGCTGATAAGGCTGGATAGTTACACTTTTACCCAGTAGTGCCGCCCGCTTCTGTAATAGCAGTATATCCCCCAATACCACTATGCGTACCGGTAATGCACAGGCAGCCAGATCCAGACAAATGTCGGGGCCGATGCCTGCTGGTTCACCACTGGTAACAGCAATAACTGGCTGGTTATTCATGTGATACATATCAGTATTCTGTCTGCATTAGCTACTGGGATGTCAATAAAACATAGTTTACAGCCAGAATGCATAGAACAGTTGCTAATCTGGCTGCCAGATGTGTGGATTAGCCTGCTTTAGAAGCATCAGTCCAGAGGACGGATATTGATATAGGCCTGATCATGCAGCTGTTTGAGGAAATTCTGTAATAAAATCTCGCGTTTTTCCTGTACCAGCACTGCACGCATGCCATTACGCTGGCGCTCCTGTGGGCTGTCATTACTTCTCACGTCTACCAGACGAATCACATGCCAGCCAAACTGGGTACGTACTGGCATGGATATCTGTCCAGGCTGCAATGATTTCACGGCAGCTTCAAATGGCGGTACAGTTTCTCCATCTATAATCCAGCCCAGATCACCACCATTCTGCGCGCTGCCATCCTGAGAATATTGCCGTGCCAACTGCTCAAATGAGGCACCAGAACGTGCCTGCTGGGCAATCTGCTCAATCAGTTTACGCGTAATATCGTTATCGTTTTTCAGCAGAATATGTTGTACATGATAGGAATAGGCAGTCACTGGCGGTGGTAATTGCCGACCTTCCTGCTGTGCACGGGCAATAGCATCATCAATTTCCGCATCACTTACCTGACTTTTACCCATTACTTCGCTCTGTTCAATTTTCTGTGCCAGCAGGTTTTCAGTCATGGTACGGCGTAAGTGTTTTTCGTTAATACCTTCTTTAGCAATGCGCTGAATCAATTCATTAACACTCATGTGCCGTTGTGCTGCAAACTGTTCAATTGCTTCATTTATATCAGCATCACTCAAACGGATATTGGCACGTTTGGCTGCCTGCACCAGTAAATCTTTACGTATCAGCTGCGCCAGTGCCTGCTGTTGCAAATCTGCAATGCTGATATTCTGACCATTTGGCAATTGTGAGCGCATCTGGGCAGTAACCATATCTAGCTCCTGCCGTGTAATTACATCATCATTGACAATAGCGATAATGTTATCGACTGGTTTAATATCCAGTGCCAGTGCTGAAGGTAAGGAAACAGCCAGCATGGTTGCTGTCAGCCAAGTATGTATGCGTTTCATTAATGTTTTACCTCATATGTATTGCTGTAACCGGGGATTTGCGAACTAAGCTGATTGAGTGGCCCGTTACCTACTCCAGTCAGATCACGCAGCTGTAATTGAAATAATACGGCGGTTTTGCGTTTTTGGTAGTCATCTGTATAACGCGTACCTACCAGACCAGCACTCCAGCAATGACATGGACTCTGGTATTCAAAACCTACTGTCTGATTCAGGGTAGTGCTGTGAGTAATATCGTAGTTTTGTCTGGCAACCAGATAGTAGTTGCGGGTTAATGGCCACTGTACGCCGACATCGATTGCCCGCATTTTGCCATAAACATCATCATATAAATTTTCGTCACGCCCATATTTATAGCGTACGCTTACGGTTTTACCCGGTTTGGGCGTATAGCGGATGCCAAAATTATAACTTTCAGATGTTTTCAAATCCTGATTGTAATGCCATTTGGATTCAGCCGTAATATGATTACTCAGGGCAGCACGGCCGAAAGCAACTATATCTGAACGTTTGCGTTCTTTATTTTTTGGGGTGTTGTCATTCAGTTTAACATTATCATCACTGAAATAAAAACGCTGACCAATACCGGCAGCAAAACGCTCTATACCACTGGTGCTGTCGTATACGCGTGATTGTAGTGCTGTGGTCAGAAAATTGGCCGCATTGATTCTGTCCTGACCGGAATAGCGGTTTTCACGGAATAGTTGGTCGTAAGTAAAGCTGTTTTCAGCAGTATCAAACAGCGGCATATCATCCTGATTCCGTTTCGGAATGTAGGTATAAAACAGGCGTGGTTCCAGCGTCTGGATAAAGCCTTTATGCAAACGGCGGGTTTTCCACAAGCGCTCAAACGTCACACCTGAGTCTACACTGAGTATTGGCACAGCCCGATCCATACTGCGGCTATCCTGATTATTCTGCCTGCTCATATCATAATGAGTGGCATGAAAACTCAGTTTCGGCCGAACATAACCCCAGCTGTTGGCATAATCAGCCGTAAAGGCTGGCAATAACACCAGACGAGTGCCGTTGGGGTATTTATACAGCCAATCTTTATGCCCAGTTTGTCGACCTTCAAAATGGGTTGCCTCTGCATACACATTAACCGTGTAGTGATTGCCAAAATAACGATTCCAGGTAGCAGAGAGATGAGGCAAACGTGAATAGGGCTGATCTTTATAACCACTGGTGGAAGCCAGAGTTTGGTATTTCTGTACCATTAAATTGCCATCAAAAGTACCACCCCATAAATCCTGATGGTAATTCAGCCATGCCTGCCGGTTCAGATTAACACTACCACTGTCACCATGCCAGAAATCACGGCGGTAATCATCATCTGAAACCTGATGGTAATCAATGCCCCCTGTTAACCCCTTTGCCAGTTGCTGGGTATGCGTAAAATCGATTTCTGCACGATTTTTGTGACTGCTTTTCTGGTCACTAGGTACCCAGTCGGCACTAAGCTGTCCCTGATATTTGGGTTGCAGATAGCGAAAATCACCACCCAGCTGTATACCACGGCTGCTGATAAAATGCGGACGAATAGTCGCATCATAGTTGGGCGCCAGATTCAGGTAATAGGGGGTCATTAGTTCAAAGCCATCAGAACCGCCCTTGATAGTAGGTGCCAGAAAACCGCTTTTACGGCTGCCGTTTAACGAGAAATCAATCCATGGTGTGTAAAACAGTGGTACCCCACCAAACACCAGCGTTGCATTACGCGCCACACCAACATTTTTGTCGTAATCCAGATCAATACTACCGGAGCGGATATACCAGCTGTCGTCACCCGGATTACAGGTATTGAATTTGGCACTTTGCAGACGGTAGCGATTTTTGCCACCCATCTGTATTTCATCACCAACACCTTGTAAACGCCGATTGTCCTTTTCCATCTCAAAGCGTCCAGCATCACCTACACCCGTACCTTTAGCCATGTCGTAGGTTACATGTTCACCCGTAACACGCCCCTGACCATTATCCAGTGTGAAGTGATCACCTGCTTTAATAATCTGCGTCTGCTGATCATAATCAGCCCAGTCTGAATTCAGGGTAACATCATTACGCTCTATAATGACATTGCCTTTGGCATGTACCTGAACCTGTGACTGTCCGTTGACATCATCAGCCACTACCCGTGTAACATCGGTACCGGGGTTGGCTTCGCCACTGCTCTGCACTGGTTTGACAAAATTTTTCGGCCGCTGTGGCGCTGTACAGACATTGCCCTCACCCATAGATAAGGGAGAGGCAGCAAAAGCAAGTCCAGGTAAGGCACAAAAAACCGTTGTTAGTGCCAGAACCAATGGTTTGGGAGAGAATAAGTAGGACAAAGTATCACCTTAACGGCTTTGCCAGTTAAAATAGCGTTTATTTTAACCTGAAAAATGTCATGCAACGAGAATCTGCATTAAAAAAATGGTTTCATACCTGCTATCCACAACAGGATTTTGCTCTAAGCTTCGCTGCTGCCGATGCTGATTTCCGGCGCTATTTTCGTGCTACGTTTAACGATGGCCACACAGTAATCTGCATGGATGCGCCTCCGGATAAAATGAGTATTCAGCCTTATATGAAAGTTCAGAAACTTTTTCAGGCCATCAACGTACCAGAAATTTATCATGCAGATGAGCAATTGGGATTTATGGCTCTGGAAGACTTTGGCAATACACCCTATCTGGCTGCACTGGAACAGGATAAACGTACTGAAGTACACAAAATATTATTGCTGGAAGCGATTGATGAACTCATCAAACTGCAAACAGCCAGTCTTCCTGATCAGCTTCCGGTATATGATGAAGCTGTATTAAAGCGTGAAATGCAACTCTTTCCTGAATGGTATGTTCAGAAAGAGCTTGGTCTGTCTTTAACTGAAAAGCAGCAACAACTGTGGCAGCAAAGCGTTACCACTATTCTACCCGTTATTCTGGCCCAGCCACAGGTTTATGTGCATCGCGATTACATTGTGCGCAATATAATGCTCACCCATGACCGCCCCGGTATTCTGGATTTTCAGGATGCATTGTATGGCCCGATTACTTATGATTTGGTATCGTTATTACGTGATGCCTTTATCGAATGGGATGAAGAATTTGTCCTTGATATTGTCATTCGTTACTGGGAAAAAGCACGGGCTGCCGGGCTGCCAGTGCGTACTGATTTTGATCAGTTTTACCGTGAATTTGAATGGATGGGCGTGCAGCGCCATCTGAAAGTAGCCGGTATCTTTGCCCGCTTGTATTATCGCGATGGTAAAGACAAATATCGCGGTGAAATTCATCGTTTCCTGAAATACTTGCGTAAGACCAGCCGCCGTTATCATGAATTGCGCCCATTACTGCAATTAATAACCGAGCTGATAGGAGCCGAAGAAGTCCAGACCGGTTACACTTTCTGAAATGGTCAGCCACATCTGAAAAATAAAAATATCCAAGCTGCTTTATCTGTAAGCAGCTTTTTTAATCTAATCAACAGGATTTTGAAATAACAATTTAAGTTTTTGCCAGAATCCCATTGTTGTATAGTAATTTAATCTGTTATTCAAATACCATTCTCTTTGTCGCATTTGTTCCATTAAACTTTGTAAGTTAGACATTTCAGCTTTGATTTTTTCATGTTCTATATTTAACAGATTGAACTGTCTTTCTAATGTTAGCTTCGCGACATGATGTAATTGTTGTTTATTCTCTAATGCAATTAAATTCTGCCGGTGTGAATTTTGCAGATTATCTATTTCATTTTGATAAAATTTTTTAGACACTGGATCAGAACGGATTTTTCCAAACACCTTATTAGCAAACATTTTTTTCAGTGCATGATAATATTTTTCAACATCTGCCACGGTAAATTTTATTTCGCCACAAAATTCTGTTCCTAGCTTTAATTTTTCAGAGATACTTACTTCAATGGTACAAAATATATTGCTAGCTAAATAATCCTGTTAAATAAAAACATATTTTTTCTTAAATTACAAAGGTATATATCCGTCGAATCGCGTGGTTTTGCCTAAATACTGAAACGCTGGTATTTTTTCTGCCAAAACCACACCATTAGCCGGCCGTTTTACCACAACCCGCTTTTGAGCAAACTTTTGTGCGGCCAGCAGTAAAGCCTTATCATTATGCGCATCAGCAGTGCCAAGTAATTCATGAAAATAGGCCATTTCCTTTTTTACTGCTGCTGATTTCTGCTTTTGTGGATACATCGGATCCAGATACACCACATCGGGTAATGGTATCTGCTTTTGCTCCGTTTGCAACAAAATAATACTACCATAATGCAGACTAATCCGTTGTACTATCGATGTTGTTTGCTCATCTGCCTGTGCACGCTGCAAGCCATCTGCTAACAAGGCATAAACATAGGGATTGTGTTCGAACACCACAACTTCTAAACCCAGTGAGGCCATTACAAATGCATCACGGCCTAAACCTCCAGTGGCATCCCATACAAACGGCTGATTTTTAGCCTGAATCGCGCGTGCTAGTAATTCCCCTCCGCCAAATAGACGCCGGTGTCGCGCCGTACCCTGTACAAAATCCACACGCACTACACCCTTATGTCCCGCTTTAGCCAGAGCAAGACCACTGTCTTCGTATAGGAGATACAATCCTTGTGCAGGTGGCTGCGGCTGGTAATGTAACTTTTCAGTGGCGAACAAATTCTTCAAATGGGTGGGCAGATTCGTTAGGTCTGTTATCTGACCAGTCAAAACCAGTGATTGCATCATCAGGCAATACCCAACCGTTCCATCCGGTAACGCATGGATCGAAAGCTAATACCCAGCAATTTGGCCGCCTGCGTGCGGTTATAGCGGGTTTGTACCAATGCCTGCTGCAAGATATGTCGTTCTACATCGTCCAGATAATCCTGTATCTGAGTATGTCCAAACTGAAAATCCTGAGGCAATGCATGGCTGTCTGGCGATAAGTTGCTGCTACTGTCGGTAGATACAGTACTCTGTGCATCCAGTTGATGACTATGAATCTGTAAATCGTCAACTTCTATAATCTGATTTTTGGATAAGGCAATAGCACGTTCCAGAATATTTTCCAGTTCGCGAAAATTGCCCGGATAGCTGTATTGCAACAGGGCTTTTTCAGCAGCAGCAGTCAATGTCATGGTTTCGTCGTGTAAAATTCGCTGCAACAAAACCTGAATCAACTGCGGCAAATCATCACGTAATTCACGTAAAGGCGGCATAGTAATGGATACCACATTTAGACGGTAAAATAAGTCCTGCCGAAACTGTCCCGACTCAACCAGAGCATTCAAATCTTTATGTGTTGCACAGATAATGCGCACATCAACCTGCTTTTCTTCCATCTCGCCAATCCGGCGTACGGCACGTTCCTGAATGGCACGCAGCAATTTAACCTGCATCGATAATGGTAAATCAGCCACTTCATCCAGAAATAATGTACCGCCATCAGCATGCAGGAAAAAACCTGCTCTATCAGTATCGGCACCGGTAAAGCTGCCTTTTTTATAACCAAAAAATTCACTTTCCATCAGCGCTTCTGGTATGGCTCCGCAATTTACCGCAACAAACGCCTTATCTCTGCGGGCCGACTGCTCATGAATACTGCGTGCTGCCTGCTCTTTACCACTGCCGGATTCTCCTGCGATGTATACTGGTACATTACTTTTGGCCAGTTTACCGATAAGTTCCCGCACTTCTGCGATTAACGGTGAATTACCCAGTAAGCGCTCACGTGCAGATGTTTGTATTTCGCTGACCTTGCCGGAAGCTGGTTTATTTTTCAGTTTCTTATCAGACTGTTGCGGTTCTGTTGCCATTTTACTGCCTGGCTCGGTTTCGGCAGCATTATTATTAATTGTAATCACAGACTTAACCAGAGTACGCAGTTGTGCCAGAGTAATCGGTTTTTGCAAATAGTCGAAAGCACCATTTTTCAGTGCCTCTACAGCCTGTGCAGCATTCCCGTAGGCTGTAATCACCGCAATCGGAATATCCAGATTCTGGGCGGTAATATAATCAACAATTTCCAGACCGGAACCATCCGGCATACGCATATCCGTGAGTACCAATGAAAAGGCATGGTTACGTAAAGCCTTTTTGGCTTCAGCCACGCCCGCAGCAGTTTGTACGGATAAACCCATTTTAATTAGGGTTAATTCCATCAAATCACGAATATCAGCTTCATCGTCTATCACTAATACTGGCTTTTTTAAATCTATGTGGCTATTCATTAACCATCCTTGGCAATGTCAGTTCAAATCCATTCAACTGTGGGCGATAATTTAACTGGCCATGGTTGGCCTGAGCAAGTTCACGCGCTACATACAGCCCCAGTCCCGTCCCGCTGGCTTCAGTTGTAAAAAATGGTTCAAACAGGTGTAATTGGTTTTCAGTACTTACACCTGCACCATTATCTATTACTGTAATCGAAATTTGCTGCTGTGCCTGTTTTTGAATAACCACTCGAATAGCCTGTCTATCCTGCAAACTGTGGCGCCAGGCATTATTCATCAGATTCCACATAATCTGCTGTAAATGTACTGAATCACACCAGACAATCAAATGAGCACTGTCGACTTCCAATTGAATACAATTTACAGCCTGTGGCTTAATCAACACAAATTCCTGTACAAATGCAGACCAGAAAACGCGTAAATCAATTGCCTGCTTATTTTTTTTATCACGCTTATTCAACATGCTGATGTCTTCGAGCATTTTATCAATACGGCCGATATTATTATCCACAATATGAAATAGTTTCAGCCGTACTGGGTCGTGTTCTTCTTCCTGTAATAGTTCATTGGCCTGACGCACTGCTGACATCGGATTACGGATTTCATGTGCCAGATTGGCCGTTAATTGTCCTAATGAAGCCAGTTTGATTGCCATAGCCTCCTGATCAACTTCTGTACGTGAGCGCATTGACAGCATCAATAAAGGGGTATTAGCCTCCTGCAGCAGCCGTGCATGCACCCGCATCGGCCAGCCATTCAGCGTACAGTTCATTTCAAAAATATTTTTCTGCTCCGTGTGCCAGTACTGCATAACCTGACGAAATAGTGCCGTGCGTGTATCAGCCACCAGCATCGGAAAATAATTCTGCGCTTTACGGTTGATTAACCATACCAGACCACTTTCATCCAGTACTACCACACCTTCCTGTACATAATTGAATGCACGATCAAGCAAGTGGCGGTAACTATCCAGCATTTGCGATTGCTGATATTGCAGGTTTTGCGAACGCGCCAGCGAAGTAGCAACATAGGCGGTCAGACAGGCCACGAAATAGACAGCAGCGATTAGCGTAACAGCTATGGTACATACCCGCATACTGATATTTTCAAAACCATCGCGACTTATCTGTAACCAAGTCATGATAATGATCAGCAAAGTAACATAGCCTGCATAAATCATCGGATAACGGCCACGGCTGAACAGACAGGCCGAACCCACAAATGGCAACAGCAAAATACCAAAACCACTGCCTACACCGCCACCCATGCTCATCAGCCAGGCAATCATGGTGATGTCTACCACAGCATTAACATTTGGTAACGCATCCTGCTGATTCTGCCAGCGTGGCACCAGCATGGAAAACAATATCAGAAATGCGTATAGTGTTGCCCAGCTATAAAGTTCAATTTTATTGAATATCGGTACGGCCGAACCCAGTTCATCCATGCTCTGGGTCAGCACATAAAACGTCATGATAGAAAACAGCAGGCTCATGCGGGCAATATTGAGCAGTGCAGCAAGCCTGTCCAGATATTGCGGCCAGTCATTTATGCGGTTTTTCATACCAGCTTAATTTCCGTTATTTAAATCACCATATACAGCAACAATATCACCAGTAACGCTTAATTCTTTGCCTTTATGTCCACGCTTGTTGCTGATATCCTGCACGCGTAAAATTTCCTGATAACGTCCGCCGCGTTTACCCTGTGTTTCCAGCGTAAATTCTGCTGCATCCGTCAGCACAAGATAATGCAGATTGTCATCAGTCGGCAAACTCATGATTTGCAGGCCACGGCCTTTAGTCATGATTTTTAGTTCATGCAGCGGGAAAGCCAGCAGACGGTTGGCGCTGGAAACGGCAATAAGCTGAGTATTACCAGTGACAGCCAAACAATCAGCCGGTACTGGCAGTGGTGGCAACAAGGTTTCATCACCATTGACAGTCATGATTACCTTGCCGTTTTTAGTACGGCTAACCAGGTCCTTGAATGCAACTACAAAACCATATCCGCCACTGTTGGCAAGCACATAGTGCTGCTGGGGTAAGGCACTAAGCATAGCCACTATTCTCGCTCCCTTATCCAGCTCAACCAGCGAGCCGGCTGGTACACCATCACCACGTCCGCCGGGAATACTGGCTGCATCTACGCTGTAGGCACGCCCATTTGAGTCGAGTAATATCACCGGCCATACCGTACGCCCTTCCACCGCCTGCAACAGACCATCACCTTCCTTGAAAGTGGTCTGGCTTAAATCCAGATTATGCCCTACCCGCGTTTTCAACCAACCTTTCTGGGACAATACCAGTGTTACCGGTTCGTCAGCAGTAGTCTGGGTAAGTGTGGCCCGCTCAGCGGGTTGAATAAGTGTGCGCCGCTCATCACCATAAATTTTGGTATCTGCCTCTATTTCTTTGATAACCAGACGTTTCTTGGCTTTTTCATCCTCTAACAAGGTGGTTAACTGTCCACGTTCCTGTTGCAGTTTGTTCAGTTCAGTTTCCAGCTTAATCCATTCCAGTCTGGCCAACTGGCGTAAACGGATTTCCAGAATATCATCTGCCTGTATTTCGCTTAAACCAAACGTAGAAATCAGTTCATGTTTTGGTTCATCTGATTCACGGATAACCCGAATAACTTCATCAATGTGCAGAAAAACTGTCTGCCTGCCTTGCAGTATATGAATACGTTTTTCTACTTGCTGCAATCGGTATTGCAAGCGTCGGGTGACGGTCAGAATACGAAAATCCAGCCATTCACGCAGAATCTGGTATAGATTTTTTTGTGCCGGTTTATTATTCTGTCCCATCATAACCAGATTAACTGACACATTGCCTTCGAGGCTGGTTTGTGCCAGCAGAGTATTCATAAACTCTTCCGGTTGCAGACGACTGGATTTAGGTTCAAACACCAAGCGCACTGGAGCTTGCCCATCTGACTCATCACGTACCCTTTCCAACAGTGATAACATCAGGGTACGTGTATTTTGCTGCTCCTGCGTCAGATTTTTTTTGCCAGTTTTGGGCTTCGGATTAGTCTGTTCTTCTATCTCTGCCAGAATTTTCTGCGCAGAAGTACCTGGCGGCAATTCGGTAACTATAGCACGCCAGTGCCCGCGTGCCAGTTTTTCAATTTCATAACGTGCACGTACCCGGATACTGCCCTTACCCTGTGCATAAATTGTCTGAATATCTTCCGGCGCGGTAATAATCTGTCCGCCGCCAGCAAAGTCAGGACCAGGCAAATATTGCATTAATGCTGCTGTATCCAGAGCTGGCTGTTTCAACAATGCCACAGCAGCAGCACTGACCTCACGCAGATTATGTGAAGGAATTTCAGTTGCCAACCCTACTGCAATACCGGAAGCACCATTGAGCAATATCATTGGCAATCGTGCCGGCAATACTGTGGGTTCAACAAAGGCACCATCATAATTGGGAATAAAATCCACTGTGCCCATATCGATTTCTGACAACAATAATTCAGCAATCGGTGTTAATCGTGCTTCGGTATAGCGCATGGCCGCAGCACTATCGCCATCGCGGGAGCCAAAATTACCAATCCCGTCAATCAGGGGGTAGCGCAAGGTAAAATCCTGAGCCATCCGTACCATCGCATCATAAGCAGATGCGTCACCATGCGGATGATATTTACCCAGAATTTCACCCACCACACGTGCCGACTTTACAGGCTTGGCTCCATGTACCAGCCCCATATCTTTCATGGCATACAGAATGCGCCGTTGCACTGGTTTCTGACCATCTGCTACATCAGGCAACGCCCGTCCTTTTACCACACTCATGGCATAGGCAAGGTAAGCACGTTCGGCATACTGCCCCAATAACAGATAATCGTCACCACGGTCTGATTGTTGGATTACTTCACTCATATCATTTTGACTTCACTAAATTTTTATCTGAAACAGATTACTCAGGCTATCTATTGTAAGGGATTTCCGTCTTATTCCCAAAACTGCCTGATTTTGATTTGATTACAAGGTAATGGCTGAATATCAGCAGCATAAAAGCAGATATTAATACGTTAAAACTACCGGTAATTTTCATACCATATAGATTCTGCGCACGGTCTGATTTTGCATTTGAATAGCGGGCACAGCCTCTTAGTTTTATGAATGATTTTTTCTTTTTTAACAATTTATCACTTTAAACAACATTTTTTATTTTCAGACAATGAAAAAAAGCTGTCCAGAATTTATTCTGGACAGCTCCGATACCTATGGAATATCAATCAGCCTGTCGACGGATAACTGCCGGAATTTCAAAATCATCCAGCACAGACTGATTAGAAAAATCAGCAGCGGCCAGATTCATGCTTCGCGCACTGCGGCCAGAACGTACCACACTACCAATATCCGGATAGGCATCGTCTGTACCAGTAGACTGTACAGTCTGCAGCACACGCAGACTACTTGGCTGCTGATGGTGTAAAACTTTCTGTTCCTGCAAACCAGTAGCAATGATGGTTACCCGGATTTCACCCTCTTCCATGCTTGCGTCTTCAGATGTACCATATTTCAGGGCTGCGTCATCATGCGCATATTCATCAATCATGCACATGATTTCCTTGTATTCAGACATTTTCAGGCAACCCGGCGCAGTAGTAATGTTAACCAGAACACCTTGTGCACCATCCAAAGTAACGTCATCCAGCAGTGGGCTGGCAATAGCCTGTTCGGTAGCAATACGAGCACGGTCAACACCATGCGCACTGCCGGAACCCATCATTGCCATGCCCATGATGCTCATTACATTTTTTACATCGGCAAAGTCCAGATTAATAATGCCCGGATTGGTGATGACTTCCGCAATCCCTGCTACAGCATTGCGCAATACATTGTCTGCCGCGCGGAAAGCTTCACGCATACTCACATCTTCACCCAGCGCTGACATCAGCTTGTCATTTGGGATCACAATCAGAGAGTCAACGGTGTTTTTCAGAATTTCAATCCCGTTATTGGCTACCTGAATGCGTTTACCTTCATATTCAAAAGGACGGGTAACCACGGCAACAGTCAAAATGCCCATTTCCTTGGCCAGCTCAGCTACTACTGGTGCTGCTCCCGTACCCGTACCACCACCCATACCTGTGGTGATAAACAGCATATTGGCACCACGGATCGCATCCGACAGTGCTTCACGGTCTTCCATGGCTGCATTTCGGCCAATTTCCGGATCCGCACCTGCCCCGAGGCCACGGGTCAGATTATTACCTAGCTGAATGCGTTTTGAGGCTTTACTGTTTTGTAAAGACTGTGCGTCAGTATTGGCACTAATAAACTCAATACCGGCGACCGCATTTTCAACCATATTGTTAATCGCATTACAGCCACCACCACCGATACCAATTACTTTGATAACTGCAGCACCGACTACTGTCTCCACAACATCATATACCAATTGCATTCATGTCTCCTGACAAAACCTGCGCATAAACGTCATCGACTTTTGTATAACTATCATTATATAGACATTTATATACAATGCGCAAAAATTCTGTCATTTAATATTTGAGTTAAGTTAAAAATTGTTCTTAAACCAGTCCTGTAATTTTCTTAGCCATGACTCTTTTGGTTCGGTAGCAGCAGCTACCGGCATATCCGTTTTATTTTCATCTTCACAGGCTGCCTGTAACAGACCAATCGCCGTGGCATAACGCGGATTGCGAATCCGCTCCGATACACCGCCCATTTCCTGCGGTACACCAATACGTGCGGGCAGATTAAATACATCCTCCGCCAGTTCCACCATACCGGGCAATAATGATGCGCCTCCAGTCAGAACCACACCCGAGGTCAGAACATCTTCCGGGAAACCTGAACGACGTAATTCATTCAGTGTTAACTCCAGAATTTCTTCCACACGCGGACCAATCACACTGGCCAGTGTACGGCGTGAAATCTGACGTGGATTGCGGTCACCCACACTGGGTACTTCAATCATGTCATCCAGACCATCCATAGTAGCCAGTGCCACACCATGATTGATTTTAATGTATTCGGCAGCACTGTGGGGTGTACGCAACGCCTGAGCCAGATCTTTGGTAATTAAATCACCGGCTACAGGAATGACTGCGGTATGCCGGATAGCACCATTAGTATACACTGCGATATCTGTTGTACCACCACCAATGTCAATCACACACACCCCAAGATCTTTTTCATCTTCAGTCAAAACTGCCTGACCACTGGCCAGCGGCTGTAAAATCATTTTGCTGATTTGCAAACCGCATCGATTGACACATTTCTGAATGTTCTGCATGGCAGTAACAGCACCGGTAATAATGTGAATGCGCGTATCCAGACGCACACCACTCATACCAATTGGTTCGCGCACACCAGGCTGATTATCAATGATAAATTCCTGCACCACAGTATGCAAGATATCGTGATCTGGCGGAATATTTACAGCCTTGGCAGTTTCAATTGCACGGTCGATATCGGCATGACTGACTTCACCATCCTTGATTTTCACCACACCCTGTGAATTAAAACTGCGAATATGATTGCCAGCAATACCAGTTGTGACACAGTCAACCTGTATATCAGCCATCATCTGCGCTTCTTCCATGGCCTGTTTGATTGCCTGTGCCGTGGTTTCGATGTTGGTCACCATACCCGCTTTCAAGCCGCGCGAGGGCGCCTGTCCCAAACCAACAATATGGATTTCGTTGTCTTCCTGTACCTCACCAATAAGGGCAATTACTTTTGACGTGCCGATATCCAGTGCACTGATGTATTTTTTACCTTTAACCATGGTCATCACTTTAAATTCAAATAATCAATCGGTCGGTTTGGATCAATTCACTTGTACTTCATGCTGATCCATCGCTGCGGCAGCATCTGTTGCGTTAACGCCAGCAGGGGCTGAAACAGTTCTATTTTTATATCGTAATGCAAAACCATCTGGGTAACGCAGATCTACATAATCAATATTCCTGGCCTGATTTCGCAATACCTGTTGCCATGCCCAGACAAAATTAGCCAGACGCTGCTCTGCTTTTTCCCGTCCCAGCCGCAAGGTAATACCGTTAGCTAATATTAACTGCCAGGCAGAACGGTCACTTAACTGCAATTTTTGAATATGCAGACCGGTCGGTTGCAACAAACTCTCGAATGTTAACAAATGTACAGTCATGTAGCGAGCAGAAGCATTGGTTCCGACAAACAAAGGTAGCTGTTCCTGCGCTGTGGCATTAAATAGCTGCCCGTCCATATCCACCATCTGCTGTGCATTCCAGCGCGCTACCGGTATACGTTCCTTAATATCCAGCTGCACAGTATCCGGCCATACCCGCTTTACCTGAACCTTGGCTACCCATGGAAGTTTGGCCAGCGCCGCCTGCGCAGCACTTACATTCACCGTAAAAATATTACCCTGCAAATACTGACGGCTGATTTTTTCAATTTCAGCTGACTGCAAATACTTCAACGGCTGTACTACCTGAACCTGCCGCACTGGAAAGTAGGGAGAATGCACCAGCCATGTTCCACCCGCAGCCAGCAGGCAAGACAATACACACACATATAACCAGCGATAGAGCCGTTTCAAGGCTTGCGCATTATCCCAAAGTCGCATGACTTAAAATTTCAACACACAAATCTTCAAAACTCAAGCCAATTTCACGTGCTGCTTTGGGCACCAGACTGTGTGCGGTCATGCCGGGCACAGTATTTACTTCCAGAATATAGATAGTGCCATCAACATCACGCAGGAAATCTACCCGCCCCCAGCCACGCCCGCCCAGTGCCTTAAAGGCGCGGGCTGTTAAATCACGCATGTACTGTTCGTCTGGCAAAGTCAAGTCTGCCGGGCACAAATATTCGGTGTCATCACGGTGATACTTGGCTTCATAATCATAAAATTCTGTTGCCGGTACAATACGTATACTCGGTAATACCTGTTCACCAAGAATCCCGCAGGTATATTCACCACCTTCAATTGCCCGTTCGGCCAGAATTTCACCGTGATACTGTTTCAGCTGCTGATAAACCTGTGCCAGTTCACCAGCCTGCCTGATTTTAATCACACCAACACTACTGCCCTCTGCTGCTGGTTTGACAAACAGCGGCAAACCCAGTTTTTCTTCTACTGCTGCAAAATCACTGTCATCCTGTAATACGATAAACGGGACACAAGGCAAACCAACTCCCTGCCAGACCAGACGGCTGCGAAACTTGTCCATGCCCAGAGCACTGGCAGCCACTCCACAACCGGTATAAGGAATACCCAAAGCCTCCAGCGCACCCTGCACTACCCCATCTTCACCATAAGAGCCATGCAGGATATTAAAGGCTCGGTTAAAACCAGCACTGACCAGCTCAGACAATGGCCGCTCAGACGGGTCAAAAACATGTGCATCGATACCACGACTTTTCAGTGCCGTCAGAATTGCCGCGCCACTTGCCAGTGAAACCTCGCGTTCACTGGAGAAGCCGCCCATCAGCACGGCGACTTTACCAAAATCATTCATTACTGTAATTAATCCTGTTGTTCTTTTTGCGACTACAGTCTAGATAAAAAATAAGCTGTCAGCACTATACCGTAGCAGCCATACCCGTAAGCATGGCTGGTACTTTATTAATACTGCCGGCACCCATATTGAGCAAAACATCACCATCTTGCAACACATTTAATAAAGTAGATGCCATTTCATCCACGTCTGCCACATAAATCGGTTCAACTTTGCCCAACACTCTAATTGCACGCATTAATGCCTTACTGTCTGCTGCCACAATCGGGTCTTCACCTGCAGCATACACTTCAGTTAACACTACGCCATCAGCTTTACTTAATACCTGTACAAAATCTTCAAAAAGGTCTCGCGTACGTGTATAGCGATGAGGCTGGAATGCAACCACCAGACGACGCTCAGGATAGGCACCCCGTGCCGCTGCTATGGTTGCAGACATCTCTACCGGATGATGACCATAATCATCAATCAGCAATGCCTTACCCCCTTCCGGCAATGAAATTTCACCGTATTGCTGAAAACGGCGTCCCACTCCGGCAAAACTTTCCAATCCAAGCTGTATTGCCGGCACAGATACGCCAACTTCCAGCGCCACACCAATCACCGCCAGCGCATTCAGCACATTATGCTGCCCCGGCATATTAACCGTTACACTAAACGGTTCAATGCCTTTTTTGCGGGTATGCACATCAAAGTGCATCTGCGCACCACAGGCAACAATATTAGTAGCATACAAATCAGCACTGTCATCAAGCCCATAGGTGACAAAAGGTTTCTGAATCTGCGGTAAAATCTGACGCACATGTTCGCTGTCAATGCACAGAAAGGCCTTGCCATAAAACGGCATCCGATGCACAAAGTCTACAAAAGCCTGATGCAGTTTTTCTACATCGTGGTCATAAGTATCCATGTGATCGGTATCAATATTGGTAACTACCGTAAATAGAGGCGTCAGATAGAGAAATGACGCATCTGATTCATCCGCTTCAGCAACAATATATTCACCCTTGCCCAGCTTGGCATTTGTTCCGGCAGCAGTTAACCGGCCACCGATTACAAAAGTCGGATCCAGTCCGGCAGCAGCCAATACTGAAGCCGTCAAACTGGTGGTCGTGGTTTTCCCATGAGTACCGGCAATCGCAATGCCACGGCCAAAACGCATGACTTCTGCCAGCATCATAGCGCGCGGAATCACTGGAATCTTCTGTGCCAGTGCGGCCACAACCTCTGGATTGTCTTTTTTAACTGCCGTTGAAGTGACCACCACATCAGCACCAGTGATGTTCTCTGCACTGTGACCAGAGCAGATATGCACACCGATTGCCTGCAAATGTCGGGTTGCTGCATTATCAGCCAGATCAGAGCCGCTGATATGATAACCTTCATTATGCAAAACTTCGGCAATACCACACATACCAGTACCCCCGATACCCACAAAATGGATATGGCGGATACGGTCTTTCATATTTTCTTTCATACTATATAACTTTTCCTGCTAATCCAGACTTCCGGCTGGATACTCGGCCAAACATCATTCAAGCCGACTCAATCATAATTTAATGGATACTGGCCACGGCTGCCGCAGCTACCTTAGCCGCACTATCCGGCTGTGCCAATGCACGCGCCTTAGCCGCCATCTGCAAACATTGTTCACGCGATAAATCTGTTAGTACAGTCATTAACGCCTGTGCATTCAGACTGGTCTGCGGCAATAACACAGCAGCACCATCCTTAACCATAAACTGCGCATTAGCTGTTTGATGGTCATCTACAGCATGCGGATAAGGCACCAGAATTGCCCCTACTCCGGCGGCAGTTAACTCGGCAATAGTCAAGGCGCCGGCACGGCAAATCACCAAATCAGCATCGCGGTAGGCGGAAACCATATCTGTGATAAATTCAACACATTCAGCTTCTACACCACACTCGGCATAATTATGCTGCAATTGTGCCAGTTTATTGCGTCCAGACTGATGTATCAGCCGCGGGCGCTGTGATGCCGGCAATAAAGCCACTGCCTGTGGTACAACCTGATTTAAAACATCCGCACCCAGACTGCCGCCAACCACCAGAATATTCAATACTCCCTGCCTGCCGGCAAAGCGTTGCTGTGGTAAAGGCAAAGCGGCGATATCGGCCCGCACCGGATTACCAACCAGCCCGTTCTTATTCGCAAATACTTGCGGAAACGCATACATTACCTGACTGGCAAAATGCGACAATACCTTATTGGATAAACCGGCAATAGCATTCTGTTCATGCACCAGCAGTGGCAAACCGCATAATTTGGCTGCTATCCCCCCCGGGAAAGTGACAAAACCACCAAAACCAATTACTGCGTCTACACGATGCCTGCGAATAATCTGCCGAGCTGCTGCAATGGTACTTAGCAGCGTAAACGGTAACAACAGCTTGCGTTTCAGCCCATTACCACGGATACCTTTTATGGCCAGTGTTTCCAGCGGTATGTTGTACTGTGGTACCAGACGTGTTTCCATCGCACCAGCACTCCCCAGCCAGACAATATGATGTCCCTGCGCCTGCAATGCCTGAGCAACAGCGAGCGCTGGAAAAATATGCCCGCCTGTTCCGCCTGCCATGACCATAAAGGTTTTTGCACTCATCGTTTTCCCGTCAAGCTAAAAATATTCTGTGATTATTCAAACTTTAAAACCACGCATTACCCGCCGATTTTCATAATCGACCCGTAACAACAAACCCACACAAATTAAAATAATCATAACAGCCGAGCCACCATAAGACAGTAAAGGCAGAGTTAGACCTTTAGTCGGCAAAAGACCAATATTCACACCAATATTAAAAAAGCTTTGAATACCCAGCCAGATACCAATGCCTTTTGCCACAAAAGAACCATAAAACAGTTCCAGATCACGCGCCTGTTTACCAATGGAAAAGGCACGAATCACCAGCCAAATGTAACAGAACATTAATACCAGAATACCCACAAAACCGAATTCTTCCCCGATAACCGCCAGAATAAAATCCGTATGTGCCTCAGGTAAATAAAAACGCTTTTCCAGACTGGCGCCCAATCCTACACCAAACCAGCCACCACGCCCGATTGCCATTAACGAATGCGTCAGCTGATAGCCTTTACCCAGTGGATCTGCCCATGGATCAAGAAAACCGGCAATACGGGCCATACGGTAAGGTTCGAACAACACCAGCATAATCATAGCCAGCAACCCAAATCCAACTACAGCCATAAACCAGCGAAATGGCAAACCAGCCAGAAACAGCAGACCAACAGCAATAACGGAAACAACCACAAATGAACCGAAATCCGGCTCCAGCATAATCAACCCAAGCCCAAGCCCTATCGGAATACCTGCAAACCAGACCTTTCTGAATTCTTTTAGTATTTCAGCACGCCGAGTAAAAAAACTCGATAAATATAAAATAATGGCCAGCTTGAAAACTTCTGTGGGCTGAATATTAATCATCCCCACGTTAATCCAGCGTCTGGCACCATTAATTTCCCGCCCCATTACCAGTACCACAATCAGCAGCATAATACTGAACAGCAACACCAATGGTGTTAACTTCTTCCAGGTACGCAAAGGAATACGGGCCGCTATACAGCCAAACATACCACCACACACCAGAAAAACAGCCTGACGAATCAGGTAATAATAGGTACTGCCACCATCATGCTGTGCATAGGCAATTGAAGCCGAGTACACCATAATCAGGCTGAAACTCGCCATCAATACCACCATCCACAGTAGTGACTGGTCAAAAGTATCGCCGCGGCGCAGCAAATTACGATCCAGCAGGCGTGATTCAGTAATCATACTGCGCCGCCCTGCAACTGCTGAACACTGGCAATAAATACTTCACTGCGGTGTGCATAGCCCTTAAACATATCATAACTGGCACAGGCAGGACTCAGCAGTACAATATCCCCCGGGTGCGCCAGCGTAAAGGCACGCTGAGTGGCCTGAGGCAAATCTTCACAATACTCTACTGGATACTTAGCCTCTGCCAGAGCGGCTCCCAGTTGATGCCTATCTACTCCAATCAGCAAAACAGCACGGGCCTTATCAAGCAAGGCTGCCCGTAAAGGGGTAAAATCCTGCCCTTTACCCTGTCCGCCGGCAATCAGCACAATCTGTTTATCCAGTCCGTGCAAAGCGGCACATGTAGCGCCGACATTTGTTCCCTTGGAATCATCAATAAATGTTACACCATTGACTTCAGCTACTTTTTCTACCCGATGCGGCAAACCTTTAAATGCAGGTACATGCTGGAGCAATTGTGCCCGTGGCAAACCAATAGCCTCGCATAAAGCCAATGCAGCCAGCACATTGGCCGCATTATGCGTACCCTGTAAAGACAGTGCATCATAGGTCAGTAATGGCTCATTATCCGCACATAACACATCTTTATTTAGCCAGAAATCAGTAGCCTGCTGTAAAGAAAACCATTTTACCGGACGGCCATGTCGCAGCATGGCACGACAGAATACATCATCAGCATTTAATACCTGAATCGCCTGGCCTCGAAAAATCCGGTCTTTACTATGGGCATAATCCAGCAAGTCATCATAGCGATCCAGATGGTCTTCTGACACATTCAGCACTGTGGCAGCAGTTGCATTTAGAAAGGGCGTGGTTTCCAGCTGAAAGCTCGACAATTCCAGTACCCAGACATCGGCTGCTTTACCTCCTGCGCGCTCCATATAGGCTTCGAGTACCGGCGTACCAATATTGCCAGCCACTACCGTATCCAGCCCACACTGTGCACATAAAAACCCCACCAGACTGGTAGTGGTAGTTTTACCATTTGAACCAGTAATAGCAATAATTTTACTGCCGCTACCTGAAAGCAAATCAGCCAGAATCGCCACATCACCCAGCACCACACCACCGGCACGTTTAAAGGCAACGATGGCAGCATGACGCTGACTGATTCCGGGACTTAAAGCCAGAATATCAAACTGATGCTCATCAAGCAGGGCAGCCAGTTCGCCAGTATGTACATCAACCTGATAGCGCTCGGAGACTGACTGCCGTGTTTTTTCGTCTGGCTGTGCATCATAAGCGGCCACATTAGCACCCGCCTGTGTCAAAAACGCCAGCATTGAAACACCCGTGCGTCCCAACCCTGCAACCAAAACCTTTTTATTACGCCAATCAATCATGGCTTAGTCCTACACTTATTTTTCAATTACATAATCATGGCCAGATACTGTTTATCTTACTACCATTAACGAATTTTCAGAGAAGACAAACCCACCAACACCAGAATCATGGTAATAATCCAGAAACGTACGACAACCTGTGTTTCTTTCCAGCCTTTCTGTTCAAAATGATGGTGGATCGGCGCCATCAGGAAAATACGCTTGCGCCGCAATTTGTACGACCCTACCTGTAGCATGACAGACAGTGCTTCAACCACAAATAATCCGCCCATAATCACCAGTACAATTTCCTGACGCACAATCACCGCAATTGTACCCAGTGCCGCACCCAGCGCCAGCGCGCCGACATCGCCCATGAATACCTGCGCCGGATAGGCGTTAAACCACAGGAATCCCAGACAGGAACCACAAATTGCAGCACAGAAAATCATCACTTCATTGGCACCGGGCACATGTGGCAACTGCAAATAATGGGCAAATTCAGCATGGCCACTAACATAGGCAAAAATTGACAGCCCTGCTGCCACCAATACTATTGGAAAAGCGGCCAGCCCATCCAGACCATCAGTCAGATTGACTGCATTAGAAGTACCGACAATCACAAAATAAGTCAGAACCACAAAGCCAATGCCACCCAGCGGATAAGTAATTTCCTTGAAAAACGGCACAATAAAAGCAGTTGTTGAGCTTAAATGCGCGGCATAAAACAGCACCAGACCGGCGATCAGTGCCACAGCAGATTGCCATACCATTTTAAATTTAGCCGAAACCCCGTGCGGGTCTTTATAAACTACTTTTTTCCAGTCATCATAAAAACCCAGTGCACCGGTACTCAGCATCACCAGCAATAGTATCCAGATATAAGGATTGGCCAAATTGGCCCATAATAAGGTTGTAACAGTAATAGCCAGTAAAATCAGCGTTCCGCCCATAGTCGGCGTACCGGTTTTTATCAGATGAGTTTTAGGACCATCATCGCGTACCGCCTGCCCCACCTTGAGCTGGGTTAATTTACGAATCATCCACGGCCCGAATGCCAGACTCAGGCCCATGGACGTGAGTGCCGCCATCACTGCACGAAAAGTAGTATATTGAAATAAATGGAAACCATTTATCCAGTAATGAAAAAGTTCCGCTAACCACAACAGCATGGTTGTTTTCCCTTGTCACAGCCAGAGCCATGACGGTTAATCAAATAATCACTGCTGCCTGAATGAAAACAGTCATTCATGGCAGCCTGAACCGGATAAGACGGCTATTCTAAGTCGTTCAATCCAGCTTGAAGATAGTTATCTACAGCTTATTCTTGCGTTAATGCCTGTACCACATCTTCCATATGCATGAAACGTGAGCCTTTCACCAGAATGGTAGCCATCTGCTGGTCCCATGCACGTAAATCGTCAATCAGCCTGTTTCTGTCCTGATAAAACGCTTCCGCGGCTCCATAGGCTTCTGCTGCATACTGACTATTGTCACCAATAAAAAATGCAGCATCAATGCCACGCATCCTCATATAGGCACCGACTTCGGCATGCAAAGCAGGAGCATTACTACCCAGTTCACCGATGGCACCCATAACCATAATTCGTGGTGCCGGAAATGCTGCCAGCACATCAATAGCAGCCTTAAATGCATCCGGATTGGCATTATAAGTGTCATCAATCACAAGAGCACCATGGACACTGCGTTTCCGTTGCAACCGACCTTTGGCATTTTCAAACGCATTCAGTCCACGCAAGGCCGTTAAAGGCAAACCAGCTGCCAACGCCAGTGCACAGGCAGCTACAGCATTGTGCACCATATGCAATCCCGGCACCGGTACCTGTAAATTAATTACTCCTTGCGGGCTATGCAAATCAAAACAGATACCTAAAGGCTGCAAGACAATATTTTCGGCATGTACATCACCCTGCTCAGTACCAAAGCGGATATAACGTTTACCACGTAAAGCGGCAATGCAAATAGCTGACTGGCTATCATCAGCAGGAACAAAGCCAATTCCGTCCGCACTCAATCCCTGATAAATTTCGCTTTTGGCACGGGCAATATCAGCCACATCCGCAAAGCCACAACCAATATGTGCACGCAAGGCATTATTAACCAGCGCATAGTCCGGGCTGGCCAATCCGGTTAAATAACTCAACTCACCGGCATGATTCATACCCATTTCAATCACCGCATAGCGGTGTTGTGGCTTTAGCTGCAACAGCGTTAATGGTAAACCAATATGATTGTTGAAATTGCCTGTAGTCGCCAGAACGGCATCATTACCGGCATGATGACGCAAAATTGCAGCCAGCATCTCCTTCACTGTGGTTTTACCGGCCGAACCGGTAATACCAAAAACCTGCAATGCCGGATTTACCACCATACGCCAGGCCTGTGCCAGCTGTCCTAATGCCTTCTCTGTATCTGCTACTACCAGACAATGCGCCTTATTTTGGCAGTCGGCTCTGCTGACAATACACAGCCGAGCACCCTGTACCAGTACTTCATCAATAAAATCATGACCATCAAAGCGTTCGCCCTGAATGGCCACAAACACATCACCCGGTTGAATCTGGCGGCTATCAATAACCACCCGTGTTACCGGCTGATTATTGTCAGGCAACACCTGTCCAAAAGTTTGATAAATAAAATCCAGATCTAAATTCGGCATGTTCTACCAATAGTTACATAGACATCAGGTGCGTTGACGTAAAGCTGCCTGTGCCACTTCAAAATCAGAAAAATGCTGCTTGTGGCCACCGATATCCTGATAGGTTTCATGACCTTTACCCGCAATCAGCACAATATCGCCAATTGCCGCATGATTCACAGCATAGTTAATCGCAATACTGCGGTCTGCCTCAACCAGTACCGGCGCAGCAATTGCCGGTAAGATATCGGCAATAATTGCCTGCGGATTCTCCGTACGTGGATTATCACTGGTTACCACCACATAATCTGCGCCGGCAGCCGCTGCTGCCCCCATTAATGGCCGCTTACCCGCATCACGATCGCCGCCACAGCCAAAAACACACCATAAATGTGCACCGGCGGGCTTGATTTCCTGTAAGGTAGCCAATGCCTTTTCCAGCGCATCCGGTGTATGGGCATAATCCACAACCACCAGCGGCTGTTTATCCCCCATCAGGCAATCCATACGCCCAGTAGCCGGACGAATCTGCGGCCACACAGCAAGCACATCATCAAAAGCAAAACCATTGGCACATAATACGCCAACGCAGGCAGCCAGATTCTGAGCATTGAAGCGCCCCAACAAATAGGTATGCACTACACCCTCACCCCATGGTGTGCGTAAATGTATCTGCATACCGCTGGCAGAGGCCTGAAACTGATAAATATGAATATCCGCCTCTGCATGAAAGCCATAAGTCAGTATAGTTAAATGTAAACGAGCACGACGTAAATCCTGCCACAACTCATAGCCGAATTCATCATCGATATTGACAATAGCATGTTGCAGACCGTACCAGTAAAACAGCGCAGCTTTACACGCCCCATAGTGTTGCATGCTATGATGATAATCTAGGTGGTCACGGGTCAGATTGGTAAACACCGCACTGGTAAAAGGCACGCCGACTACGCGACTTTGAGCCAGACCATGGCTGGATACCTCCATGGCCACTGCTGCCGCATTCTCTTGCACAAACCGGTGCAACCATGTCTGATTGGCAACCGCATCCATGGTCGTATTCATGCTCTCATGCAACTGCTGCCAGTAACCATTACCTACAGTGCCCATAATGGCGCATTTTTTTCCCAGAATATCAGCAGCCTGTGCCAGCCATTGTGAAACTGAGGTTTTACCATTGGTTCCGGTTACCCCCCAGATGGGCAGCTTCCTACCCGGATAGTCATAGCAGGCAGCAGCCACCAGTCCGGCACGCTGACGTAAATCTACTACCGCTTCATTCGCTACCGCCCAGTCTGCCTGCCATCTGAACTGACCATCATCATCCCAGAATACAAATGCTGCCCCATTATCGATAGCGGCCTGAATAAAATCCCGGCCATCAGTATATTCACCCTGACAGGCTACAAATACATCGCCCGGCTGTACCTGTCTGCTGTCGACCCGCAAGGTACGACCCGCAACCAGTGCACGCGTTTGAGCACTTAAACGATATTCAGGCAAAGGATTCTTCAGGGAAAACATAATACAGCCGTTTCACACATTTTCATCAGATACAAACAGACAGACAATCTGTGCAAGCACAGATTGTCTAAAGATTAATGCCTTTCAGTATGCAAACCAGTCTTCACCGGTCTTGTAGGCGAAACACCCAGTACATTCAGCGTACCCGCCATGACATCATGGAATACCGGACCAGAAACCGGGCCACCATAATAACCATTAGTAGTAGGATTCTGGATATTGACGGCCACAATAACACGCGGATTATCCGCTGGTGCAAAACCAATAAAGGTGGCCATATGCTTGGAGTCAGAATAATGCCCGTTTACCAGCATTCGTGCCGTACCGGTTTTAGCGGCAACATCATATCCTTCAATTGCCCCCTGCAAACCAGTACCACCAGGCTGAGTCACAGCAATCATCATATGACGTACTTCCCGTGCTGTTTTTGGCTGGATAACCTGTTCACCCTGCGGCGCCCTGTCCAGCTTGAGAAAACTGACCGGCAATAACTTTCCATCATTGGTAAAAATAGTATATGCCCTTGCCAGCTGTAGTAGGCTCATCTGAATACCATAACCGAAAGACATAGTAGCCTGCTCAATCGGGCGCCAGTTGTGCCAGTCACGTACCACTCCCGGCGTTTCCCCCGGAAAGCCGGAATGCATCCGGTGACCAAAACCGATAGAAGTATACAGGTTGTACATTTCTTCCGGAGTAAACATGGCAGAAATTTTACTTGTGCCAACATTAGATGACTTCTGAATGATGCCGCGCACATCCAGATAAGGATAATTATGCGTATCCCGCACTGTAGCCGGCCCGATTTTATATGGCAAAGTATTAAAACCGCTGCTCGGCCTGATTTTACCGCTATCCAACCCCTTGGCAATAGTAAACGGCTTCATTGCACTACCCGGTTCAATCATATCGGTAACAGCACGGTTGCGGCGTGCATCACTTTCAACAGATGCCGGATTATTGGGGTCATAACCCGGCGAATTGACCAATGCAAGAATTTCACCCGTTTTACCATCCAGTACCACCACAGAACCAGCCGAAGCAGTATGAAACTGCATCGCTTTATTCAAAGATTCATAAGCAATGGACTGAATACGCTGATCTATAGACAGCACCATATTGGCACCATTCTTCGGTGGCTGGTTGCGGGGCGAGTCCAGACTGTCAACAATATTACCTTTATTGTCGCGCAGTACAACCTTGGCTCCGTCAACTCCATGCAGAATACTTTCGCGTGACAGCTCCAGACCTTCCTGTCCCTTACCATCAATATTGGTAAAACCAATAATATGAGAAAAAATCCGCCCCATCGGGTAATGGCGTTTACTTTCATGCTGAAAGGCCAGACCTTTAATATTCAGTGCGGCCACTTTTTCTGCAATCTCTGGCGGCAATTGGCGTTTCAGATAAATAAAGTCTTTATTACGACTGAGACGGCTTTTAATCGTTGCTACCGGTACATCAATCAGCTCAGACAACTGTTGCAGCTGAGCCTCAGCAGGCATCTGTTCCATGGCCGAAGGTACTGCATATAAAGAATCTGCCGGCGCGCTGATCGCCAGTGCCGCACCATTACGGTCAGAGATTGTGCCCCGAGTGGCAATCAGTGGCAGAGTACGGACAAAGCGCTGATCACCCTGCTCTTTCAAAAATTCATGTTTTTCAGTCTGTAGATAAATACCACGTCCGATTAGCATGGCAAATGCCACAGCCAGAGTGCCCAGCACCAACACTATCCGTCCGTTGGTTGTTACAGGTTTGACCTGTTTCACCTCACGGGGCAGCATGCGCGGCTTATAATCGTTTTTAATTAACATAGTAGCTTGTTCCACTGCCGGATATCGCTGCCTGAAAGCAACATTCCATTATTCTCTGCTCATTCATATCATCATTTAACTGGTCGGGGTACGGCCAGCATCTGCGTTTCGGCCAGTGATGGCGAATGCAGACTCTGCCGGGCTGAAGCATCCTGAATCAACTGATGATTGGATAACCGTGCCTGCGCCAGCTTTAAACGACTGAAATCTTCATTCAGAAGACTTTCCCCTTTTTGCGCCTTATCCAATGCGATAAAAAACTGGCGCGAACGATTCTGTACTGTTACCACAGCAAATGCTGAAGCCAGTACCAACAAAAGCAAAATAACGTTGATTTTATTCATAATAAACCAACCATAAATCTTTATCTAACAACTGCGTTCTGCCACACGCAACACCGCTGAACGGGCTCGCGGATTGGCTTCAATTTCGGCAGAAGTGGGCTTTTGTGCCTTGCCTATCAGACGCAGGGGCGGCTGCTCACGCTCTGTTTCCTTAACCACAGCCCAGCGCGGTAAAGGCGCCGGACGACTGTGCTGCTGCATAAAACGTTTAACAATACGGTCTTCAAGTGAATGAAACGAAATCACCGCCAACCGGCCACCAGTAACCAGACAATTCATCACCTGAGGAAGCACCCCTGTTATTTCTTCCAGTTCACGGTTAATAAAGATGCGAATGGCCTGGAAGGTACGCGTGGCCGGATCCTGCCCGCGCTCACGAGTACGGACGACTTGTGCCACGAGGCGCGCCAGCTGGCCGGTTGTGGCAATCGGCATTTCTTCTCGCTGTGCCACAATTGCCCGTGCAATCTGGCGACTAAACCGCTCTTCACCATAATTTCTAATCACCTCATGTATAGCCTGCTCTTCAGCTACCGCTAACCATTGAGCTGCCGACTGTCCGCGTGTGGTATCCATACGCATATCCAGTGGCGCATCAAAGCGAAAACTGAAACCGCGGCCAGCTTCGTCAATCTGGGGGGACGAAATACCCAGATCAAACAGCGCACCATTTATCTGCCTGATACCCAATTGCTCCAGTGAGCGTGTCAGTGCAGAAAAACCTTCATGCACTACCTGCACCCGCCCGTCCTGCTGTGCCAGCTGCTGCGCCACAGCTATCGCCTGCGGGTCTTTGTCAAAAACAACCAGCCGGCCATCATGTCCCAGCTGCGACAAAATCAGACGTGAATGACCACCACGACCAAAAGTTCCGTCAACATACACACCAGCAGGCTGTACCTGTAAACCGGCAACTGCCTCATTTAAAAGAACGGTCACATGACCGCCATTACTCATCTGTTCACTCATAATTGCAGTTGAGTCTTACCCAGTTCTGCTGCCAGCATGTCTTCATCCATATCCAGTGCGGCATTATTCTGTTCTTCCCACAGTGCCCTACCCCATACCTCGATGCGATTGGCACGACCCACCACATAAACCTCACGTTCAAAATTCACCAAACGGCGCAAGTGCGCCGGCAACAATACCCTGCCGGCACTATCCAGCTCCATGGTATCAGCGTTATGCAACAGTAAATTCTGATATGCCTGCAATACCCTGTTACCTGCCACAGGCAGCTGTAACAGCTGCGCTTCCACACTGCGCCATGATGACTCGGGATACAGTAATAAATGCGTGCGCTTTTCCAGTGTAGCTACCAGTACCGGAGTGAAATGACGCGCCAGCAAATCACGAAATTTGGCTGGGATGGCCAATCGCCCTTTACTGTCTATACTCAACTCGTACGCGCCGCCAAACATGACTCAGCTCCAGTTCACCGTAACGGGATTATCCCCCACTTTGCCACACCTTTACACACTTATTCACACTATAAGGCAAATTTGCACGCAGGGTCAATGTAATCCAGGCAAACTTTACCTGCGCAGAAAAGCAGCTGAGAGCATAAAAAAATAACTATTTCAATACATTAATTTACAATTCATGCAAACCGGCTTATTTGTACCATTTGAGATACTTTATCCGAACAGACACAAGCGAAAATCAATGTTTATAATGACTTCTCCTTTACAATTTTCACCATCTACCCCATGGATAATTTACCCAGCCCTGAACAAGCCGCTCTGGCCAGTTCACAGACATTGACTGCACTCATTCAGCAGAAAATCCAGCAACAGGATAACTGGCTATCTTTCGCCGACTACATGCAGATGGCACTTTATACCCCTGGTTATGGTTATTACACCGGAGGCGCGCAAAAATTTGGCAGAGATGGTGACTTTATCACCGCACCAGGACTAACGCCGCTGTTCGGACAAACATTAGCACAGCAGTTAAATGCACTATTACCGCAAACTGCAGGTAACATTTACGAATTTGGTGCCGGTACCGGCCAACTGGCCGCATCTATCCTGCCTGCATTGCACAGCAGCCAGCTTCAGTACTACTACATTATCGAACTGTCGGCAGAACTGGCACAGCGCCAGCGCGAATACATCCATACCCATGCCCCTGCTCAGGCAAACAAAGTTATCCACTTAACCCAGTTACCGGCACAATTTGATGGCATACTGCTAGGCAACGAAGTTCTGGATGCCATGCCCGTACCGATTTATCAGCGTCAGGGAAATCTGGTAACAGAAATGGGCGTCAGCTGGCTGGACGGCCGATTAAACTGGCAATCCCGACCCATTAGCAATCCGGCTGCACAACAGCAAGTACTGGAGACCTTCCCAGTAACAGCAGAGCCCTATCAATCCGAACTGCATCCACAGCAATATGCCTTCGTCGCCACACTGGCGCAAAAACTGCAACGCGGAGCCATGATCTGGATTGATTATGGCTTTGATGCAGCACAGTATTATCATCCGCAGCGCCTGCAGGGTACTTTAATCGGGCATTACTGTCATCACACCATTCATGACCCCTTTTATTATCCCGGCCTGACTGACCTAACCGCCCATGTCAACTTCACCCGCATTGCCGACGCCGGGATCGATAATCATCTGGACTTGATTGGCTACACCAATCAGGCAACATTTCTGCTCAATCTGGGTATAACCGAATTACTGGCACAAACCGGTAAGCCCGAGGATACAACCTACGTTCAGGCAGCCTCAGCCTGCCATACCCTGCTGAACGCGCATGAAATGGGCGAATTATTTAAAGTTATCGCATTTGGCAAAGATATTGATGTTGACTGGCAAGGATTTATGCATGGGGATTTGTGTCATAAACTATAGAAAGATTAATTACAAATAAATTCTACTTGCAAGTATATAAAAAACAATTATTTTTATAATATGCAATATAGTATAAACCCTTATTATCTACTAACTACAATCAATTCTAACAGCAGGAGTATATAGAAAAGAATGGCTTATGATCTAACCAAAAGACTAGTAATAGGATTGGCTTCAAGTGCATTATTTGATTTAGAAGAATCAGATCAGATTTTCAGAACCAAGGGAGAACAGAGTTATCGAAATCACCAGAGGACATATGAAAATGAACCACTCAAAAAAGGAGTTGCATTCCCTTTTATAAAGAGACTTTTGTCATTAAATTCATTAAATAATGAAAATGGACCTCTTGTAGAAGTAATATTATTATCAAGGAATGATCCAGATACTGGCTTGAGAGTGATGAACTCAATAGAGCATTACAATTTAAATATTACCAGAGCTGTTTTTTTGCAGGGAAAGTCACCTTTGCCTTACATACCCGCTTTCGATATTGAGTTATTTCTATCAGCTAACAAAGTTGATGTGCGTCAAGCGACAGTAGCTGGTTATCCTGCTGGTATGGTAATGAAAGGAAATATAAAAGACGATATTAACGACCATGAGCTAAGAATCGCATTTGATTTTGATGGTGTAATCATTGATGATGAGGCTGAAGCAATCTACCAGCGAAACAGAGATTTAAAAAGTTTTCATGAAAATGAAAACTTAAAACGAAATATTCTCCATAATCCAGGGCCGTTAAATAAATTTATTCGCAGACTAGCGCATATTCAGAAAATCGAGCATTTAGAACTCTCTCAAAATTCTAAATATCGACCAATTCTTAAAACAGCGCTCGTCACAGCAAGAAACGCACCGTCGCATACAAGAGCTATTAACACTTTAAGAGAACTAGGAATAGAAATTAATGAAGCTTTTTTTCTTGGTGGAGTAGAAAAAAATAAAGTATTAGAAATTATGCGGCCCCACATTTTTTTCGATGACCAGATGATTCATTTAGAAAAAGTAGCACAAATACTTCCATCGGTACACATTCCATTTGGCGTGACTAATCCTTAAAATATGTTGATAATTAAATAAATTTTCGAGATTACTTATACATAAAAAGGAAAAAAACCATGTCATTACTATTATCACCCATCACTATTGGCAACCTGTCACTGAAAAACCGCGTGGTTATGTCTCCGATGTGCATGTATGAAGTAAAGAAGGAAGATGGCATTGTTACGCCGTTTCATTTCGCTCATTATGGCGCACGAGCCATTGCCAATGTCGGCCTGATTATCATCGAAGCGACTGCCGTACAGCCAGACGGGCGCATTACCAAACATGATTTAGGCTTGTGGAACGATAAGCAGACAGAAAAATTTAGCCAGCTGGTAGATTCATTACATTATCTGGGCAGTAAAGTTGGTGTACAACTGGCACATGCCGGACGTAAGGCCGTAGACGCACAACCAGTAGCACCCAGTGCTATTGCGTTCAACGCCAGTTTAAGAACGCCACAAGCACTCAGTGTGGATGAAATCAAGCAGATCCGGGCAGATTTCGTGGCTGCAAGCAAACGTGCCCAACAGGCTGGCGTGGATGTTATTGAAATTCACGGTGCACATGGATATCTAATCAGTGAATTTTTGTCACCACTGAGTAATCAGCGCAACGATGAGTATGGCGGTTCGTTAGCCAATCGATATCGTCTACTGCACGAAATTGCCACCGATATCCGCGCACAGTTTTCCGGCTCATTATGGGTACGTCTGTCTTTATCCGATTACGACCAAAGCGGTAAGCAAAACAGCATTGCCGACTGGCAGCAAGTGTGTCAGTGGCTTGAACGTGATGGTATTGATGTTATTGATGTATCAACCGGTGGTGTTATGGATTATGCCCCCGATTTACCGCTACATGGCGGCTATCAGACACCGTTTGCTACTGCCATAAAACAGGCAGTTAACATTCCGGTTACTACAGTAGGCTTACTGGATAGTCCGGACCTAGCTGAATACATTCTGCAAACCAAGCAGGCAGACCTAATTTTGGAAGGGCGGGTATTATTACGCAACATCAATTGGTTAGCTGATGCTGCCAAGCAGTTGCATGACCATGATTATCAGCCTTTCAATAATTCTTACCAGCGCGGACAACTGAAATAAAATTATCTTTTCAGCAAAACAGACAGGCCAGACTGAAAACAGTTTGGCCTATTTGTATAGCACCAAATACGCTCAACTACGCCACATCCGTTGCCACGTGCACCGATTCTGGCTGTAAACAGGCCAGATACTGCGGCTGCATCTGTACCAGAAAACCACGTTTGCCGCCATTAATATAAATCAGTGGCAAAGCATAAATACTTTCTTCTACATATACCGGCAGTCCAGCCTTATTGCCAAACGGGCTGGTACCACCCACCAGATAACCCGTCCATTTATTGGCCTGCTGCGGGCTGGCTGGTTCTATATGCCTCATGCCCAGCTCCCGTGCCAGCTGGCGCGTGGAAATATGCCGGTCACCATGCATCAGCACAATCAAGCCCTGCTTGTGTTCATTCTGCAGCACAATGGTTTTAATCACTGCATGCTCATCCACACCCAACGCTAATGCCGATTGTGCCGTTCCGCCATGCTCAACGTAAGCATATTCCTGTGGTTCAAATGGTATCTGATGGGCACGCAAAAAACGGATAGCAGGTGTTACCGGAAATTTACTTTTACTCATCACTTCACCTCATTAATGCAGGCAAGGACAACTGTGCTAACATCATTGTTTTACTACCCTCAAGAGCCTGTACATGAGTATCGAATTTTACCAGAGCGGTAACCGCCTTGCAGAAGCCACCATTGCCAACGGCCTGATATTTCTCGCCGGACAGGTACCCACTAATGAAGATGCCGACATCACTGCACAAACTGCTAATATTCTGGCACAGATAGATACTATTCTTGCGGCTTGTGGCAGTGACAAACAGCATATTTGCGAAGCAGTTATATATCTGAGTGATATGCAGGAATATGCAGGCATGAATCAGGCCTGGGACAACTGGGTTACGCCAGGCAAAGCACCAGCAAGAGCCTGTGTTCAGGCTGCATTGGCCAATCCGAAATGGAAAGTGGAAATCAAACTGACCGCAGTACAGAAATAATCTGGTTAAAACAATAAACCCGCCATAACAGCGGGTTTATTGTTTGAATGGAATACGATTTAGCTACGGTAATCAGCATTAATCGCCACATACTCTTTGGATAAATCACAGGTATAAATCTTCGCCTGTGCCTCGGCACGTGCCAGATCAATTGTCACCGTTATTTCATCCTGTGCCATTACCTGCTGGCCCGCCTCTTCCGTATAGCTGCCGGCCCGTCCACCTTTTTCTGCCACCAGAACATCACCCAGATATACTTTAATTGCCGCTACATCAAGATCAGCAATTCCTGCATAGCCAATGGCACACAAAATACGCCCCAGATTCGGATCACTGGCATAAAAAGCGGTTTTTACCAACGGTGAATGGGCAACTGCATAACCTACTTGCCGTGCCTCAGCCTCTGTCAGCGCATTGCGTACATCAATAGTAATAAACTTGGTAGCACCCTCACCATCACGCACGATAGCCTGCGCCAGCTCCAGTGCCAAATCAGCCAGCACTGTTTTCACCGCGGCATAATCTTTGCTGGTCACAGAATCTATCCGCCCTAATTGAGACTTACCTGTAGCCACCACCACAAAACTGTCATTGGTAGACGTATCCCCATCCACACTAATCGCATTAAACGATGTGGCCGCTACCTCAGCTACCATCTGCTGCAACAGCGGCTGAGCAATGGCTACATCAGTAAACACAAATCCGAGCATGGTAGCCATGTTCGGATGAATCATGCCTGAACCCTTGGCAATTCCGGTAAAGTGTACTTTATGCCCATCAATATATACGGTACGGCTAGCCATTTTGGGCACAGTATCGGTAGTCATGATTGCGGCCGCAGCCCGCGGCCAGTGCACAACCTTAACCTTGGGCAAGGCTGCCACAATCTTATCTACTGGCAAGGGTTCAAGAATCACACCTGTAGAAAATGGCAGCACTTCCGAGGCACGACAGCCAATCTGTTGTGCCACCTTTTCACAAATAAATTCTGCATCTGCCAGCCCCTGCCGGCCAGTACCGGCATTGGCATTACCGGTATTAATGACCAGTGCACGTACCCCTGCATCCGTTGCCAGATGCTGTTTGGCAATCTGCACCGGCGCGGCACAAAAACGGTTTTGTGTGAATACAGCCCCAATACTGTTTAGGCTATTGAGCACCACCAAAGTTAAATCATCATGCTCTGGTTTTCTGATTCCGGCCTGACCAACGAAAACCTGCACACCATCAATAGCCAAAACCTGCTCATCACTTGGTACAGACAAATTAACCGCCATAACTATCCTCCCTTATATTGAATGCATCAGCTTATTTTTTTACACAACCAAATAAATTTTCATCACGATTCTTCTGGCTGAAACTTGCGTTTGGTCAGCACACGCCAAATAAACATTACATAACCAGACAGACTATAGAGCAGGAAAAAGGCAAACAGCACCACCGATGGTTCCCATGTCACCACCAGCAGAACGATAACAGCCAGAATCATCACAAAAAAAGGAACTTTGCGGTAAACATTGATTTCCTTAAATGACCAGAAAGGTATCTGCACCACCATAGATAAACCACCAAACAGGGTAATAATCAGGCAAAGCCAGTTTAAATGGGGTAAACCCTGAAATGTATGGCTCACCCAGATTAAACCAATCACAAGAGCAGCGGCTGTCGGGCTGGGAATACCAATAAACCATTTCTTGCTTACCTTACCAATCAGGGTATTGAAGAGTGCCAGCCGCAAAGCCGCACAGGCGCAGTAGATAAAGGCCACTGAATAGCCAATCTTACCGAAATGAAATAACTGCCATTTATACGCAATCAGCGCTGGTGCTACGCCGAAACTCACCATATCCGCCAGACTGTCCAACTGCTCACCAAACGCACTCTGGCTATTGGTCATACGCGCAACCCGCCCATCCATGCCGTCCAGCAGCATGGAAATAAACACGGCAATCGCTGCAATTTCATAATGGCCATGCATAGACTGGGTAATCGCATAAAAAGCAGCAAAAAGCGCGGCCAGCGTAAACGCATTCGGTAGCAAATAAATACTGTTGTCACGTAGGCGCCGACGCCGGCTTGGACGATTTGGGCGATTATGTTTAATCACATCAGTTTGTTCTTGTGTCATCTTTAGTCAAATCCTCAACAGGCAGTATCAATCATCGTCCTGTTCATCATGCATCACATGCTTCATGTTAGCCAATTCAATCATGGCCGTACGCAAATCAGCCAGACCGCTACCATTCTGTACTGAAATATAAACAGCCTGTGGACGGCCGCTTATATCACACACGATACCTTGCGGCCGCTGCGCAGCAGCCAATTTGTCAATTTTATTATAAATAATCAATTGTGGTATGTTTGCTGCATCAATTTCTTTCAGCACCGCATTCACATCATCAATTTGCCGTTCAAACTCCGGATGAGTAACATCCACCACATGCAATAGCACATCAGCCAGAGCTGTTTCCTCCAGCGTAGCAGCAAAAGCAGCCACCAGACTATGCGGCAAATCACGTACAAAGCCTACAGTATCCGACAACAATACACTGGTCTGGTCATTCAGGTACAGGCGACGCACCGTATTATCCAGCGTAGCAAATAGCTGGTCTTCTGCCAGTACCTGTGCTTTGGTCAGACGGTTAAACAAGCTGGATTTTCCCACATTGGTATAGCCCACCAGTGCAAAAGCAGGCAGCATACCCTGATTACGGCTTTTACGCTGTGTTGCCCGCTGCCGCCGTACCTGCTGCAACTGCTGGCGTAAACGGGTGATTTTCTGCCTGATAAGGCGGCGATCGGTTTCCAGCCGTGTCTCTCCCGGCCCGCGTAATCCTATCCCGCCCCGCTGGCTTTGCAAATGTCCATAACCACGCACCAGCCGGCTGGACAAATGCACTAACTGCGCCAGTTCTACCTGCAAACGTCCTTCCTGACTGTGCGCACGCCGGGCAAAAATAGCCAGAATCAAACCAACCCGATCCAATACCCGGCATTGTAGCCGCCGTTCCAGATTGCGCTCCTGCGTTGGCGTCAGCGCATGATTGAATACCACCAGATCAATCTCAGCCTCAGCTACCTGCTGTGCCAGCTCCTCTGCCTTGCCCTTACCCACAAACAATGCACTATCCGGCTGCTGACGTTTACATGGCACCACTTCCACCAGCTCAGCCCCACTGGCACGCACCAGTTCCTGAGCCTCAGCCAGTGCCGACTGAAACAGGGTTGTACGGCGTTCAGCTGCAACCGGGAAATCCTTATCCAGCAGGACACCTACCAGCAACACCCGTTCTGGTACCTGTCGGGCTGATAAACTGGCTTTAGCAAATTCACTCATAAGCTATCTAATTGAATAACAACAGGCTGCCTGATCCTGAAAAGGAACAAACAGCCTGTATAACGATAAATAATATCTATTCCTGTGACAGAACATGCTGTGCCGCTACCGCTGCCCGGTCAGTGGCCTCTTTCACCATATCGGCCTCTTCTGTAGTGTTGTCCACAGAACTCGCACTATTTTCTGGCGCAGAACCGGCAGCCGGTGCATGTAATGGCAAAGTAGCCAGTACCGTACTACTGGCACTTACCTTATCACCAATTGCGACCAGCGGTGTAGCGTCTTCCGGCAGATAAACATCCACACGCGAACCAAACCGGATAAAACCATAACGGTCACCGCGATGCAATAAATCGTGTGCATTGACATAACACAGGATACGTCGTGCCACCAGACCGGCTACCTGTACAAAAGTCACCGGCCGGCCAGTTTTTGTTACGGCCAGTACCGCATTGCGCTCATTTTGCACACTGGCCTTATCCAGCGCAGCATTCAGGAAACTGCCCTTAAAATAATCTACCCGTTCCACCTTGCCATCAATCGGGCTGCGATTGGAGTGAACATTAAACACATTCATAAACACACTGATTTTCAGCGCATTAACACCACGATACGGATCAGTGGTTTTTTCCACCACCACAATACGCCCGTCTGCCGGACTCAGCACATCTTCCGGAGCAACAGGAATATCACGCGCCGGGTCACGAAAAAACTGCACCACAAATGCCGTCAGTACCCATAACGGCAGCGACCACCATCCGCACCAGATAACAGTTAATATGCTCAGCACCAGACTACCGATAATAAACGGCCAGCCTTCCTTTGCAATCAAAGGATAAGGATACATACGTGACACAAGACTACTCCTTTACAGATGAGATACTGCGGACAGACCGCCAGCAAAAGCAATGACAAAATTATAACCTGAAATCCGCCTTTTCAAGCTAAAGCACTGCATATAACTATAAGCAGATTTCACAATACGAACAATATTAAAACGAATACATACAATAATTTCAGGCTGCGTATGCAGCAAAAATCATTTAAACAGAAAAACAGCCAGCATTACCAGCGCAATCACCGCCAGCCAGAAATTCTGTTGGCGCTGCGTACGTAGCAAATGTACATAAGCATCACGCCATTCCAGCTGCCGTCTTTCATCTAGCAGAGCATTCAGCTTGCGCGGTAGCACTGGTAGCATTTGCGCCCAGTCCGGCGCTTCCTGCCGTACCGTTTTCCACAAAGCCTTCAGACCAATCTGGTTATGCATCCAGCGAGTTAAAAACGGTTTGGCCGTGGCCCATAAATCCAGATTAGGATCAAGCTGCCGTCCCAGCCCCTCAATATTTAATAATGTCTTCTGTAACAACACCAGTTGTGGCTGAATTTCCACATTAAAACGGCGGCTGGTTTCAAATAAGCGCATCAGCACCATACCAAAAGAAATCTCAGCCAGCGGCTTGTTAAAAATCGGTTCACATACTGCGCGTACAGCAGCTTCCAGCTCCTCTATCCTTGTATCTGCCGGTACCCAGCCAGACTCAACATGCGCCATTGCCACCCGATGATAATCACGATTAAAAAAAGCCAGAAAATTAATCGCCAGATAACGTTTATCGTAATCAGTCAACGTACCGACAATACCAAAATCCAGCGCAATATAGCGGCCGTCATTCGCCACCATAATATTGCCCGGATGCATATCGGCATGGAAAAATCCATTATCAAATACCTGAGTAAAGAAAATCTCTACCCCATAGCGAGCCAGCTGGTGTAAATCAATATTTTTCTCACGCAGCCTGTCCAGACTGGCAACAGGAATACCATCCATCCACTCAATTGTCAGCACCCGGCGTGCACAAAAATCATAATAAACCGCCGGAATAATCAGCATCGAACTATTACTAAACTGACGCCCGAGCAGGCTGGCATTGGCCGCCTCTCTCATCAAATCCAGCTCATCATGCAGATAATTCTTGAATTCTGCCACTACCTCTCGAGGCTTCAGCCGCTTACCACCAGCAAACAGCCATTCCACCCAGCGCGCACCCACGGCCATCAGCGCCAAATCCTGATCAATCACCGGAGCAATATTCGGGCGCAAAACCTTCACTGCCACCTTCTGGCCAACACCACCATCTGTATTAAACAGATAAGCCTCATGTACCTGCGCAATAGAAGCACTGGCTACCGGTTGCGGATTAAACCGGGCATAAATCGCCTCCAGCGGTTTACCCAGCTCACTTTCAATAACCTTAATTGCCACATCGCTGTCAAATGGTGGTACCCGGTCTTGCAACAGAGCCAGCTCATGAGCATAATCTGCTGGTATCAAATCCGGCCGAGTAGATAATACCTGCCCAAATTTAATAAAAATCGGCCCCAGACTTTCCAGCGCCAGACGCAAGCGTACTGCGGCCGTTAACTCCCGGTATTTGCGGCCACGAGGTAGCAGGCGTACAAGTCTTTGCAACCATAATGACCCTATATGCGCCTGCACCAAATCCAGCAGACCATATACATAGACCGTCTGGATAATCACCCAAATTCGTTTAGGCCAACACCACATGTACGCAGCTCCGGTTTATCCGAATAAAGCGGTTATTGTACGGGATTTTATCCTCCTTTACCGAGCAATAGCCGCGCGCACTGATATCATACTGTTTTAGCATTCTTTTCCGTTAACTGTACTGCACCAGCCACATCGCCCGGCACAAACACATAAGCACGCCCAAAACCGGTTACCAGACGCGCTTTTTCCAGTTGCAGGCGAAACAGCATAAAATCCGGCAGCCCACTCAGCACATCTACCGTATTACCCAGTTTGGCTTTCATTGCCTGCAAAGCCGCAATACCATCAGTAGTGTCTTTTTCGATAGTCGTTACCGATACTGTATAATTCAGTCGCGTACGAGCAAATATATTGCGAGCAGAAGCTTCGTCTTCAATCAGCATCACATTCGCCTGCTGCTGCCGCTGCAAATTCTGTGTATGTAACGACAACCCAGACAACAAAACATACAGACAGCCATCATACTCAGCAAATGGCGCATAGCTCGCCAACGGCACCCCATCCTGCCCTACCGTAGCCAGAACCAGAGAATTTAACTGTTGTAACCGTGTTACGGCTGTCTGAAGTTCAGCTATATCATGTTGTTCGCTCATAGATCCATTCCTAAATCAGATTAACTATATCAAAAATTAATGATAATAATTTTCATCTGAAAACTCAAATACCATTCACAGTCTGTACTACCAGCCATAGCCAGCAAAAATATCGCGCCCAACAATACAGATAAAAAATGATTGTTAATCAACAATAGACTCAAATATCTGATCTGAATCAACACAATCTGCATCTGTCGGCCCATATTGCAGCGACAATAAAAAATATTAAACGTCGACAACCTCAAAAATTAGGTAAAATCACCAGCCAGCCACCAGCAACACTTTAAAATAAATTCAACCCATCAGCAGCGGTACAACCTCATGCGCAATCAGTATAATCCAGCAGCCAATCAGCTCCAAACACGCTCCGGGCAATTTAAACAGAGATTGCTCAAACTGGTATTATTCTGTGGTTTCCTGATTCTGTTTATCTATCTGCTGGCCAGTCTGGATAGCAGAACAGCCAGCAATCACAAGCCGTGGCATGCAGATTTCACAATTGCCACATTCGAACCAGACGGCTCCTTTCTGGCTCTACCCTATTCTTATGTCCAGCAGCATCCACTAGCCAAAACCACTTTTCTGGCTAAAAACCCAGAAGGCAGCAAACAGAAGAATGACAACGACACCTTTAGCTACAAAGTTGTGCAGCAAACAGCACAACAGCAACTGATACAAACCAGCCTGCGCACATCCCGCAGCATTACCATTGCCACATATCAGGCAACAGCCAGCACTGTGACACCTATCAAATCCACAGCCTATGCCGTAGACCAGATATCCATGGCAGCGGTACTGGCCTTAATCAGCGTATTAGCTCTGCAATTTTTATACCGGTTTCTGCGCCGCCGTCGTCCTTATCATCAGCAAACAAACTAAGTTCTTCCTTTCCCATATTGCCTAGCTTATTCTCAAACACAAAAAAGCCACCTGCAACAGGTGGCCAAACAATATCAACACTTAATTTATTCAGGCTGAATCAACCCGTTCGCAGTCGGTACCTCTGCTACAGCCGGTTGTACATCCTGCTGTTGTGCCAGTAATTTATGTCGTGCATCCAGATAACGCTGAATAGTCTGCATCAGCTCCTGCGTTCCCTGATGCGCCAGTGCGCTGATTTCAAATACTCGTGGCGTTGTCAGGTCAAATTCAAACTCATCATCTGGCTGCGGATAATCCCAGCCGATATCGTCAAGAAACTGAGCCACACGGGCAGCACGCTCATCCTCAGCCAGCATATCAATTTTATTCAATACCAGCCAGCGCGGTTTATCATGTAACGCCTCATCAAAGCGGCGCAACTCCTCAATAATCGCCAGAGCCTCAGCTGCCGGATTCACACCTTCATCAAAAGGTGCTAAATCCACCACATGCAGCAGCAGCCCCGTACGCGACAAATGTTTCAGAAAACGGTGCCCCAAACCGGCACCTTCGGCCGCACCTTCAATCAGTCCGGGAATATCAGCCATTACAAAACTGTGATTATCATCACTACGTACTACCCCCAGATTAGGATGCAAAGTAGTAAATGGATAATCAGCCACCTTGGGTCGTGCTGCTGAAACCGCACTAATCAGCGTAGATTTACCGGCATTCGGCATACCCAGCAAGCCCACATCAGCCAGCACCTTCAATTCCAGCAGCAAACAGCGTGACTCACCCTCCTCACCCGGGGTAGCCTGCTTCGGTGCACGATTAACCGATGATTTGAAGTGAATATTACCCAAACCACCCTTACCACCTTTAGCCAGACACACCCGTTGACCATGATGCGTTAAATCGGCTACTACCTGCTCCGTATCAACATCACGAATCAGCGTGCCCACCGGCATCCTCAGCTCAATATCATCAGCGCCACGTCCATACCGGTCAGAACCATGGCCTTTTTCACCATTTTTGGCCTGATAGCGTTTAACAAAACGATATTCCACCAAAGTATTGATGTTTTCATCCGCTACCGCCCAGACACTGCCGCCTCTGCCACCATCACCGCCATCCGGGCCGCCCTTAGGCACAAATTTTTCGCGGCGGAAGCTGGCCGCACCATTGCCGCCGCGGCCGGCAACTACCTCGATTTTTGCTTCATCAATAAACTTCATATCATTCTCAGTCTGCAATATTTAGCCCGGACAGACAAAAAGCGTACTGCCCATGTGAAAGCGTCATAGCGTGATTATAGCCAAACTACAGCACAATAGTGCTGACTATTCACCACAACCGACTTTACAACAAAAAAGCCCTGCCAGACAGGCAGGGCTTAGCATCAGTAAAAACTTACTCGTCTGCGCCAGTATATGGGCGCACACTTACTGTTTTACGGTTCAACGCGCCTTTTACGGCAAATTCTACATAACCATCCACTTTAGCGAATAAAGTGTGGTCTTTACCCATACCTACATTTTCACCAGCGTGAAAACGAGTACCGCGTTGACGAACAATAATTGAACCAGCCGGAATCAATTCATTACCAAAGGCTTTAACGCCCAAACGTTTGGCTTCTGAATCACGACCGTTGCGGGAGCTACCGCCTGCTTTTTTGTGTGCCATTCTGTTATTCCTTCACTCAATTAGGCAATCGCCACGATTTCAATCTGGGTAAAATTCTGGCGGTGACCCTGACGTTTCTGGTAGTGTTTACGACGACGCATTTTGAAAATACGTACTTTATCGTGACGGCCATGTGCAACCACTTTAGCGGTTACTTTCGCGCCTTCAACAAAAGGCGTACCCACCTTCACCGCTTCACCGTCAGCAATCATCAAAACTTCATTCAGTTCGATCTGGCTGTCGAGTTCTGCTGGTATCTGTTCTACTTTTAATTTTTCGCCAACGGCAACTTTATACTGTTTACCGCCGGTTTTTACGACCGCGTACATACTCAACTCCAATAGGAATTCAATTAAAAAAACAAAAACTAAATTTCCGCATAAAAACGGAATTGCCGATTATAACAATCACCGAATTTACTGTCAAAACAGTAAATAAAATATCTTGCTGAATTCATAGAATTTAGAATAATACTCATATAATAATACTCATATATAGTTGCAGTATGTATGCATCCACCAGCTCACAGCCAGCACCACATTTATCAGTCAATTCTCTGGCTAACAGCTAATTAAAATTCGACAATCAAACACAAAGCAATTACTTCATCAATAACAATCAACGCTACAGACTACATCTTCTGAATACAGCTTTTCCGTTTGCAACAATAGCTAAACTTCCTGCTTTGTTTCAGGCAATGACCATAACCCCTTCTTGCCTGATTCATCGAATACCGAAAAACCAGCCCCACATCACAGATAAATCGTCATATTAATCAACAATTAATATAAATATGAAAAATTTAATTCACCTAAAAACACAACAAATACACACAAAAACCACAAAAAATTTCTTTCCGAACACAACAATCCGCAAAAAGCCATTTAATGCCAGAAAAAATCAATAAAAACCTACTTCATTATTAATTACAGCATATTCAAGCAACAAAATAGCAAATAAATCTTTCAAAATAAATAATTATACACACCAAATCTATTCAGCATTTACCTATAAACCAATACTAACTATAGCTTAGTGCTTTAATTAACATTCATTAGCGAATGTAAAATAATGTCGATAGCAGGCAAGCTGAAAACCAACTAAATACAAGGCTAAAATAAATTTCTAATCTACTTTCATAACAATCGAACGACATAAATATTAAAACCACAAGCATAAAAAAGGCCAATTAAATAATATTTAATATCCATCTGGGTTAAATCTTATATCCAGAACTTTTGTCCTTTACACAACCTATTGAAAAAAATTTTTCTTTATTCGTGCTAACATAAATTTTCCTTAATCAATAAATTTAGGAAATAAAATGAAAAAATTAGCCGTACTTTTTACTTCTTTGCTTTTAGCCCTTCCTGCCAGCAGCTTTGCCGGTAATCCCAGTAAAGGCATAACTCACCCTATTGGTGATGTTAGTTCAACTATTGCGAAACCGGGTGAAATCACTACTCCCTGGTTATTGATTGAGTCAAAACCCATTCTGCATATTCTGTACATTTGTACTTGGCAGCGTAGTACCATTAGCATTAATGGCATCACCAAAACCGAGAAACAGACACATCTAGGCCTTGGTAGCTGTATACACACCATGCCCAAAAACTAAGCAACTATCAAATACCAATCTCAAACTCCTTATTCGTAAGGAGTTTTTTATTACCCGCAACATTTCAGACTTGCTGTACCCTATTCGCAAACTCTGGCCTGATTATCTGGTACCGATTACTCACAGCAGCACACTTTTATTACCAAAAACTATTTATATAGATACACATACAAAACTATCCAAGACAGCTATTACTCATATCTCAACATCACAACTACAAACATATATAGCCATTCTGGTAATGAACATATCCGCACAGATATATCTGCCTGCTACAAGCGCACAGCAACATTTTTACCCTACCTACCCCACCTGCCAATACATCAATCTTTATATATCGGCAGGCAAAAGCAGCCATTAATCGCATACAGAAAGATAATCACACTGAATACAATCTTGACTCATTTCGTACCACATATCCTCACAGCAATATAGAAGCCATTGCCCAAATCACAGCAAGCAGCACTATATCCGTCGCAATACTGGAAAAAATTGTTATTTATAACCATAGATTCGCATTAAACCCAAATACACTATTCAAACGCTTTAGCCCATTAGCAAAATATATTCACCGTCTGTGTCTGGCAAAATCAGCTCCCCAGCACCCTGACCCCCACACACTTCACCAAAGCAGGCAACATACTCATACATAAAAACTGCAAATTAATCAATCAGTTGACTAGAATGCCGCTATAAACATAAAAGCCTGCTGCGAATTCAGTCCCCAGCACCGTTATTGCTGCCACAGGTTCCAGAACACATCGGTATTAACCCAATCTAACTTTTCTCTTTCCTAAATTGATTTCAAGTATAATAATAGGCAAAAGCGCTCAGCAGTTACGAGCACTCATTGATTAAATCACATCACCAGTACCAGTTGCAGAAACGCTAAACACATGCTTGAAAACCTGCCTTATTTCCAAAAACACCTGCCTGAAGACTTAAACCGAGTTGATGCGGTAATCAACCGTGCTGTCGAATCTGAGGTTGTCCTGATTTCTCAAATTGGCCAGTATATTATCAGCGCCGGCGGCAAGCGCCTGCGTCCGATAATCACCATTCTTGCCGGCAAGGCACTGGGCTACAATGAGGATCCACTGTTTTCACTGGCAGCCATGGTGGAATTCATCCACACCTCCACCCTGTTGCACGATGATGTAGTAGATGAAAGCGACCTGCGCCGCGGCCGCGAAACCGCCAACAACCTGTTTGGCAATGCCGCAGCCGTGCTGGTAGGTGATTTCCTCTATACCCGCGCCTTTCAGCTAATGGTAGGTTCCGGCAGCCTGCGTATTCTGGAAGTAATGGCCGAAGCCACCAATATCATCGCTGAAGGTGAAGTGATGCAACTGATGAATATTGGCAATATCGACGTAACCGAAGAACAGTATCTACAGGTAATCAAATACAAAACCGCCAAATTATTTCAGGCCGCAGCACAAGTGGGTGCCATACTGGCCAAGGCTACCGAAAAACAGGAATTGGCACTGAAAAACTACGGTACCTATCTGGGCACAGCATTCCAGATTATCGATGATATACTGGATTACGCCGGCGATGTAGACACCATTGGTAAAAATGTTGGCGATGATCTGGCCGAAGGCAAACCTACTCTGCCGCTGATTTACCTGCTCAATCAGGGCAGCCCTGCTGCCGCTGCCGATGTGCGCCATGCACTGGAGCATGCCGACCGCAGCTACTTCGATAAGATCCACGACCACGTTATCCACTCAGATGCACTGGCCTACTGCACCGCACAGGCCAAAAAAGCGGTAGACGCGGCTGTTAACTGCCTGAATGATTTACCGGATAATGATACCACTCAGGCCATGCGTGATTTAGCATTGGCATCTTTAGCCCGAATCTCTTAAAATAGCGGGCTATGGCTGACTCCAGCCATAGCCCTGTTTTCAAAGTCTCGCCGTAGTTCAACGGATAGAACACATGCCTCCTAAGCGTGTGATACAGGTTCGATTCCTGTCGGCGGGACCATTTCACCAGACTCGGTTACTAAACGTGGAATAATCAGTTTTCTTCCTGATAATAAATCTTATAAAACTTACGCCCATCACCATCTCTACCCTTTTCAATCATATCTTTGCCACCGTGAATATAGATATGAAAATTTTTATCCAGCTTCACTACACTCTTAAAATACCTCTCCTGTTTTTTTACTGCTTTCGGAGAAATATCAAAGTTGTTAACCAGTTCTAATTGATTTTCCTGTGCATAATTCTGACTAAAATCTTGATATTTTCTGATTAAATCATCTTTGGCAAATACCTGCTGCTCAAATTCCTGTAAATCAAACTGTTCATTATTTTTAAAATAATCCACAGAACGATTAAGTAAACCTATTTTTTCCGACTTACTGGCTTCATCATCAGCATCCATGGTTTGAGCTATAAAGTGCTTAGCCGTTTCCATAATATGTGTTGTCTGATGATATTCATTATTAATTGGTTTAATACTCAGAAAATCATCTGTCCAGTACTTAGCTTCCGCACGTCTGTTTGTATTATCCACAACAGCAACCAGATAGCCTTGCTCCCTATGCTGATTGAAAATCAAACAACCTTTATCCAGCTTCTGAATACTTAAGCCTTCAATATCGGCCAAATCATAGCCGGTTTGTTTATCTTCAATTTTCAGAATTCTTTGCTTATTTTCTGATTTAAAGATACCAATACAATCCACTTTTTCATCATCAACTGTACAATCAGCAAGATAAAATACCCCTAATTCCCCAGCCTTGATTTGCGGGTGGTTACTTTTATCATACAGATAGCATCCAATATTTTTTGATTGATCAATAAAGTTATCAATTTTTTTGTTAGCAAACATATTGCTAACATAAGTATAAATCGGATTAAGCTCTAAAGAATGTGAAAAATAAAACTTATATAAATCGTCAAATTTAAAATTAGAAGTTATCAAATTATTAAGTGTTTCTTTTACATTTTCATAATTGGTCAATTCATCATATAACCTTACACCATCACCATTACTTTTATTACCAATACCATGCATAATTAAATGACTTATAAATCCTAATTCTATTTTATTCATAATAAACTATTCTTTTAGTAAATTTTTTGGAACGAGAGCATTATCACCAATAAATTCATCTACAAGATGAAAATTCTCCATTTTATGATTTTCCCAATTATGCGACTCTGCATGCTCCAATAAAATTAATTGAAAAGTTTCATCTTTGTCTTTATTTAAGGTATTAAAAAATTCATTTAATAAAAAGAATACATCAAGTAATTTAGCCCTATCATCTTCTCTTTCAAAATATGGTTTGCTAGGTTGATCTATGAATAAGATTTGCGGAACAAAAACACTTTTTTTATCCAGCAAATATTTGTGAAGCCCTAAAAAGAAACATAAGTGCAGAATCATAAAATTTGATTGGCTCCCAGTCAATATTGGATTCGACGATGATACATCTGATAAAGAAAAGAGATTCAAAGACATTGTTTCTAAGTTGAATTCTACTCTACAATTCTTAAAATCAGATATCTTATCAAATTTTTCAAAATAATATTGAATGCAATCATTTAATAGATTAATATTTTCAAATCTAGCATTTTCGGTTCTGTCACATAATTGTAATAAAGCTTCTTTTTTTTCTTCTAATATTTTATATTTCTCGTTTAGCTTATTAATATTAATTTTGGCATTAAATGATGATAATATATTATTTAATGCATTACTTATCTCACCAATTCGTATATATTCCTCAGCCATATAAGGTAAATTATTAATTGATTGTTGCAATGAGTTAATTTCAATTTCTACATTTTTTAATTCTTGTATTAATTTTTTTTCTTCGCCTTGAACATCAATCGGAGGATTTATCTTTTTAGCTAAACTTTGTTTTATGTCTTTTAATGAATCAGATAAATTGGCTAAAAATAATTTTGATTGGTATGAATCAATAAGTTGAGAATTTAAATTTTGACTTAAATAATCAATTGGTTTCAAACTATCAGCTACCTTATTAATATTATTCTTATACTTTGTGTATTCCTGATTGAAATTTCTAATTTCATTTAACTCAAGTTGTATTTGTCTCTTTTTAAACCTTAGTTTATCTAATTGTTTAAACTTTTCAGAACTGATAGCCGAATCTTTTTTATCTTGTACGATCCTTTCTATTAGAGCTATCGAATCACTAGTACTTATGAAGTTTATATCGTAGCTCAAAAAGTTATAGAATTTACACTTTTCAAATAATTCTTTGATTTCTGTAGTTAATTTTAATTCATTTTTAGTATATAGGTTTTTATCTTTTTTTAAATCAGATAGTTCTTTCTCAATTTTATATAGCTGGTTATACGCTTCAATGGTTTTTAAATCATGTATTCCCATAGCTAAATCAAAAATTCTAGTTAGCTTGTCAATATTTCCAAGGTTTGAATAAAAAATATTATCTAAATAAATATTAGGTATACCAATTATAGTGTCTGTTAAAGCACAAAAAATCAAAAAATCTCTATAGTCAAATTGATATTCTTTTTTTAAGGATTTATTTAAAGAGTTGGTAACAAAAAAGGATTTAATACTATTATCAAAACCAAATTTCTCATTTAATTCCTCCTTTAATTCATTAATACTATTTATATTATTTTCAGGTATTAAAGGGAAGCCACCATAAGCAAAATAAATATTTGATGAAATTCTTTTGTCACTAGGAGATTGACGTACAATAGATATTTCGCGCCCATTAATACTAAAACGTAAGCCGAACCATGATGCCACTTTACTTATTGAAGTTGCAATATTAAAATTTTCAGACAATAAACAATAATCTATGATAGACCAAATAGTAGTTTTCCCAGTATTTGCTAATCCTGTTATAACATTAATTTTATTTGGCAAAAAATTTAAACTCTTAGAGTTTATAGTTTCATCATTAAACCAAATCTTTATTTCATGTATAATAAACTTCATAGCTCAATCTTCAGAATTTTATATAAAAAAAGTTGTTTGACGAGTTTGTATTAAATCTAAAAATTTTGGAATCGCTTTTTGTATTTGATTAAATCTTTGACCTAAATCTGCATCTTTAAAATTCCACAATCCTTTATTTATTATATAATTTTCAATGATATTAATTTCATTAGCATTTTGAAATATAGTAATAAAATTAATA
>NZ_MDVC01000002.1 GCF_002777425.1 Snodgrassella alvi
ATAACTTATTCTTTGATTTTATTAATATATTAATTAAATTTTCTAAACAGATTCTTAACTTTTTTCTTTTTAAATCAATGAAAAATTTGCTTATATCTCCTTTTTCGGTAAGTGTGAAATTATTCTTACATATGACTTAAACGTGATTATTTAATTTAATTATATGCTTTTGGTGTTAACAAAATACCAAAGTTATCATTTATTTTCATACCCATGAAAATAAAGACAAAAATTAAAATCGCACAAGCGCACACTAATCTTCGTTCTTTCAGGAGAAGGTAGACATATGTTGAATTGGGTATTGACTAATATTCAGGAATCGCCGGTTATTCTGCTGTTTCTGTCGTTAAGTCTGGGCTATTTACTGGGCAGTTTTCGCTTCGGTAAGTTTCAGCTCGGCGGGGTTGCTGGCTCTCTGTTGGTGGCAGTAGTTTTAAGTCTGCTCAATGTTCACATTGATTCTGGTCTTAAAGCATTGCTGTTTACTTTATTTATTTATGCTGTGGGTTATGAAAGTGGTCCCCAGTTTTTCCGTTCACTGGGCGTAAAAACCCTGCGTGAAATCTTTCTGGCGCTGTTCATTGCCATTACCGGTTTTATCACGGTGATGATTATGGCACGTCTGTTCCATCTCGATAAAGGTCTAGCTGCCGGTCTGGCTGCTGGTGGCTTAACTCAGTCAGCCATTCTGGGTACTGCTGCTGATGCCTTGACACACATGGGGCTGCCAGCAGATCAATTGCAGCAATTGCAGGCTAATGTGGCCATTGGTTATGCGGTAACTTATATCTTTGGTTCACTGGGTGCAATCATTATCTGTATGAATGTGCTGCCAAAAGTGATGGGACGCGATATTCGCGATGATGCGGTAGCTGCCGAAGCTGAGCAACTGAAAGGTGCCATGGCACTGGAAGGCAATCAGGGGATGGCAATTACGCAGATGGTTGGCCGTATCTATGTGGTTGAACGTGATATTCATAAAACCATTAAGGATATAGAGCTGGAAAATCTGGGTATTACCATCGAACGCATTAAACGTCATGGCAATCTGATCGATTGCACGCCGTCTACTGTGCTGAAAGCGGATGACATTATTCTGATTGTTGGTCGTCGTGAAGCTGTTACTTCTGTCAGCACTTTATTTGGCCGTGAGCTGGATTCAGAACCTGGTCTGGAAGTGATTGTTGATACCAAGGATGTGGTATTCCGCAATCCTGAGTATGCCAATAAAACCATGGCTGAAATCCGTTCTAAAGTACATCTGAGTGACAATGACTTTGAAATTCAGCACGGTATCTATCTGGTTGCGTTGCATCGCAACGGTCAAAAGCTGGATATCACTCCTGATACAGAATTCAAGCTGGGCGATGTGATGACCATTTACGGTTCTACCAGTGATATTAATCGTGTCGTTCATATTATTGGCGCGCCGATTACTGTTAACAGTAAAACTGACTGGGCTTATCACGGTCTGGGTGTTGTGCTTGGCCTGATTATCGGTTGGGTAGTGGTTCGTGTTGGCAATATCCCGATTACTTTGGGTGCTGGTGGTGGTGCGCTGTTGTCTGGTTTGTTCTTCGGCTGGCTACGTGCCCGCAAACAGACCTTTGGCAATATGCCGGTTGCCGCTTCCCAGTTTATGAAAGATTTTGGTTTGGCTGGTTTCGTGTCTGTAGTAGGTTTGCAGTCTGGATTACAGGCAATTACGACTATTAAAGAACATGGGTTGACTCTGTTTTTAATCGGTGTCGTGGTTACTCTGGTTCCGATGATTCTGGCTATTTTCTTTGGTCGCTATGTGCTCCGTTATGATAATGCAGCAGTGTTTGCTGGTGCTTTATCAGGTTCACGTAGTGCCAATCCTGCATTTGGTGAAGTTCTGGATAAAGCAGGTAATGCTATTCCGACTACTCCATTTGCCGTTACATATGCATTAGCCAATGTGTTCCTGACATTGTTAGGACCATTGATTGTGGCTCTTGTCTGATATGTGCTTTTAATTTCTTGAGGAAACCGTTATGACTTCAAAACATGATTTTGAAAAATATGCTAATTTAAGTCCATTTGAGTTGAAAAACCATTTGATTGACTTGGCACAGAGCCGCAATGATCGGATGATGCTGAATGCTGGTCGTGGCAATCCTAATTTTCTGGCTACTTTGCCCCGCAATGCTTTTTTTGAATTAGGTCTGTTTGCCACTGAAGAGTCTGAAATTTCTTTCTCTTTCCTGGATCAGAATATTGGTGGTATGCCTTTCAAAGATGATTTGATGGCGCGCTTTGACGATTTTATCCGTCGCAACCGCCACAATCCGGGTGTGGATTTCCTGAGCAAAGCCATGTCTTATGTACGTGACCAGCTTGGTTACAACCAGCATCAGTTTCTGCTGGAAATGACTGAAGGTATCCTGGGCTGTAATTATCCAGTACCAGACCGTATGTTGCGTCTGTCTGAAGAAATCGTTAAAACCTATATTCTGGAAGAAATGGGTGCCAAAACGATGAGTAATGACGACATCGACCTGTTTGCAACAGAAGGTGGTACTGCTGCGATGGCATACATTTTCAGCTCACTGAAACAGAATGGTTTGATTCGTCACGGTGACAAGATTGCTCTGGGTGCACCGATTTTCACGCCTTATCTGGAAATCCCTGAACTGAACGATTATGAACTGGAAGAAGTGCTGATCAATGCTGATCCGAAACTGGACTGGCAGTACCCTGAAAGCGAATTGCGCAAACTGGAAGACCCTTCAATCAAGGCATTCTATCTGGTTAACCCATCCAATCCGCCTTCAGTGAAAATGGATGATCGCAGTCTGCAAATTATTGCTGATATCGTGAAAAAACGTCCAGACCTGATCATTCTGACCGACGACGTATATGGTACATTTGCTGAGAACTTTGAATCTCTGTTCACGCTGTGCCCATACAACACTATTCTGGTTTATTCTTTCTCCAAATACTTCGGTGCTACTGGCTGGCGCCTGGGCGTAATTGCCATGGCCAAAGAAAATGTACTGGACAAGAAAATTGCAGAACTGCCTGAAGAAGAACGTCAGGTATTGCATAAACGCTATCTGTCCATTACTCCTGAACCGGAAAAACTGAAACTGATCGACCGTATGGTTGCAGACAGCCGTGCCGTGGCACTGAACCACACCGCTGGTTTGTCTACTCCGCAGCAGGTACAGATGGTACTGTTCTCTCTGGCCGAAATGATGGATACCAAGAAACAGTATAAAGATGCTCTGATGGCGTTGATTCGCAATCGCAGCGCTGCCATGTATAAACAATTGGGTATTAAACACGAGTTTAATGAAAACAGTGTGGATTACTATACTCTGGTGGATATGGAAGACACTGCTCGCCAGTTGTATGGTGATGAATTTGCCGAGTGGGTTGTTAAAACCAAAAATCCGAATGAACTACTGTTCAGAATTGCGGATGAGTCTGGTGTAGTATTGTTGCCGGGTAAAGGTTTTGCCGTTCGCCACCCATCTGGCCGTGTATCTTTAGCCAATCTGAATGAATACCAGTACAAAGCTATCGGTGCTTCACTGCACAAACTGGCTGGTGAATATCATGAAGAGTTTAAAGCTAGCAAGTAATTAATTTTACTGTAGCTTAAATAGCAGCACCGTACTTTTCAAAGTACGGTGCTATTGCGTTTGCCTGCTCTGATGTGCAAATAAAATCCTGTTTAGGTTCGATATCTGGTCGTTAAAACGGTATAGTTTTGCCTTGTCAAAGCTGATTCGAATCCACGGAGGAGAGTAGGAATGCATGTACATTTTATTATTCACGAAGATTTTGAAGGTCCGGCAGCTTGCGAAGAGTGGGCAAAAAGCAGAAGGCATCACATTTCGTATTCACGCCTGTATCTTGGCGAACAACTGCCAGATTCTGCCGTGAATCTGGATATGCTGATTATTATGGGTGGCCCGCAATCACCTTTAACCTCAACTAAGGAATGCAGCTATTTTGATAGTAATGCAGAACAAAAACTGATTACTAATGCTGTTGACAAAGGTAAAGCTGTATTGGGTATCTGTCTGGGCGCGCAGTTAATAGGGCAGGCACTGGGTGGAATGGTAGAAAACAGTCCCAATAAGGAAATAGGTTATTTCCCGATATATCTGACCTCAGCAGGTTTAACTGATGAACTTATTGCGCATTTTGGTAAGGAGTTAATTGTAGGGCACTGGCATGGAGATATGCCGGGCTTAACACCACAGGCACAAATTCTGGCTTACAGTGCCGGTTGTCCGCGGCAAATTGTGCGTTATGCACCTTTGGTATATGGGTTTCAATGTCATTTGGAGCTGAATACAGCAGCAATCAATGCACTGATTGCACATTCCAGAGTTGATTTACATCATGCAGATACATACCCTTTTATACAATCTGAACGGGAAATACAATTGTTTGATTACACGGCAATGAATCAGCAGCTATTTGTTTTTCTCGATAAATTTATGCAGCGATACCAGACGCAGCAATGAAGATAGCTGAAAATTATCTGGTGTAAAAACAAATTCTGCTTAATATTTTATTGTGTTTTATTTAGGAAAGAATCGTGCAATGGCCGCCAGAGCCTGCTCTTTCAGGGCAGGTGTAATGACTGTCTGTAATTGCCTGCACACCATGGTAATCACTGCTATGTCATCAGTGAATCCGAATGGCCCAAGAAAATCGGGAATCAGGTCTATCGGGCTGAGAAAGTAGGCTAATGCACCCAGAATCAACATTTTGCTGCGTAATGGTGTCTCAGGTGATTTAAACAGCAGATATAAGGTATATAGCTGCACGGCAACCGGTTTGCCCAGACGCAAGGCGTTCTTGGCCAGCTTGGCTAAAAAGCCCTGCTCATTAAACCAGGAATGGCGAACATTCACTCTTTTGGGTAAGAAATTCATAGCATCTGTGCTTTCGTGTTAATTGCTTATTTGTATACTGTTTACTTCAAAGCAGTGGGACACAAGGCTACTTTTAAACGAGCCTGATGGTGCTGCTGGTAAAAACGGATATCAAACCACCAGAAAGCCGATTTTTTTACCGCCCAGAATTGTTGTGGTAACCACACACCATTGAGCAGATAGGCACAAAACTGGCCAATCCACGGCTGATGACCAACCCATATCTGGGTAGCAATTGGTGGCTGCTGTTGCAGAAATGTAGCCAGATTGAGCGGATGGCTGTCTGGATTAAGTAATTTATGCACAGATAAAGGCTGTTTAAGATAATTTGCAGTTTGCTGTGTCCGTACTGCTTCAGAGCAATAAACCTGAAAGTTGGCAGGCAAATGTTGCTGTAGCCACTGGGCGCTGAGTTTAGCCTGTTGCTGGCCTTTGTTTGTTAATCTGCGCGCCAGATCATCGCAGTTGTCTTCAGCTTCGGCGTGGCGCCATAAAATTAAATCCATATCTTACTCTTTCGGATAATGGCATCAAAATACAGTGAGCTGTTATGCTTATGTTACAATTGTTTGGTTTGCAGACAGCTATATGATAGTAGTGGCATCTTGATGGTTCTGGCAATGTTATACAGACTATCTTTGTGTTTTTTAATCAAGCATTAACATTGAAAGACTGGTGTGAATCGATTTTCTGTTGAAGGGGAATTGGAGCACAAAAAGTGCTCGCGGCTTGTGGAGCGCCTCCATATTTATATGCAACTAATGCGTATAGACCGCCCAATTGGCACATTACTGCTATTGTGGCCAACTTGGTGGGCATTATGGATTGCCGCAGATGGCCATCCGGACGGACTTCTCGTATTGTTGTTTACTATTGGTACATTTTTAATGCGCAGTGCTGGTTGTGTGATTAATGATTATGCAGACCGCAATTTTGATGGTGCCGTTGAACGCACCAATCAGCGACCGTTTGCGTTAAAAAAAGTTACAAAAAAAGAAGCAATTATATTAACTATGGTGTTGTGTGCTCTGGCGGCGCTATGTTTGCTACCTATGAACCGGCTGACCTGGATGATGAGTATTCCGGCGCTGTTTCTTGCCATAACGTATCCGTTTACCAAGCGCTTTTTTCCCTTACCACAGCTATATCTTGGTCTGGCATTTTCGTTTGGCATTCCGATGGCGTTTGCTGCTGTTAGCAATCATGTGCCGCTGATTGCATGGATTTTACTGGCGGCCAATACGTTATGGACTTTGGCTTATGACACCATTTATGCCATGGCAGATAAAGAAGATGATCTGAAAATTGGCATTCATACTTCTGCGATTACTTTCGGTGAACATGATATTACTGCGGCTATGCTGTGCCATGCAGGCTTTGATGTACTGATGATTCTGGCTGGCTGGCTGATTCATGCCAGTTTCTGGTACTGGCTGGCTTTGCCGCTGGTACTCAGTTTGCAGTATTGGCAGTGGCTGAAAATCCGTACCCGTGACCGTAAAGTATGCTTTACTATGTTTGTACGTAATAACCGGATCGGACTCATCTGGTTTACTGGGCTATTACTGCATTACTTACTGGGTAAAGCGTAAAGATTGAGAGCAGTATTGGAGACAGGCAAGTAACAAAATTTTTTGTAATTTGATTGTATTTGAATAAATTGCACATTATTCGGTGCAGTAAATATATCCTTAGCCGGATTGTTACAGCCAATGGTGCAATTTGATAGGAATTGAAAATGAGCATGAGTTTAATTGGGGATATTTTACCGGTTTCACATGTGGTTCTGGATTTGAACGTAAGCAGCAAGAAACGCCTGTTCGAAGAAGCCGGTCAGTTGTTGTCTCAACAGGCAGGTCTTTCGCAGGAAGATGTGTTTAATTGTCTGTTTGCGCGGGAAAAGCTGGGCTCTACAGCATTAGGTAAGGGCGTGGCTATTCCTCATGGTCGTACTGGCGCAGTGACAGATACCGTAGGCGCTTTTTTTCGGCTGCAAACACCCATCGCCTTTGATGCACCGGATGAACAGCCGGTTAGTATGGTATTTGTGTTGCTGGTGCCGGAAAATGCTTCAACCAGACATCTGAATGTGTTATCAGAACTGGCTGGAAAATTTTCACAGAAATCAGTACGCAATGCCTTGTTATCCGCAACCAGTGCCGAAAGTGTGCGCGAAATACTGGTAGCAGAACAGGTATAAGGACGAATTATCATGCCCAGTATATCGGTACGGCGCTTATATCATGACAATCAGACCAAATTGAAACTTGCGTGGTCTGCTGGTACGGCTGGTGCGGATAATCGTATCAGTATTGATGCTGATAAGCCGGTACTGGCACTGGTTGGTCACCTGAATTTCATTCATCCCAATCAGGTACAGGTAATCGGGATTGCTGAAGTAGAATATCTGAATAAAATTGAGGCTGGTGAAATTAAAACCACACTCAATGAATTATTCGATTTAACTATGTCGCTGATTATTGTTGCCAATGATTTGCCTGTACCATATATGTTGCGTGATTATTGCCATACGCATAATGTACCATTGCTGACATCCAAGACGGAAAGTCCTTTTCTGATGGATGTATTACGCATCTATCTGCAACGGGTACTGGCTGCATCTACAGTCAAATACGGTGTATTTCTGGACGTTTTTGAAGTCGGAGTATTGATTATCGGCCAGTCCGGACTGGGAAAAAGCGAGCTGGCGCTGGAACTGATATCGCGCGGACATGGCCTGGTGGCGGATGATGCAGTGGAACTGTATCGTATCGGCCCAGAAACGCTTGAAGGGCGCTGTCCGGCCTTGTTGAAAGACTTTCTTGAAGTACGCGGCTTAGGTGTGTTGAATATTCGGGCAATTTTTGGTGAAACTGCCGTACGACCAAAAAAGCAGTTACAGCTGATAATCAATCTGGTACTGGCAGATGATAGTCATATGCAGCGAATAGACCGCCTGAGTATCAAAAGTGAAACAGAAAGTATTCTAAACGTATCTATTCGCAGTGTTACCTTGCCGGTAGCAGTTGGGCGCAATCTGGCCGTACTGGTAGAAGCTGCTGTCAGTAATTTCATTTTACAGATGCGGGGAAAAGACAGTACCAAGCAATTTCTGGATCGTCATAATTCCATGCTGCAAGAGGATGCTGTGAATCATGAGGATAGTATTGATTAGTGGATTATCCGGTTCCGGAAAATCTATTGCTTTGCGTTTACTGGAAGATGTTGGTTTTGTCTGCGTGGATAATCTGCCGGTAAAGCTTTTACCTGATTTGATTGAACACTATGCTGCCAGCGATGTGGCACAGCTAGGTGTCAGTGTGGATATACGCTCTCGCTTTAATCCGGTTGAAGTGCTGGGGTTGGTAACCCGCTTGCGTGCTCAAAAACATCAGGTTGATTTGCTGTTTTTAACTTCTTCCGCGGCGGTATTGCTTCGCCGTTTTTCTGAAACACGCCGCAGTCATCCTCTGGCACAGGAACACAAAACCTTAAGTGAAAGCGTTGCTGCTGAACAGCAATATATGTCCACTTTACAAAGATATGCTTATGTTATTGATACCTCTTTGCTGAATGTGCCGCAATTGCGCCGGCAGATTCAGCAATGGCTGCATCTGCCCGTGGCTCCGATGCGCGTAGTGCTGGAATCTTTTGGGTATAAATATGGCGTGCCTGCCGGACTGGATTTTGTCTTTGATGTTCGCTTTCTGCCTAATCCCTATTATGATTTTCACTTGCGTCCTTTTAGCGGTTTAGATGAACCCGTCAGGACATTTTTTTCCCAGCAGCCAGTGATGGCAGAAATGATTGCAGAGTTAGCCGATTTTCTGCTGCGCTGGTTACCGCAGATGGAAAAAGAAAGCCGCAGCTATGTTAATATCGGTATTGGCTGTACTGGTGGTCAGCATCGTTCAGTTTATATCGTGGAAGCTTTAGCACAGCAATTAAATGCCTATTGCGTACTGGTGCGGCACCGGCAGTTAGAGTTAACTAATAATTCTGAAAAAACGGTATAATAAGAACAGTGAGTTATTCAGGCAGCCTGAAATTAGGCTGCCTGTGTGTTTTTTGTATAAGAGTTTTGTGTATCAGACAAGGACAGTTTATGGCTATTCAATGGTATCCCGGGCATATGAACAAAGCCAAAAAAGCCATTGCCGAACGGATTAAAAGCGTGGATATGGTCATTGAGGTACTGGATGCCCGTTTACCGGCTTCTAGTGCCAACCCATTACTGGCAAAACTGTCTGGAGACAAACCCAAACTGAAAATTCTGAATAAACAGGATTTGGCTGATCCTGAACGTACTGAGTTATGGCTGGCCGATTACCGTTCCCAGCCCAATACCAACGTACTGGCACTGGACGCATCAGAAAAACAGGCAGCCAGTAAGATTATTGCAGCCTGCCGCACTCTGGTGCCGAACCGTCATGGTTTGGACCGCCCATTAAGAGTGCTTATCTGTGGCATTCCCAATGTAGGTAAATCCACTCTGATTAATGGCATGCTGGGTAAACGCAGTGCTAAAACTGGCAATGAGCCAGGTATCACCAAAGCTGAGCAGCGGCTGATACTGGCCGATGATTTCTGGTTATATGACACCCCCGGGATGTTGTGGCCAAAAATTATTGTTGAAGAAGCTGGTTATAATCTGGCCGCCAGTGGCGCTGTCGGACGTAATGCGTTGGATGAAGAAATGGTAGCATTGGAATTACTGGATTATCTGCGCCGGCATTATCTGCCTTTACTCCAGCAGCGCTATCAGGCTGACCTGAGTGAAAGTCCGCACTGGCGTGATGACAACTGGCTGGACTGGATTGGTAGAAAACGTGGTGCCCTGTTAAGTGGCGGACGCATTGATTACCAGAAAGCTGCTGAACGCCTGCTTACAGATTTCCGTGACGGACTGATTGGCCGTATCACGCTGGAAACACCCAATCAATGGGCAGTGTGGCTGAAAAAGGGACAGCAGCACGAAGCGCAGCTTAAAGCTGAACGGGCAGCCAAAAAAGCAGCTCGTAAAGGTTAATCTTACATAGTCCATTGAAAACAGCATTTAAAGCGTTGAAACACATAACCATGAATCATTCTGTTTCCATCGAAGCATTGATTGAAGCTGCATTACTGACCCAAAGTGAGGCGTTAAGCGAGCAGGTATTAGCAAGCTTGAGGGAGCCGCCGTTATCAGCAGAAGAATTAGGTGACATACTGTCAGCACTGCGTGAGCGCTGGCAGGAACGGGCGCTGAATCTGGTACATAGTGCAGAGGGTTGGCGTTTTCAGGTAATTAGTGCAGCTTATCCGCAGTTGGCCAGTCTGGATGTGCAGCGCACACCACGTTATTCGCGTGCGGTACTGGAAACATTAGCTATAATTGCCTATCAGCAACCAGTAACACGCAGTGATATCGAAGCTATTCGCGGTGTTACAGTTTCCAGCAATGTTTTACAGACCTTACAGGACCGAGGCTGGATAGAGATTATCGGGCAGCGGGATAGCGTGGGGCGGCCAAATTTGTGGGCCACTACAGCTACTTTTTTAAGTGATTTACAGCTGGAAAATCTAAGCCAGCTACCGCCTTTAACAGAATTGGGTGAATTGGTTTTACCCGATTTAAATGAACCTGCCGTGGCTCAAACCACCGCAGAAGAACCGTCTGATGACGGATTAGGAGTATAACTATGAGTCAAGCCAACAAAAAATTAACCAAGCGCCAGATACGTGATGGTGTGACCAACAAAAGCAGTAAGCCTACTGCCAGCAGACATACTGCCGGTAAAGCTAAATTTGCTTTTAAGCGCCAAAATGAATCCACTGTACGCTCTGCATTCTCACAGCCTGAAGCACAGGGCGGCACCAAAGTAAAAGTTCAGCGCGCCAAAAAACTGGTTCAGCGTACCCCAAATCAGGAAATTCTACAGCGTGCTCGGGTACTGAAAGAACAGCGTATCAATCTGGAAAAAATGGAACCAGTGCGTCTACAAAAAGCACTTGCTGCTTCAGGTGTGGGCTCCCGGCGTGAAATGGAACAGTGGATTAGCCAAGGAATGGTGCGAGTTAATGGTAAAGTGGCTCAGTTAGGAGACAGAATTACCCCAGACGATGAAGTTTGTGTGCGCGGCTCAGCTATTAACATCAAATGGCCTGATCGTTTGCCGCGTATTATGGTGTATTACAAACAGGAAGGTGAAATTGTCAGCCGCGATGACCCTCAGGGGCGTGTCAGTATCTTTGACCGGCTGCCACAAACTGCCAGCAGCCGTTGGGTAGCGATTGGTCGTCTGGATATCAATACATGTGGCCTGTTGATACTTACCACCTCCGGTGAATTGGTAAATCGCTTCGCACATCCTAGTTTCGAAGTGGAACGAGAATATGCTGTACGCGTTCTCGGTGAGCTGAGTGATGAACAAAAACAAAGCCTGCTCAATGGGGTTGAGCTGGAAGATGGTATTGCCAAAGCACAACATTTGTGGGAACAGGGTGGTGAAGGTGCCAACAGATGGTACAACATTATCATTAAAGAAGGCCGCAACCGTGAAGTAAGACGTTTGTTTGAAAGTCAGGGACTGACTGTGAGTCGTCTGGTTAGGGTTCGCTTCGGACCGATTGCACTACCTAAAAGGCTAAAACGCGGCCAGTATTATGAATTTAATGAGTTTGAGGTAGCTAATATCATGAAATGGGCTGGTCTGTATCAATCTGATTCTGCAAGAAAAAGATAAGTAGATAGCCTGCAATTTAATTAAATAACTACCCCAGTATATGTTATATCCGATTAATAAATGTAGTAAATTTTTTACATTAAATTCTGCATTTATTGATTAATGTCAATAAAAATTGTAGTTTTATGTACTAATAGATTAAATAATTTGTATTATTTTGCTAATCGGCGCAATATATACCTTGAATCGACTTTTGTATTGTTTGTCTAGTTGTCCATATTCAAGAAAATGGAGTCATAATGATTTCACCAATGCAGGTGCCTGAAATTGAGCACCGTACATTTGAATTGACACATTACGATGGGGTAACACGCACCGTATATTGTACTGATGTAGAAACAGAGTTCCCTGATGGCTGTCTGATTACATCAACGACAGACCTGAAAGGTATAATTACACATGCCAATGAGGTATTTGTGCATATGAGCGGATGGTCGCGTAATGAGCTAATGGGTGCTGAGCATTATATTTTGCGCCATCCTGATATGCCGAAAGTGGCCTATAAGGATTTATGGGATACCGTGCAAAAAGGAAACAAATGGCATGGCTATGTCAAAAATCTGCGCAAAGATGGAGGCTTTTACTGGGTGTATGCCACTATTGTGCCAAATATCCGTGATGGTGTCATTCAGGGTTATACTTCAGTGCGGCGTAAGCCTTCACGAAGTAAAGTATTGGAAATGCAGAGTCTCTATGAGGGACTAATGAAAGAAGAACAGGGTAATTCATGACTATTAATTTTCTGATTGCACCTGATTTTCCCCCAGAATTTTATGCAGGCTGGCACTTTCTCAATACCCGCCTGCAACGGTTGATAGATGCACCTGTACATTTGTTTATGGCCACCAATGCTAAAGAAGAACAGCTGGAAATAGACAATGATAATGTTGATATCATCTATGCCAACCCATTTGACGCTGCCAAGCTGATTCGTGAGTTAGGCTATTTACCGGTAGTACGTCCAGTAAATTGTTTCGATGAAATGGTAATTGCCAGTGCTGCTGAAAGTGAAATTAAATCACTAAAAGATGTTAAGCCCGGCATGTCGATTCTGTGTACGGAAAATTATGATGTTAAGCTGATTGCTCTGCGCTTAATGGAAGCAGTAGATATAGAAGAGAATGACCTTACATGGATTAAAAGTGAATCATGCTCAGCAGTAGCCCGCGGACTGATTCAGCATGAGGCGGATATCGGTCTGTTTATGTCATCTGCTTACTATAAATTAACCTCAATCACCCGTAGCCGTTTAAATCTAATGATTGAAAGTAAAATCAATGACTTATATCACGTGATTTTGCTGCATCCTCGTAATGCCGGTATGCTTGAAACATTACAGAATGCATTTAGCTCCATACATGAAACGCCAGCTGGTGCAATGTTACTGGAAGATTTAGGCTTGAATGACGGGTTTGCTGTATTGAAGAAAGAAGAAGCTGAATTGCTGATTGACCTGATTGAAACATTACGCGATTAAACCTGTCGCAACCATTTTTATTTTATAATTGAAAACGCAACTTGTTGATGAAAACAGGTTGCGTTATTTTTTATAGTTGAGTAATGGTTATTCGTGTGAGTCACGCTAGTTTGCAAGCAAAAATGAATTCGCCCAGATTATTTTTGGCACCCATGCAGGGGCTGATTGATGCACCCATGCGCGATTTGTTAACCCGTATCGGCGGCTTTGATATTTGTGTCACTGAATTTGTCCGTATTACTCATACCGTACATGGGCGTTCCATATGGCTAAAATACATGCCAGAACTGACACATACTAATCAGACTCATGCTGGGACTGCCGTAGTAGTACAAATATTGGGCAGCCATGCTGAAAACATGGCGCAGAACGCCCGAAAAGTGGTTGAGCTGGGTGCTACGCATATTGATTTAAATTTTGGCTGTCCGGCACCCACTGTTAACCAGCATCAGGGTGGGGCAATCCTTTTACAGTATCCTGAAAAAATAGAGCAGATAGTGGCTACTGTGCGCCGGAATTTGCCTGCTGAAATCATGCTCAGTGCGAAAATGCGTCTGGGTTATGAGAATAAAGATTTGGCACTGGCCTGTGCTCAAGCCATAGAACAGGGTGGGGCAGGAGAGCTTACCGTTCATGCGCGTACCAAAACTGAAGGATATCGGCCGCCTGCACACTGGGAATGGATTGCCCGTATCAGGCAGGCTATTAGCATTCCTGTTATTGCAAATGGCGATGTATTTACTCTGGCCGATTATCAGCAAATTCGTTCTGTCAGCGGCTGTACGGATGTGATGCTGGGGCGTGGTGCCGTTCAGCGGCCTGATTTAGCCCGACAAATTGCCGCTTATAATCAGGGAAAAATAATTCCTTCTTTGTCATGGCCAGAAATTCTGCCGTGGGTTAATGATTTTTTTGACTGCTGTTGCAGTAAAGCTGCCACCAATGCTAACTATCCGGTAGCAAGGTTAAAACAGTGGCTGGCAATGCTAAAATTAACCTATCCAGAAGCCGGGCAGTTATTTACTCAATTACGTACTCTGACTACCATTGCAGATATCAGCCAGATTCTTAGTCAACAGCAAACAGAAAGCCAGATTACTGGATGAAGCATAAAATTATTCAATCTGCCAGCAATAGTGAACTTAAACATTTAGCCCGTTTAATTGCTCAATCAAATTACCGCCGTCAGCATCAGCTCGCCGTTCTGGAGGGAATACACCTTATTCAGACATTTATGCAGGCAGGGCATTCAATTCAAACGCTGTATGTACCGCAACTGCGCGAACATGACTATGAAATAGCTGCCTTAATAGCAAAAATGCCGTTGCAGAAAGTGGTACTGGTTGCTGATAATCTATTGGATAAAATCAGCGATTTAGTCAGTTCAAGAGAGCCTGTTGCAATAGTACAGTTACCAGAAAATACCGCTGCAACAGAAATTCAGGATGTCGTGCTGTTAGAGCGAGTGCAAGACCCTGGCAATGTGGGTACAATTTTACGCAGTGCGCTGGCTGCCGGTATTGATAATATTGTCCTGAGCAAAGACAGTGTTGATGTTTGGTCACCCAAAGTATTGCGTGCAGCAATGGGTGCGCACGCTTATCTGAATATTCAAACTGTTACAGATTTAGCTGCCTGGTGTGCTGATTACACCTGGCCATTGTATGCTACTGCATTAAGCACATCGGCCAAAAGTATCTATGCATTGAATCTGACTCAGCCTGCTGGCTGGCTGTTTGGTAATGAAGGCAGTGGTTTGAGTGCAAAAATACTACAAACTGCATCCAGACACGTGATTATTCCGATGAGCGGGCAAACAGAATCACTCAACGTAGCCATGGCTGCAACTGTCTGTTTATTTGAACAACAGCGACAGCGGCTACAGGCAGGATGCTAGATAATTAATATTTTTTATTGAACTGGCTGTTTTGATTGTCTTTAACCCTGAAATAAGGTGTTATCACAGGCAAACACGGCGGACAAACGGCCAGTTTGATGTTATCCTGCAAATCTTCCAGAATGTGGATATATAAGACATTTCGAGCATGAATAAACGAATTGTAACAATCATCGCTGCCATTTTGGCAGTTATACTGCTTATTGCACTGGCTTTGCCTTATTATTTAGGAGCTAAGGCTCAGCAAAGTCTGGATCAACAACGCGCTTTACTGGCCAAAAGTCCTTTTCTAGTGATTGATAAACAAAGCTATCAACGTGGCTGGTTTACTTCCACAGAAACCATGCAGATACGCTTTAAGCCAAGTTTCTTTGCCGGAGTGCAGCAGCAGTTACCCGATAATGTGCGTACAGTACTGCAACAGCCAATTACTCTGGTTAATCATGTACAGCATGGTTTATTTGCAGGCAGTATTCATCCAGTACGCGCGCATGTAGAAACCGAATTGCGTTTCACTCCGCAAGCTCAGCAGATTCTGGCGCGTTTTTTCGGGCAGGAAGCACCAGTTAGACTGGAAAATACGATTAATCTCGGCGGCAGCGGACAAATGCATGTTGCGATACCAAAATTCAATTACGAAGAATTGTCTGGTATCAAAATCAACTGGCAGGGGCTGGAATCAACGATTGATTATGCTGAAGACTTTAACAGTTATGACAGCCATACCGTCAGCCCCGGGCTGGATATGGTTCTTGCCAGCAAAGGACGTGCTTCCTATCAGGATTTGCAGCTTAATAGCCATACTGAACACGGTAAAACCTCACTCGCTTTAGGTAACAGCGATTTGCGTATCAAGGCCATTACCTTTACCTGGAACGATACCACAGACAATACTATCCGTCTGGATCAACTGGTTAATTTGGTAACCAACTTACAGATTGGTGCCTTCATCAGCCCGGCTGGCAACAGCATGCCTACCAAAATTATCATTCAAGATTTGAAACTGGCCACCTCTACTGAAGAAAAAGATCAATGGATTAACAGTAATGGTAAATTTGGCTTTGCCAAATTGCAGTATGGTAATGATATTTATGGTCCGCTGGATATCGATGCCTCGGCTGAGCATCTGGATGCGGCCAGTCTGGTAGCAATCAATAATAAAATTACTCAGCTATCAAGCCAGAATCTGAATAATGAGCAGCTACGCGCAGCAATAGTAGAGGCAGTGCGCAATGAAGGACTGGGTTTATTTACTCATGACCCACTTCTCAAACTCAACAGTTTTAAACTGCAAATGCCGCAAGGACTGATTGATATACATGGTAGTTTGGGTTTCAAAAGCCTGCTTGCTTCCGATATGCAGCAACTGGGACTGATGCTGAATAAAACCGAAGCAGAAATGGATTTCGCTATTCCTCAGGCCATTATGGAAAATTTTGCCATCAGTCAGGCACGGGCGCTGTTTACGGTGGATGCCAGTGCCGGCGGTGCTGAAGCTCTGGAAGATATTGACCAGACAATCCGCCTGATGATTGATAGTGCGATTAAATCCATGCAGGCACGTGGTTACATACAGGTAACCAATGGTATTGTGAAAACACATCTTAAATTAATCAATGGTAAAATTTATCTGAATGGCAAAATATGGAATATTGAACCTGAACCAGAGAATGAACCTGATTATGCTGAATTGCCAGCTGCCTCAGCACCAGAAGCTGCCAATACTCACTAAGCAGTAATGAAATCACAAAACCCTCTTAATCAATTGATTAAGAGGGTTTTATAATAAATATCAAGTCAATGAATACTGCTGGTCAGCATAGCGTCACTAAACACTGGCAAAATATTACTGTCCGCGTAAAAAGAGGGCATCCAAATCCTGCAAACGCAATTTTACCCACGTAGGACGACCATGATTACATTGATTTGCCCGTTCAGTCTGTTCCATATCCCGCAGCAAAGCATTCATTTCCGGTAGTGTCAATTTACGCCCGGCACGTACAGAACCATGACAGGCTAAAGTAGACAGAATACGATTTTCACGTTCCCGTATCACATCACTACTGCCAATGGTCATCAAGTCAGCCAGTACCTGCTGTACCAGTTGCTGAATGTCACTTTTAACCAGCATTGCCGGTACCGTATGAACCACCAGTTGCTGATTATTTTCAATGGTAATATCCAGACCATAATCATGCAAGGTGGTAGCATACTCGTTTGCCGAAGCAATTTCCTCATGGCTGGCAGTAAAGCGAACGGGAATCAGCAATGTCTGACTGCTTACCTTGCCATTAGCATCGCGTTGTTGCTTCATCTTTTCATAATTTACACGCTCGGCAGTGGCATGCATGTCTACCAGAATCAATGCTTCTTCAGCCTGTGCCAGAATATAAATATCCAGTAGTTGTGCAATGGCGTAGCCTAGCGGGGGCGCATTTGTTTCATTTACCGATGTTTGTACCGGCACTTGTGCAGCAGAAATACCCCGCACCTGTTCCCAGTTTGCCAGTTCACTATCAATTTTTTCAGCATCAGCAGTAGCAACCTTGTCTGCCACTGATGTTGTTTCTGGCCTATACAGTTCAGCATAAGTATTCAGGGCAGCTTGGGATTCTTTTAAACTTAAGCTGCGCTGTACTGGTGTATGGCTACGGTGATAGGGCGCCGGTGCCTGTTTTGAGTCAGTTTTTTCTTGTGCAGGAAACAGTTGTTGTACACTGGCTGGCTGTTTGTGCATGATATCCGCCAGTACTGCGGCTGGCTGAGAAATGGATTCAGTCTGAGTAGCATTGGTGGCGGCAAGACATTTATTCAAAGCATGAAAAATCAACTGGTGCACAGCCTGACTCTGCCGGAAACGCACTTCGGTTTTGGTGGGATGCACATTCGCATCGACATCTGTAGGCGGTAGCGTAAGAAAAAGCGCAAATGCCGGTGTTAATGCTTGATGCAAAACATCGTTATAAGCCTGTTTTACTGCATGTAAAATGATTTTGTCACGTACAAAGCGCTGATTGACAAAAATGTATTGCTGACTGGTTTTTCCTTGCGCAAAAGTCGGTTTGCTAATCAGACCATGTAAACGCATGTCATTTATTGCTTCATCCACATTTAGGCTGGCTGCGGTAAGATCTGCTCCCATAATGGCGGTGCAGCGCTCAGAAAGGGATTGTGCCGGTAGCGTGAATATATTCTTGCCGTTGTGCTGTAATTCAAAAGCTACATCAGGATGTGCTAAAGCCAGACGTTCTACCATGGTACGGCAATGAGCAAACTCGGTGCTTGGTGATTTAAGAAACTGGCGTCTGGCCGGTGTATTGAAAAAAAGTTCAACAACTTCTACTGTAGTGCCTGAAGCGTGTGCTGCCGGCTTGACAGCACTCAGCTTGCCATCTTCTGCATAAATCTGGGTAGCGTGGGTGGCAGTAGTAGTGCGGCTGGTTAAAGTCAGGCGGCTTACTGAAGCAATACTGGCCAGCCCTTCACCGCGAAACCCCATACTAACTACCTTTTCCAGATCCTCCAGTGTGCTAATTTTGCTGGTGGCATGACGATGCAAGGCAAGTGGTACGTCTGTCTCGCTCATGCCCTGTCCGTCATCAGTTACAGACAAGCGTTTAATGCCACCGGCTTCTAGCTGAATATCAATATGGCTGGCTCTGGCATCGAGACTGTTTTCAATAATTTCTTTAAGCGCATTGGCCGGACGTTCAATCACCTCTCCGGCTGCTATTTGATTAATTAAATGATCGGGTAACAGATGTATCTGGCTCATATCTTGCCTGTAAGTTTTGAAATTAGCAGCAGAATAAAATTAAATATCTAATTGTTTTTGTATGCTGTCTGCCTGTGCCGCAGAATCTCAATAATGGCCGGTAAAAAAGAAATGGCAATAATTATAACCAGTGCCAGAGAAAGATTCTGCTTAATAAATGGCAGATTACCAAAAAAATAGCCGGCATAGGAAAACAGCACTACCCAGACAATAGCACCAATACAGTTGTAACGTAGAAAATGACCATAATGCATATGGCTCATACCGGCCACAAAGGGCGCAAATGTTCGTACAATAGGTACAAAACGCGCAATAATAATGGTTTTTCCACCATGTTTTGCATAAAATGCCTGCGTTTTGTGTAGATAAACCTGCCTGAATAGCCGAGATTGTGGATTGGCAAACAGAAGCGCACCGAATTTCTTTCCAACTGAGAAATTTACCGCATCACCAATAATTGCTGCTGCCAGCAACAGTACCACCATCAAATGGACATTCATCTCGCCAACAGCTGCTATTCCGCCAGCCGCGAATAACAAGGAATCACCCGGCAGAAAAGGCGTAACCACCAATCCAGTTTCGCAAAAAATCAAAACGAATAGAATAACATAAATCCATACACCATATTGAGTAACAATAAATTGTAGATGCTGGTCAATATGTAAAATAAAATCTATCAGAGTGGAGATGATGTTCATAAGTCATGGCGAGAGAGACAAAAGGAAGCATTTTAACGCAAAGCATTCCGTGACAGCAGTTATATGCATGTTAAAATCAAATTTATAACCTTCAGCCACAATTAAGGCTGATATAGACTAAATTTAATCTACTGAAGATATTATGAGCCAATATGTGTACTCAATGCTGCGCGTAAGTAAAACCGTGCCGCCACAAAAACAGATTATCAAAGATATTTCCCTATCCTTTTTTCCAGGCGCCAAAATTGGTCTGTTGGGACTAAACGGTGCAGGCAAATCTACTGTACTGAAAATCATGGCTGGGGTGGATACCGAGTTTGAAGGTGAAGCCATTGCAATGAGTGGCATCAAAATCGGCTACTTACCACAGGAACCACAATTAGATGCTGATAAAACTGTACGCGAAGAAGTGGAATCTGGACTGGGTGATGTAGCCGGTGCGCAGAAAAAACTGGAAGAAGTTTATGCCGCCTATGCCGAACCAGATGCTGATTTTGATGCGCTGGCCGAAGAGCAGGCACGTCTGGAGGCTATCATTACCGCTGGTGCCGGCGACAATATAGAACATCAGCTTGAAATTGCTGCTGATGCTTTGCGGCTGCCGGACTGGGATGCGCGCATTGGTAATTTGTCTGGTGGTGAAAAACGCCGTGTAGCCTTATGCAAACTGTTATTAAGCAAACCGGACATGCTATTGCTGGACGAACCTACCAACCATCTAGATGCTGAATCAGTAGAATGGCTGGAGCAGTTTCTGGTTCGTTTCCCCGGTACTGTAGTTGCTGTAACACACGACCGCTATTTTCTGGATAACGCCGCTGAATGGATCCTTGAATTAGACCGTGGCCATGGTATTCCGTGGAAAGGCAACTATAGTTCCTGGCTGGAACAAAAAGAAGCGCGACTGGAGCATGAAGCAAAAGCTGAAGCTGCACGTATTAAAGCTATGAAACAAGAGCTTGAGTGGGTACGCCAAAATGCACGCGGACGTCAGGCCAAATCAAAAGCTCGTCTGGCTCGCTTTGAGGAAATGAGTAATTATGAATACCAGAAACGCAACGAAACACAGGAAATTTTCATACCGGTGGCTGAGCGTCTGGGCAATGAAGTGATCGAATTTGAGCATGTCAGCAAAAGTTTTGGCGACAAATTACTGATTGATGATTTGAGTTTTAAAATTCCGCCGGGTGCCATTGTTGGCATTATTGGTCCCAATGGCGCAGGTAAATCCACATTGTTTAAGCTGATTACCGGGCAGGAACAGCCAGATCAGGGACTGGTGAAGATTGGGCAGACTGTTAAAATGTCAGTAGTAGACCAGAGTCGTCACGGCCTGCATGAAGATAAAAACGTGTTTGATGAGATTGCAGAAGGGCGTGATATTTTACAGGTGGGGCAATTTGAAATTCCGGCGCGTGCCTATCTGGGGAGATTCAATTTCAAAGGCAGTGACCAGAGCAAAATTGTCGGTAAACTTTCTGGTGGCGAACGTGGCCGGTTACATCTGGCTAAAACTCTGATTTCTGGTGGTAATGTACTATTACTGGATGAACCCTCTAATGATCTTGATGTGGAAACCCTGCGCGCACTGGAAGATGCATTACTCGAATTTGCAGGCAGTGTACTGGTGGTATCACACGACCGCTGGTTTCTTGACCGCATTGCTACGCATATTCTGGCGGCTGAAGGTGAATCCAGATGGGTATTTTTTGATGGTAATTATCAGGAATATGAAGCAGACAAAAAACGCCGTTTGGGTGAGGGGGGCGCCAAACCCAAACGCATTCGTTACAAACCAGTAACCCGCTGATACCCTAAAGCCGGACAGGCTGATTTTAGTAATCAGATTTGTCCGGCCTATCTCTCTTAATCTCTATAGTTAACATTCATAATAATTAATGCTCTAAACATTGAAACTTTTCAATGGTCACCATACCGCAAAAGTACTTGAAAAACGCTGGTTCAGCACCATTTTCACATTCAATTTTATTGCATATTTTCAGGAAAGATTGAGGCATTACATGGCTGAAGTTTATGATTCTCCTCCAGTGCAGCCAACTACAATGGCAATGTTGCCCCTGCGTGACGTTGTTGTTTACCCGCATATGGTATTGCCCCTGTTTGTAGGTCGGGAAAAATCCATAGCGGCTCTGGATGCAGCAATGGAGCATGACGAACCAGTATTCTTACTGGCCCAGAAAAATGCTGATACTGATGAGCCGCATGCAGAAGATATGTATGCTATGGGTACAGTAGCCAGTATTCTGCAAGTGCTTAAATTACCTGATGGTACCGTTAAAGTATTGGTAGAAGGTTTGTATCGGGCCCAAGTACAGTATATCGATGAAAGTGGCCCATATGTCGAAGCACACATCGTTAAATGTGAAGATACTGATGAAGATACTCATAATGATGAGGCGTTGCGTCGCACATTGTTATCCCAGTTTGAGCAACTGGCAAAATTAAACAAGAAAATTCCGGCAGAAGTGGTAACTACTATCCATGGAATTGAACAGCTAAGCCGGCTGGCTGATACCATTGCTGCCCATTTACAGCTAAAACTGGATCAGCGCCAGCAGATTCTGACCATGGTAAATGTCACCGCACGTCTGGAGCATTTGCTGCACCTGCTTGAGTCCGAACTGGATATTCTTCAGGTGGAAAAACGTATTCGTGGCCGAGTGAAACGGCAGATGGAAAAATCGCAGCGTGAGTACTATCTGAATGAGCAGGTAAAAGCGATTCAGAAAGAACTTGGCGAAGAAGATGATGATCTGGCTAATCTTGAAGCACAGATTCGTCAGGCTGGTATGAGCAAAGAAGCTGAAGAAAAATGTCTGTCTGAATTCAAAAAGCTACGCATGATGCCACCTATGTCTGCGGAATCTACCGTCGTGCGTAACTATATTGATACCCTGCTTGAATTACCATGGAAAAAGAAATCCAAAGTCAGCAAGGATATTGCCAAAGCAGATCTGATTCTGAATGCAGATCATTATGGCTTGGAAAAGGTAAAAGAGCGCATTCTTGAATATCTGGCCGTACAGAAGCGCATGAACCAGCTCAAAGGTCCTATTCTGTGCCTGGTTGGGCCACCTGGGGTAGGTAAAACCTCACTGGGTGAATCTATTGCCAAGGCTACCGGCCGTAAATATGTGCGCATGGCACTGGGTGGGGTACACGATGAAAGTGAAATTCGTGGCCATCGTCGTACCTATATTGGCTCCATGCCCGGTAAAATTCTGCAAAACATGGCCAAAGCTGGTGTAAAAAATCCACTGTTTTTGCTGGATGAGATTGATAAATTAGGTAATGATTTTCGCGGTGATCCGGCCAGTGCTTTACTTGAAGTGCTCGATCCTGAACAAAATCATTCATTTTCCGACCACTATGCAGAAGTAGAGTTTGATTTGTCGGATGTGATGTTTATTGCTACATCCAACAGCCTGAATATTCCTACGCCACTGCTTGACCGTATGGAGATTATTCGTCTTTCCGGTTATACCGAAGACGAGAAAATCAATATTGCCATGAAATATCTGGTAGCCAAGCAAACTAAGCAAAACGGTGTGCGTGAGGGTGAAATCCGCATCGAAGAATCTGCTGTGCGCGATATTATCCGCTATTACACCCGCGAAGCCGGTGTACGCTCACTGGATCGTGAAATTGCCAAGATTTGCCGCAAAGTGGTTATGAAGCAGGCTGTTGCAGAAGAGAAAGTGGGCACCGGTAAAGGGAAGAAAGCCAAATCCAAACCGGAAGAAATTATTATCAATGCCGACAATTTACATGATTATCTGGGCGTGCGCCGCTTTGATTATGGTGTGGCAGAAAATGAAAATCGTGTTGGACAGGTTACCGGTCTGGCCTGGACTGAAGTGGGTGGTGAGCTCTTAACCATTGAAGCCAGCAAGTTCCGTGGTAAAGGAAATATTCTACGCACCGGCAAACTGGGCGATGTGATGCAGGAATCTGTGAGTGCTGCATGGAGTGTTGTACGTTCCCGAGCTGAAAGTCTGGGTATTGAACCCGATTTTTATGAGAAAAACGACATTCATGTCCATGTTCCCGAAGGTGCTACTCCCAAGGATGGACCCAGTGCTGGTAGCGCAATCACTCTGGCTCTGGTTTCAGCGTTTACCGGCATTCCAGTACGTGCAGATGTAGCCATGACAGGAGAAATCACCCTGCGGGGTGAAGTACTGCCGATTGGTGGCCTGAAAGAAAAACTGCTGGCGGCTTTACGCGGTGGTATCAAGCATGTACTGATTCCGAAAGACAATGTTAAAGATTTGGAAGAAATTCCGGCTAACATCAGTGAAAAGCTAACCATTCATCCGGTACAGTGGATTGATGAAGTGCTCAATCTGGGACTGGCATACCCGCCTAGCCCTTGGCAAAGTGTTCCAGAAGAGGGTGTATTAGCCAAGTCTACGACTAAGTCAACTACAAAAACCGTAAAACATTGATATGCAGCCATTCACCAACACTAATTGGTGAATGGCTTTGTTTTTGGCCTGTTTTAACTCATTGCGTCTGTATCGATGCTTGACATAAAGAATTTGGCCTTGTTATAAAGTAATCGTAATGTATTGTTCAGGCTCTACCAGACATGTGGTACCTGAAAATCATATGAACATAACAACAGAAAGGGACTTTATTGTGAATAAGTCTGAATTGATTGAAGCCATTGCCCAAGAGGCCGATTTATCTAAAGCTTCTGCAGCGAAGGCACTAGACGGTATGATCAGCGCTGTCACCAATGCACTGAAAGGTGGCGATACGGTAACACTGGTGGGTTTTGGTACATTTTATGTTGGTGAGCGTGCGGCTCGTGCTGGACGTAATCCCAAAACTGGTGAACCATTAGAAATCAAGGCCGCTAAAACGCCTAAATTCCGTGCCGGTAAAGCACTGAAAGACGCTCTTTAATTTGAGGTTGCGTAATACATCAAGGCGGGATATCCCGCCTTTTCTGTTGTCTGTCGTTTTTGTGCATATGCGCTTCAAACAGCATGGTTTAGCTTAACAAAAAACGCTACAATAGGAAGTATTATCTGCTTTAGAAAAGTTAACTGAATCTCATGTTCCACATTGTAGAAAAATATAGAACACCGGCCCAGATTATTCTGGGTGTAATTTGCCTGAGTTTTGTGTTTGCAGGTGGTTATTCGCTGGCTGTCCCAGGTACTGATTACATCAGTAAAATTGGTGATATTAAAATCAAAGTTAATGATGTTAATGATTTTCAGCGGCGATTACAGAATGCCTCCGGCAACTCAGTGAGCAAACAGCTTGCTTATGACAGTCTCGTTGATCAGGCCTATATTCAGCAAGGTGCCCATGATATGGGTATCAGCGTATCAATCGAACAGATAAAGCAGGTTATTGCATCCGATCCGAGTTTTCAGGAAAACGGAAAATTTGTTGAAGCCAAATATCGTGCATTTCTGCAACAGGCTGGCATGTCTGAAGAAGCGCTAGTAAATGGTTTGCGTCAACAGTATGCCATGCAAACCATGCTCAATCTGATGAAAGCTGGTAATCTGGTTAGTGATACACAGGCAACGCAGATGGTTAATCTGTTGCAGGCTGCACGCCAATCACAGACAATCACTTTTCCCGCAGCAGATTTTGCTAGCAAGGTAGCCATAGACGACAGCAAGCTGAAAGCTTATTACGAAGCTAACAAAAAACAGTATTATCTGCCACAGGCAGTAAAATACGAATTTGTGCAGCTATCTGCCGCCGAACTGGGTGCTAAAGAGAATGTCAGTGAAGCAGAGTTGAAAGAAGCTTATGACCAGATTCCAACTTCTGCCTCTGCACCCAAGCCAGCTCTGGAAGACGTAAAAGCACAGCTAACTCAGGAGATTCAGGCTCGTAAAGGCGTAGCGCAGGTAGCCAAAATGAAAGAAAGTGTCAGTGATCTGGCCTTTAACAACCCTAAAACATTACAACCTATTACTGACAAGCTTGGCTTGCAGATTCACAAAGTTGATCAAGGCTGGATAACCCGTGATATGGCCAGCGCTGGTGGTATGCCGAAGGCCTTGCAGGATGTTTTGTTTGGCAATGATGTACTGGTTAAACGCTACAACTCTGAACCGGTTGATATTGGCAATGGAACATACTGGGTAGTGCGTGCTCTTGATGTACGCAAAGAACATCAGGCACCCTTTGCAGAAGTTAAATCACAGGTACAGCAGGATTATGTTGCTGTAGAAAGCAAAAAGCTTGCCACAGCAGCAGCCAAACAGGCTTTGGATGCCGTAAATAAAGGTACCAATTCCAACCTGTCATGGTCGCCCAGTGCTGATCTGACACCACAACAGGCCGTGGCCCTTATGTCCAAGGATGATTTCCAATCCTGGATTAAAGCCAAACCGGCAAATGGCAAACCAGCATATATCATGCTCAAGGATCAGCAAAATCCGGTGCTGGTAAAAATTAATGCAATCATGCCACCACAGGATATGGGTAATGTTTTGCCACAGGCCAAACAGGTGATCAGTCAGAGTCTGGCGCAAAATCTGGCAACCAGTAATCTGGAGTGGTTAAAGAGCCGTTATAAAATCAAGCAGGGCGTACAGAAACTGGAAACTGGTGACGAGCAATAATTTTCATCATTGACCTTATAAATTTTTATAAGGTCAATATCGTCTGATAACCTGCTGCTGTATTGTGTTGCATACTGTCTGATTCATATTTTCGCAGTTTAAGGATTGTTGTGTTGTATACCAGTTACCATGCCATTACGGGTGAGGTTCTGTTCAACCGTAAAAGTCTGACAAAAGCTGAATTCGAGCTACAGTATCAGCAACTGGCCCGACAACAACATGGCTTTGCCAGCGAAAATGTACAAACTCGTACCCGCCGTTTACTTGCTTTTGCTCAGCGTCTGGAACAGGCCAAAGCCGAGCTGGCCTATCAGATTTGTATTGAAGTAGGGCGCTGTTTGCGCGAATGTGAAGCAGAAATCAGTAAATCAATTGCATTAATCCGCTATTACGCCCATCTGGCACCTGAACTACTGGCACATAAAACCATTGCTACACAGGCAAGCCTGAGTCAGGTGCGTTTTGAGCCATTGGGTACTGTACTGGCCGTTATGCCGTGGAATTATCCAGTATGGCAGATTCTGCGTTTTGCCATTCCGGCTTTATGTGCGGGCAACGCCTGTCTGGTAAAGCCGGCTCCTTCAGTAGGCCAAATCAGCCAGATGCTGTTTGATCTGATAGGTAATGACTTACCTTTACAACTGACTTGGCTAGATAATGATGATATCGAGTATGCCATTGCACACACACAGGCACTGGCTTTTACTGGTTCTACTCAGACAGGACGTTATCTTGCTGCACTGGCTGGCCGGCATCTGCGTAAATGCGTCATGGAGCTGGGTGGAAGCAATGCATTCATTGTATTAAATGATGCAGATGTGAAACAGGCCGCTTCAGAGGCGTGTTATTCGCGTTTTCGTGATGCCGGACAATCCTGCAATGCAGCCAAACGGCTTATAGTTCATAATGAAATTGCAGAAGATTTTCTTGCGGCGTTGCAGCAGCATTGTCAACAATTGCAGATGGGTGAACCATGGCTGCCAACGACCACTTTAGCACCACTACACCGGCAGGATTTACGTACAGCTGTCCACACACAGGTACAGGATGCGCTGGCTCATGGTGCGCAATGTCTGCTTGGGGGTGAAATTCCAAGCGATATGCCTGGCTGGTTTTATCCTGCCACTATATTGGATAAAGTAAATCCGGATTGTCGCGTATACAATGAAGAGGTATTTGGACCAGTGGCTATTATCCTGCGTGCGCAAGACAATGCCCATGCACTGAAGCTGGCCAATGACAATCCTTTTGGTCTGGGCGCCAGTATTTATACGCAAGATGCCTATTTAGCATGGCAGTTTGCCGAACAGTTAAATGTAGGGAGTGTATTTATCAATCGCCATACCAGCAGTGATTTGCGTTTACCGTTTGGCGGCGTAAAAGATTCTGGATTCGGGCGTGAATTGTCTGAATTTGGTATCTATGAATTTGTTAATATTAAAACTTACTGGCAAAAATAAGTGGCTAAGGCTGATAGTGATTGCACTGTTTGAAAAAAAATGTAATAACGATAGAAATAATATTTATTGCATAAAATAATGACACTGCTTAGTGAAAAGGGATAAAAATCATGTATGTGGCCAGACGTTTTTACTGGTTCGTACTCGCAATAATACTCATTCTGATAGCGATAGTGTGGCAGATTAAATCGCACAAACACAAGACTGTGTATTTTGATGCAAATAGTCAGGTTGTTCAAAAACAGTCTGAAGTACAACATGTGCAACAATTTCATGATAATGGCAATCATATCGATGTACAGGAATTTTCTGATCCGGCTAAAAGCAAATACAGTGATAGCTATGCCTTACCTATAGATAAACTGCAACAGTTTATTCCGGCCATGAAAGAAGGCAAATTACAGCTACAGTATCCAGATGGCCATAAAAAAATACAGGGTGACTACAAAAACGGCAAGCCTGTTGGGAAATGGCATACTTGGTATCCCAATGGTCAGAAGGCAATTGAAATGAACTGGCAAAAGGGTATGCCGAATGGCCGTACTTTAAGCTGGTATGAAAACGGGCAAAAACGTGGGGAGCTGTATTTTGTTAATGGTAAGGCTGAAGGCCGCTGGCAGCGCTGGTATTCAAATGGCCAGATAAAACAGGATATGAACGTACATCAGGGTGTAGTTCAAACCATGACAACATGGGATGATAAAGGACATCTGCTTGCCGATGTGGCTATACATAATAATAAGGTAAGTGGTGTAGTGCTGAGCTGGTATGATTCCGGTGCTAAAAAAAGTGAATCGATATTTGAAAAAAACGAATTGATACGCAAAACCGAATGGGATGAAGACGGCTTGATCGTTGATCTGGATGACAATTAAACAATATTCCTAAACCAATTATTTAAAATAAATATCCTTATGTAATGCACAGCGTGGATTGAATGATGCCTGACAAAATGGGCAGGTATATTGCTGATATTGCTCATAAGTCAGAAGACTTTTGCACTTACCGCATATAACTGGCTTGCTGTTTGCAGTTACCATAGGAACAAACTGATGGTCACATAGCTGGTCATGACATTTAAAACAGGCATAATATTGCTTACATTGGCCACATTGAAGTGCGGCAATATCATTTTCATTATGATAATGTACACAGCGACCACATGAATCAGTTTCAATTCCTAAAATCATATTCTTATTTATCAATTCTATTTAATTTGAATATATTATAATGAAATTGCCGGCTTTATCAATTAACAGGCTAGTATCAACTAAAGCGACATAATTATTATACGCAAGCACATATATCTAAAGGCTGAAATTGTAAAAAAACCGAATCCTTAAAACAGATTCGGTTTGTCATGACTAAGTAGCTTTAGATTACATGCGTTCAATTAAAGCCTTGCCGAATGCAGAGCAGGAAACTTCTTTTGCACCTTCCATCATGCGGGCAAAATCATAAGTAACGATTTTATCAGCAATGGCTTTTTCAATAGAAGCATTCACCAAGTCTGCTGCTTCTTTCCAGCCTAAATGACGCAACATCATTTCAGCAGACAGAATAAGGGAGCCCGGATTAACTTTGTCCTGACCAGCATATTTGGGCGCTGTACCATGAGTAGCTTCGAAGACAGCGTATTCATCAGAAATATTGGCACCCGGAGCAATGCCAATACCGCCTACCTGTGCTGCTAAAGCATCAGAAATGTAATCACCATTCAGATTCAGGGTGGCGATCACATCATATTCAGCCGGGCGCAACAGAATCTGCTGCAAGAAAGCGTCGGCAATACAATCTTTAATAACGATATTTTTACCAGTTTTCGGATTCTTGAATTCACACCATGGGCCTTCACCAATTAAAGTGGCACCAAATTCATTTTTAGCCACTTCATAGGACCAGTCACGGAAACCGCCCTCGGTGAATTTCATAATGTTACCTTTATGAACAAAAGTAACGCTGTCACGGTCGTTATCAATAGCATAACGGATGGCAGCACGAGTCAGGCGCTGTGTACCTTCTTTGGATACTGGTTTGATACCAATACTGGAAGTTTGCGGGAAACGGATTTTGGTAACACCCATTTCGTTTTGCAGGAAATTGATTATTTTTTTGGCATCTTCTGTTTCAGACAGCCATTCAATACCAGCATAAATATCTTCGGTATTTTCACGGAAAATAACCATGTTCACCTTGCTTGGGTCTTTCAGTGGAGAAGGTACACCGGTGAAATACTGTACAGGACGAACACACTGATATAAATCCAGTTGCTGGCGAATAGCAACGTTCAGTGAACGGATACCTCCGCCAACAGGGGTAGTCATCGGCCCTTTGATGGCTACTTTATATTCTTTGATGGCTTCCAGTGTTTCATCTGGTAACCACACATTTTCACCATAAACTTTAGTCGCTTTTTCGCCAGCGTAAACTTCCAGCCAGACGATTTTTTTAGCGCCGTTATAAGCTTTGGCTACCGCAGCGTCAATAACCTCTCTCATCACTGGTGTAATGTCAACACCAATACCATCGCCTTCAATAAAGGGAATAATAGGATCATTCGGGATGGCTTGACCGGAAACGATTTTATGACCTTCTGTCGGCACTTTAATGTGACTCATGGTAACTCCTGTGATGTTACTTTTTCTGATGGGTGACTACATACTTCCGTTTGTAGTCTGTCAAACTAATTATCCTTTATTTTGTTAACTTAGGCCAGAGAAATGTAGTTTGATGTAGTCGTAAATCTGCTTTAGGCAGAAGAATGCAGATACAGTTAGCATTTAGGCCAAAATTTGTTTAGTAAGTGTTCCCCGGCGCCCATAAATCGGATTGATACTCGTGCTGATGAAAGTGGCTGATACCCAGACCTATCAGTCGAAATAGGGCGCTGTCGTTAGGCATGCGTTTAAGTAAATCCTGTCCGGCAGCAATCAGAGCAGGAGCATCTGGTAAAGGCGACGAATAAGTTTGGGAGCGGGTATAAATCTGAAAATGTGTATTTTTTAATTTCAATGTGACACAACTACCTTGAAGCTGTTTATATTGCATGTTCTTAACCAGCGTCTGCGCCAGTTCAGGCAGATGATGGGCTATTTCAATCAGATTTTCGTTATCATTCAGCGTAATTTCAGTAGAAATTTGCTGACGGTCGCGTTCAGCCGTCACTTCACGGTCATCGCGGCCTTGAGCCAAATCAAACAGCCGGTAACCCCAGCGGCCAAAATGGTGCACTAAAACAGATAGGCTTACCTGACTCAGATCGCCTACTGTCGTCCAGCCTAAGGCGCGCATTTTTTGTTCGGTAACTTTACCGACACCGGGAATTTTGCCTAATGGCAGATTGTGTAAAAAGGCCATAACCTGTGCAGGTGCGATAACAAACTGGCCATTGGGTTTACGCCAGTCGGAAGCAATTTTAGCCAGAAATTTGTTGGGCGCAATGCCTGCCGAAGCTGTCAAGCCAGTTTCAGCCAGTATAGCGGCGCGTATTTCGCGCGCAATATCACGTGCATAGGGTAATATTCCCTGATAGCTGGTTACATCCAGATAAGCTTCATCCAGTGATACAGGTTCAATCTGTTGAGTATAGCGGCTAAAAATACTGTGGATGTGCTGTGATACAGCGCGATATTTACTGAAGTCTGGTGGAATATAGATTGCCTGAGGACATAAGCGTTTGGCCGTGGTTACGGCCATGGCTGAATGTAAACCATACTTGCGTGCAGCATATGAAGCAGCACAGATAACCGATCTGGGCCCATCCCAGGCAACCACTACGGGCTTGTTCTTTAGTTCAGGACGGTCGCGCAATTCTACTGACGCGTAAAAGGCATCCATATCAATATGGATTATTTTTCGTTCTGACATATTACCCTGTGCGATATAGAATGAATGTTTTCAATTTATCCTGTTCTGTATTGGTCGAAACTGATAAACTGATATTTTCATTAATATTTTTAATGATTTTCAATTCATTAAATAAAATAGAATCCAATAATTTTTGTATTGTACTATTTTCGCTGGTATATGAACCAATATAGAGAATGTAAGCTACCTTACCGTACTGCCATTTTTCAAGTTTTACTTTATTAATGTCAGGATTTTACCTGCATCAACGCTATGGCAATTTTACTATCTTTTTTGAAAAATATTCCCGTTCACTTTATACAATTTTGATTCTAAGTTTATTGCATTAATTTATAGTTTTAGCTATTTTTTGGTAATTCAAATCTAGCTCCGCAGCTAGTACATTTATTGTTTCTAACAGTAAATTTATTGCAATTAGGACATTTAGACCCTCTACCGCCAGTACCTTCATGAGGACTTATGATCATTTCATAGCCGCACTTTGTACATTTACGTCCAGTAGGTGTAGAGAAAAATGTGTATTGTGCACAATTAGGGCATAATTTACCAGCCATTTTTTAATCCTTTATATATATACGTATATATATAATATATTTTTTAGCACAGTACAACTATATTAACGAGATTAAAAACAGGCACCAGCAATAAATAACATTGCTGGTGCCTAGTTTGCAATTATGGATTAATGTAATGCGTAGCCACTCAGATACTTAATGCGTTCATTAGTCATCTGTGTGTCACATTCCAGCCGTAGAAATTCTGCATGAGTCGGTGTGTCTGCTTTAGCAGCTTTTTCCTGACATTGACTGTTCTTGCGAGCTATCCATTTCTGTTCTTCCTGCTGTAACGTTTTGCGTACAGTATCATCAAGATTACGCCAGTGAGTATTAATAACACTGTTGGCGTTGCGGTTATTATCCCGAGCCAGTTGCAATTGATTAGCCGTAATCTCGGTTGGTTTACTGCTGTTTTCTGAAATTTTGCCTGCATTATTGCTGCTATCGGCTTGATTGTTGCTGTTTATAGCAGGTATATGGCCGTTAAGAATGGCACTGGCCATTTGCGCAGTCGGACTTAACTGGTCTATAGGCGAAACTTTTGCATTAGGATTGGTAATCAGAGTAATGGCATCAGCGCGATTGTAGGTATGGCCGGCAATGACTACTGTATCTTTGATACCATACGGCAGCAGAGCATTACCTAAAACGGTACCTAATGTTTGAATACCTGCCTGATCGAAATTGCTGGCAGCACTGGTAGCTGAAGCCGCATTGGTATTGCTGGCAACGGGAGCATATTTAACAGGCTTGGTGAAAACACTGTCATGTAGAGTAACTTCATTGCCCTGCAACTGCTGATTCAGATGTGCAATGAAATCTGATTTACCAAATAACAGCGGTGCATTAGTTTGAATTTGCTGCCAGATATTGGCCGGTACCGTAATCTTTAATTCACTGCTGCAAATTGGATTACCATTACTGTCCTTATCTAACTTACCATCTGATAAAGCAATATTCAGTTCATGGCTGGCACCGATTACTTTTTCAGCATCCACAAACTGGCGGCTGTCATTTTGGGCAAACTGGCGCGCATTGTTATCAATACCGGTTTGCAGGGTTTGCTGAATCTGGTTGCGTAACTGTTCACTATTACAGCTTAATTGCGGTGATGAGGTTGAATCATCCCGTGAACAGGCGGCCAGAGAAAGAACACTGATGATGCTGTACACAAGTATGCTTTTTTTCATGATTGTTTCCTAAGCATTGATAATGAATATAGACAACATGATTACAAATAACCCAGCTTTATTATGCTGCGCATGTAATTTTTAATCATTTGATTTTACTAAAAAATACAAAAAAAGCCTGAAACATGTTCAAGCTTAGGATACAACATGTGGAAATTAACGCAAACTATCAAGCATCGCATAGATCGGGCTTAGAATTGCTTCACCCAGACGCAGAGAACGCTGTCCGTTCCAGCCAAAGTCATCGTCTGGCCACTGATGGTTATCCTTAAATGGCATTTCCAGGGTGTAGGCTAAACATTTAAAAGTTTCACCAATATAAGATGTAGCCATATTCAGATTTGCCTCGCCCGGTGCATGTTTTTCATAACCATATTTATCCTGAAAATCTGGGCTGGCCATCAGAAAGGCATGTTTGAACTGTTCCTGTAATGTATGCAGACGCTCATCAAAAGAGGGTATGCCCTCATTGCCGGAAAGAAATACATAGGGAATAGATTCATCTCCATGAATATCCAGAAATAAATCGACGCCGGTTTCATGCATTTTTTGACGAACTACCAAAACCTCTGGGCTGCGCTCCATGCTGGGCTGTAACCATTCACGATTTAAATTAGCACCGGCTGCATTAGTGCGCAGATTTCCTAATGCAGAACCGTCTGGATTCATATTAGGAACGATATAAAAAGTGGCTTGATCCAATAGTGCGCGAGCAGTTGAATCCTGATGATCAAGCAAACGATTGAGTAATCCTTCGATAAACCATTCTGCCATGGTTTCGCCCGGATGCTGGCGTGCAATAATCCATATTTTCAGATCACTGGCTGCCTGATTACCGATAGTTAATAAATTAATATCGCGTCCTTGCAGTGTACTGCCTAAGTCTTCTATCTGGCACAGTCCGCTACTTTGCGAATCGCCAAGTAAATTAAGGTGCTGTTCATAGGAATACGGTTCAAAATAAGCGTAATAAACACTGTTTGCCAATGGTGTGTGATTAATACTGAGTATTCCGTTTTCGTAAGTAGTAGGAACGCGAAACCAGTTGACGCGATCATAAGAACACATTGCCTCATAATCTTCCCAGCCGGCTGGGTAGGCAGATTCAGCAGCATTGATAAAGTGTAGCTGAAGATTCTGGTAGGCTACACCCTGAACGCGGAAATAAAACCATTGACGAATATTGGCTGCGTTGTCTTTTGGTAATCTCAGTTGAATATTGTCAGGATTTTGAGCATCTACAATTTCAATATTGCCGCCATCAAACTGGGTACTAATTTTAAGCATGAAACCACTTTCATATGAGCCACTAATTTAAATTAGGTATATTGTATTCTTTTTGTAGCTGATTTTCGATGTCGAATATATATCTTGCTGGTTGAAAGTATTGTTATCGCCTGCGAGCTTATATTATCGGTGTTTTCAGAGTAGTCGGCTAGTGTTGTGCAGAGGAAAATATTGGTTCAGGCTTGCCTAAAAATTTGGGTTGTTTGTGTTTGATATATAGATCACTAACAGCTTTGACTCGTGCTAAGATTTCACGGAATATTACTTTTGCATAATTCTTGCCGGTTGGAGCGGCTACTGCATAGCATTGCGCATCTAGTTGATGTTTTCGGGAAATAAGTATGGCGCGGTCACAATGAAAACTTTGCGTAATAATGGTAAAACTGTTTACCTGAAAAATTTTTTCGGCTCGAAGGATAGAGTCTAAAGTCCTTAACCCACCATAATCCAGTGTCATGGATGAAGCTGGAATACCTGCTCGAATCAAGTCTTGCTGCATAGTTTCTGGTTCATTGTAGTTTTTGCGGGAGTGGTCTCCACTCAAAAGCAAATGTTTAATTTTTCCCTGTTGGTAAAGTTTGACAGCGCCTTCAATACGATATTGGTAAAAAGGATTTAGTTTGCCATTGCGCAGATATTTTGCCGTACCTAATATAAGACCTACAGTGCGAGGACTGAGTTGATTGCTGTCTGTGAATGTATAAGGTGCAGCCTGTTTGCTTACCCAATGATAAAGAAGTATCAGAAAAATAATGATGGCTATTATGCTATAAAAGGTATATTTAGTGATTCTTTTTAATAAAGTTATAGTCATATAACTAAAGCTCAGCATTAATTGGAATGCGTCTTGCAGAATAAATGATAATGGTTATTTATGTCAATGATATAGTCTGTTTGGCGTTAAAGAGCAAATAGATGATATTGATGTGAATTGATTCTGATTTATTTGTTAATATAAAAAAATTTTTTGTTTGCTATAAATTCTTCGGCGCACTTGGGCACATTCCGTTAAAATAAGCAGTTATTTCTGGTTTTCCGGTATCGGGTATTAAGATACTGGGATACTATTGATTGAATTAACTAATCATTGGCTTGCATGAACAATATACGCAATTTCTCCATTATCGCCCATATTGACCATGGGAAGTCTACACTGGCTGATCGTTTCATTCAGTATTGTGGTGGTCTTGAAAATCGGGAAATGAGTGCTCAGGTACTCGATTCCATGGACATTGAAAAAGAACGCGGCATTACCATCAAGGCACAAACAGCAGCCTTGCAGTATAAGGCGCGTGATGGGCAGATTTATCAGCTCAATCTGATTGATACCCCGGGACATGTAGACTTCTCTTATGAAGTATCGCGTTCACTGTCGGCCTGTGAAGGTGCATTGCTTGTGGTGGATGCTTCGCAGGGTGTAGAAGCACAAACTGTAGCCAATTGCTACACTGCAATAGATCTGGGCGTAGAGGTACTGCCGGTACTGAACAAGATTGATTTACCGGCAGCGGAACCAGAGCGGGTAATCGAAGAAATAGAAGATATTATTGGCATTGAAGCCATGGAAGCTGTGCGCTGCTCGGCTAAAAGTGGTATCGGTATTGAAGATGTACTGGAAGAAATTGTCAAGAAAGTACCCGCGCCTACTGGAAAGGCTGATGCACCATTAAAAGCATTAATTATTGACTCATGGTTTGATAATTATGTTGGCGTGGTGATGCTGATACGCATGGTGGATGGTACCGTGCGCCTGAAAGATAAAGTCCGCTTCATGGCCACGGGTGCTGAAACGCAGGTCGAACAGCTAGGCGTATTTACCCCGAAATCTGTGCAGAAACAGGAGTTAAAAGCGGGTGATGTAGGCTTTCTGATCACTGGGGTCAAAGAATTGGGGTCGGCTAAAGTGGGTGATACCATTACTTTGGCACGTGAACCGGCCAGTGAACCTTTACCCGGCTTCAAAGAGGTGCAGCCACAGGTGTTTGCTGGTCTCTATCCGGTAGAAAGCCACGATTATGATGCGCTACGCGAAGCGCTGGAAAAATTACAGCTTAATGATGCGGCGCTGAAATTTGAGCCGGAGGTTTCTCAAGCGCTGGGTTTTGGTTTTCGCTGTGGCTTTCTCGGCCTGTTGCATCTGGAAATTGTGCAGGAAAGACTAGAACGCGAATTTGACATGGATTTGATTACCACTGCGCCGACAGTGGTATATGAAGTGTTGCTGAAAAGTGGCGAACGCATTGAAATTGAGAATCCATCCAAACTGCCGGACATCGGTACGCTTGATGCGATTTATGAACCCATTATCACTGCAACTATATTGCTGCCGCAGGAATATGTAGGTGCAGTAATGACACTATGCAACCAGAAACGCGGCGTACAGAAAAATATGCAGTATATGGGGCGGCAGGTAATGCTGACTTATGATATGCCGATGAATGAAGTGGTAATGGATTTCTTCGACAAACTGAAATCTACTTCGCGCGGTTATGCTTCACTGGATTATGAATTCCTTGAATTCAGAGCTGCGGATTTGGTGAAACTGGATATTCTGGTGAATAGTGAAAAGGTTGATGCGCTAAGTCTGATTGTGCATCGCAGTAATTCAGTTCATCGCGGCCGGGAACTGGTAGCAAAAATGCGTGAACTGATTCCCCGTCAGATGTTTGATATTGCTGTACAGGCGGCAATAGGCGGTAAGATTATCGCCCGCGAAAATGTTAAGGCGCTGCGCAAGAATGTGCTGGCTAAATGTTATGGCGGTGATATTACCCGCAAGAAAAAATTACTGGAAAAACAGAAAGCCGGTAAAAAACGCATGAAACAGGTAGGCAATGTGGAAATTCCGCAAACTGCCTTTCTGGCGATTTTGCAGGTTGGAGATTAATACATGTCGAATACGATGATTATAGGTGCAGCAGTACTTCTGGTACTGGGTATTCTGCTGTTTTTCAAGAGCGCAAAAGTGCGTGAGGAAAATGGTGAATGGAGTGGCGCATTGCAATGGGGCTATCTGCTGATGCTGGTCGGTGCTTTTGGCCTGTTATCAACACAGATAAGTTTTACCGCAGTATTGTTACTATTTGTGCTGTTCACCGGTATCGCCTGGTTTGTACACCGGCGCCGGCAGAAAAAGAATCCCAGCCAGATGGACGATAATCACTTTACCGATTATATGAGTGGTTTTTTCCCTATCATTCTGCTGGTGTTTATACTGCGTACTTTTGTGGCAGAACCTTTTCAGATTCCATCCAGCTCAATGCGCCCGGGTTTGATCTCCGGTGATTTTATTCTGGTGAATAAATTTGTGTATGGTATTCGCCTGCCGATTCTGAATAATGTACTGATTCCGGTAAGCAAAGTTGAGCGCGGTGATGTGATGGTATTCAATTATCCAGAAGATACACGGATAAACTATATCAAACGGGTGATTGGTTTACCGGGTGATGTTGTCACTTATAAGGATAAAACGCTGACAATCAATGGTAAGGTAGTCAACGATATTGATGAGCAGAAGCTATACAACTATGCAGAGCAGGTACCCAATTTTGGCACAATGCCAATTCAGGCTCAGCAAGTGACTGAACAGCTTGATAATAAATCGGTTGAAGTGTTAAAAATGCCACAACAGCCTTCAGTTATTCTTCAAGGTGTACGGTCTTTCCCCAATCGTGAGTTGTGTACCTATTATCCAGATGGCAGTGGATTCAGTTGTACAGTTCCGGCTGGAAAATACTTCATGATGGGTGACAACCGCGATAACAGTGAAGACAGTCGCTACTGGGGCTTTGTAGATGACAGGCTGGTTGTAGGCAAAGCGTTTCTGATATGGCTGAATATGGGTGATATGAAACGAATCGGCACCAAAATTCAGTAATGTCTGATTTCAAGCGCAAGATTCAGTCTTGCGCTTTGTCTATGCGGCAATGCTATATTGATTCTGATAGCACAGATTGATTAAAGAGTCTTGCCTGAAAGATAATTAATTCATTATTAAAGAAGGTTAAATGAAAAAAACTGATGTACGGCATGAAAATGCTTTGGGTTATGTTCAAAAAATGTTTGGCTATCACTTTAAGCAATCAAAATTATTGCAACAGGCATTGACTCATCGCAGTTACAGCGCGTTACACAATGAGCGGTTTGAGTTTATTGGTGACTCAATTTTGAATTATTCTGTAGCCAAAATGCTGTTTGAGGCGTTTCCACGCCTGACAGAAGGTGAACTGTCCAGAATGCGTGCTAATCTGGTGAATCAGGAAACACTGGCACAAATTGCAACTGAATTAAAAGTAGGTGATGCTCTGTTGCTGGGGAGCGGCGAATTGAAAAGCGGCGGCTTTAGGCGTCCGTCCACATTGGCAGATGCAATGGAAGCATTGTTTGCCGCTGTGAGTTTTGATGCTGATTTCAATACAGCCGAAGCTGTGGTACGCCGTTTATATGCAGAACGAATCCGGCATATCAATCCGCAGAATAGTGGTAAGGATGCAAAAACACGGTTACAGGAAGCCCTACAGGCAAGGCATATGCCATTGCCCAAATACAGAATTGTAGATCAGATTGGTGATGTGCATGATCAGCAGTTTGTTGTGCAATGTGATTTGGGGGAAACTGGTTTTCAGACTGAGGCTGCCGGACATAGCCGACGTGAAGCAGAACAGCAAACGGCACAGACTGCTCTGGCTTGGTTAGAAAAGAATTTTCCGTCAGCAAAAATCCGAAAAAAATAAATTATCAACCATAATCGGTATACAGATGAGATTTTTATGGTTTCTTGCCCTGTTACTAAGCCATAGTATATGGGCAAAAACAGTGTATTCTCTTGACGAAGTCTATCCCAATATTAACCATTCCGCTGGTCGGGAATTTGTTGCAGAGGAGCTGGGGGGTGTAAAGCCAGTTGATTATCTTGGCCGTGATTTTTTTTCAAAATCAGATGAATTTAAAAAAATTCTGGCTTTAGTCGATGCGAAGAAGGCAGGTGAGGAAAACTGGCATTTTGCGGGCATTAAGGCATGGCCAAGTCAACCTGATACCTATATTTTTATAGCCTGTTCAAGTATTCAGAAAGATGATAACGATCACTGTCATTATTTGGAAAAAGGTAAAACAATCATCGCTGTGTTGCATTTTGATCAGATAAAAGGCTTCTCATTGATGGCTAAGCCATGGATTGAAAGCGGCACTGATCTGGAAAACAGTGGCTTTCTTCTGAATAATGATTCAGGTGAGCAGGTTATTGGAAATCCGAGGCGTTATGATTTTGCTCCATATCGATTAAGCTCGGATGTATTAGCTTTTGGTGTACGGCATAATACATCTACAGGCTATGCAGGCGGAGGAGCTTTTGATGAATCGGTAACATTATTTGCTGTGATTAATGGTGAATTACTGCCAGTTTTCAATGCACCGACGTATCACTTTGCTAATTATGCAGGAGACTGGCATGAAGATGGTACACGTGACCATGAACTTCATGAAAATGTTTATATTATTAGAATTCTGTCAACGTCTCATTCAGGAATGAAAGATATTCTGTGGCCGGAAAAGGGTAACGCAAAAAAGGTATCTATGATATATCATTGGAATAAGCTAGAGAAAAGGTATACTCCTGTTAAAAAATCAATTATTCAATAACGAAAATTGAGCTGTTGATTAGCCAGTGTCAAGTATTCCAGTATGGGCAAATATCATCCAATTCACTGGAAAATCGGTACTCCCTGTAAAAGCACTCAGATTACTTAAGCATTTATATCGATAAGGAAAAAAATGATTAACAGGCAAAAGGCAATTTCCAAAACGCTGGCTGAGCTACCTGGTAATGTCACTCTGGTTGCAGAAAAATTAGATTATCTGGATTGCCAAAAGAAAGAAATCTGTAAAAATATTACGGCATATGAGGCTTATAAAATGATGACATCCCATCAGCCTGAATGGTTGAGGATGTTATTTAATCTTAGGGATATAGTTGTCAAACCGGCAGGCGTGCGGGCTATACAAGGGTTTACTAATCTGGATGAGGACAAGTATAAATCCGGCCAGATAAATACAGCTCATTTTTTTACCATAACTGAAGACACTGCGGATAAGCTTACTTTGATTGTGAAAGATTCGCATTTGGACGTTTGCCTATGCTTGCGGATTACTGAGAATACTTCTAATTCTAGTAAAAACATGCTTTATCTGGTTGCATCAGTAAGAAATCATAATTTTTGGGGGCGTTTATATATGCTGCCTGTTTCAATACTTCATCCGTTTATTGTCCATAAACTATTTGAAAATATTGATTAGTCAAGTTGTAAGAGTCTAATTTGTAAAATGTAATTTGCTCTAAGCCTTATGTGTAGCACGTCGGCAATGCTGATGTGCTGATGATGCAACAATACGGTATAAAATGGGTAAAGAAAACTTGCAGAATAAGCAATTATTCAGGAATACACTAGTTTCTATTTTTAACTATGCAGATTCATAGCCTATAATCTGTTTTTGCAACGTTGAATTGGTGACTTTTTTGCCTTGTTAAATTCCATATTTTGGAATGCTCCAGTTTATTTTTAGCCACGCTGTGGTTATTTTGTACCTTTTAGAAAGAACGTATGTCTGAAGTGCCCAGTCACAATTATCCATCCCCGTCAGATAATTTTCGCTGTGGGTTTGTTGCCATTGTCGGCCGCCCGAATGTGGGAAAATCTACATTAATGAATCATCTTATTGGTCAGAAAATCAGTATTACCAGTAAAAAAGCTCAGACTACCCGCCATAGAGTTAATGGTATTTATACCGATAATGAAGCGCAATTAATATTTGTTGATACGCCGGGCTTTCAGACTTATCACCGTAATGCACTGAATGACCGTTTGAATCAGAATGTGACTGAAGCAGTAGCCGGTGTGGATGTAATTGTTTTTGTGATTGAGGCATTACGCTTTTCTGATGCGGATCGCGAAGTATTGCAGCAATTACCGCAGCGTATTCCCGTGGTGCTGGTGATTAATAAAATAGATAAGGATAAGGCAAAAGACCAAAGTGTTATGCAGGCTTTTATTGAAGAAGTACAGCAGGCTTTTACTTTTACCAAGGTGGCACTGGTGAGTGCCAAGCATGGTTTGGGTGTTGCCCAACTGGTACATATGCTCAAACCCATGTTGCCACAGGGAATTCCGCTTTATCCTGAAGATATGGTAACAGATAAATCGGCACGATTTCTGGCTATGGAAATTGTGCGCGAAAAGCTGTTTCGCTATCTGGGTGAAGAGCTGCCATATGCTATGAACGTTGAAGTGGAACAGTTTGCCGAAGAGGATGGGCTATACCAGATTTATATTGCAGTTCTGGTGGATAAAGACAGCCAGAAAGGTATTCTGATTGGTAAAGGCGGGGAAAAACTGAAAAAGATTTCCACTGAAGCACGTCTGGATATGGAAAAGCTGTTTGAAACCAAAGTATTTTTAAAGGTTTGGGCAAAAGTAAAATCCGGCTGGGCTGACGATATTCGCTTTTTACGTGAATTGGGCATGTAAGGTTTAATAAATATAAGTATTTATCTGCCCAGATGCCGCTGTACAGGCAAGAAAACAGTTTTCTCAGTTTGCGCAGATATTTTGTTAATATAGAAATATTTTGATATCCTTGACATGTATTTATTTGTAAATGTAATCAAACATTGCTCTGCATCAGCTAGCAGATAGTAGTGGGTTTATGCTTTTAAATATTCTGGACTTTGTACATGCCAGTATTCAGCAAGTAGTGCAGGCTGGCGATACGGTGATAGATGCCACAGCGGGTAACGGGCACGATACTCTTTTTCTGGCCACATGTGTTGGCGAACAGGGTAAGGTAATGGCCTTTGATATCCAGAAAGCTGCATTGCAAGCAACCAGTAAAAGATTGGTCAATGCAGGCATGAGTGAACGGGTTGAGCTGATTGAGGCCGGACATGAGCATCTGGATGATTATATTGAGGGTGAAATTAGTGCCATCATGTTTAATCTGGGCTATTTACCGGGAGCAGACAAAAACTGTACTACTACAGCCACTACAACACTGAAAGCCATTCAGGCCGGATTAGCTCATCTGGCGATTAATGGGGTGCTGGCGGCGGTTTTATATCCGGGGCATGAGCAGGGCAGAATTGAAGCTCACGCAGTACATGAATGGGCTGCCAGCTTACCCCAACAGCAGATAGCAGTATTAAAATATGCTTTTATTAATCGGGTGCATAATGCGCCATACGCTTTGTTATTGCAAAAGCATGCATAAAAACCACGAGTTTAAGCAAAAGGAAACTAGAGATGAAACGCAGGGAACTGATAGAACTGGCTGCCACTGTATTACAGCGGCTGGACGCCATCTTACCACCATTAGCTCAGGAGCCAGACTGGACGGCGGTTGCTTATCGCTGGCATAGGCTGGGTAATAAGGGCATTCTGGAAAGCCTGCCCCATCCACACACTTTTGCCCTGAACTGTCTGGCCGCAGTAGATGAACAACGACGCCAGCTGGTGCGCAATACCGAACAGTTTCTTGCTGGCCGGCCAGCAAACAATGTATTAATGACTGGTGCGCGTGGTACGGGTAAATCATCATTGGTTAAAGCGTTATTGCATCAATATGCTGCTCAGGGCTTACGTTTGGTGGAAGTGGATAAAAGTGATTTGCTCACTTTACCCGCGTTGCTTACTATGCTGGCGCAACGGCCAGAAAAATTTATTCTTTTTTGTGATGACTTGTCGTTTGAAGACGGCGACAATGCTTATAAAGCACTGAAAACCACGCTGGATGGTGGCTTGTCACAGCGCTGTGACAATGTACTGGTTTATGCTACTTCCAATCGTCGGCATCTGATGCCTGAATATATGGCCGACAACCTTGCACAGACTGGTAGTGGTGGCGAAGTTCATCCACAGGAGGCGGTAGAAGAAAAGGTATCATTATCTGATCGCTTCGGTTTGTGGCTGAGCTTTTATCCATTCGACCAGAGTGCCTATTTGCAGGCAGTAGAAAACTGGCTGGAAGAAGCTGGTTTACACTTGGATGACATGGCCAGACGTGCTGCACTTAACTGGAGCCAGAGTCGTGGCAGTCGCTCGGGCAGGGTGGCTTGGCAATTTGTCTGTGACTGGGTCGGGCGGGAACCACAAGAAAGAAAAGTTTGATTTTTTCTGCGTGAAGATTTTTATTGGTTCTTCAATTTGAAAAAATAATATAATTAATTATGTAGTAGATTTAATAAATCTTTTTGTAATAATTTATTTTTATATATATTGTTAATGAATTATCTTGAACAATATATAAATAATCATTTGTTGTTTTTCCTTTCAACTGTATAAAAGATTTATCTTTCTTTTTTGTTCCTTCATAATAAACATTATCACAATCTAATTCTCCTTCTTTACAACAAGAAACTATTTTAATTGTATATCTCGCTGATTCATAATTATTGGTATATAAACAATCACGAGTAAGTTCTTCTGCGGAACAAGTGAAAGACAATAAATACGCTGTATTTCAGACAAATTTTTGTCATGGTTAATTCTGCCAGTATAAGTTTATTTAATTCTTAAGCTTTACAGGATGCAATATGGCTTTCTTGTCAAAATAATATTCTCCATTTGGCGCAGTAATTAAATTCCATTTTAAATTATGCCTCTGTAAAGTAATGATTGCTATACCGTCTTTGCCACCAAAAGTACTATCAAAATGAACTTTAATTTGATTATTCGCCAGCTGGGATTTGAATTTTATATGACAATCTATTTTATTACCAAAATGAGCAATTGAGCACAACTGTCCCGCTACGGTATCATCGGTATTTATTGTTAACTGTATTGAAAAAGTACTATATGGTATTTCGCTATTATCTAAATAAATTTTATTGTTTCAAAGTCCTTTAATATTTACAGCATGTACGCTTCCTGAATGAAATATAAAAAAAAGAGAAAAGGAATAAATAGCGTATAAAACCACGCTTCATGGGTTTTACCTTTTGATAATTATCTTCTTGTTTTAAGCTGCTTTATATAAATCAGCAAAAGCTTAATTATCAAATAAATCAGACTGAACTTTGGGCGGAGCCACCTGTACACGGCGTTCACCCGCAGCAAAGCGAATATTTAGATACTGGCCGGTTTTCAGTTTACTGCTATCGCTAATAACCTGTCCGCGCTGATTGGTTACTACGCTATAGCCTCTGGCCAGAATCTGCAATGGTGAAACAGCCTCCAGCACGGAAGCTTGCTGTTGTAGTCGCTGCTGTGCACGCAGCAGAATATGATGCCAAAATTGCTGTAACTGCTGTTTGCGGTAGGCGAGTGCCTGCTGCGCATGAGTAGTTTGTGGCCGCAAGCTATTTAAGCTGCGCTGTTGCTGTAACAGATTTTGCTGTTGCTGTCTGATCTGACGTTGCATGCTTTGCTTTAACTGGCGTTGCAAGTCTGATAGTTGCTGCTGCTGTTGCTGCCAGTTTTGTTGCGGGTGTTTTAACTGGCGCGCCACCCAGTCGAGTTTCTGTGAAGCATCGTAATAGCGCTGTTGTAACAATTGGTGAATGCGGGTTTGCCATTGTGCAACAGTACGTCGCAATTGCGCCATATCCGGGCTGACCAGTTCTGCGGCCGCAGTAGGAGTAGGTGCGCGCACATCAGCAGCAAAATCGGTCAGGGTAAAATCGGTTTCATGGCCAACGCCGCTAACGGTAGGGATAGTACTGGCGGCTACAGCCCGTACTACAATTTCTTCATTATAAGACCATAAATCCTCAATACTGCCGCCACCACGGCAGATAATCAGTACATCTGCCTGCGCATGCTCGTTGGCAGTGGCAATGGCAGATGCAATCTGCTGTTCACTGCCGGCTCCCTGTACCGCAGTCGGATAGACAATCACGCTGATGCCGCTATGACGCCGACGTAAAGTTGTCACCACATCACGCAAAGCTGCTGCGGCCAAACTGGTGACCACACCCACCACTTTCGGATGGGGCGGTAATAGGCGCTTACGCTGAGGGGAAAATAAACCTTCCGCAGTTAATTGTTGCTTCAGGCGCTCATAAGCTTCATATAACTGTCCCAAGCCCTTATGCCGCACGGCATTGATGATAATTTGAAATTCACCACGGGCTTCGTAAATACTGATTTTTCCGGCTACTTCAAGGTCATCGCCTTCCTGTAAAGGCTGGCTAAGTTGCTGTGCCACGCCTTTAAATAGTACGCATCTGACCTGTGCACGGGCATCTTTTAAAGAGAAATAATAATGTCCGCTGGCGGCACGGGTAAGATTGGAAACTTCACCGCCTATCCACAAACCAACCAGATTCTGTTCGAGTAATTGCCGGGCACATGCATTAAGTTCCGAGACACTTAATGCAGCTGGAGCAAAGAAATCAGACATAAAAAACACCATTATTTCGAGTGATTTTGTGGTGTAGATATTATACGACCTTTTTTACTGGGTTTCAGTTCTGTATATACACCGTGGTATAGTGCCATTTTGTCGTTTATGAGCAGAATTATGAGCTGGATAGCCGGTTTGATACAACGCCACTGGCAACATCCACAGACAGGGCTGACCATACTGTTATGGCCGCTGGCACGGGTTTTTCAGATAATAGCGATGCTGCGCCGCTGGCTTTATCGAATCGGGCTATTGCCTAGTAAGCGGCTGTCTTGCCCAGTAGTGGTAATCGGCAATATTCATGTTGGTGGCGTGGGTAAAACTCCCTTAGTGGCTGCATTAGTGCAGGCGTTGCAGCAGCGGCAGATTAAAGTTGGTATCATCAGCCGCGGCCATGGGCGTTCCAGCAAAGATACGGTAATTATCAATGCCCGTACTACGGCTTCAGAAGCCGGAGATGAACCGCTGATGCTGTTTCAGCAAACTCAGGCACCGATTGCCGTTGCCAGTACACGCGAGGCTGCGGGTAAAGCACTATTACAGGTACACCCGGATTTGCAGCTTCTGCTAAGCGATGATGGCCTGCAACATTATGCTCTCAAGCGGGATATGGAAATTGTGGTGTTTCCAGCGGCGGATATTGGTAAAACAATGGATTTGCTACCCAATGGCCCGTTGCGTGAATCACTTGGCCGTTTGCACCTGGTTGATGGCGTAATATTCAGCCAGGGCGATGCAATAGCCATGCAGCGAGCACAGCGGTTTGGCATGCTAAAAACACAGTGGTGTGGCTACAGCACATTAAATTATGCTGATTTTTATTGCCTGAACCAGCCGCGGCAGACTGCTCAAGCAATAGAGTTTGCAGGCAGGCATTGTGCGGCCATCGCTGCTATTGGCCGACCAGAGCGTTTTTTTCAGGCATTACAAACTTTAGGCATTGATTTGAAGCAAACCATTGCGTTGGACGACCATGCCGTGATTAAACCAGCAGACTGGCCTGAGGCGGATGTGATATTTATTACCGAAAAGGATGCAGTTAAGCTGACTATGCCTTTGCAACATAATATCTGGGTTTTGCCTCTCTCGGCTCAAATCTGCCCCGATTTGGCTGAATTTATTCAGTCGCGATTACAATTGCGCAGTACTGCTACAATAAAAACGTTATCGTGATGAAAAAGATGCCATAAACACTGGCTACTGGTAAAATTTCTGTAAATTGTTCACACAGCATTTATGGATTGTACAGACTGGTTTGGCTGGTATTGCAGGCGAGGAATTTCTCTTCAGGCCGAATATTTCAGCGTACCCTGTATCGCCATTTCAATATATGGTAAAGTCATTCATCGATGTTATGTGTAAATTATTAACTGGCAATGCCTCATTCAGACATCAGACTGAATGAAAAACGATAGATATCGCTTACCACTGTTGTGGTACTAAGGACAGAAAATGGATCAAAAATATCTGGATATTCTGGTATGCCCCCAATGTAAGGGAAAACTGCAATGGCATGCACAGCAACAGGAGTTGTGGTGTAAGGCTTCGCGGCTGGCTTATCCGGTTAAAGACGGCATTCCCTATATGCTGGTAAATGAAGCGCGTGAATTATCTGACGAAGAATGTACAGCCGACGCATGAGTGATTTTGTCGTATTGATTCCGGCACGCCTGTCTTCCAGCCGCCTGCCAAACAAGGCTTTAGCTGATATTCATGGTAAGCCGATGGTGGTGCGGGTGGCTGAGCGCGCCCGCTCAAGTAAAGCCAGTAAAGTCGTTGTGGCCACAGATCATGCAGATATTCAGGCTGCGTGTCAGGCTCATGGTATTGAAGCCGTATTAACGGCCACAGACCACGAAAGCGGCACCACACGTCTGGCTGAAGCGGCCAGCATCTTAAATTTGGCCGAAAATGACTGTGTAGTTAATGTGCAGGGTGATGAGCCCCTGATTGAACCGGAACTGATTAATGCAGTGGCCGCACAGCTACAGCAAAGCTGTGCCCCAATGGCTACAGCCGCACACTTATTAACTGATTACGCAGATTTTATTGACGCCAATTGTGTTAAGGTAGTGCTGAACAGCCAGCACAATGCATTGTATTTCAGCCGCGCAGCCATTCCTTGGCCGCGTGAGCTGATGCGCAGCGGTGCCGAAATGATGCCGAAAGATATACCGGTATATCGTCATATTGGTATTTATGGCTATCGGGTACAATTTCTGCACCAATATTCTGATTTGACACCATCCCCACTAGAGCAGGCTGAATCGCTCGAGCAGTTACGGGTGTTATGGCATGGTTTTAACATCGCGGTACAGATCACCCCCCAAGCGCCAGCGGCGGGGGTTGATACGATGGCAGATCTAGAACGGGTACGTGCCAGTTGGCCGGATATACACAAATAAATATGATTATTTACAGTATATTAAATTAAAATATAGACACATTCAGGAGTTGAAATGAAAATTTTATTATTGGGTGCACCTGGCGCCGGCAAAGGCACACAGGCACAGTTTATTACCGCTGCGTTCAATATCCCGCAGATTTCAACCGGCGATATGCTCCGTGCAGCAGTTAAAGCAGGCACGCCACTGGGTATTGAAGCCAAAAAAATTATGGATGCCGGTGGTTTGGTGCGTGATGATATTATTATTGGTCTGGTTAAAGAACGTATTGCTCAGCCTGATTGTGCCAATGGCTTTTTGTTTGATGGCTTCCCACGCACACTGGCTCAGGCTGAGGCCATGGAAAAAGCCGGCGTGCATCTGGATGCTGTAGTAGAAATTGCCGTACCGGATGATGTGATTATTGAGCGCCTGTCAGGCCGTCGTGTGCATCAGGCTTCAGGTCGTACTTATCATGTAATCTATAATCCACCAAAAGTAAGCGGTGTTGATGATGAAACGGGTGAGCCACTGATTCAGCGTGACGATGATCAGGAAGAAACCATTAAGAAACGCTTACAGGTTTACCACGAACAGACAGAAGTACTGATTGATTTTTATGGTAAACAGGACGGAGCTACGGCACCGGACTATATCCGAGTAGATGGTACACAGCCGGTAGAAGCAGTTAAGACTCAGGTACTGGCGGCATTAAAACTTTAATATTCTACTCAGGCTGTCTGTTGCGAATTTAATTTTAATCGCAGGCAGCCTTTAATTTTGGCTACAATGTGCCAATACTTTTCCAAACATATATGGCTGGATAAAATATTCAGCCGCGGAGACTTGGGTATGAATATTGCCAAAACTATGTTCGCAACTTTGCTGCTTGGTGTATGTGCTCTGGCACTGGCACGCAAGGAAACCCTGTATAACGAACATTATATTGGCCCGGATGAAAATCAGGCATGGGAAGAACATGCTGTGCCGATGCCAGCCTATCCAACAGGTAACGAACAGTGGGCTGATCTCTATATCAGCCAGACTTATACAGGCCAGCCAAAACTAATGCTGAACAGTATTCATATTAATACTGACCATACAGTACATTATATTCTGAACCAGCAGTCTAAACAGGGTATCAATAATCTCTCTGCCGAAGCCATCCATTGCCCCACACGACGTATGAAAGTATTTGGATTTGGTGATGATGTCAATAAACGCTGGATACAGCCGCGCAACAGTCAATGGAAAGTAATCGGTACCACCCTGAATGAGCTGGATAAAGTACGCTCAGTGCTGTATCAGACTTTCTGTGAAGACGGATTGCCACGCAATCAGCAGGAACTAATGCAACGTATTACTACCCGCGCCATGCGCTAGACAGGATTAATCGTGGAATGGTTCAGTGATGCTCATATCTGGAGGCTGTTAATCATCGGTTTTAGTGCCGGTTTGATGGATGCTGCTGTAGGAGGTGGCGGGCTGTTGCAGATACCCGGGCTTTTTAATGCTTTACCAAAACATACCATTGTGCCTATTGTCATGGGTGTCAATAAATTTGCATCAGCCAGTGGTACGCTGGTAGCAGCCGTACAATACACTCGACGTATACCTGTACCATGGGCAATGCTGTTGCCAGCAGCTGTGCTTGCGTTTGTTTTTTCCTATCTGGGCTCGCATATTGTGGTGTATCTGCCCACAGCATGGATGAAACCGTCTATTCTGGTTATTTTAATTGTGATGGCGGTTTATACTTTTCTCAAAAAAGATCTCGGACAGGTTCAGCGCCGGAGCCATCTTAGTCGGCGCGAATATGTTTTTGGTCTCTTTATGGGGGCATTAATCGGCCTTTATGATGGTATTTTGGGCCCCGGTACCGGCAGTTTGCTGGCTTTTGTATTTGTGCGCTTTTTTGCCTTTGATTTCATTACGGCAACCGCCTCATCCAAAGTCATCAACCTGACAACCAATCTGGCCGCGCTGGCTTTCTTCATTCCAAATCAGTACGTGGTGTGGCATTGGGCAATTCCACTGGCTGCTGCCAATTTAACAGGCGGATTAATCGGAAGCAGACTGGCTATGGTTGGTGGCAGTGAATTAATACGCAAAGGATTCATTATCGTGTTATGTATTATGATTTGCAGCTTTGGCCGTGATTTACTTATGTCTTATTTTAAATAATATATTTTTGTATATCATGCTTGTAGTATGTCGTAGTTGCTTGTTTATATCTCTGTACTGCCAGCAGATATATCTGTTATTTGAATAGATTGGCGTTTGTGCCGGAAAAATTGCTGCAATAATTCTTTGGATTCAGCCGCCAGTACACCGCCCAGAATTGCGGTGTGCGTATTAAGCTGGCGGTTGGCAAATAAATTAATCACACTGCCAGCAGCACCGGTTCTGGTTTCAGCAGTACCATAAATTACTCTTTTCACTCTGGCCTGTATTAAGGCGCTGGCACACATGGCACAAGGTTCCAGAGTAATATATACATCACAGTTTTGTAAGCGATAATTGCCCAGCGTGCTACTGGCTGCTGCCAGTGCCTGAATTTCAGCATGGTGGCTGACATTATGGTCGGTAATACAGCGATTATAGCCATAACCAATAAGATTATTTTCGTATACCACAACTGCACCTACCGGCACTTCATTCAGTAGCTGTGCCTGCTGCGCTGCATGTAATGCCTGTTGCATCCAGTATTGCATGATTTTTGCAGACGGAAACAGGGCTACAGGTGGATGCTGCTTTATCTGTTGACGCCAAAATGTTTTCTCTTCGGCGCTAAAGCTCTGCGCGGTACGGTTTTCCACTAAAGCGATAAATTGCCATAACACGCTTTCAGTACTACTGGTGCTAATGTTTTTAAACTGTAAAAAAGCGGTAATAGCACCACGCTGCTGCAAATCTTCTACGCAATGTATGTCAAGCTGTTTAAGAATGGCTATGGTTTTAGGTGCCAGCGGTGGTGTTGTAAGTGGCGTATTCATAAGCAAAGAGAATGATTGATGCCTGTTATCCTACTATAAATCTGGCCAATCATGAAAAGGGAATTTGATATGTAGACGGTGTGATAATTACTGATCATCATGGTGGTTTGGGCGTGTGCTGGCTGAATATTATCTGATTCAGAAAATCAAGATTGTTTGCCTGATGCACCATGGCTAGCGCAAGCTGCCGGAAGGAGTACTGTAATATGTAATTGATTTGGCCGATACTGAGATTCAGGCCATATGACGACAATTGGCCAGCAAGCAAAACGATCTAGAAAACAAGGATGATATGGTTTTGATTAATAATACCGGCCTAATGGAATTTAATGTACTGATAAGGCTAAAACAGCACCACTTAACAAATTCCCGCCCATCAAAGAGGCGTGATTAAATCTATTCGGTAAAATTGTATTTTGTTTCCTTCTTCGTTTAGTACCTTGTAGAAATTTGTATTACATCAGAATGATTAGCTAATTTTAAATAGTGATTGGCCATTGATTTTCACTCATGAATCTTCTGCTTTGCTTGATGAACAGGTAAATATAACTCGTGGTTAAGCATTGGTACTATCGTTAAACATACTAGTTTGATCTTGCTCAATAATAGCTTGCTCTATAGCGGCTTGATGCACTTCATCGCCATAATCTTGTCGTGGTTCTGGCCTAATCCCTAATTTAATAAGTAATGCCTGATCTTTTTCTATCTGGGGATTAGCTGTTGTTAATAATTTATCTCCATAGAATATAGAATTAGCGCCTGCTAAAAAGGCTAGTGCTTGGGTTTGCTCATTCATTTGTTGCCGTCCTGCCGATAATCGCACATAGGATTTAGGCATCATAATACGGGCGACAGCAAGCATTCTGATAAAATCAAACGGGTCTATATCTGGTTCATTTTCCAGAGGTGTGCCTTTAACTTTAACTAAATTATTAATGGGAATGCTTTCTGGATGTTCTGCTAAATTAGCTAACTGGATTAATAAATTAGCACGATCTTTAACTGATTCTCCCATCCCCAGAATACCACCTGCGCAAATTTTCATACCTGCTTCTCTCACATGAGCTAATGTCTGTAATCGATCACTGTAAGTATGAGTGGTGATGATATGAGTATAAAATTCTGGTGAAGTATCCAGGTTGTGATTATAGTAATCTAGTCCGGCATCGGCCAAGGCATAGGCTTGATCTGGTGATAGTTTACCTAAGGTCATACAAGTTTCCATGCCTAATGCTTTCACACCCTTTACCATCTCTAAGACATAAGGCATATCTTTAGCCGTAGGATGTTTCCATGCAGCACCCATACAGAAACGGGTGGAACCTATTGCTTTAGCTGCTTTGGCTTTTTCTATGACCTTTTGTACCTCAAGTAATTTTTCTTTATCTAATCCTGTATTGTAATGGCCGGACTGAGAGCAGTATTTGCAATCTTCCGGGCAGGCACCTGTTTTGATTGATAATAAGGTTGAAACCTGTACCTCATTTGAATTGAAGTATTGTCGGTGTACAGTTTGAGCCTTAAAAATAAGATCATTAAAAGGTAATTGAAATAATTTCATAACTTCAGGCAGAGCCCAGTCATGACGAATAGTGCCCAAGGACATAATAGTTTCCTTTAGTAGCAAGCTTGAGATTAGCAATACAACATAGTATTAAATGCTATATAGCCAACCATTTTAAGTTGTAAAATCTACATGAAACGGGGATAGATTTACGGACGGATGCAGTTTTCTGTTTGTGCTATACTGTTTGTTATCTGAAGTTAAAATACGTCTGAATTGGTTTTCTCCCAGTACCAGAAATTGCGATAATACGCTATCAATTCTGAATATACTAATATTTTTTTAAATGATAAACAGATTGTTTTGTGCCGCGCTGCTGTAAATCTTCTACGCTATATATCAAGCTGTTTTAGAATAGTTATGGTTTTAAAGGCCAGTGGTAGTGTAGTTACCGGTATGTTCGTCGGCCATGGATTTGCCTGATATCCAGTGTCACTCTACAAATCTGGTTAATCTTGAAAAAGGAATTTGATATGCAAAATTGTGTGATTATTACTGGCCATAGTCGTGGTTTGGGCCGCGCTCTGGCTGAATACTATTTAGCTCAGGAAATCAGGGTTGTTGGCCTATCGCGGCATGGCTGGGACAATCCGCCGGAACGATTACTGCAATATGCAATTGATTTTGCTGATGCAGAGGCGATGGCAACATTAGTACAATCAGCTAGCTGGCAGAATAATCTGGAAAACAAGAATGAAGTAATTCTGATTAATAATGCCGGGATGGTGGAACCAAATGCACTGGCCGGCCAGCAGGACTATGATGCAATTATCACAGCCGTAACGGTAAATATTGCTGCGCCATTATTGTTAACCAATGCCGTGATTGCGGCTGCCACCAAAGCCGACATTCGTATTGCTCATATCAGTAGCGGCGCTGGCCGCCATGCGATAGCAGGCTGGAGTGTTTATGGTGCTACCAAGGCTGCATTGGATCAGCATGCAGCGGTAGTGGCTGCTGAGAAGCATCCGCACGTGCGTATTGCCAGCATTGCACCTGGGGTGGTGGATACGAATATGCAGCAGAATATTCGTTCTGCCGATGTAGAAAAATTTCCGCTGGTACATAAATTTATTAATTTAAAAGCGAAAAATCAGTTACAGAGTGCTGAAGATACGGCACAACAAATTGCTGCCATGATTGCAGCCGAAGATTATGGCCAACAGACTCAGCGTGATGTGCGGGAATAAACAGGGGTTTGTTATAATAGCTCCTTTTTTGCTTTGCCTGTTAATTTCATGACGACTGCCGCTTACGAACAACAACTGTCTGATAAACAACTTTATCTGGATAATTTATTTGCAGACTGTGCTTTCCCACCGGTGCAGGTTTTTACTTCACCTGCATCGCATTACCGGATGCGTGCCGAGTTTCGCATCTGGCATGATGGGGATGAGTGCAGTTATGCCATGTTTACGCCGGGTGAAAAAGCCAGTGCCAGTAATGTACGCAAGTTGCGTAATTTTACTATTGCTCATGAAAATATTAATTCACTGATGCCAAAGCTGTTGGATAGCATACAGGCCAATGAGCTGATAAAAGCACGGCTGTTTCAGGTTGAGTTTTTAACCACACTGGCAGGTGACACGCTGGTAACGCTGATTTATCACAAAAAATTGGACGATAGCTGGGTTCAGGCGGCCAGAATATTGGCAGCCGAACTGGGTATTCGGATTTTGGGACGCAGTCGCGGACAGAAAGTAGTTCTGGAACGGGATTATGTTATTGAGCGGTTAACTGTTAATCATGAGGTGTTTCAGTACAAGCAGCTAGAAGGTGGTTTTACTCAGCCTAATGCAGAAGTATGTCAATCCATGTTGAGTTGGGCTACGAATGTGGCGCAAGCGATTAATAGCGGAGACTTGCTGGAACTGTATTGTGGCAATGGTAATTTTACTCTGCCTCTGTCCCGCCATTTTCGCCGGGTGCTGGCTACAGAAGTATCAAAAACCTCCGTACAGGCTGCGCGTTGGAATATTGAAACTAATCAGATAAATAATATTGCTTTGGCTCGGCTGTCGGCCGAAGAGTTTACTGAGGCTTATACCGGTGTCAGGGCTTTCCAGCGTTTGGCGAGCGAGCAGATTTATCTGGCTGATTATCAGTTCAGCTCGGTTTTTGTGGATCCGCCACGAGCTGGTATTGATCAGGCAACGCTTGAATTATTGCAAAAATTTGACAATATCATTTATGTATCGTGTAATCCTGTCACTTTGCACGAAAATCTGCAAATACTTCTAACTACGCATGAAGTTAAGCGAGCGGCGATGTTTGACCAGTTTCCTTTTACACCACATATTGAATCGGGTGTGTGGCTGCAAAAGCGTTGATTAATCAATTATTGATAATAGTCGGTTTAATCCAGTGCTCTGAATTTTAAAACGCTCTGATTTAACTCTCATCATCAATGATGATTTCGATAAAAAAAACTGCCTGACAGCTATCAGGCAGTTTTTTATTGAATAAAGCAATTAATTCTGTTCTTCAGTTTGAGCTTTCTGACGTAAGCGCAAGCCTAATTCACGCAGTTGTTTTTCATCTACATGATTTGGTGCATCTACCAGCAAGTCCTGTGAACGTTGGGTTTTCGGGAAAGCAATAACGTCACGAATGGAGTCAGCACCAGCCATCAGGGTAACCAGACGGTCCAGACCGAAAGCCAGACCACCATGAGGTGGCGCACCGAATTTCAGGTTGCTTAGGAGAAAACCGAATTTATTCTGTTGTTCTTCTGGTGTAATTTTTAGTGCAGCAAATACTTTTTCCTGAATATCAGCACGATGGATACGGATGGAACCACCACCGATTTCCCAGCCGTTTAATACCATATCATAAGCACGGGCAAGGCATTGTTCGGGTGCATTTACCAGTAAATCTTCGTGGCCAGTCTTGGGTGCAGTAAACGGGTGATGCATGGAAGACCAACGTTGTTCTTCCTCATCATATTCAAACATGGGGAAATCAACTACCCATAATGGGCGCCATTCTTCGGTAAAGTAACCATTGGCAGCACCGTGTTCATGGCCAATTTTGACACGCAGGGCACCAATGGCTTCGTTCACAACTTTAGCCTTGTCTGCGCCAAAGAAAATGATATCGCCATTCTGGGCACCGGTTTTTTCAATAATCGACTGCAATGCGCTATCAGACAGGAATTTCACAATCGGAGACTGCAAGCCGCTGTCTTCGCCATTGTTTATCTTGCTGGTGTCGTTAACCTTGATATAAGCCAGACCTTTGGCACCATAGATGCCTACAAACTCGGTATAAGTATCTATTTCCTTGCGGCTTAATCCGGCGCCATTAGGTACACGCAATGCCACAACTCGGCCGTTTTTCATGTCGGCAGCAGCACGGAATACTTTGAATTCTTCCGTTTTCATAACATCAGTGAGCTCGGTAAATTGCAGGTTTACCCGTAAATCCGGTTTGTCTGAACCATACAGGAACATGGCGTCGTGCCAGCTCATGCGTGGGAAAGTGGGTAAATCGACAGATAATGCTTCCTGAAATACCAGTTTAACCATGTTTTCAGTGATATCCATGATTTCGTTCTCGCTAAGGAACGAAGTCTCCAAGTCAATCTGGGTAAACTCAGGTTGACGGTCGGCACGTAAATCTTCATCACGGAAACATTTAACAATCTGGTAGTAACGATCAAACCCGGCCACCATCAATAACTGTTTGAATAATTGCGGTGATTGGGGTAACGCAAAAAATTCACCCGGGAATACACGGCTAGGTACCAGATAGTCACGGGCACCTTCCGGAGTAGAGCGGGTAAGCATCGGTGTTTCGATATCAATAAATCCCTGACTGTCCAGATAACGGCGCACAGCCATGGCCACACGATAGCGTAGGCGCAGATTATTCTGCATTACCGGACGGCGTAAATCGATTATCCGGTTGGTGAGGCGAACATTTTCGCTAATGCCCTCGTCATCAATCAGGAAAGGAGGGGTAGCAGCGGTATTGAGTATTTCTATTTCCTTGGCTAACAGTTCAATGCCGCCAGAAATCATTTTGTCGTTTTTGGTGCCATCTGGGCGTGCACGAACACGGCCAGTAATGCTCAGTACATATTCATTACGGGCAGAATCGGCCAGAGTAAATGCCTCTGGTGTATCAGGGTCAATCACAACCTGTACGATGCCTTCGCGGTCACGCAAGTCAATAAATATTACACCACCATGGTCGCGACGGCGATGTACCCAGCCTTTTACGGTGACGGTCTGGTCGAGATATTGCTCGTTAATTAAGCCACAATAGTTGGTTCGCATTTTAATGCCTTTGTTGCAGTGATTACGGTTAATTGTGTCATCAGGAATATCATCCCGGTCAAAGCCCGGTGCTAGTGTGGTTTGGCTGGTTTGTGTAGCGGGAAAATAGCCTGTAATGACTGTTTATGTGGGGGTTCGTCTGGCTGTACCATGCCCAGCGAAATAACATATTTCAGTGCATCGTCCACGCTCATGTCGATTTCGCGTACATCTTTACTATTGACCATAATATAGTAGCCACCGGTAGGATTGGGCGTAGTTGGCACATATACAGAAATGTACTCATTTGCCGGCGTGTCGCCAGCCTGATGTGGCAGGGCAGATGCAATGTTATCCGGTATATGGCCAGATACAAATCCGATCGTCCAGATGCCTGGCTGCGGAAAAGGTATCAACACCGGTGTTTTGAACGACTGGCGCGAATCTGACAATAATGATTCAGATACTTTCTTGACGCCCGAATAAATGCTTTTTACGACAGGAATGCGCCCCCAAAATGCATCCCAAGCAGCTAATATTCTGCGTCCGAGCATATTGGCTGCCAGTAAGCCAGTAAAAAATACAATGATAAGCGCAGCCAGCAAACCTATACCATGGATTTTGAAACCTAAAAATGCCTGTGGTTGCCAGCGTGCCGGTAAAATGTTGACGAGCTGATCTGCCATGCCAATGATATAACTGATTACCCAAATTGTCACAATAATGGGCAGCCATACGAGCACGCCAGTGAGCATGTATTTTTTTAAGGATTTTTTCAGTTTTCCGCTCTCGGCAGGCTGTTGCGCCATGGTGTAGTTAAATCCTTTTAATCTAGTCAGCTTACGATTATCAAATTTTATATTATACCTACATTTGGTTGTTTTCACAGTGGCTATTACTGATGTTAATTAAATTTAATTTTAGGCGGGTAGTTTTGCAAATATAAGCTGTCTCTATCTGGGCAGGCTTGTGATTAATCTGATGCGAGTGAGTAATCGATCGGGGCAAAAATCAGTTTTGTGAATACTTTGCTATTTATAGTTAAATCTGAGTATTGATGTCCGCTGTCTTGTATAAGCTATTATATGATTTACTTCCATTTAACTGTTTGATTATTTGATGCAAAGATGATTGCTGTAGCTAGTGTTTACCCATATATAAAATAAGCAGATGAAAATCGGTTAATTACTGACTAATGCCTGAGTGGCTTTAAGATTGAACTGATTCAGTCGATAACACATAGAAAAATAATTATAAGTTTTCTGAGATTAATTTAGAATTATACCGATTAAACCATGAATAAATTACAAAGACATTTTATGTTAATTTATTTGGTATAATGTATGTAGTATAAATATAAAATTAATTATATCTTTTTGGGGAATTGTAGCTGTTTATATGGCGAAAATCCGTTTTGCCTGTGCATGGTTACCATGGTGGGTTGTGGGCGTCTGTGGGTCTTACTTATTACCTCAGTCTGTAATTTTGCCATGGCTAAGTGCTTTGTTTATTCTGGCTGTATTGATTGTGTGGCCTGGCTGGCAATGGTGTCGTTATGGCTGTGCAATTTGCGCTGGCGTGATATTTGCATTATGGCGTACCGATATGATATTGCAACAACAATGGCCATTAACGGATAAAGCACAGTTACAAGATGTTGTGATTAAAGTCACGGATATTCCCCAGCAGAATCAGCAGCGCAGCCGCTTTGTGGCTCAGGTAAGTTTACCCAACGGCCAACAGCAGCAATGGTTATTAACGGATTACACAAAACAGCAATGGCTGCCGGGCAGCAGATGGCAGGTAAGGGCAAAAGTACGTGCGATTATCGGCGAAACCAATAAGGTTGGTTTCAATCAGGAAGCCTGGGCGCTGGCCAATCATATTGGTGCGATGGCTACAGTCGTCAAAGGGCAGCGTAAAGCATTACCAGCTACATCTGGCTGGCTGGAATGGCTGGCACGCTGGCGTCTGTGGTGTAGCGCACGCTGGCAGGCACAGGCTCAGACTTACCCGCAGGGTGTAGCCTTGCTCAAAGCGCTTGCTGTCGGTGAGCAGTCTGCATTACCTGCAGCCGCCTGGCAAATATTTCGCCCACTTGGATTGAATCATCTGGTTAGTATTTCCGGCCTGCATGTAGGTATGCTGGCCATGCTGGCTGCATGGTTATGTGGTAAATGTTTACAGTATTTACCCGTACGCATTCACCAGCCATGGATATACACCCGCTGCACGGCTGTGCTGACAGCTATTCTTTATAGTGCACTGGCCGGTTTTGCTGTTCCCACTCAGCGCAGTATGCTGATGATTATTATTCTGGCCTTAACTTGGCGACGCGGGTATTTGCGTGCCTTTCAGGTATGGTGGTTAACGATAGCGATTGTATTGCTGTTTGACCCTTTGGCTGTATTAAGTGTTGGATTCTGGCTGTCTTTTCTGCTGGTTGCTGTGTTGATGTGGGCTGGTGACGGCTATGGCCATAGTGCTAAATGGCGTCAGTTAGTACTGGCACAATGGGCAGCAGGGCTGGCTTCGGTTGTACTGGTGGCTTTTTGCTTTGGTTCGGTACCGCTCATATCGCCGCTGGTAAATGCACTGGCTATTCCCTGGTTCACGCTGGTACTGGTGCCATTGGCCTTACTGTCATTGATTATACCAGTGGATATATTGCGTACTCTTGCCGCCTATCTGAGTGAACAAACCATGTGCCTGCTACACTGGGTAGCTGGCTATGCTCCTGAATATTATCCGGCACATGCTCCTTTGGCGTTATGGCTGCTGGCGCTTATTGCTGTTTTGCTGTTGCTACTGCCACGCGGGTGGTATTTACGTCCATTATGTCTATTGATTTTACTTTTATTGCTCAGCTATCGACCACCGCGTCCTGCTCAGGGTGAAGCAGTTATCAGGGTATGGGATGTTGGGCAGGGTTTGGCTGTAAGTATCAGTACAGCCAAACATGAATTATTGTTTGATACTGGCACTGCCTATGCAGCGCAATCTGCCTTGTTGCCCAATTTACGTGCTGCTGGTATTAAACGGCTGGATACGCTGGTTCTGTCTCATAATGATAGTGATCATGATGGTGGTGCAACGCTGATTAAGCGGCACCTGCAACCACACAGTATTATTGCTGGACAACCACAAGCATATTCTTTTCCAGTGCAAGCATGTAGAGGTGGTTCAAACTGGCAATGGGATGGGGTATGGTTTGAGTTTCTTAATCAGCCGGTGGTGGCCAAAAGCGGAAAAAATGAATATAGCTGCGTGTTACGTGTTGTGAGTGCCGATAAAGCCATCCTGATTACTGGTGATTTGGGCAAAAAGGGAGAGCGTACTTTAATGGCTGCATATAACGAAAATTTATTCAGCCAGATTTTAATTTTAGGCCATCATGGCAGCCGTCATTCCAGTGATATGAATTTTATCCGTACAGTGGCGCCACAATATGCTGTTGCCAGTGCTGGCTTCGCCAATCCATATGGCCACCCGCATGTTCAGGTACAGCAGTTGCTGCTACAGGAGGGTATTACCCTGTTGCGCACAGACCGGATGGGAGGCATGCAAACTACTTTATCGGCACGGCCGGTGCGCTGGCAGCTATTACACACTTATCGGCCTTACTGGCAGCGCAAGCCGGTAGTAGAGATTATGCCAAAATAGCTTCTGAACGGCATAATATACTGGCGTATAATGATAAATGTCCGTTAACTGGCTGGATAGAAGGAATTAATATGCATTGGCGTAGAATTTTCACTTTGGGCTTGATGGGCTTAGTGCTGGCTGCTTGTGCTACACCGGAACAAAAAGCTGCCCGGGCGGCAGCGGAAAAAGCTGCTGAACAGAAGCTGAAGCTGGATTTGGCATCACAATGTGATGCACGTACTGCCGAATTGATGCAGGCACAAATGCAAAATCCGGCATTTTTTTCTGACCCTGCCAATGCGAAAATAGCGGAAGAATATCGGCAAAAGGTTAATCTGCCGATTTTTCAGAGTTGTTACAGACTGGCTTGGGACAACTATGTGAGTAAGATAAGGTTACAACAGGCGCGAGACTGGGCAATGCAGCGCAGATGGGATGATGATATGAACTGGATGATGTTTAGGCCACGCTGGTGTCGCAGCACCCACAATGGACGTTCATATGTATACCGCTGCTGATAGCGAAATAAAACAGGCAGGTAATACCTGCCTGTTTGTTTAATTGTGCTTGCTACTGGGTCAGTACATCGACACCTTTGGGTGGTGTAAATTTAAACTGACTGCGGTTAAATTGCGGATGGGTATTGATTTTGCTGAATGTGATGGTGGTTTGATTACCAAAACTGTCTTTTAGCTGCATGTTGGCCAGATTGTCGCCACGAAAACCGATACGAATATTCTGATAACCGGTATTACTGCGTTTCGGTATGGCGCGTACATAATCGACACCATCGCTGCTGCCATCATCTGACAGGGAATAATTGGCATTCAGTGCTGATTTATTGGAAAGAATGGCTGCTGGCGAATCACCAATTGTCTGGTTCTGCTCTTGTTTGGTTACCTGAGCCAAATCCTGATCATATAACCAGACAGTCTTACCGTCGCCGACAATTGTCTGTTTATAAGGCTGCGTGTATTCCCAGCGAAAGAGCCCCGGGCGTTGAATGGCAAATGTCCCGGATGTTGTTTGCGTGCGTTTTTTGCTGTGAACTGTCTGGGTGAACTGGCCAGAAATACCATCTGTATCTGAATTAAATTTTTGCAGGGTGTCTAAACCACCTGCACTAACCAGTACACTGCTGATAGCCATAATGCCACTAAGCACAGCTTTACTCAAAATTCGCATTAATCACTCCTTTGCTAAACTATTAATGAATATTTTAGCTGTTCGCGGCTAAAGTTGAAACAGAAATTGCTTGTTTGGCTACTTCTGCACAATAGTGCTGCAAACAGGCAAAACCATTTTAGTAAATCAAGTGGCTATTTTAAATGATATCTTATGCATCTCAGGCAAGTAACCGGTTTCCTGAGGGGGCTAAAATAAAATTACAAATTAATAATATTAATTATTAGTTTGTATAATAAATTACTTTTTAATTATATTTAAAGATTAAAGCAATATTGGCGTGGGTGCCATATAAGTAAAGTAATCATGCAATAGGATTCTAATAGAAAAAATCGTAATCCTATTAACTTTTCCATCAGCATGGATTGATCAATTTACTGCTTGGCTGCCTGCTCAAAACGGGCAAAGTTCTGTTTTGCCTGTTGAAGTTTTGCCTTATTCTCATTCAGTTTATTTTGCAGGTCAGTAATTTTGTCACTGTCGCCTTTAGCCTGAGCTTTGTCCAGCTTGCGCTGGGTTTCATTAATTTTATTGGTTAACTTATCGATTTTCTGGGTATATTTCTGCCGCAAATCTTCGTTGCTACAGTTTTGGGCAATATCGGTTTTCTGGATATTTAGACGATTAATTTGTTTCTGATTATTATTGGCACGAGCATATTGTAATTGCTTCTCAATCTGTTGCTGCTTTTCTTTACAGGTTTGCCAATTGTCATCTGCTATGGCAGGAAATGTGGCTGACAAGGTCAGTGCAAGTAGGGTACCTTTAAGCGTGCGTGAATAATTCATATATTTATCCTTTTCATGTTAAAGATTTTATATTGTAAAACTATTAGGTGATTTCCACTATATGCAAAGTAAAATCTATCTAAATGATGGTTTATTTTGCTCGTGCAGGCCATGTATACTGAACTGTAATTTACTTTATGCCTGTTTTTGAAAATGTCTATTGCTGCCTTGCTGGAATCTGCCTTATTAAGTTGTTTGCCCGATGAAAAATGTGCCCTGAGCAATGCGGCACAACAGTTATGTTTACAAACACCAGCTAATGCATTGCAACGGGATGAAACTGCTGTAATTAAAGATTTTCGTTTTGCTGGCCATCCGGTGCGGCCAACGCTGGTGCCGCCAGCCAAAGTCAAAAGTCGCAAGTTTACGACAGCGGAGGGTTATGCAGCCTTATTGCATGCAGTTTGTCACATTGAGTTTAATGCAATCAATCTGGCGCTTGATGCTGCCTATCGTTTTCGGCTGTTACCAGAAGAATTTACTCGCGATTGGGTGCGGATTGCTGCCGAAGAAGCACATCATTTCCAGCTTATGCGGCAGCGTTTACAGGCCTTGGGCTACGATTATGGTGATTTTTCCGCGCATAATCATTTGTGGGATATGGCTTATAAAACCGCATTTGATCCACTGTTACGCATGGCTCTGGTGCCCAGAGTACTGGAAGCGCGTGGGCTGGATGTTACTCCGGGAATGCGTACTAAAATAGCGCAAAAGGGAGATGATGCCACTTGTGCCGTTTTGGATATTATCTATCGCGATGAGGTGGGGCATGTGCAGGTGGGGAATTACTGGTATCAGTATCTATGCAGACTGCGCGGTTTGGAACCATTGGCTTTATTCCGGCGCTTACTCAGTCGCTATGATTTATTTATTTTTCGTGGCTATGTGAATATTGATGCACGTGAACAGGCCGGTTTTTCGCGCTTTGAACTGGATATGCTGGAAAATTTTGAGCAAAACCGCCAGTCTAATGTACATAGCTGGCGGCAGGCTCTGCAAAATTAAAAGCAAACGCATAAACCAGGCACATAAGTTGATTGGGCTATGCGTTTGTTTGCCCGCTTATTTCATGGCAGCACTTAAAGCATTGACATTATAACGGAACATATCAATATAAGTTGCGGCGGGTGCGCCTTTACTCAGTGCATCAGAATACAGGTGGCCGCTAATTCTGGTTTGGGTTTCACTGGCAATCCGCTGTACCATTTTTGGATTTTTAATATTTTCAATAAAAATGGCTTTAATATGGTCACGGCGAATCTGATTGATGATTGCTGCTACCTGTCGCGCAGACGGTTCTGCTTCTGTGCTTACACCTTGCGGAGCGATGAATTGAATCTGGTAGCGCTTGGCCATATAGGCAAAAGCATCGTGTCCGGTCAGTATTTTACGTTTTTCTGGCGGTACGGCATTAAACATTTTGCTGGCCCAGGTGTTTAATCCTGCAAGTTGTTGCTGGTAGGCGGTCAGCCGCTGCTGATAGTAGGCTTTACCTTGCGGGTCTACACTAATCAGGGCATTGGCGATATTACGCGCATACGTTTGCATTAAAACGGGGTCATTCCAGACATGCGGGTCGGTGTGCTGGTGATGATCGTGTCCATCATCAGCCATCATCAGTGGCTGAATACCCTGAGTAACGACAAACAGGGGAACACGGCTTTGCTGGGCAGCACGTTGTAAAGACAAAGGTTCCAGTCCCAAACCATTCAGCAAAATCAGTTTGGCCGTACGCATTTGACGCAAATCCCTGCTTACCAACTGATACATGTGTGCATCCTGATCGGTACCAATCAGGCTGTGTACCTGAACACGTTCGCCACCAATTTGCTGAGTAACATCACCCAGAATACTGAAGCTGGTAATAACAGGTATAGGTGCGGCATAAATCATGCGGGCAAAGCCCGTCAGACATAAGGTTAACAGGCAGATAAAAAAGCCACGTTTCATTAGCACATCTCCTAAAATGGGTTTATGAATCAGTAATCTGTTTTTCAGGCAACATGATGGCGCTGGCGTCTGTATAAACGCCATAATATACCGCTCTCACTGCCAATAAATAACGACAAAATATAGACAAAGCCACAGCACAGAATAATGGCGGGGCCAGAAGGTAAATCAATATAGTAAGACAATAACAGGCCTACATAGCCGCACACCACTGCAATAGCAGCAGCTATGGTCATGATGCCGCCCATGGTTTTATGCCATAAACGCGCACTGATAGCGGGTAACATCATTAAACCTACGGACATCAGTGTGCCTAAAGCCTGAAAACCAGATACCAGATTCAATACGACAAGTACCAGGAATATAATATGCCACAGTGTACCCTTACCATTTACAGAGCGTAAAAACAAAGGGTCGATACTTTCAAGCATCAGTGGTCTATAGATAACGGCCAGTACCAGCATGGTTATACTGCTGACAACTGCGACTAATGTTAGTGCCGCACGGTCTACTGAAAGTATGGATCCAAACAATAAATTAAGTAAATCTACGCTATTACCACCTCTACTCACCAAGACCACCCCAAGTGCCAGACAGGTGAGAAAAAAAGCGGCAAAACTGGCATCCTCGCGCACATTGGCAAAGCGGCTGGCCAGCCCCGCCAGCAAAGCCATCAGCAGGCCGGCTATAAAGCCGCCTATGCTCATTGCAGGCAGGCTCAAACCTGCGAGCATATAGCCTACCGCGGCGCCCGGTAAAATGGCATGTCCCAGTGCATCACCCACCAGACTCATGCGACGCATCATCAGAAAAACACCTACGGGTGCGGTTCCCAGTGCCAGAAATACAATCGAACACAGGGCAAAACGCATGAAATCGTAATCAGCAAAAGGCTCTAGAAGAAAATGGGCAATATTCATTGATTTACCTGTCACACCACTGGTTTTGTTCATATTGCTGCATGGCTTCTTTTGCCTGTTGCAGATATTGATCCGTTAATACGCTGTCAGTTTTCCCTGCGGCAATTTTTTCACGTGCAATCAGCAGGGTATTAGGAAAATAGGCTTGTACCTGTTCGTAATCATGCAAAACGGTAATTACGGTACACTGGTGTTGTTGCTGGTGTGCCTTGAGAATATCCAGCAAAGCAAAAGTAGTAGCGGCGTCTACGGCATTAAATGGCTCATCCAATAACAATACTTTGGCATTCTGAATCAGCATGCGCGCCAGTAATACACGCTGAAACTGGCCATTGGATAACTGGGCAATGCTGCGTTCCTTATATTGCAGCATGCCTACCTGATTTAAAACATCAAGAATACGTTGATGCATGCTTGCGGAGACAGCGGAAAAAAAACCGGTCTCATACCACAAACCCATCGCTACGAGCTCAAATACACTCATTGGCTGGCTGCGATCAATGTCGGATTGTTGCGGCAGATAGGCAATATCAGATCGTTGCAATTGTGGCCAGCGAATCTGGCCGCTATCAAGGCGAACAAGATGCATGATGGCTTTCAGCAGTGTCGATTTACCCGCACCATTAGGGCCGAATATTGCCCACATTTCATTAGAATTAAAATCGATACTGATATGGTGGATAGCTGGCCGGTGTCGATAGCTAACGGTAACATTGTCAACCTGAATACTCATGATGCGCACACTGCCCAAGCATACATCAACCACAGCAATCCCAGAATCACGCTCACCCAGGATAAGCGTTTACCCACTCCACACAGCAAAAGAGAAAACATATTATGCCTTTACCGATTCAGCCTGATAATAAATGTTACTATATAACATTACAGTAATGATACCCTATAACATTAGAGCTGTGCAAAATGTTATTATGCTTAAATCGATAACTGGAAAGACTGATGGTGCGTCAGTGATCTAATGGGCAGGCGGTTAGGGTGGAGCGCCTGTTGCAGCCGAACCGACAATGGCGATGGCAGGCCAAGCATAGTGGCGGCTATGGCTTCTGCACATAGGGGAGCAGTTACCAGCCCGCGGCTGCCATGAGCTGTATTGATAAATATACCCGGCTGCCATGGACAGGGTTGAGTAAGCGGGTAGTTTTTGTCCAGACGTAATTGGGCATACTGTGTCAGCATGGCAAAAGTATCACCAACAGGCCCTACCACCGGTAAATGGTCGAAAGCATCACAGCGTATTGCTGCATGTCCCTGGGGGCTGGTATTTGGACATAAATCTGCGGCCAGATGTGGCAGCCATTGGCGTAATTGTTGCCAGTTAAGATTTTCATCCTCGGCAGACAAATTATCATCAGTCTGGTTAGGATGGAATGTAGCGCCAAAGCAAAGTTTATCTTGCCATGCTGGTGTGATATAGCTATTGCCACTCAGTGCACACTTTAGATGGGTTGCTTCTGAACGCATGCTGGCAGTGGTTGTCTGCCCGCGTATCTTATGCAGTGGCCAGCCAGCAACTGGATACAGGGAATTACTCTCGGCACCGGCACAAATCACAATATGAGATGCATCAAGATAAAACGATTTTTGCTGGTGCTGACAGGTGATCTGCCATAAGTCATTCTGGCGGGAAATCGTATTTACTTTAGTAGCCGTTAACACCTGTATCAGCGGATGTCTGAGTAAAACCTGAATCAAGCTAAATGGGTTAATCGCAGCACCATACGGCCACCATAGGCCACTATATGGCACATCTATACCAGCAATCTGGCCTGCCTCTGCTTTTGTAACAGTCTGAAAGAGTGCGCTCTGAGGATTTTGCTGTGCCAGCAAAGTGTTACGCTTCTCTTCGGTGGCGTTGTAATCCAGATGAATAACACCACAATCCAGCCAGCCTTGTCTGGCAGGCAGGCAATTCCTGAGGAGCGCATGGCTGTAGCCATAACCAGCCAGTAACAATTCTGTTTGTACAGTTGCATGCGCTGAAATTTTTGCATACAACAGGCCAAGATGATTGCCTGATGCTGCACTGGCAATTGCATGCTGCTCAATTACTGTTACCGCTATACCACGTTTTGCCAGCGCAAAAGCGGTGGCTGCTCCGGCGATACCCGCACCAATAACCACTACAGATTTAATCGGTAGTGGTGCCGGCAAGGTAAGCCAGGGCTTGTAAATGAATTTGGAATATAGCGGTGTAGGGCAGGCCATACCGGGATTAAACTGCACCCATTGCTCGTATACCTGTGGCTGAATAAGCGTAAATTTACCAGCATCATGAAAGGGATAGCTGAAAACGGGTTGCTGCTGCCAGAATACTTTTGCTTCAAGCCATTGCTGCACAATAGTCTGGCCGGCTGATGATTCTGCAAGCAAAGATTCTGGCCACTTTTCGGCAACAATCACTAGCTCTACTTGCTCATCATTGCCTAGCTGCTGGGCTAACTCATCTGGCTGTGGCCATCCATGAAAAACGTAAATGCTCATGGCTGGTGCGCTGGTTCATGGTTTTCAGATGATGCAGTGCTTCCCTGATTCAGCCATAACCATTGCTGCTGTAATGTTTGCCGTAAACTGTCCTGCTTTTGCTGCGATGTATGCAAGCCAGCAGTCAAGCGCTGATAGTCAATGGTGAAGGCTGGTCGGGTAAATGAGCCATTGATACGTAATGGCAACAGATTTTGCTGTTTCGCCCGTCGGGTAGCAATCAGTACGTTGTAATCCATCTGCTGTTGCAGCCACTTAACACTGCCTGTACCTTTAATATCAAAATTATCGGCATGCAATTCGATACGACTGTTTTTGGTATATCCATTATTTAATGGAATAGCCAGCCGGATAAAGCGAAACGGCGTCTGACTGGTTTCGTTATAGGCCACTGTAGTCTGGTTATCGCTGTTTTGCAGAATATTATTGATATCAATACCATTCCAGACACCCTGATTAATCTGGATGTGTGCCTGCCCGCTTAGGCTGGACAACCATTGCTGGCGGCTAATGCCAACACCATAGAAATCAATATCTGCATCGCCCTTGCCATCCAGATTATGCAAACCAAATGTATCCTGTAGGAAAGACTTCATTTGCACACGATTTGCGTGTTGCTGCACTTTCCAAGTTAATGGATTGGTATTACTTACCTGCAACATACCATTACTGCTACCACCATATATTTGCAGACTGATTGGGTTCAGCGTGAAAGTACGTGCATCTAAGGCTAGTTGGGTTTTAAACTGATTCAGTTGCACCGTAGGTGTGAGGATGGAGTCGATAGCCAGTTGTGTATTAACTGAATTGTTTCTGAACCAGCGAAGCCAGAGTTGTTGCCAGTCGGCTGATAGCAGATCTGTAGTCGTTTCTAAGTAAGGGCGTAAATTCAACTGCACAAGATGAATATTGCCGCTTATTTTCCCCAAATGCCGGTCTGTCTGATAATCCAGTGCAATGTTTATAGGCTGATTATCAAACTGACCTTGCAGATTGAGTTGGCCATTACCGGCATCATCACCCTGTACGGTACCTGATAAATCACTGATAAAACGTGAATTGGGCAGTGCATCTACTGTATCCTGATGGCTGTTAATCGAAAAATTATCAATTTTCCAGTGACGCATATCCAGCCAGGATAACTGCCCCCTGAGGGTCAGCGCGGTCTGATATAAATGACTTTGCCAGCCACTATCGATTTGAAACTGGGGTAGAGACCAATGATTCTGCAACCAGCTGGTATTGCTGGCAGATAATGTTGCATTAATCTCATTGTCGCCAATCTGTGCAGTGGCTACACCATTTAACTGCGGTAAAAACAGTTTAGCCCAGCCTACCTGCCAGTTTTGGCCGTTACCAGTAACATGTAACTTATTACGTTGGCTGTGCCACTGCCATTGCACGGCCGATGTCTGGAATAACTGCTGTTGTGGCAGCCAGCGAGCATCAAAATGCCACTGGCCATTACTGTCACCCAAAGTGGGCAAGCTGGTTTTTACGTCGAGTTTAACATCCTGCCATTGCATGACTGCATCAGGATGGAATACAGCGCTAAGCTGGCATTGCGTGGTTTGCATACCTTCACCACTTAACACCCCGTTTAGCTGAAGCATGCTGGTGCTGCCAAGATTTTGCCACCTTAAATTGAACTGATTAATCTGTTGCAGATTAATCCCATCATGAATGCGAAAACTGGCATTATCCAGAATCAGACGATTAATCTGAAGCTTCTTACCTTTATGTGACTTTTGCCATAAATCAACCAGATTCCAGTGCCCTTGACTATTTCGAATCAGATTAATATCTGTATCCATTAGCTGCAACTTTTCAATAGTCAGACGGCCAAACAGACTCTGCCAGCCCAGACCGATTTTCATATTATCAATATTGATATCATCTGTTTTGGTGGCTTTATTTTGAATGTGTACCTGATGCAAGGTTACAGTTGGGCGTGGAAATATTGAACGGCTGATATCCGGGTCAAAAACAACCTGACGGCCGCTCTCAGCCACGAGTGCATTAGCGCGCTTATTAATTTCTTCTGCATTAAACAAATAATGTAGCACAGCCATATCGATGGCCAAGAGCAAAAAGATGCCCAGACAGCTAAATACCATCAATTTCAGCCAGAATTTGCCTGAATGCAATAAGGAAATCATAAATAGTTAAAATTAAATTATTTTCAAAAAGCAGTAATCTGCCTGCTATGAGACTATATATTTGAGAAATATCTATTACTGACAGCAAATATAATCGACACTGAAAACACAGCACTGATTATACAAATAGTTACATAGAATTACCTGAGTAAATTCAGGTTTGGAATTTAAGTTAGCCAATTCAATTATCCAGCTGGCAGGCTAACTTAATGATGCATATGCGAATGTTCTGGCATGGCCGCATCTGTCTTAGTGGCCGGTGCGACACTAACTGGCACATTAAGGGTAATCGGTTTGGCATGGCGAAAGGTCAGGCGCACAGGAATGGTAGTCCCTTTTGTCAGTGGTTTTTTCAAACCCATCAACATAATATGCATTTTACCCGGCTGTAGCTGGGTTACCTGTCCAGCAGGCAAGGGCAGTCCATGTGCTAGCGGGCGCATCTTCATCACACCGTTTACCTCAATAGTTTCATGTACTTCACTGGACATTGCTACCGGTGTGGATGCACTCAGCAATACATCATCTTTACCAGAATGATTGTCCAAATCCATAAATACACCGCTGGAAGACATACCGGGTACGCTGAATCGTGCCCATGCATTATTGGCTACAATACCTTGTGCTAATACCAGACCTGCATATGAAGCTAACAAAGTGGTAAACAGAACTTTTTTCATGACTATTACCCCTATCAAAGACAGATATAAAATCTGGTGGTAGCGGTTTAACCGCATAAACCACCACAAAATATATTATATTGCTAAATGAGGTGCAATAATTTGCAATAACTGTGCCAGAATTTTCGGATTAGCAGCCACAATGTCACCACTATCCAGCCAAGTCTGCTCGCCCTGCATGTCGGTAACAATACCGCCAGCTTCCTGCACAATCAAAGCACCACCTGCAATATCCCACGGTTTCAGATTAAACTCAAAATATCCATCTACACGGCCACAGGCTACATTACATAAATCCAGTGCCGCAGACCCTTCACGGCGGCCACCGGCTGTTTTCGCCAATATATCTTTTAAAATGGCCAGATAAGTATCCATCATGCTCTGGTCAACAACTGGAAAACCCGTTGCAATCAGGCTGCGCAACAAATCAATGCGGTTGCTCACCCGAATGCGTTTATCATTCAGTAATGCACCTTGGCCGCGGCTGGCCACATACAAATCATTTTGCTCCGGTGCATAAACCAACGCTTCAGTTAAAGTTCCTTTGTGCAGCAATGCCATTGAAATGGCATACTGTTTATGACCATGCAAATAATTGGTAGTTCCATCCAGTGGATCAATAATCCACTGATATTCAGCATTGTCGTTACCCAGATAGCCAGCTTCCTCACTTAAAATGGCATGGTGTGGGTACACTTCCTGAAGAGTGTTAACAATAATACGTTCTGCCTCACGATCAACATCTGAAACAAAATCATTAGCAGCTTTATTATCAATTTTAATATTATTTAAATTGCTGCTGGCACGATGCATCATTTGGCCGGCCTTGCGTGCTGCTTTCCAGGCAGTAGTTAAAATAGGATTCATGCTAATTCTCGTGATAGGGCTGATAAAAGCTTAAAACAGATACAAAATGATGTATGTTAAAGAACAAATGCCGCATCTCAAAAACATTGCGGCAATTAAACAGAATAGATAGAAAGCAATTATACGGCAAAAAATGCTTTTTCCCAAACCGGCACGCCAGACCTACCGTTTGCACAGGATGATTTTGCTATAATATACAGGATTTATCAGTGTTCCGCTGTCTGAGAGCTCCATCCCTATTTTAATTGCAAACATGAATAAACCCATACTTCCCGATTTTCTTAATAACATTACTGTTGTGCTTACCCGCACCAGCCATCCGGCAAATATTGGCTCAGCAGCACGAGCCATGAAAACAATGGGGTTAAACAGATTGACACTGGTTGCACCCAATCTGATGCAGACTCTGATGACACCAGAGCCCGCTGTGTTTGATCATGCAAATCCTGCTGCTTTCGTTCTGCCTGAAGAAAGTTTTACTCTTGCTTCAGGTGCACGTGATGTACTGGAGAATGCGCGAATTGTTGCCTCCCTCAATGAAGCACTGGCAGAAACTACATTGTCCTGTGCATTAACCAGCCGGCGCCGTGAACTGACTGCATCATTGCATACGCCACGCGAAATTATGCCATCACTAATTGATGCCGCACGTGCTGAGCAGAAAATAGCACTTGTATTTGGTAATGAAACTTTTGGTTTGAGTATTGAAGAAGTACAAAGCTGCAATCGTTTGATTACCATCAATGGTAATCCAGGTTATTTTTCCCTCAATCTGGCACAGGCTGTACAGGTAATCTGTTATGAGTTGTTCAGTCACGTTGATATCAGCATGGCTCATTTAAAGCAGGAACAAAATCTGGCTACACATCAGCAGACAAGCAGTATGGTAGAACATTTACGTGAGGTAATGAGCACTGCCGGGTTCTTTAACCGTCGCAATGAAGAACGGCTAATGCGGCGCATGGCGGCCATGTTTGATCGTGCCCAGCTAAGCACGGAAGATATTGATGTCTTACGTGGCTTTTATAACACCATAAATCAACAAATACAGAAAAAGCATAATTAGCAGCCAATTGCACAATCTGTCTATACAAGAGGAGAAAAAACTTATGAATTATGCTTCTGATCCAATCTGGTGGCGTCTGAAAAAAACGATTGTGCGTGATTTGGCCAGCTTGCTAACCGCGCCATCGCCCTGGATATCATCTGCTGAGCTACCAGTTTCAATATTATTAGGAGATGAGGGATTTCGATTTCTGCTGTCACTAGATGAACAGCCGGATAATCTGTACCTGTTTCTGAAACAACATAGTGGCTATCAGACTCATCTGGGGGTATATGCAGAACGCTTACTTTACTACTGGTTTTTACATGCGCCGCATAGCCGCTTAATTGCTCATAATTTGCCCGTTCAGGATAATCAGCGCACAATAGGAGCCTTTGACTTCATCGTGCAGCTAAATGATCAGATTTTCCATCTGGAATTAACCTGTAAATATTATGGCAGCCAGTCAGACAAAGCAGAAAGTTTTATTGGCCTGAACAAAGCAGACCGGCTAATGGATAAAATGCACAAAATCAAACAGCAATTAGCATTAAGTATTCAGCCTGCTGCTGAAAGTGCTTTAAAAGACCTGATACTTGAACCCAGCCTGTTGCAGCGCGCCAGTATTATCCGTGGCATGCTATTTACACCCTCAGCCAACCAGCATTTTCAGGCACCGTTATATCCTTTATGCTGGCAGGGACGTTACATTGAAAATTGGGCAGAATTTGAATTTCAGGAGCACCAGCGCTTCTATGTACTTGACCATTTATCTTTCCTGTCGCCAGTACGCGTAAGCAGTAATGCAATTGTTAATTTCAATCAGATTAAGCAAATCAGGCAGGGCATGATTGCATTGGTGCAACAACACGCTGATGGCTATTGGCATGAAGTAGAAAGAATAATGAAAACAGCTCAGCACAGCTAATCAGCCACAAACTGCTGAAAGTGTTTTGTCATTACATAGGCTTTTATAAAGGCTTATGGTACACTTGCCATTTAATTTTTGTCTGCATGAGTGAATGCCCGTGTGCGTACAGCCCAAGCAGTACTTTTAAGACAAATGAACCAAATCAGATTAACTGACATCTAAGGGTTTACGATGAGCGTAACAGTAGAAAAACTAGATAATTTAGAGCGTAAAATCATTTTGGCTCTGAACTGGGAAGACATCCGAGCAAAAGTTAACGCACGCATGAAAGTAGCACAGAAACGTGCTCGTATTGATGGATTCCGTCCGGGTAAAGCACCGCTGAAAATGATTGATTCCATGTATGGTTATGGCATTCGCGATGAAGTGCTGAATGAAATGACCCATAAAGCATTTGAAGACCTTATCGTAGCTGAAAAACTGAAGGTTGCCGGCCTGAAAAGTCTTACTGCACTGGAAGATGCTGATCAGGATGATGAAAAAGTATATAAAATTGCCGTGGTATTTGAAGAATTCCCTGAAATCAAAATCGGTGATTTAAGTGCTCAGGAAGTAACTAAATTCAGTACTGAAATTGGCGACACAGAAATTGACAAAACTGTAGATATCCTGCGCCAGCAACGTACCCGTTTCAATCATGTAGAACGTGAAGCACGTAACGATGATCGGGTTATCATTGATTTTGCTGGTAAAATTGATGGTGAAGCATTTGCAGGCGGCACTGCCGAAAATTACCCCTTCCTGCTGGGCAAAGGCCAGATGTTGCCAGACTTTGAAGCAGGTATTGCTGGTATGAAAGAGGGCGATGTAAAAGAAGTTTCCGTAACATTCCCAGAAGATTATCAGAGTAAGGATCTGGCCGGTAAAACTGCTATTTTCACCATCACACTGAAAAATGTTTCTGAAGCAGTGCTGCCAGAAGTAAATGAAGAATTTGCCAAATCACTGGGTATTGAAGACGGTGATGTACAAAAAATGCGTGCTGAAATTAAGAAAAATGTCAGCCGTGAAGTAAACCGTCGTGTAAGTGAAATGACTAAAGACAGTGCCATTAATGCCTTACTGGCTGCTACTCCGGTTGATGTTCCTTCATCATTGATCACTGAAGAAGCAAAAACCATGGCCGCGCGAATGAAAGAAAATTTTGCGGCACAGGGTATGGATCAGAAAGATTTGGAATTGCCACTGGATATGTTCAATGAGCAGGCCAGCCGTCGTGTGGCCATCAGCCTGATTATGGGCGAACTGGTGCGCGAAGAAAAACTGGAACCATCAGAAGAACAGGTACGTAACGTAATCATTGAATTTGCGGATAGCTATGAAGACCCGCAAGAAGTTATCGACTGGTATTATAGCGATAAAAAGAATTTACAGGCACCTACTTCACTGGCTATAGAGCAGAATGTAGTTGACTACGTTTTAAGCAAAGCAAAAGTGGCAGATAAAGTACTGACTTTTGATGAAGTTATGGGACAACAGGCTCAGGCCTGAATGTAGTACGCATTAAACAACGACCAAAGCACCGAAGTAGTTGTGAAGCTGCTTAGGTGCTTTTATTTCAATTGAGGAAAAAACATGTCACATATTGAAAATCTGGGTCTGGTACCTATGGTTGTAGAACAGAGTGGCCGCGGAGAACGTGCGTATGACATCTATTCGCGCCTGCTCAAAGAACGGATTATATTTATGGTTGGCCCAGTTACCGATGAAACTGCCAATCTGGTTGTAGCCCAGTTACTGTTTCTGGAAAGTGAAAATCCTGATAAGGATATTTCTCTTTACATCAACTCTCCGGGCGGGTCGGTAACTGCCGGTATGTCCATTTTTGATACCATGAATTTCATCAAGCCTGATGTGGCAACTTTATGTCTGGGGCAGGCTGCAAGTATGGGCGCTTTCCTCCTGTCGGCTGGAGCTAAAGGTAAACGATTTGCTTTGCCAAATAGCCGGGTCATGATTCATCAACCACTTATCAGTGGTGGATTGGGTGGCCAGGCTTCGGATATCGAAATCCATGCGCGTGAATTACTCAAGCTGAAAAAACAATTAAACGAACATTTGGCGCGCCATACCGGCCAAAAACTGGCTCAAATTGAAAAAGACACCGATCGCGATAATTTTATGTCGGCTGAGGAAGCGAAAAAATACGGTCTGATTGATGAAGTCCTAACCCACAGACCCAAATAAAAAGCTTAGATAGATATTTAGATTCAGATTTTATATTTATGCAAAAAAATCGAAACCTTTTATAAGGTTTCGATTTTTTACTACTGCCGCCAAAAAAAGTATCAATCAAGATGCAATCTGGTATTACTGTTTGCGCTGATTACTGATACCCATCAGCATTGCCAGGATAACCATTACCGATAAAGTAGCGGTACCACCGTAGCTCACTAGCGGTAAAGGCACCCCAACCACAGGTAAAATACCACTAACCATGCCCATATTTACAAATGCATAGCAAAACAGGGTCATGGTCAAAGCACCAGCCAAGGTACGGCAATACAGTGTAGGTGCCTTAAAGGTAATATATAACCCACGCATAAGAATAAATGTGTATACAGTGACTAGCAGGATATTTCCGATCAGCCCAAACTCTTCACCAAACACAGCAAAGATGAAGTCTGTCGTTGATTCGGGAATATAATCAAGATGAGTTTGTGAGCCTTCCAGCCAGCCTTTACCCCAGATACCACCAGAACCAATTGCAGTCATTGATTGCAGAATATGATATCCGGCACCAAGGCGGTCTTTTGTGGGATCAAGCAAAGTTAAAACCCGCATGCGCTGATAATCATGCATTCCATAATTCCAGATTACAGGCAGCATGGCCACGAAACCAATAATCGCTGAAATAATGACTTTCCACGGTAAACCGGCGAAAAATATCACAAACAAACCAGATGCCATAATTAACGTAGCTGTACCTAAATCCGGCTGTTTTAAAATCAGTGCTACAGGAATAAAAATCAGCACAAAGGCAATACTATAGTGATACCAGCGTATATTACTTTCGTTTTTTTGAAAATACCATGCCAATAACATGGGAACCGCAATTTTCATAATTTCCGAAGGCTGAATACGAGCTATACCAATATTCAACCAGCGAGTAGAACCATTTACAGTAATTCCGACAAAATGTACACCAATCAGCAGCAATATACCCAGACAATACGACGGTAAAGCAAAATTACTTAATATCTGTGGTGGCGTACGAGCAATCACCCACAATAAAATAAAACTGAGAATGGTATGTAGAGTTTTATTTTCCAGCTGGCCAAAATCCTGTCCGTCGGCAGAATACAGCAGAAACAGACTCATCACATAAATGGTCAGCATGGCATAAAACAGCCATACATCCATTGGTGCCCACAATTTGTACCAAAAGCGTTTGAGCCATTGTTTTTCATTAATCATCATTTATCTCGCAAGCCAGACTGGGGATGATAAGCGCGCAGTAATGGCGGCAAAGCAGCCTGACTATGTTCATCATGCCGCCGCGCATCCATCATGGCATTATTGGATAAATCATTCATTGGTAAATCTGAAGCGTTGGTTGATTGGCCTGCACTGGGTAGATTTTTTAATTTTAACAGATAAAAATCAGCCAATTGCCGGGCAAGTGGCGCAGCTGTTGCCCCCCAGCCATTGTTTTCCAGAATAACAGCAATGGCAATCTGTGGTTTATCAGCTGGCGCAAAAGCAATAAACCAGGCATGGTCACGTAGCTGCATTTTCAGTGCTGCAGCATTATAACGGGCACCCTGTTTAATCTGCACCACCTGTGCTGTACCGGTTTTACCACCCATGGAATAACTCAAACCCGAACCGATTGCCGCGGCAGTACCACCCGGTTTCAATACCTTTTGCATTGCATCCTTAACGTATTCAAAATTGCTGCGCTTAAATGGTAATGTTCGAACCGGTTGCGGGTCGATTAAAGTCATTTTTTGTGAATTATGGTCGAGCAAAGCCTGAACCAGATGAGGACGATAGACTATACCATCATTACTCAGAATTGCTGTGGCAAAAGCTATCTGTAATGGAGTGTAAGCATTGTAGCCCTGTCCAATGGCCATGCTAACACTATCTGCCGGTTGCCATACCCGCGCCTGTGGCTTATTGCGAGCAAATCTTTTTTCCTTCCATGCGCGCGTAGGTAATACCCCCGTGTATTCATGATTTATATCGATACCGGTCTGTTTACCCAGATTAAACTGGGCTAAATAAGGTGACATACGGTCTACACCCATTTCATAACCCAGACGATAAAAGAATGTATCTGATGAAACCTGAATAGCCTTGCTCAGATTGGCCGAACCATGTCCGCTACGAGCAGCATCACGAAACTGATGGGTTGAACCTGGTATACTCCATACTCCTGGCGCAGGCAGAACTGTACTTTGGGTAAGCTTGCCACTTTCGAGCGCAGCCATAGCCAGAAATGGTTTGAAAGTAGAACCGGGCGGATACATTCCCTGTGTGGCACGATTCAATAAGGGATGGCGCCAGTCCTCATTCAGACTTTTCCATGTATCCGTATCAATTCCATCAATAAACAAATTCGGGTTATAACTCGGTTTGGATACCATTGCCAATATTGCACCCGTTTGCGGATTGATAGCTACCAAAGCACCTCGTTTATTACCCATCAGGCGGTCTGCCTCCTGCTGTACACGGATATCCAGTCCTAAACGAAGCGTTTGCCCAGGAATTGCAGGTACTGTTTTAATTGTACGGACAATATGACCTTGCGCATCTTTTTCAACTTCACGATAACCTGGAACGCCATGCAGCTGCCGTTCATAGTATTCTTCCAGTCCCATTTTGCCGATATGTGTGCTACCACGGTATAACGCAATCAGATTGGCTTTCTCAAGAGCAGTCATATCACGGTCACTGATACGGCCGATATATCCCACTATATGTGCCAGCAATTCGCCGTACGGATAATCCCGAAATGTTCGTGCATTAATTTCTACACCCGGAAAACGATACAGTTCAGCAGCCAGCCGGCTGGCTTCTTCCATGGTTAACTTAAGTTTTAATGGCACTTTGTCATAGGAACGATAGTCGGCACGGAATTTTTTAAAACGTTTCAGGTCACCAGGTGTGATATCTACATACGCGCGCAATGCATTAATTGTATCTTCAAGTTTGCCATGCACCTGATTTGGGGTGATTTCCAGCGAATAGGCTGGATAATTATGTGCCAGTACCACACCATTAACATCAACTATTTCACCTCTTATCGGTGGCGTGGGTATCAGCGAGATGCGATTGTTAGTGGCTGCAATAACATAGTCGTCATATTTAATTACTTGCAAATAGACAAAGCGGGCAATCAGCATGCAGAAACAGACGATAATCAATATAAAAGCAACCGCAATCCGCAGCCCCAGATCACCATGTTGAGCAGGTTTGGACGGGCGTTTTTTTTTGGTTCGAAATTGCAGTGCTTTCATAGACGTCTGGAATAGGCGAGATAAAGCATGAACTTGGATAAAAGAGGCCAGAGCAGAGCACTGATGAATGGAGAAACAAACAGATTCCAGCCAGTAAACTGATGGGTTGAAAAGAAATGTACAATCACTAATAACAATGTCATCAGCATCAGGCAGCCAAAAATAGTCAGAGCCTGATATCCATAGGAATAACCAAGTATCTGATGCCGGTTTTGCTCAACCAGATATACTGCCGCCATTAAACCCAATGCATGTTGCCCAAACGGTGTACCAAGGCCAACATCCATCACCAGACCAAGTACAAAAGCCATACCGATACCAATGTTTTTTGGCCGGTGTAAGCTCCAGTACAAAGTCATCATAGCTGTGCAGGCTGGCAACCAGCCAGCCAGAGGTTGAGGAAAAGGAATCAGGTCAAGAAATAGTGCAACCACCAGGCTCAATACAATAAGCCGTTTTCGGGTACGACGGTGCAGGCTGTCAACTTCAGTCATGATTGGCAGAGGGTGGGTTAGTAACTACTACATCAGCAGAATAATGAGCAGTCTGCCCATGCTTTTGTGGAATAACCAGTACAAAATTGCTATTGTGTAACTGTGCAACAGGTTCAATCTGTACACGATAATAAGGCGAACCATTACCACTTTGTACCTGTGTCACAGTAGCAATAGGGATACCAGCCGGATAAATACTGTCCATTCCGGAAGTAACCAGTAAGTCGTCACGCAACAGGCTTGCATTGGCAGGAAAATAGCGCAGATCCAGACTGCCCGAACGGCCATAAATCAGTGTACGTACACCAGTTCGCATCACCATCGCCGGAATAACTGTATTACTACTGGTTATCAAGGTGACTTCAGAACTTAATGGCTGAACAGACGTAATCTGACCAATCAGCCCATGTTCGTCGCTTACCGCATCACCCTGACGAATCTGATGGTGGCTGCCCTTATCAATAATGAAACGATCAGCCAGTGGATTGGCATCATTGGATACAATCTGTGCCACCTGTGCCTGTGGTAGCGCTGCTTTCTGGAGTTGGGACAAATGATCCAGGCTAACTACAGATTTTAACTGTACATCCAACTGACTGATTTGCAGTTTGAGCTGCGCATTTTGCGCCTTTAACATCCTGTTTTCATTGCTCAGGTTTTGCTGTTTTTCAAAAAAAACCATGCTATTGGAAACAGCATTAACCGGCTGCATGGCCAGCCATTGCAAGGGATATAAGGCCGTACCAATATAATTGCGGCTGATTTTAACCACATCATAACGATTATCAAGCAACAGCAATGCAACCGCAACCAGTGACAAAACAACCAGTTTACTGGTACTGCGCAGGCCATTGTGGACAAAATTAAGTGAAGGCTCTGCCATTGTTAATTATATTAAACAAACATTACGGTGTTTAAGGATTGGATACAAATACAGAATTCATTTTACCAATCATATCTAGCGCATGACCAGAACCACGAGCAACACAAGTTAGCGGATCTTCGGCAATCATCACTGGCAGACCGGTTTCTTCTGACAGCAATCGATCCAAACCTTTCAGTAATGCACCACCACCAGTCAGTACCAAACCACGGTCGGCAATATCAGCACCCAGCTCCGGTGGCGTCTGTTCCAGAGCGTTTTTAACGGCTTGCACAATCTGGTTTAATGGTTCAGTCAGCGCCTCAAGTACTTCATTCGAACTGATTGTAAAGGCACGGGGAATGCCCTCAGCCAGGTTACGGCCTTTAACCTCAATTTCCTTAACTTCCATACCTGGGAAAGCAGAACCGATGCTTTTCTTGATTTCCTCAGCAGTTGATTCACCAATCAGCATGCCATAATTGCGTCGTACATAGTTGATGATTGCATCATCAAACGCATCTCCGCCTACACGGATTGAGTGAGAATAAACCACGCCAGACAGGGAAATCACGCCCACTTCAGTTGTACCACCACCAATATCAACCACCATGGAACCAGTAGGTTCTTCAATAGGCAAACCTGCACCAATAGCTGCGGCCATTGGTTCTTCAATCAGGTTAACAATTGACGCTCCAGCAGCCAGAGCAGAGTCACGAATGGCTTTGCGCTCAACCTGAGTTGAGCCACAAGGCACACAGATAACAATACGTGGTGCAGTAAAGCGGCTATTGTTTACTTTTTTGATAAATTGCTTGAGCATTTTTTCAGTGACATTAAAGTCAGCAATCACCCCATCTTTCATTGGCCGGATTGCCTGAATACTACCCGGAGTGCGTCCCAGCATTTTTTTTGCTGCTGTACCTACCGCCAGCATACCATTTTTAGCATTTATGGTATCGTTTTGCACGGCAACAACTGACGGTTCATTCAGTACGATCCCTTTATTTTTAATAAAAATCAAAGTATTGGCTGTACCGAGATCAATAGCCAGATCATTGGATAAATATTTGGTAAAAAAGCGAAACATGAGGCTGTCCTAATGAACTTTTAAATTATAAGTATGGCAAAAGCTGTTGTGTGACACATTAACCAAAGCAAATCAATGCGCCAAAGAATAGGGTTTTCGGTTATAATTCGACGCTATGTAATAACCGAATCAGAACGCGCAATGATACCGCAGTTTGCCCGTTTTGCTAAATCAAATTTAAGGATTTTTGATGGCTTTAACATTAAGTGATGTAGATAAGCTCGCACGCCTCTCTCGCTTGAGTCTTTCAGAAACAGAGCGAAATAATATGCTGGCAGAACTTAATCATGTATTCGATCTGGTCGAAAAAATGCAGGAAGTCAACACAGATGGGGTTGAACCAATGGCGCATCCACATGAAGTGGCATTACGTTTACGTGACGATTGCGTTACTGAAAAAGATGAGCACAGTGCGTTACAGTCATGCGCTCCTCTGGTAGACAAGGATATGTATCTCGTACCCAAGGTTATCGAATAAGCTCATACTTCATGATATTAACCTTATCTTTATTTCGTTTGAATTTATCGCAGGCAGCCTCTAACAAGTGTTGCCTGAAAGCTATATAACCATTATGCCAAAAACTTATACATTGAAACAGTGCAGTGAGTTGCTGCAATCAAAACAGGCTTCGGCCAGCGAATTGGCGCAGGAATATCTGGCTGCAATTGCAGAGGGCAATACCAGCCTGAATGCCTATGTAACATTGGATAAAGAACGTACTCTTGCTGAAGCCAAAGCTGCTGATACACTTTTGGCACAGGGTTCAGCTACAGCGTTAACAGGTGTGCCCATAGCTTATAAGGATATCTTCTGTCAGCAGGGTTGGCGCAGTGCCTGTTCTAGTAAAATGCTGGACAACTTTATCGCTCCTTATACGGCTACAGTAGTACAGAATCTGCTTGATGCAGGCATGGTTACTCTCGGGCGCACCAATATGGATGAATTCGCCATGGGTTCGACTACCGAGTCTTCCCACTATGGCATCACTCGTAATCCATGGCAGCATGAACATGTGCCCGGCGGTTCTTCTGGTGGTTCAGCCGCGGCTATTGCTGCACGTCTGGCTCCCGCGGCACTCGGTTCGGATACTGGTGGCTCTATCCGCCAGCCAGCTTCACATTGCGGTATTACTGGCCTGAAACCCACTTATGGTTTAGTCAGCCGTTTTGGTATGATTGCTTATGCTTCCAGCTTTGATCAGGCCGGACCGATGGCACAAACCGCAGAAGACTGTGCACTGTTACTCAATAGCATGGCAGGTTTTGATGAACGCGATTCCACCAGCATCGAGCGCAATAAAGAAGATTACACCCGGGATTTAAACCGTCCGTTACAAGGACTGAAAGTAGGCCTGCCACGTGAATTTTTTGGTGAGGGACTGGATAATCAAGTACATACATCTATTGATAATGTTATAGAAGTACTGAAAAAACAGGGGGCAGAGATTGTAGATATCACCTTGCCGCATACTGAGTTATCCATTCCAGCCTATTATGTACTTACATCTGCTGAAGCTAGTACCAACCTGTCACGTTATGACGGCGTGCGTTATGGTCATCGCGCAGCTGAATTTGGCAATCTGGATGAAATGTACAGTAATAGCCGTGCGGAAGGTTTTGGTGATGAGGTGAAACGCCGTATCATGATCGGTACTTACGTTCTGTCTCATGGTTACTATGATGCCTATTACCTGAAAGCACAAAAATTACGCCGTATGGTTGCAAATGACTTTCAAGCTGCACTAAATCAGTGCGATATTATTCTGGCACCAGTTGCACCTACTGCGGCACCCGCATTGGGAAGCCATAACAGTGATCCGGTACAAATGTACCTGTCTGATATTTACACGGTTTCACTTAATCTGGCCGGTCTGCCGGGCATTGCGTTACCAGCAGGTTTTACCACCAGTGGACTGCCTGTAGGTGTTCAGCTCATCGGTAACTATTTCGCAGAAAGCCGTCTGCTTGGTGTTGCGCACCAGATTCAGCAAAATAGTGATTGGCATACCAGAACACCATTTGCACAATAACTGCCAGTATACGAATTGAAAGAAGACAGAATGAATTGGGAAACTGTAATCGGTCTGGAAATCCACGTTCAGTTAAATACACAGTCAAAAATTTTTAGTGGCTCATCAACTGCATTTGGTGCCGCTCCTAATGCTCAGGCTAATGTGGTGGACTGTGCCTTACCCGGCGCCTTACCAGTAATGAATCGTGAAGTAGTTAACAAGGCCATCAAGCTTGGGCTGGCATTAGGTGCCACGATTAACCGAAAAAATGTTTTTGATCGTAAAAACTACTTTTATCCTGATTTGCCCAAGGGGTATCAAATCAGCCAGTTGGAGCTGCCTATCGTAGAACATGGCCAGCTGGAAATTGTAGTGGGTAATGAAGTAAAAATCATTAATGTAACCAGAGCACACATGGAAGAAGATGCCGGTAAATCTATCCATGATGAATTTGAACAATATACAGGTATTGATCTGAATCGTGCCGGTACGCCTTTGCTCGAAGTGGTATCCGAACCGGAAATGCGTTCAGCAGCCGACGCTGTTGCATATGCCAGAGCAATGCACAGTCTGGTAACGTGGCTGGATATTTGTGACGGGAATATGGCAGAAGGTTCTTTCCGTATTGATGCCAATGTTTCAGTACGTCCCAAAGGGCAGGCAGAATTCGGTACCCGCTGTGAAATCAAAAACCTGAATTCTTTCCGTTTTCTGGAACAGGCGATTAATTATGAAGTGGAGCGGCAAATTGAACTGATTGAAGATGGCGGCAAAGTTATCCAGCAAACACGTCTGTTTGATCCCAATAAAGGTGAAACCCGAGCCATGCGCAGCAAAGAAGATGCGCATGACTACCGCTATTTTCCCGACCCTGATTTATTACCAGTAATCATTACGGATGCCATGCTGGATGCTGCTAAAGCAGCCATGCCGGAGCTGCCAAAAGAAATGGCCACCCGATTTATCGAACAGTACGGTATTTCTGACTATGATGCACGGTTGCTAACCAGCAATCATATTCAGGCCAGCTGGTTTGAACAGGCAGCCAAATTAAGCGGTCACGGCAAGCTGGTCGCTAACTGGATGCTGGGCGAACTTGCTGCCGCACTGAATAAAGCCGGTATAGATATCTCCGCCAGTCCAATCAGTGCAGAACGTCTGGCGGGTTTGACAAGCCGGATTGCAGACAATACCTTAAGTAACAAACTGGCTAAACAGGTATTTGAAACCATGTGGGACAGTGATCTGACTGCTGATGCTATTATTGAACGTGATGGCCTGAAACAGATGACGGACACTGGCGCAATTGAGAAAATCATTGATGAAGTGCTCGCCAATAACCAGAAATCTGTAGAAGAATTCAAGTCTGGCAAAGAAAAAGCATTTAATGCTTTGGTGGGGCAGGTCATGAAAGCTTCACGTGGTAAAGCCAATCCACAACAGGTTCAGTCTTTACTGCGTAGCAAACTGGCCTAGGTATTATAAGGATTAAACATGAAAAACTGGCTGGTACTGGCTATCCTATTCGGATTAACTAGTTGTGGCTTTCATCTGAAAGGCACTTCCGCATTTGATGCACCAATGCCTTATCATAGCTGGAAAATTGATGGTGGTAGTATGCAACGAGCACTGGAGGTAGTATTGCGGCGACAGCCAGATGTTATCGTGAATACCGAAAAACCGGATGTGGTGGTTAAAGTCATTTCAGCTACTCAGGATTCGTCTACATCAGCAGTAGACTTGTCTGGCGGAGCCAGCGAATACTTGCTGACACTTAACGTTAGTGTACAAGCCTATCGCCATGATCAGCCGCTGGGAAACCCTATACAAGTAACTGTAAATCGCTATATGGATTACTCTGATCATGAAGTCTTGGCTAAAGAAGATGAACAACGCATGATCTGGCGTGATATGCGCACTGATGCAGCTGAACAGATTGTACGCCGTCTGGCTTTTCTGCCCGTAATTACTGACGAATGAGTGATTTATCTACCCAGCCTCTAGCCGCAGCCTATCTGATTTATGGTGAAGAAGATTTGTTGCGGCTAGAGGCTATAGACAGCGTTCGCACAGCTGCGCGCGAGCAGCAATATAACGAGCGTGAAGTTGTGGTTATTGAAACCGGTTTCGACTGGGCGTCGCTGTTGGCTTCGGTGCAGTCTGTTGGCTTGTTTGCTGATAAGAAATTACTGGAAATGCATATACCCTCTGGCAAACCCGGTAAAGAAGGTGCAGCAATGCTACAACAGTTGGCAGAACAATTGCCGGACAGTACCTGTATGCTTCTGATACTACCCAAACTGGAGCGCCAGCAAATGCAGAGCAAATGGTTTGCAAGCTGGGCTAAAGTTGCTCAGGTATATGATGCAAAAGCAATCAGCCAGGCTGTCTTACCGCAATGGATAAAAAAACGTCTGGCAGAACAAAAGCTGGCCATTGACAATGATGCATTGGCATTATTCGCAGACAAGGTTGAAGGCAACCTTTTAGCAGCGCGGCAAGAAATTGATAAGCTGGCGCTAATTCATCCTGCAGGCCATGTGGTTACCCTGGCTGAAGCACAGGCAGCAGTGGCCAATGTAGCACGTTTTGATGTATTTCAATTGTCTACCGCATGGATGAGCGGGAACTCAGAGCGTATGTTGCGTCTGCTTGATGGTTTAGCCGCAGAAGGCAATGAGCCGGTACTATTGTTATGGGTTATCAGCGAAGATATTCGTACCCTGTTGCGTTTGCTTGCAGCATTAAAACAAGGTAAATCCATCAGTGAATTACGCCAAAGCCTGCGTCTATGGGGTGACAAACAAACTCTGGCGCCACAGGCAGCCAAACGTATCGGAGTTAAACATTTACTCAGGGCCTTACAAACATGCGCGCATATCGACCGGCTAATTAAAGGTGTAGAAGACGGCGATGCATGGACAGAAATCAAGCATTTATTTCTGACTCTGGCAGCCTCAACAGCATGCAGATAACTTCATCATATGTGACAAAAAATGAAAACAGTTGAAAAAAGCGTTTTGGTGTTACACAGTGCCGAACACATATTCGATCTGGTCAACGCTGTAGAAGATTACCCAAAATTTTTACCTTGGTGCAATCGTACAGATATCTTAAAACGGGATGGACAATCGCTGGAAGCCGTTTTGCATATGGATTACATGAAAATACGCCAATCCTTTGCTACCAGAAACATCAATCAAAGACCAAATCAAATCCAGATGAGCTTACTCAATGGTCCCTTTCGCAAACTGGAAGGTATCTGGCAATTTACCCCTATTGATAATCTGGGCTGTAAAATTGATTTTCGTCTAGAGTATGAATTCTCAAATGCCGTGCTTTCAGCCCTGATTGGTCCGGTTTTCAACCATATTGCTACCACACTGGTAGATGCCTTTATTCAGGAAGCTGACAGGCGTTATGATAACTGACATCATTATAGAAGCAGTTTATGCTACGACTGAACACCAGCATCTCTGGCAGGGGAAGGTTCCTGCTGGAACCTGTGCACGTCAGGCATTACTGCAATCAGACTTACCACAAACATTCCCGCAAATTGATTTTCATACAGCGCCTATTGGTATTTTTGGTAAAAAAATTAAAGATGAGTATGTACTGTGCGACTGGGATCGCATCGAAGTTTATCGACCATTACTCATTGATCCCAAAGAAAACCGACGGCGACGGGCACAGCAGAAAGACTAGTTTCTTTCTTTTAAATTCATTTATTCAGCTTGCTTACACACTGAGGAACATACATGTCTCATATCCGGCTCATAGTAGGTCTGGGCAATCCGGGCAAAGAATATGAACATACTCGACACAACATAGGTTTTGACTTTATCGATGAACTGGCCAGCTTATGGAAAATTGGTTTAAAAGAAGAAAAAAAATTCTTTGGTCAGGTTGCGCGAGTTAACCTGGATGAAGGTGAAATCTGGCTACTTAAGCCATCTACATATATGAATAAATCAGGTACTGCGGTGCAGGCGCTGACCAAATTCTACAAAATATCACCCGAAGAAATACTGATTATTCATGATGAACTGGATATACCCTGTGGTCAGATTAGATTTAAAAAAGGCGGGAGTAATGGCGGCCATAATGGTTTAAAAGATATTCAGGCATGGTTAGGTACACCAGATTTTTACCGACTTCGGCTGGGAATCGGCCACCCGGGTGACCGTAATCTAGTTGTGCATTATGTATTAAACAAGCCGCAGGCACAGGAACATGCCTTAATAACTGAGGCGATACAAAAATCCCTGACTGCCATGCCTCACTTGTTAAAAGGTGAATACAGCAGCGTACAGCAGCAATTGCACAGCAAATAAATTTTGAAAGTTCATGTCATGAAATATCGTGATTTACGTGAATTCATTTCCGTTCTTGAACAGCAACAACTATTAAAGCGGATTCACACACCAGTATCTCCCCATCTGGAGATCACAGAAATTGCTGATCGGGTATTGCACAAACAAGGGCCGGCTTTGCTGTTTGAACAACCTGTTAGTCAGGCTGGAAAACCATATCGTTTTCCGGTTTTGGCCAATCTGTTTGGCACACCTGAACGTGTAGCAATGGGTATGGGTGCAGACAGCACCAACCAGTTACGGGAAATAGGCAAAACTCTGGCTTATCTGAAAGAACCAGAACCACCCAAAGGCATCAAAGATGCTTTTTCCAAATTGCCATTACTCAAAGATTTATGGAGCATGGCACCACATATCGTAAAAAAGGCTCCATGTCAGGAAATTGTCCTTGAAGGTAACGCAGTTGATTTAACACAGTTACCTATTCAGAAATGTTGGCCAGAAGATGCTGCTCCACTCATTACGTGGGGATTAACCGTTACACGCGGACCAGAAAAAAAACGCCAGAATCTGGGCATTTACCGGCAGCAATTACTAGGTAAAAATAAACTCATTATGCGTTGGCTGGCTCACCGTGGCGGCGCACTGGATTTTCAGGCATTTAAACAGAAACATCCCGATAAACCTTATCCAGTATCAGTAGTATTGGGTTGTGATCCGGCAACCATACTGGGGGCAGTTACCCCAGTACCAGACAATCTCAGCGAGTACCAGTTTGCCGGTTTATTACGCGGTTCACGTACCGAACTGGTAAAATGTATCGGCAATGATTTGCACGTCCCAGCCAGAGCAGAAATCGTACTGGAAGGGGTTATACAGCCAGAAGAAATGGCACTTGAAGGCCCGTATGGTGATCATACCGGTTACTATAATGAGCAGGATTATTTTCCGGTATTCACAGTGGAACGCATTACCATGCGGGAAAATGCCATCTATCACAGTACCTATACCGGTAAACCCCCAGACGAGCCAGCAGTACTGGGAGTCGCATTAAATGAAGTATTCATTCCCTTACTGCAGAAACAGTTTCCTGAAATTATAGATTTTTATCTGCCTCCAGAAGGATGCTCATATCGCATGGCTATTGTCAGTATGAAAAAACAATATGCCGGGCACGCAAAAAGAATAATGATGGGCTGTTGGAGCTATCTGCGTCAATTCATGTATACCAAATACATTATTATTGTAGATGATGATATTAATATACGGGATTGGAAAGAAGTTGTCTGGGCTATTACCACGCGTATGGATCCTGTCCGAGATACCACTTTAATCGATCATACCCCGATTGATTATCTGGATTTTGCCAGCCCCATTAGCGGACTTGGCGGCAAAATGGGACTGGATGCAACCAACAAATGGCCGGGAGAAACGAACCGGGAATGGGGTAAGGTGATACACAAAGATGCAGCAACCATAGCCAAAGTTGATGCCTTATGGCAAGATTTAGGTTTATAAATTTATTCAGGCAATATGCAGTTTTCAGTTTTCAGTTTGATAACCCACATACGGTACACACATGAACAGCAAATATATTAATCATGTCTGTACTTTATGTCTGAATCTTTGCATACTATGCATGCTAAATGCCTGCCAAAGTTTACCTTCACTGCAAGGGCGTAGCGTCGAAACTCATATAGCAGCTGATATCCCTTCTTCTCTAGCTTACACCAACGCTTCTCTGATCACCCAGCACCCGGGATTATCTGGTCTCTATCCTTTGGACGATGGTCATGAGGCATTTGCAGCACGTATGGCTTTGATTCGTGCCGCAGAGCACAGTTTGGACGTACAGTATTACATCTGGCGTAATGACACATCCGGCCAGTTACTCTTTCATGAACTAGTATTGGCTGCTCAACGTGGTGTACAAGTTCGTTTACTGCTGGACGATAACAATACCGTTGGTCTGGATAAAGTATTAACTGCCCTTAATCAAGAACCCAATATCCAGATACGTTTATTCAATCCATTTATGCACCGGCACTGGCGAGCATTAAGTTACGTAACTGATTTTGCCCGTTTAAATCGGCGTATGCATAATAAATCAATCACAGCAGATAATCAGATAACTATTCTTGGCGGACGTAATATCGGCGATGAATACTTTGATATGGGTAAAGGTACACTATTTGTTGATCTGGACATTCTGGCCATAGGGCCGATCGTCAATCAGGTATCCAATAATTTCGATCGTTATTGGAATAGCGCTTCAGCATATGATTTCAGCAGCATCGTTCACCGCCGTAACAAACTACAGGCCAGTATGCCAATATTCAAGCGCCGAAGTTTCAACTACTTGCGAGCTGATAGCTACGGTAATGCCTACAACCGCGACAACTTTATCAATCGGTTACTGGACGGTTCTCTCAATTACCAGTGGGCACATCTGATTCTAGTAAGCGACAATCCAGACAAAGCTTTGCCCAAAGGCAAAAACAAATCAAATACCAGCCAGCCTACTGACAGTCTTTTAGTTGCACCAGATACAGCACAATCACCTGTAATTAAATATGAAAAAGCGAGTTTGACCCTGAATGCACTTGCTGCATCTGTTGTAGAACCACAAAAAGATTTGCTGGTTATCACACCTTATTTTGTGCCGACACAAACAGGTTTGGAATATTTGTTCAAACTCAGGGAAGAGGGCGTAAGAGTACGCATCCTTACTAACTCACTGGCTGCAACTGATGTACCTGCCGTACATTCTGGTTATGTACATTACCGTACTCCCCTGTTAAAAGAGGGTGTTGAGATTTATGAACTTAAGAATCAAGGATTCTTAAAAGGCCCACGTGATCGGGCTTTTACAGGTAATTCTGAGTCAAGCCTGCATGCAAAAACCTTTACCATAGATGGGCAGCAGCTCTACATTGGCTCCCTCAATTTTGACCCACGTTCGGCTCGACTTAATACAGAAATGGGCGTAGTTATCCAGTCACCCGAGATGGCACAATTCATGAATCAGGCCATCAACGAAGCATTACCGGATGTAACCTATCAGGTAAAACTTTCAGCACAGGGCAAACTCGAATGGTTGAAAACCAACGACAAAAATCAAACTAGGGTTTATCATCATGAACCCGACACCAGTATTTGGCAGCGCATATGGGTCAAAATGCTCTCATGGCTACCTCTGGAAAGCTTACTGTGAAACCACTACGATTCATACTACCCTTAAAAGGCATGGTTAATGTTGCTATTCATTGATAATTACGATAGTTTCACCTATAACATCGTGCAATACCTTGGCCAGCTAGGCGAAGAAATAATCGTTAAAAACAATGATGAAATCACTGTGGAAGATATAATTGCCCTGGCACCAGAAAAAATTGTCATCGGTCCTGGGCCTTGTACCCCAAAAGAAGCAGGTATCTCGGTGGCGACCATAAAACATTTTGGTGGCAAAATACCTATTCTGGGAATTTGTCTGGGGCATCAAAGTATTGGGTATGCTTTCGGAGGCAAGATAGTACGTGCCAAAAATGTTATGCATGGTAAAATTTCTCCTGTTTACCATCACAATAACTCTCTGTTTTCCAATTTGCCCAATCCCGTAAACTGTACCCGCTACCATAGTCTGGTTATCGAAAAAGAAACATTACCTGAGTGTCTCGAAATTACCGCTTGGACAGATGATAATGAAATTATGGGCATCAGGCACAAAACTCACGCCATCGAAGGCGTTCAGTTTCATCCCGAAGGATTACTTACCGAAAATGGCTATGAAATGTTGCGTAATTTTCTGCAACGACACCAAAAGTAATAGAAGTAATAAAGCCGTTTAACATACTGGTTTCTTTTAGAAAGAATTAATATGATTACGCCGCAACAGGCACTTAACCGTCTGCTGGACAATAACGAATTATTTTATGATGAAATGACCGATTTAATGCGCCAGATTATGAATGGAGAAGTAGCACCCGAAGTTATTGCTGCCATTCTTATCGGTTTACGTATCAAGGTAGAAAGCGTATCAGAAATTGCAGCTGCAGCTACAGTAATGCGCGAGTTTGCAACAAAAGTTCCAGTACAGCAGCGTGAACATCTGATTGATATCGTCGGTACTGGTGGTGACAATGCGCATACATTCAATATTTCCACAACCAGTATGTTTGTAGTGGCTGCTGCGGGTGCCAAAGTAGCAAAACATGGCGGACGTTCAGTATCTTCGTCCAGCGGTTCTGCCGACATTATTGAAGCCATGGGCGCAGCACTAGAATTAACACCCGAGCATGTAGGGGAGTGTATTGACCAGTTAGGTGTTGGATTTATGTATGCACCAAACCACCATAACAGCATGCGCTATGTAGCTCCTGTACGCCGGGCGCTAGGTGTCCGTACTGTATTTAATATACTTGGGCCACTAACCAACCCAGCAGGAGCTTGCAATCAGGTATTAGGAGTATTTCATATCGATCTAGTTGGAATTCTATCGCGGGTATTAAAACAGCTTGGCAGCAAACATGTTTTAGTAGTTCATGGTAGTGACGGTCTGGATGAAATTACGCTCACAGGTACTACCCGCGTTGCCGAACTGAAAAATGGCACCATAATGGAATACGATATTCATCCAGCACAATTTGATATACCTGTTATTGAAGATCTGAAACCCTTAAAAGTATCTAATAGCGAAGAGTCTCTGCATATTATGAATGCAGTATTAAACGGCGAAAAAGGTCCTTGTCGCGACATAGTCGTACTCAATGCTGCCGCAGCAATTTACGCTGCCGATATCACATCCTCATTAGAGGAGGGCGTAGATTTAGCCATTACCGCCATTGATTCAGGCAAGGCCAAAGCCAAACAAACTGAATTTATCCAGAAAACACAGCAGCTAGCTGCGCAACAAAATATTTAAAGCCAGTTAGCCACCCTGCATTACAACTACTAATCGTTTACAATAATAGCCATAACTCGTCACTAAACACATTATTATCATGCTAGACATTCAATTACTCCGTCAAGATATCAATAGTATTGCCCAAAGATTACAAACCCGCGGCTACAATCTGGATACCGCAGCTTTTTCCCATCTGGAACAGCAGCGCAAACAATTACAGATGCGTACAGAAGAATTACAGGCCAAACGCAATAACCTGTCCAAACAGATTGGCGCACTAAAAGGACAGGGCAAACACAATGAAGCCAGCGAAGTAATGGCTGAGGTTGCCCAGATTAAAACAGAGTTGGAACAAACTGACCAAAATTACCAGAGCATACAGAACCAGATTAACAACTTAATCCAGACTATTCCCAATCTGCCACATAACGATGTTCCTGTAGGTAAAGATGAAAACGACAACATTGAAATCCGTCGCATTGGCACACCACGGCATTTTGATTTTCAGGTTAAAGATCATGTCGATTTAGGCGAACCATTAGGATTGGACTTTAAAACCGCATCAGAACTGTCCGGAGCCCGATTTGCATTAATGCGCGGTCCGATAGCGCGATTACACCGAGCATTAGCGCAATTTATGCTTGATACCCATACACAGCAGCATGGCTATATAGAGCATTACACCCCTTACATTGTTAATCCAGAAATCTTGGTCGGTACAGGGCAGTTACCCAAATTTTCTGAAGACATGTATAAAGTTAGCAGCGGAGATAAAGAAAATACACAGGAACAATACCTGATATCAACCGCAGAGATCACCTTAACCAATACCGTGCGTGAGCGCATCTTAAGCAAAGATGAATTACCCAAAAAATTAACCGCACATTCACCTTGCTTCCGTTCTGAAGCCGGTTCATATGGTAAAGACACTCGGGGACTGATTCGACAGCACCAGTTTGATAAAGTAGAAATGGTGCAAATCCAGCACCCAGAAAACTCCTATGCAGCACTGGAAGAAATGGTTGGCCATGCCGAAAAAATTCTTCAGCTGCTGGAATTACCCTATCGGGTAATCGTATTATGCACAGGTGATATGGGATTCAGTGCGGCCAAAACCTATGATTTGGAAGTGTGGATACCAGCGCAAAATACCTATCGCGAAATTTCCAGCTGTTCAAACTGCGAAGACTTTCAGGCACGCCGCATGCAGGCACGCTTCAAAGACAGTGATGGCAAAAACCAGCTGGTACATACATTGAATGGCTCTGGTTTAGCTGTAGGCAGAGCATTGGTTGCAGTACTGGAAAACCATCAGAATGAAGATGGCAGCATCAACATTCCAGCAGCGTTACAGCCTTATCTGGGTGGCCAAAGCGTCTTGCATCCATAAGTATCAAAAGCCTACATAATTGAAACTTAATAATTACTTAAAAATTTAAAAGTAGAGAAGGGCAATACATTAAAGCATAGCAATGGATATTGCCCTTCAATGTAAAGACGCGTATAATCTCCTACCCAGATGGGTCGTTAGCTCAGTTGGTAGAGCAGTGGACTCTTAATCCATTTGTCCAGGGTTCGATCCCCTGACGACCCACCACTGATTATTGCATTGTATTCAATACTTTATCTAACACTTTTGATGTTAATGAATAGTCCACTGATTCGCCGGTTTTGACATTTTTTTGACATGTATATATCATGAGATCGTCAGAATCATAACCGGCAATAGAAAAGCTACCCAAGTGGCTATCAGTGCATTTTTTTCATACTTGCTTGCCCACCTATCGCTTTAGCGGGCTTTGATCATGCAAGTAAGTCTAATTGGCATTCATGAATGTTCAATTTGGAAATAAATTGGCAAATGATACCCAACACATAGCCAGCTAACGAAGCAATCAGCAAATGAAAAAAGCCAAACCTGATATGGTTTGGCTTTTTAAAATTTTATCCAATAAATATCTAATAAAATATGGGCAAATAAAAAGCTATTGTTTACAATACGGCCACTTAAACTTAAATGCAGGACATTTAATCATGGCAGATTTTAATCAGATTCTGGATGCCGGTGATGTAGACGGCGGTATTATCAATGTAGTAGTAGAAATCCCTGCTGGTTCCAACCATAAAATAGAGTGGGATCGTAAGCTTGGTGCAATGAAACTGGATCGTGTTGAGCCTGTTATTTTCGCTAAGCCAACTAATTACGGATTTATCCCGCAAACACTAGACGAGGATGGCGATGAACTGGATGCTTTAATCGTTACCGACCAGCCTCTGAGCACTGGTATCTACCTAGAAGCGCGGATTATTGGCGTAATGAAATTTGTTGATGACGGTGAAGTTGATGACAAAGTAGTTGTTGTACCGGCAGATGATCGCAACAATGGTAATGCTATTCAAACATTGGCGGATTTACCGCCACAATTGATTAAACAGGTTGAATTTCACTTTAATCACTACAAAGACCTGAAAAAGGCTGGCACCACCCAAGTAACACACTGGGGCGACATCGAAGAAGCTAAAAAGGTTATTCGTGAATCTCAACAGCGTTGGCAACAGCAGTAATCTAAAAAACAATATTGGGTAGTTATAACCTGTAAAGTATTAATAAACAGGAAAACGCCCTAAATCAGCTGCGAAATTTTTATGCTTTTGATATTTAAGTTTCGCAGCAAATATCTCAAATGCAAAATCTGAACATAACATATATAAGGAGATTTAAATTGGCTGCTTCTGAGATAATTTACAATAAAGCTGATAATTTAGAAGAAAGACGGCAAAGAGTTGCTAAGATCATTGGTGGTCTTGTTGCATACAATATAAATCATCCAGACCCAAAACTAAGGTGGAATAACACTTGTGCAGTTCGCATGAGTTATATTCTGAATCAGTCTGGATTCAGAATACCATTTATACCAAAGCAAACAGTATCTGGGGGAGATAAGAAATTCAAGTATTTCTATCGAGTTAACCATCTAATCAATTTTTTATATGCTATTTTAACGAACCAGAGTCAACATATACCACAGATCGGGCTAACTTTTGGAGTTTGCTATGAAAATTTTTAGAATGCAAATCATATGTGCTTGTTTACTGATTATATTATCATTTGGTTGTAATGCTTCAAACAATAATATCACATCACCAGAAGCACCTAAGCGAACAATTATTCAAAACTATAAGGACATGGTTTTGGCATTTTGTATAGCAGATGCCTATCATGATGACAAATTAGCTGCAATAGACGCAGGAAGCAGTGTTAGTGCATTAGAGGAATGGACTTACTACGATTTGGAAGAAAGTACGAAAGCGATACAAAATTTAGTAGATACATATCTGTCACGAAATTACTTTAATCCACTCGTTGAAGCAGAGATAAAAGGGGTGAAATTTGATTTCCTAAAATGCCTGGATCTTTATCATAGCAAAGATTTAAATAGGCTAGCTAAAAGAATGGTTGAATATTCACATGAGACTTACAAGAGTTCATTACATAACTATTATAGAGATTTAAATAGAAATAAATGAAAAATATTTCAGATCATCTTGTAATCCTGAAAATTAAAATTTAGAGTTTGCTATGAGAAACTTTAAACTCAAATTTCTATGTGGTTATTTCTTAGCGTTATTGCCATTTTTGTGTAATGCTGCTAACGATAAAACTACTTCACCCGAAGCGCCTAGCAGAACATTTATTCAAAACTACAAGGATATGGTGTTAGCACATTGTATAGCTAATGCTTATCAAGAAGGTGAAATTGCCTCAATGGATGCAGGAAGTAGTGTCACTGCGTTACGCGAGTGGACTTATTATGATATGAATGAAAGCATAATAGCAGAAGTTAAAATGGTTGATTCATATTTATCACGCAACTATTTAAATCCATCAGCTGAGATACAAATAAAGGATATCAAATTTGATTTTTTAAAATGTCTGGATCTTTATCATAGTAAAGAATTAGATACTTTAGCAAAAAGAGTAATTGAACATCCACAAGAAACATTTAGAAGTACAGTTCGTAATTATTATAGGGATTTAAATAGAAAAAAATAATCAGTGCAAATAAATAAGAAGCAAGACACATAACAATTCAAGCCAATTTCTGGGAGCTAAAATGAAAAAGTTTAAAATGCAAATCTTGTGCAGTTGTTGTTTAATTTTATTTCCATTGATTTGTAATGCATCAAGCATTAACTCCATGACACCTGAAGCTGTAAACCGTACTTTTATTCAAAACTATAAGGATATGGTTTTAGGAAATTGTTTAGCAAAAGCCTATGGGGACATTGCTTCAATGGATGCAGGTAGTAGTGTAAGTGCGTTAATTGAATGGACTTATTACAACATGGACAAAAGCATAGATGCAGAAATTAAAATAATTGATTCTTATTTGTCACGTAATTACCTTAATCCATTGGTTGAAGCTGAGATAAAAGGCATTAAATTTGATTTTTTAAAGTGTTTAGATCTTTATCATAGTAAGGATTTAGATAAACTTGCTAAAAAAATGATTGAACATCCACAAGATACTTTTAGAAGTACGATTCGTAATTACTATAGGGATTTAAATAGAAAAAATAATCAGAGAAAATGAACTAGAGGCAAGATACATAACAATTGCTTGTATGAATAAATAAACTAAAAGGTTAGTAGGCGAAGAAGCTTGTAAATTATAAACTTTAATCGGTTCAAGTTTAATATTAAAAATTTAACATAATATTCATTATGCGAAATAAACAAACAATATAGCAGCTATAATGAATCAATTAGATTGGTGTCGGTGATTATCAATTTTTTCTGCGTTTTCCGTGTTTTTATATACTGACTTTACCAATAAAGCCATAGTTTAAAATTACTAACAATATTTTTTATCGTAAAATACAAATTAATTAAAGTCTTTTATATCTTTATCAGGCTAGCAACAACTAAGCAAAACGGGATTAAAAAATCTAGTACGAACAATTGAAACCAGCTGATTTAATTTCAGGTGGCTTATGAGCTAAAAATTGATATTTCTGGAATTACTATGAAAAAAACACTATTACTTGTTGACGGGTCATCTTATTTATATAGAGCATTTCACGCTCTGGCACCATTAACTAGTCCAACAGGTATGCCTACAGGTGCATTATACGGTGTACTAAATATGTTACGCCGCTTGCGGCTGGACACACCACACGATTATGCCTGTTGCGTATTTGATGCTAAAGGTGAAAATTTTCGCCATCAGCTTTATTCTGAATATAAAGCCAACCGTCCACCGATGCCAGAAGATTTGCGACCGCAGGCTGAAGCTTTACCGGAATTGGTAAAATTAATGGGTTGGCCTGTTTTATCTATAAATGGTGTAGAAGCTGATGATGTAATTGGCACATTAGCCTGTTCAGCACAACAAGCCGACTATCAGGTTATTATCTCAACTGGTGATAAAGACATGGCTCAGCTGGTTAATAATCAGGTCACCCTGGTAAATACCATGAGTAATGAAAAGCTTGATGCTAGCGGCGTATTAGATAAGTTTGGTGTCAAACCTGATCAGATAATTGATTACCTGAGTCTGATTGGTGACAAAGTTGATAATGTACCTGGCGTAGATAAATGCGGCCCCAAGACAGCAGTCAAATGGTTACAGGAATATGGAACACTACAAAATATCATTGAGCATGCTAATGATATTAAAGGAAAAGTTGGTGAAAACTTACGTATAGCTCTACCAAAATTACCTTTATCTTATCAATTAATTACCATTAAAACAGATATAAACTTGCAACAGGAATTGCCACATGGTCTTGAAGACCTAAAGCGCCAAACGCCGGCATGGGCAGAACTAATTCCCCATTTTCAGCAACTGGGATTTAAAAACTGGTTAAAAGAAGCGCAGACACATCATGAAGAGAACACAACTATTTTACAGCCTGTGAACGACCTGTTTATCGAGACGGAAATTAATGAAGATACCAATAAAAAAATTGTACAGAACAAATCAGATGCAGATGATTTAAAAAACATTCCTAAACAATATTCAGCTATTATCAAAGCCACACAACTGGCTGAATTACTGAAACAATTAGATACAATACACACTATTGCTTTGGATACAGAAACAGATAGCTTGGATGCAATGAATGCCAATCTGGTTGGTGTCAGTATTGCTTTAGAACCAGGAAAGGCATTCTATATCCCTGTTGGTCACAGCCCTACTGCAGTTAGTGAACAATTACCGCTTGAAACGGTTTTGAATGCCCTTAAACCTTATTTAGAAGCCGATAAGCTTGGCAAAATTGGCCAGAATATCAAATACGACCAGCATGTACTGGCTAATTATAATATTAATTTAAAAGGTATTGTTGGTGACTCCATGCTGGCTTCTTATATTGTTGAAAGCCATTTGGGGCATGGTCTGGATGAGCTGGCACTGCGACATCTTGACTGGCAAACTATTCACTATGAAGATTTATGTGGTAAAGGAGCAAAACAAATAAGTTTTGCTGATGTAGCACTGGAAGATGCAGTTAACTACGCCGCAGAAGACGCGGATGTATCCTTACGTCTCGAAATTTTACTCAGACAACAAATGGATGCAGCCCAGCTCGAGCTGTACCGTAATCTGGAAATCCCTGTTGAAAACATATTATGTATTATGGAGCGTACAGGGGTATTAATTGATCGTCACGAACTGGCCCAGCAAAGCCATGAGCTTGGTACGCAGCTGGTTAAACTGGAGGAACAGGCTTATCAGCTGGCCGGCCAGCCTTTTAATCTAAACTCTCCAAAACAGCTGCAATCCATACTGTTTGAAAAAATGGGTATCCCTACTTCTGGGCTAAAAAAAACCTCGTCTGGCGGTATTTCAACCAATGAGGCAGTATTGGAAAAACTGGCTGCTGACTATCCCCTGCCCAAACTTATTTTACAGACGCGTAGCCTGGCCAAACTTAAGTCTACTTATACGGATAAATTGCCTCAGCTGATAAATTCACACACAGGGCGTGTACATACTACTTATGCCCAGGCTGTTGCCATTACAGGCCGACTAGCCAGTAACAATCCTAATTTGCAAAATATTCCTGTACGCACCGAAGAAGGACGGCGTATACGAAGAAGCTTTATCGCCCCACCCGGCCAACTCATAGTTTCAGCGGATTATTCTCAAATTGAGTTACGCATTATGGCTCATCTTGCCAATGATACTACTCTGATTGATGCTTTCCGCAATAATGAAGACATTCATAAGCGTACAGCTGCAGAAATCTTTGCAATCAGTCAGGATCAGATAACTGCAGAACAGCGACGCTACGCTAAAACGATTAATTTTGGTTTAATTTATGGCATGAGTGAATATGGATTGGCCAAATCACTCGGAATTGAACTTCAGGCAGCACAACATTTCATTTCCCGCTATTTTAGCCGATATCCGGGTGTGCATGAATATATGGAAAAAACTAAAGAACAGGCATTGCAGCATGGATTTGTAGAAACACTTTTTGGACGACGTCTTTATCTGCCAGGCTTAAAAAGTAGCAATGGTACGGAGCGCGCTGGAGCATTTAGAGCTGCAATCAATGCACCAATGCAAGGTACAGCATCAGATTTAATAAAACGTGCCATGATTGCTGTACAAAGTTGGCTGGAGCAGGAAAAAATGCATACAAAACTAATTATGCAAGTACACGACGAGCTCGTATTACAAGTACCTGAATCTGAATTATCAACCTTGCAGCATCATTTACCACAATTGATGTCTGGTGTAGCCCAGTTAAAGGTACCATTAATTGCCGACGTTGGAAATGGCCATAACTGGGATGAGGCTCATTAAAATTTAATTATATTATTTTGATATTGCTCTTATTTGTAAAAATAAAAAAAGCAGTCGGATATAAACTAACTGCTTTTTTTATAAAATTATTTAAATCTTAAAGAAACATAAATAATATGTCATTATAAGAATCAATTAATTACAGAAATCAATATATCAATTCGATATTGTTGTTTATATCCGAACAAAATACCAATTGACTAATTACTAACTTATATCAGTCAGTTGTGTTCGCATTGCTGTTATTTGTTTGGCATAGTTATCATGTCCAAAAATTGCAGAGCCTGCAACAAATGTATCAGCACCTGCCGCGGCTACCTGAGCTATATTATCAATCTTGATACCCCCGTCTACTTCCAGACGAATATACCTTCCATTTTCTCTTGCATATTCATTGATTAGCGCTCGAACCTGACTTATTTTTTTCAACGTTGATGGAATAAAACTCTGTCCACCAAAGCCTGGATTAACAGACATCAACAATATCACATCAAGTTTGTCTATTACCTCTGCCAATACATGGATTGGCGTAGCTGGGTTTAATACCAGCCCTGCCTCACATCCTGCTGCTTTTATCAGACTTAAGCTTCTGTCAATATGCCGACTTGCTTCAGGATGAAAAGTAATAATATTGGCACCTGCTGCAGCAAAAGCATTTATCATTTCGTCTACTGGCTCAACCATCAAATGCACATCAATCGGTACAGAGGCATAAGGCTTTACAGCCTGACAAACCATAGGACCAAAAGTAAGATTTGGCACATAATGGTTATCCATTACATCAAAATGTATCCAGTCAGCACCACCATCAATTACTGAAGCAATCTCGTTGCCCAAACAGGCAAAATTAGCAGATAGAATACTGGGTGCTATAAAAAAATCTGGCTTTATTAACTTATTCATATAAAAGGCCTATGGTAAATTGTATTATTTACGCAAGTTTACTACCATTATAGGTGCTTGACCGCTATTTAAGTATACTCTTAACGTTCAAGAGAACTGAAAGGGAGAACAGAATGGTAACCCCATGCTGGCAAAAAATAGTACGCTATTGTACTAGCTTTGTCATATTGACATTTGCCTGCCCTGCTTTTGCTTCTGGACAAATCAATTGTGATATCCGCAAGCTTGAACTAACTCAAATGCAAAAAGCACGGCTCAGATTCATTAGAATGCAGTATAAGCGCAATCATGATACAAACTTACAACATACTGCAAATAACAAACGTAAAAATGAACAATTGAATCAAATTCTGATGCAACCAAAGTTTGATGAGGCAGAAGCTAAACGCTATGTGCTGAGTCATTATATGCCACGAATGCAGCAGGATGTAGAAGAATTAAAGGTTCAGTATGATTTTTTACAGGTTTTAAATAATCAACAGCGTCAAAACTGGATTAATAATTGTTTACGCTAATAATTAACAATTAATTAAAACTAGCTCTATATTTCTTTCTTGAAAAAACAATTTTACCATATGTGAATTTAACCGCCTTTGTATTCAGTATAGTTTATCAAACTGAATAAGCTTTAATTTTGCAGTGTAACTTGTCAGTTTACTTAATATATATCCCTATTTGTTGATGCAGCTATTAAATATTTTAACTCTAGATACATAAAAATATAATAAGTGACTCATTAAGGTTTAATTAACCCAAGATTTATATGGTATTTAATAATTTTCTTACAAATTTTAAAGTCGTAAGTTTAAAATATTATATGTTCATACAAATAAAGGTTTACTAATCTATACAATAAGTCTTGTTATTATTTCTAGTTAAACAATTTGACCATAAATTCTAAATTTTTTATCTAATGAAATAATTGTTTTATTGTTTTGTACAGTTAGTTTCACTAGATGCATCAACAATGCCACTAACACTACTTATATCACAGATATATAGACCACTATTATTTCCCATCCATACTGATTTTTTTAAATTACTACCTCTTTTGGGTTCAGCATATAAATGATAAGTTGAACAATCGGTATCGTTCTGACATATTACCCCGATAGTATATTTATTGCCGCTACCAACTTGCTGCCCAACAATAGCACTTAGATCACTTTGAACAAAACTGTCATTAAATAATTGTAATTTTCGTTCGGCAATTTTTTGATTGAGATTTATTAACGTAGTGCTAGCATCTGCCAGATTTGCCTTTTCAACATAGATTCTATAACTAGGCAGGGCAATAACAGACAGTATCGCTATAATAGCGACTACTATCATTAATTCTACTAAAGTGAAACCTTTACTTAAAAATTTATTGATCATAAAAGCCAATCTTTATATCTGTTTTCATTAAATCAATTATCATATAGGGCAGCTTGTACATTTTCCTCAACTATACTGTTTGTAGATTGATTACGCCCCCATCCTTTGGACGTGATGCGAAACAAATATATACCTACTCCAGCTGCTTTATCAGGCCCTAAATATTCTATAACATATCGGTACTGCTTTCCATCTCTGGCCTCTGATTGAGATGATTTAATGGAAGGATCATTATTTGTATTGGTAAATACATTATCTCTTTTCCAGACTTCTTTCAATGGTGTGCCACAATTTTCTACAGTTGCCAACTTACTATTAGCTATTGATGGTTGTATATTATTGGCTGCACATAAACCATCTTTACAGTTACAGGTAAATACTTTTTTATCTCCATTAATACCAAGCGCAGCAGGCCAGCTACTAATAAGATCTTCTGCTGCAATTATACCTAACTGTGCATTCTCCAGAGCAAATTGATGGTCGCTATCATTGGCACTTGTACGAGTATCCATTGAAGTACTCTGCATGGTAGCAACAACTAGAAAAGCAATTACAATCATCATAATAAGCACTAGAAACAGTGCAAAGCCGGATTGCTTACCTGGTAGAGTCTTATAATTAGTCTTCATGTCTGTAGCCATTATTCTAGAAATATTTAAGTATTTACTGTTGAACCTGATTATTGATACAAACTTCACCCTGTCTAACCATTGCATTAATTACATAATTCACATTACCTGCGTTCGCCTGTGGTTGATTTATTGTCAATGTTACTTTTATTAAAACAGGTGGTTTGGCAAAATTAAAATCAAGCTGGTCTTTTTTTACATTATCAATCACTTGAACGGAAGAGTTAGCTCCTGCTGATGGCTGTGGGCATTTTGTACTAGCATGCCCATCATCACTATGCCCATCATAATCAAAGCTATATTGTATATTGGAGACATTACTTACAAGAAGTTGGGGAGCACTCCAGCGTCCTCCACTATAATTTACGCGATATAAGCTGGGCACAGTATCAGAATTTGTGGTACCAACCATATACACTGCTGCATCTACATGATGTTCTAAGTCCGGTATACTGTTATTGCACTTTGTGGATACAAGAGTATTTGCATAATTTTCATTAATATATGTCATTATTAGTGGCTGACTGCCTCTAGTCTGAGTAATACCTATACCATCTTTAGTAAATCTAGTTGATAAAAACTGTTTGTTATTTGGATCAGTAAAAGAACCATTGAATATGTTATTTAAATTATTTGTTGTTGGTGGATTCATGCAACTAAAATTACCTAATTGACGTGTATCACTACGTAACAGGTTTGCTGCATTTCTGACATCCTGCTCATAATTGATTCTTGTTTTAACCTGTTCTTTCAGCTTATAGGTAGTTAAAAATGTTGAACTGGCTGCCAGTAGTATAATTATACTGATAGTTGAAGCCACCATTATTTCGACAAGACTGAAACCACGTTGTTTATGTAAAATAACCGCGAAATTTGAGTAAGATTTACTCTCTAGATTATCTTGATTAATCTGAGCATGGTAAGATTTTTTCATGATTGGCCTGCTATTAAACTATATGAAAATTCATCACTTACATCATTATTACCCAGAGATTGTCCACCCCATCTAACAGTAATCTGGCCATCTGGACTAATGGTACAGCTATTTAGACCTGCATTAACTAAGTGAATATCCAGTTTGTTTGAACAAGTATTCGTATTATTGGTAGCATATTGAGAATAGACTTTAGCAATATATTGTATTTTGGTACCATTTGCGTCCTCTCTTTCCACAATCTCTAGACCAGGATGAGAGCGCATCTCTTCTATATAATTTTGCACTGCTCTAGTTACCTCACTTTGATTTGCCGCGTTAATTGACGTATTAACCGCTGTAATCTGCGCTAACATCAATGCAAGTACACCGAAAGACAGGACGAATATAGCCACAATTGCTTCAACTATAGTAGTACCCCGCTGTGACTGGTAAGCATACAAACAGTATTTTGTTTTTTTTATATTATGCTGTGACATATCAATTTCCCTATGTTTCAAAATTAAGGTAACTGCACCGAACAGAAAGAATTTGTCTTATTGGTGCTACTCTGGCCATAGCATGCGATCGGTTTGCCACTTGGGGTAATGACAATACGCCGGTTTATATTCTCATAGTGGCTATCAATAACGTCGATTACAACATTCGACTGCCCAATAATCCAGCCATTAGCACCTGCCCCACTACCAATGCCAAATTGGCCATTCGGCATGAAACCCAGTACATCATTCCCTACTATCGTGTCGCTACAAGTGGTTTGATTGGTGTTGCAGATTTGCCACCTCAGCTTTACCTTGATTTTATTAATATCATTAGTATTCTGATTCAGAGCAACAACTCGTACAGAGGAATCTGTATTTGCTTCGTAACTTCCATTCATATTTACATCATTAAACGCCAAAAATCCTTGCCAGCCCTTACCTTCTTTATACTCAGTAAATTTTTCGCAGCCATTATCAGCAGCCGTATTTTTTCTGATCTTTGTAGGACAGATTAATACTGGCTTATTGGTACGAATAGCTTCAGCACGGGCAAACTGAAACAAAGCAAACATCTGATCCGCTCGATTACTGTTTCGCTGCGAAGCAATCAATCTTTCCATACCCGGTAAAGCAATTGCAGCCAGTATGGCTGTAATTGCAATAACAATTAACATTTCGATCAAGGTAAAACCAGCATTTGTTGGTTTGGATGAAACCATAATTTCAATCCTAAAATTTCCAGACACAAATTAATATACAGTTATTTTCAGATAATTTTACAACATTTCACCTGTTTTGAACTAATTATTTGTGCCAAAAACAAAATTAATCATCAAAATACCCATCAGGCATAGCTGCATTATCAAATTTGGTAAATTGACCCTGAAAGGTTAGGTGTACTTTTCCGGTTGGTCCGTTTCGGTGTTTGCCGATGATACATTCTGCTAAACCCTTGAACTGACTATCGGGATGATAATATTCATCTCGATACATAAACATAATCAGGTCTGCATCCTGTTCAATTGCGCCAGATTCACGCAAATCCGACATCATTGGCCGTTTATCCGTTCTTTGCTCTACTGTGCGGGATAACTGTGACAAGGCAATGATAGGAACCTGTAACTCTTTGGCTAATGATTTTAAAGAACGGGAAATTTCACCCAGTTCTGAAGCGCGGTTATCCGAACGACCCGAACCAGACATTAACTGTAAGTAATCAAGCACAATCAGACCAAGTTTACCACCCTGCTGCCGAGCCAGCCGCCGTGCGCGTGCACGTACTTCTAGGGCGGTTAATCCAGGAGTCTCATCAATAAACATTGGTGCATCAGTCAGTTTAACTACAGCATCATTCAGCTTGCCCCAATGTTCATCCTGCAACTGTCCTGTTTTGAGTACACTTTGATCAACCCGGCCTACTGAACCCAACATACGTAGTACCAGCTGTGCTCCACCCATTTCCATTGAAAATACAGCTACTGGTAATTTTTCTGAAATGGCCACATGTTCAGCAATATTCAGGGAAAAAGCGGTTTTACCCATAGAAGGACGACCGGCAACAATGATCAGATCGCCAGGTTGCAGGCCGGATGTCATTTTATCCAGATCTATAAATCCGGTTGATACGCCCGTAACATCATTTTTGTTGTCACGGGAATACAAATAATCAATTCGGGTTACCACTTCTTTCAACAGCACGGGCATACTTAAAAAACCCTGTTTTGAACGTGCTGTTGATTCGGCAATCTGGAATACACTATTTTCTGCCTCATCCAGCATCTGCGCTGCGTCTTTACCTTGAGGGCTATAAGCTGAGCGGGCAATTTGTGTGCCGACCTGTGCTAGCTGACGCATAATGGAGCGTTCGCGCACAATTTCCCCATAACGGCGGATGTTTGCGGCTGAAGGTGTGTTCTGAGCCAGCGTGATAAGATACTCCAGCCCACCTGCTGGTTCAAGCTCTTCACGCCGTTGCAATTCTTCCTGTACTGTAATTACGTCAGCTGGACGCGACAGTTCAACTAAAGTTTTGATTCCCCTGAATATGAGTCGATGCTCATGACGATAAAAATCATCTTCATCAATTAAATCTGCAATCCTGTCCCAAGCGCTGTTTTCCAGCATCAGACCACCCAGAACAGACTGTTCTGCTTCCATTGAGTGTGGAGGTACTGCTAGCTGATTTATCTCTTCACTGCTTATATTGATTTCTTCCATGTCTTTTAACTTTAATGACCTCTTTTTTAATTTTACCATTAAGCGCGTGTTTATTTGCCGCTGATGAGGGCAGTGTATTACAATGATTAATGAACCATATAATGGTTTAAGGTGAGTTAAACGTTTTTTATATTTGCAAATTAACCCAATTTGCCTGAACGCATAAACACACTACAAAGCACTAACAAACCACCTAATCAAAAGGAATCTCAACCATGGAACATAAATTACCAGTACTGCCCTACGCTCTTGATGCTCTGGCACCACACATTTCCAAAGAAACAATGGAATACCACTATGGTAAACATCATCAAACTTATATCACCAATATGAATAACCAGATTAAGGGTACTGAGTTTGAAAACATGCCTCTGGAAGAGATTGTAAAAAAATCTTCAGGTGGACTATTTAATAACGCAGCGCAAGCTTGGAATCATACTTTTTACTGGTTTGGTTTTGCCCCGAATGGTGTAGCATTGACAGAAAACGGCGCTTTAGCCAAGGCAATCAATGCTAAATGGGGCAGCTTTAATGCCTTTAAAGAGGCATTCGATAAAGTAGCAGCAGGTACCTTTGGTTCAGGCTGGGCCTGGTTGGTAAAAACACCGGATGGTGAGCTTGATCTGGTATCAACCAGTAATGCTGCCACTCCACTTACCAGTACCAATACTCCGCTGTTAACATGCGATGTATGGGAACATGCTTACTACATTGATTATCGTAATAGTCGTCCAAATTACTTAAGTAATTTCTGGGAAATTGTTAACTGGGGTGAAGTAGAAAAACGCTTCGCTGCCTGATTAAACAGTAATTATAAAAAATCTAAAAACTGCCTTGAAAAGGCAGTTTTTATTATTGAGTTTTGATTTAGTTACTTTCTTTAGGTATGTACCAGTAATGCTTGGTGTTATGTGTTTGCATATACTGCTTGAATTCTACTGAGTTATAAGCTGATTTAACAGCCTGAGCCCAAGACTTTTGTACATTATCCGCTCTTACTGCTACCACCAGCTCAAATGCAGGTACTATATCTTCCTGCAAAAGGGCAAGATCAGGATTAATTTTGGCTGCATAGGCTCTGCTTCCCGGTATCACTGAGTAATCGAAATCAGACAATGTTCTTGGAATATTACCCGGGTCTAGTTCTGTAATGCTCAACTGATAAGGATTAGTTTTGATATCATTTTTAGAAATCATGCCTGGATTAGTTAGGGGTTTTAGGGTAATCCAGCCTGCTTTCGCTAGCAGACGATATGCTCGGGCAGCATTTGCCGGGTCATTAGGTACGGCGATGGCACTGCCTTTTTTTATTGCCTGCAAATTATCATGGCGTTTAGAATAAATAGCTGTAGGTACGGTTGGAATGTGTGTCAAAGCCACCAGACTGGCTTTTTTGTTTTGATTGAAAGCGAGCATATAAGCAGTATGCTGATCGACATTAATATCTACACTGCCTTGCTGTAAAGCAATATCGGCCTGCAGTAAATCAGAAAAATCAATCTGTTTAATCTGGTAACCCTGTTTTTCCAGAATCGGCTTGACTGCATCAAGAAAAAGCTGGCTATAGGGCCCGGGCGATGTACCAATAATAATCTGTTTGCTATTGTTTTTATTCTGCTGGCAGGCCCCCAGTGCTAAGCAGGCTATTATTAAAATAAAAAGATCCTTTATCAGCTTCATGCTATCTGCTCCGGTTAAAGTAAGATTTAAATCCTATATTTTGCAAAAACCAAAAATTTTTAGTCTGTTCTGAATAGAGATTAACCACTTGCATTTGGCTTTATGATTGTTTGAGTGAGTCTTCCAATAGTTAGAAAATTGAGATTAAATGATATTTTCTACTGATTGCAGCAGGATATTAAAAGATTGGCTGCTTATAAACAAAGATTAAAAAGTTATAAGCTTATAAGTACAAAAAACGGCTTTTTTCAAAGCCGTTTTTTACAGCTTAATTCTTTTTGGCTTTGGCCGCGAGCCAGTTGCCTAAAGTCTGGATAATTTGCACAATCAATACCAGTACAATGACAGTAGCAATCATAATTACGTAATCAAACCGCTGGTAACCATAATTAACCGCCAGATCACCAATACCGCCACCGCCAACTGTACCAGACATGGCTGTGGCATCAATCAAACCAATCAGTGCTGTGGTTAAAGCCAGAAGAATAGAAGGCATTGCTTCCGGTAAAATAAAATAGCGAATAATCTGGAAATTGGTGGCACCCATTGATTGAGCTGCTTCAATAATCCCGGCAGGCACACTCAGTAATGAGTTTTCTATCAGGCGTGCTATGTAGGGGGAAACAAAGATAATCAGGGGGATAATCATTGCTTTGGTGCCAATAGAGGTATGAATAATCAAGCTGGCAACCGGTAATACACAAATCAGCAGAATAATAAAAGGTAATGAGCGGACAATATTAATAATAATATTTAACAAGTTATACAATATTGGCTTTGGCCACACGCCTCCCTGACGGGTAAGCAATAATAATACGCCCAGAGCTGTACCTAATATTGAACCCAGAACAAATGAAATGCTAACCATGTTGAAGGTTTGCAATAATGCTGTACCAAACTGGTCAGCAGTTAATGAGGTTTCAAACCATTGATTCATACACCACCTCTTTCAACCCGAACGCCTTTTGTTTGTAAAAATGCCACTGCCTGTTCTACATTTATTTCAGTACCGTTCATTTGAATAAACATACTTCCCAGCACAACACCACCTATTTCACGCATATTGGCAAAAAGTATATTGATTTCCACCAGCTGTTTTAAAATCAACTCGTTTACTACTGGCTCTCTGGCTGAATCGCCCAGAAATTCTAGGCGGAAGATATTGTCTTGTTCAACCAGACTATCCAGTACAGCTTCGGGTATTTCAGCATTGATTACAGTGCTGACAAATTTTTTTGTTGTTTCCTGCTGTGGTGCTGAAAAAATATCCAATACTGAACCCTGCTCGATTACCTGACCTTTTTCCATCACGGCCACTTTATTACAAATTGAACTGATTACTTCCATTTCATGGGTAACCAGTAATATAGTAATATTACGTTCATTATTAATTTGCTTTAATAATTTCAATATTGATAAAGTAGTTTGCGGATCCAGTGCAGAGGTTGCTTCATCACACAATAATATGGATGGCTCAGTAATCAGAGCGCGTGCAATTCCGACACGCTGCTTTTGTCCGCCGGATAACTGACCGGGGTAGCTGTGTTTTTTGCCGGCTAAATCAACATACGACAACATTGCATCAACCCGACGATCAATTTCTTCACGTTTTAAGCCCTGCAAAACCAGTGGAATGGCTATATTCTGGGCTACTGTTTTGGATTCCAGCAAATTAAAATGCTGGAAAATCATACCAATCTTTTTCTTGTGCGCGCGTTGTGCTGTAGCATCCAGTTTGTTTAAGTCAACTCCATCTACACACACTGTGCCAGTTGTAGGTTTTTCTAGCTGGTTTACCAGACGGATTAAGCTGCTCTTACCTGCGCCACTCCAACCAATCAGCCCGAAGATATCACCCGTATCAACAGTGAGATTAATATCATTCAAGGCATGTACTTGCTGTTTATTTTTGATATAAGTTTTTTTTATATTTTCAAATATGATCATAACGACCCTTAGAATATCCAGTGCAATTTGATTCCAGATGATGTAGTTGCAATGCAATACAGATAGTGTACTTGATAAATCATGAACGTGCTGACTGAATTTTTCATGCCAACGGCTAAAAACCACAAGTATACTGTAAATAATAGTCAAAATGGCTGGAATTATTTATCAATGGATTACTGCTTAGCGACAATGATTTCCCTGTCGAAGGTCTTGCCAGTTAACTGCATGGCAATGGTGCTGCTGCCAGCACTGGATAAACGCTTCACTTTGCAACCATTGCCATTCATATTCACGCGCACTTTTAATTTCATCATTCCAACTCACTGACGGAACCGCGGGATGACACATAATCAACAAACCCTGTTTTGAAGCACTGCCAAGCCATTCTGTCCATTTGGCCTGTAAGATTTTGACATCCGCATCGAAGTTGTAAATACCTGCGAAAGCACAATTATGTGTGATGTGTGCTTGTTCTAATGATTTATCTAGCTGATAGCCGCCAAGAGCATGAATTATTCCTGCTTTGATATCGTGCTGTGTGCTTTTAGTGCTGCGTACTGCAACATCACATCCATACCGCTGTAATATAATCTCTAGTAAAACGGAACGTATCTGCGGAAACTGATGAACGTGCTGATGTCCATCTATAAAAACCGGTTTATACCCGATTTTTTCTTCAAAGGCATCAAGTTGGCGATTAATCACATCCTGCAAAATTGTTTTTGGCCATGCATGTAAGTAAGATTTGATTAAAACCTGTTTCAGGCTGCCCAAACCTGCAAAACCAGTTAAATCAAAATGCAAACCAATATCGATATGCTGTTTTTTCAGTTCAGCTACTTCATCTGCTGCAATTGTACCCAGGCTCATGAAACTACTGGCCTGTATGCGTCTCATTTGCGCCAACCGCACTACAGCTTCGTTTACGGCTGCCGACAAACCTAAATCATCTACATTAATCATTACTGGCTTCATGGCTTACTTTCTCATTGAAGGCCCAGAATTTACCCAGAATAAAAGATAAAACCGTCACTATTATGGTAACAATGATCCATAACCACCAGTAAGCCTGATTGCCAAACCATTTTATGCCAGCCATGAATAAAATCTGATTAAGCCCAAAACCTACCACGGCACTGCAAAACCAGCGCCAAAGAGCCTGAAACCACGAATAATGCGTCTGGCTAAAGGTAAGGTGATAATGTCCCATAAAGCTGATAACAAAAGCACACAGGAAAGCCAATGGATTAGCTAAAACAGGCACAAGCTGAGCATACTGTACCAGTAGTAACAAACAGAAAAAATGCATAGCAGCAGCAGCTCCTCCTACCAGAGCAAACCAGCCTCCCTGTCTGGAAGCGATTTTCATTTTGGTTCGCGGCTGTCCCATACTTTATCCACCAGATAAAGCGGCCGCTGTTTTACTTCTTCATAAATACGGCCAATATACTCGCCAATCACACCAAGACAAACCAGCTGAATTCCGGCAGAAAACATAATTCCAGCGGCCAAAGTCGGCCAGCCGGCAAGGTCTTTGCCAAAAAATAAGGTATCAGCCACAATACACAAGCCATAGATTAGTGCCAGCAGGGAAATAATCAGTCCCATCCGAGAAATCCAGCGTAACGGCCGTTGTGAAAATGATGTAATACCTATCAGGGCTAATTCAAACAGGCTAAAATAGTTAAATTTACTTTTGCCAGTCTGGCGTAAAGATGCCTGAAATGGGATGTAAATGGTAGAAAAACCAACCCATGCATACAGCCCTTTCATAAAACGCTGTCGCTCAGGTAACTGAAGCAGAGCTTGTACCACTCTGCGCTTCATCAGACGAAAGTCACCGGCATTAGGGGTAAGCTCATAGCGATGCGTATCCTGCATAAAATGGTAAAAACTATTTTTCAATGTTCGGATTAATAACCCTTCGTGTTCGCGCGAGGCCTGTACTGCTGCTACCACATCTACATTATTGGTATGCATCAAAGTCAGCATTTGCTCAAGTACTAATACAGGATGCTGGCCATCAGCATCCATCATAGTAACCAGCTCACCCTGCGATTGCTCCAGTCCGGCAGTCAGTGCTGCTTCTTTCCCGAAATTGCGTGAAAACTGCACCAATCGCAAGGCAGTGTTGGCCGGTAGTTGTTGCCTGAGCTGCTCATACGTAGCGGTCAAATGATCTGTACTGCCATCATCAACCAGAATAATTTCACAAGATTTTTCCTGCCGGCTGGTAAAAGTAAATAATTCCGGCAAAAAACGGCCTACTGCGGCCGCATCATTATATATTGGTAGAATAATGCTCAAACCAATGATATTTTTATCCATATAATTTACCTTACAGACGACTGGCAGATTGAGATAACCCAGGCATTTTATAGATAATACCCGATTTCATTTTTGCAATAAGTAAGCACATTGTTACTTCAAACATTTTTTTGGAATATAAGCCTGCCAGACTACTTTAAGCGGTTCACGATCAGGCAATTTATTCCATGCGATTGTCCACTCCCCTCGTTTCATGATCAAATCAGGCTGGTGAGCTAAAGGCTGTAACCATGGCACTTGCGGCCGCTCGTTGGCTGGCCATAATGCCAGTGTGCCATGCTGCTGCAAACGATTATCACTCATCCAAGGTGAATAGGCAGCATCGCCCGACACCATTACCGATGGGGCAAATTTTGAATAGGAAGCAACCAATAGCACTACCCAGTCTGAACCAGTCATACTGTCCAGTTTACATGAAGAAAGCATTTGCCATTGTTTATCAGCCTGTGTGGCCAGTGCAACCTGTGGCCAGTCCATGCGTGAAGGTTTATGGCGTATACGGGCACCAAATTCTACATAAGTAGCCATTAATATGGTGACGATTAATGCCCAGATGCCTGTGCCTTTTAGCAAGGAGTCAATTTTATTGGTGAATACCTGTTCAGGGATGAGAGCAACTATTATCAGTCCAGATAACCCCCACATCGGCATACCCCACATATCCCGCAAACCAAGTCCGAAAATCAGTCCGGCACAAGCCAGTATCGATGTAGGAGCCAGTCCCATCCATAACAGAAAATGCCAGTCAGACCGATACATTATCTGAACGGGAGTGCGTAAGCTCAGGCGTGTACGGGTAAAAAGAAGAATCAGTAAAAGGGGCAGATGATTGATTATCTGTGTTCCCAGATAACCAAAAGCAGCCAAATGACCATTGCGGCTGGCATCCTCGGCAGAACGGGCGGAAGCATAGGTCAATGGTAACCAGTTATGCTGCATGAGCCAGTACACGTTCGGAGCAAAAACCAGTAAGGCTATCAGTATCGCCAGCCATGGTTTTGCTGTTAACCATAAGCGGCGGTATGGTGTGCACAGCGAATACAGTACCATGGTAATAATCAGTACGGCAACAGTATATTTTACCAACATACCAGCGCCAGCCAGCAAACCAAACAGCAACCAGTATCGCCAGCGATTTTCTCGGATCGCCAGATAAAATACGTATACCAAGCCAAGCCATACTGGCATTTGCGCTATATTATGATTGAACTCCAGTGAAGGCCACGTATAGTAAAAGATAGCCAATAAAAACAGAGCACCTACAAATGCCCTGCTCGGACTCATCAGGCGTCGTCCAAACAGATAAGCCAGCCACAAGCTCAGCGCAATAGTACACTGGCTCAAAATATACGGGCCGATGTGTCCGAAAATATGATAGAAAGAATACAGTATCCAGCTTGAAAGTGGTGGATGCTTGTAATATCCCCATTGCCATTCACGCCCCCAATAAATACCTTCAGGCACATCTAATGGGTAGCTGGCAGAAAGCACAAATGGTAATACTGTCCACAAAATAAAATACAGGATTAACCATAAAGGCAATCGGACTGAAAACGGTCTACATGACATGGATAGGATTTCAGCTTTTAAAGCACATTATTATAGCGGTACTGTAAAGATTAAGGTCAATTCCACAGTACAGCACCAGTGGATTACGGACAGATAGTCTTTAATAAGCCATCCTGTCCCGAAAAACTCAAGCGCAATTTTTTTGATAAATTGCGCTTGAGTTTTATCAATCAGGTTGAATAAATTCATGCCACCTGAAATTTAAGCATAATTTTTTCCGGCCAGATCAATTCCAGCTCATCACCAGACTTAATTGCGGCAACGCCTGCCGGTGTACCGGTATAAATAATATCACCAGCCTGCAAACCATAAACACGGGACAAATAACTGATAATCTGCCGACAGGAGAACATCATGTCGCGACTATTGCCCTGCTGTCGTATTTCCCCATTAACTTTCAGGCAAAAATCCTGCGTCTGGATATCGTTGACCTTATCTGGGGTAATAAAGTGTGAAACACACGCAGCGGTAGGAAATCCTTTGGCCTTCTCCCATGGCAGCCCTTTACCTTTTAGTTCTGTCTGCACATCACGAGCAGTTAAATCCAAACCAATGGCATAACCGCCTACATAGTTAAGTGCCTTGTCTTCGTCTACATCAATAGCATTTTCTTTAATGTAAATGACCAGCTCACACTCGTGATGTACATCCCGGCTATAAGCCGGCAGTTTTATATTATCGCCAGCCTGAGCCAGAGAAGAAGTTGGTTTCAGAAATACAACCGGTTCGTCAGATTTGGCATTATGCAATTCTTTCACATGTTCTGAATAATTTCGTCCGATACAAAAAATATTGCCTAAAGCAGCTTGCTGCCCTTCAATTTGAATGGTTTTCATCATATGTTACCAAAATATAGTTCAAGCCTGAATATTAACTACTGTCTGAAAACACCAATTAATTAATCCGACAAAAACAGTTTGTCAAAATCACAAATTCTGCCCGTATTATCCCTGATTACCGGGCAGAATACAGATTTAGCTGGCTTAAAAGGTAGTAATTTCACCTAATTTTAATAATTGCATAGGTTCACGCAAATATGGCTCAACAGTTTTAATCAGATTTTGAAAATGGGCGGTATTATTATGCTCATCAATCGCAGCTTCATTAGCCCAGCATTCTATAAATACAATGCGATCAGCCTTATCCAAGTCCTTGTTAACTGTATAAGACATATTGCCCGGTTCTTGATGGGACAGAGTCACACACTGCTCAACTACTGCCGCAATATTCGGCCATGCATCGGTTTTTAGCTCCATCATGGCAACTAGCTTAATTGGTTGTGACATATCTTCATCTCCAGAATTTTATATTAGGCAATAGCACAAAAAGTAATACCACAGTTTTAAGCCTATCCTTTTAATTAGGTTCAGGCAAATAAAATTACTCGCGGCGAGTAGCGTCTACACCTTCCTGAACCGAGTTTACCCCGATAATAGTCAAACCTGGAAAATCAGCTACCCGTTTCGGACAGTTGGCCGCCGGAACAATGGCATGCGTGAATCCGAGCTTTTCTGCCTCGCGTAGCCGTTCCTGTCCGCGTGGTACGGGGCGAATTTCACCAGATAAACCAACCTCACCAAATACAATCAGCTTTTCCGGCAAGGGGCGGTTACGATAACTGGACAACATGGCCAGAATAACAGCCAAATCGGCAGCCGGTTCCGTAATCTTTACACCACCGACGGCATTCAAAAATACATCCTGATCGTAGCAGGCAATACCAGCATGGCGGTTCAGCACAGCCAGCAACATGGCCAGACGTTCCTGTGCCAGCCCCACGGTTAATCGCTTGGGCGCAAAGCCATGTGCATCATCAACCAATGCCTGAATTTCTACCAGTAGCGGACGCGAACCTTCCTGTGTTACCAGCACGCAGGAGCCGGGTACGTCATCACGGTAGCTGGATAAAAACAGTGCCGAGGGATTAGACACCCCTTTTAGCCCTTTTTCCGTCATCGCAAAAACACCCAGCTCATTGGCGGCGCCAAAACGGTTTTTAATTGCCCGAATCATGCGGTAATTTGAGTGGGTTTCCCCTTCAAAATACAACACTGTATCTACCATATGCTCCAGAACGCGTGGTCCGGCAATTGCTCCGTCTTTAGTTACATGTCCAACCAGTAACATACTGATGCCCTGCTGTTTGGCCAGGCGGGTTAACTGGGCAGCACATTCGCGTACTTGTGATACTGAACCGGGTGCAGAAGTAATACTGTCTGAATACATGGTTTGAATCGAATCAATCACCACCACTCTTGGCTGCTGCCGCGCAATAGCTGCACTAATCGCTTCGACCCTGATTTCTGCCAGCAAATGCACTCTGTCTGCCTGCACACCCAAGCGCTGCGCACGCAACGCTACCTGCTGTGCCGATTCCTCACCAGAAACATACAATACCGATTCTTTTTCTGCCATCTGGGCTATTGTTTGCAGCAGTAAAGTAGATTTACCAATGCCCGGGTCTCCGCCCAGCAGGATAACCGCACCTTCTACCAGCCCGCCTCCAAGCACCCTGTCCAGCTCCCCCATACCGGTAGCAGTGCGCTGTACTTCAACCGCACTCACGTCGGCCAGCAGCTGCACCTGCGTTTGACCGGCTGCCCATGACTGAAAGCGGCTATTGGACGCGGCAGTGGGTAAAACTGTTGTTTCTTCTAGCGTATTCCATTCGCCACAATGCGGACAACGTCCTTGCCATTTAGGTGAATTACCGCCACAACTGCGACATTGAAACTGAGTTTTTTGTTTTACCATGAAACCTTTCCAACAAAATTTTCTCTAAATTTGGCAAAAACGAAGTATGGTATTGCCCACACTGCTTCAAATGTTTGCCAGTCTGGCGTTGCTAGGCTGGCTTTTTATGTTCACAAAGCCAATGATTAATATTTAATAACCCATTTATTGTCAATGAATATTGATACAAGCCATCTTCCAAGCAGGATGTTTAAAATACAATAAACACGGGGTTAAAAACGTAACGCACCTATTTAAAAATCATCACCAATAAGCCCTTTTATCGACGCATTAATTGATTTAGTAAAATCAGTTTGTGGTATTTTGATTTTACATGAGCTTTAGATATGGTAGAAAACCATATATTGCGCTCTTTACGTTTCTATATAACCCTATTTCGGGTGGAATCATACTCGGCTTTCAGCAGGCGCATAATGGTATTGGCCAACTAAAATCAGCATTCGAAACAAAATTTCTGTTTTTCTCTCAACATTGGGTTGCTGAATTGATGCAAAGTTTTTCAGGATCAAGACCTATTGTGCAAATATAACTTTAGAACTTACCCATTCTAACGCTAAAATTCGCTCAGCGGGTTGGCAGTAGGTTTTGTTAACATTTACATTTATGGCTTGAACCGAAAGTACTGTAGCAATAAGTAGTTCAAATGTGGATTTGACAGATAGGCTTAGTCATTGGATATTTTAAATATAAACTTTTAATCTTCCCATATTTGAATTCGAGTTGCCCGTTTCACACAATAATTATAATCAGTGTATATATAAAATATTATATACTTTATACATTGATTATATGCTGGCTAAATTTGGCTTTTATCGAGATTCATACGTGCAGATGCTTATTGAAGCAGTAACCTATACTACTTTGTTCTATTTGAATCTTTATCGGCTTAGCTAATGTAGAGTGGATTGATTTTAATAAATCGTCTGCTTTCTGACATGATGCTTTTTGTGATAAAACTAGCCCACTATTTTTCTAATTTCATAAACAGGGTTTTTCTGAGATATGTCCTTACCAATGATTGTCACCTTTGCTGTGTACATTTTAGGAATGATTGTAATCGGTTTTTTTGCGTATCGATCAACGCAAAATTTTGGTGATTATATTTTGGGTGGGCGTCGTATTGGCAGTATGGTAACCGCACTTTCTGCTGGAGCCTCTGATATGAGTGGCTGGCTGCTCATGGGATTACCGGGTGCTGTATTTTTGTTTGGTATTTCACAAAGCTGGATTGCCATCGGTTTGATAACTGGTGCTTATTTAAACTGGTTATTGATTGCCGGTCGATTACGTGTTTTTACTGAAATCAATCATAACTCATTAACTTTACCGGACTATTTTGCTCACCGTTTCGATGATAACAGCTCGTTACTGCGTATCATTTCAGCGGTTATCATTCTTATCTTTTTTACTATTTATTGTGCATCAGGGGTAGTTGCTGGTGCTAAATTATTTGAAAGTACCTTTGGTATGAGTTATGGCTGGGCTATGTTAGCAGGTGCCGGTGCGACCATTACTTATACATTTATCGGTGGCTTTTTAGCTGTTAGCTGGACAGATACCATTCAGGCCAGTTTGATGATGTTTGCCCTGATTTTAACGCCTATCATGGTAATAATTAATACTGGTGGCTTTTCAGACGCCATAATCTATATTGAATCCCTTAATCCAGATTATACAGACCTCTTTGCTCATGTGGATGTTATTGCAATAATCTCATTGCTTGGTTGGGGATTAGGTTATTTTGGACAACCGCATATTCTAGCCAGATTTATGGCTGCTGATTCACATCAAGTGATGAAAAATGCACGTCGCATTAGTATGACATGGATGATTTTATGCCTGGCCGGTGCTATTACTGTAGGTTTTTTTGGAATAGCGTTTTTTGCCAATCATCCTGAACTGGCCTATCTGGTTAATAATGGCAAACATGAACGCATTTTTATAGAGCTGTCAAAATTACTATTTAATCAGTGGGTTGCAGGTGTTGTACTGGCAGCAATTCTAGCTGCTGTAATGAGCACTTTAAGCTGCCAGTTATTAGTGTGTTCAAGTGCTTTAACAGAAGATTTTTATCGCGCTTTTTTCAGACCTCAAGCCAAACAAAGAGAGCTTGTCTGGATTGGACGGATTATGGTGTTATTAATATCGGTGATTGCTATCTTATTAGCGATTAATCCAAATAATAGCGTTCTGGATTTGGTGAGCCATGCCTGGGCTGGTTTCGGTGCGGCATTTGGTCCAATTATTATTTTCTCGGTATTCTGGTCACGCATGACACGTAATGGTGCACTAGCCGGTATGATAACCGGTACTGTAACGGTATTACTGTGGATCAATTTTAACTGGTTTCATCTGTATTCACTTATTCCCGGTTTTTTGTTTGCCTCCATCGCCATTGTGATTTTTAGCTTATGCGATAAAAAACCAAACGAAATAGTGCAAACTCATTTTAAACACGCGTATGAACGCTACCATAGCAAAACAGAATAGATTTCTTTCATGTAATCTGAGTTTAAAACAGGTGGTGAAGCGAGAAAGCCAAGTAAAACCAATTTATTTTATTACAAAGTTATATTATGATTATGTCTTTAAATGACATAAACGTAATAATGAGTATCAAGCACTGGCCGCAGCACGATCGCCCAAGGGAAAAGCTTCTCAGACTGGGTGCTGCTGCCTTAAGCGATACTGAGTTACTCGCCATTTTGCTGCGCACTGGCACACGTGGCATGAGTGCTGTAGACCTCGCACGTGAGCTCATCTCAAAAATGGGTAGCTTGCGTGCCCTACTTGAAGCTGATTGCCAGCAGCTTTGTCAGCATCGCGGCATGGGCGTGGCTAGTTATACCCAATTTGCCGTTATTCGCGAAATTAGCCGGCGTATGCTGGCAGAAGAAATCCAACGCCGTCCTGTTTTTACCCAGCCTAAAGCCGTAGCAGATTTCCTGCGGCTGCACATAGGCCATGAAAAAGTGGAAGTATGCATAGCATTGCTGCTGAATCAGCGCAATGAACTAATGCATACCATCGAACTGGCACGTGGCACTATCAATGAAGCCAAAGTGTACACCCGCGAAGTTGCCGCAGTGGCTTTAAATCATTGCGCAGCGTCAATCATTCTGGCGCATAATCATCCGGGACAATCCACTATGCCTTCTACAAGTGATATCGAGTTTACCAGACAGATAAAAGCAGCACTAAACCTGTTGGAAATACGCTTACTGGATCATTTCATCATCACTGCCGAAAAGGCAACCTCAATGGCAGAATTAAACTTGCTATAGCAATCATTATGGCCTGAGGCTGTTTATTTACCGATAGTGCTGCGCAAAACTGGATAAAATTATCATTGCCGATTACAATGGCTGGTTTAATAGCGTTATTTACCTGAATCATACGGAGTAAACCCCATGATTGATTTTGCTTATGCTGCCAACACTGCCGGCTCCCAGAGTGGCCTCATGCAATTTTTACCACTTTTATTAATACTTGTTGTATTTTATTTTCTCATAATCCGCCCGCAGCAAAGCAAGCATAAAAAACATCAGCAGATGCTAACTGAGCTGAAAAAAGGCGATAAAGTGATCACTTTGGCTGGTATTGTCGGCAAAATTACCAAAGTTAATGAACAATACTTCACTCTGGAAATTGCCCCGAAAGTAGAAGTTGAATTTGAACGCAATGCCATCAGTGGCAAAGTACCAGAATAAATCAGTTTCCCTGCCGCAGCTATGCAGTTGCGGCCTTTGTTTTCTTTACCTGAATTGTAAAACAACAGTCTGCAAGCAAGGCAGCAAATATGAATCGTTATCCTTTGTGGAAATACCTGCTTATCATCGTTTCAATCATACTGGGACTGTTATATACCATTCCCAATCTTTTTGGCGAGATACCGGCAGTCCAAATCTCTACCAACCGTCAGGCCATTACCATAAATGAGCAAACCGAAAATACGGTAAAACAGGCACTGACTGCTGCCCATATCCAGCATCAGGGTATGTTCATCACCGATGGCAGCCTGAAAGTGCGTTTTAGCGATACGGAGACTCAACTCAAAGCGCGTGATGCCATTGCGGCCAAGTTTGGCGATGGCTATATCGTGGCATTAAACCTGCTGGCCAATACTCCGGAATGGATGGAAAAAATTCACGCCAAGCCTATGTTTCTGGGTTTGGACTTACGCGGAGGTGTGCATTTCACTATGCAGGTTGATATGAATTCAGCCGTAGACAAAACGCTCGACAGCTATGCCGGGGATATTCGTCGCCAGCTGCGCAAATTACAAATCCGCAGTGGCAATATTGTTAAAAACGGACAAACACTGGTAGTACCATTCCAATCTGCTGCTGATGCCACTACAGCCATATCAGGATTAAAAAAATATCTTAACGATGCTACACTTACCCAGAATGGTGACCGCCTGATTGTAAGCCTGAGTGATACTGCTCTGGCCAGAATCCGTACTGATGCAGTAACGCAGAATATCAATACCCTGCATAACCGCGTTAATGAACTGGGCGTAGCAGAACCTGTTATTCAGCAGGCAGGACCAAACCGGATTGTGGTACAACTGCCAGGTGTTCAGGACACAGCTAAAGCCAAAGACATTATAGGCCGTACGGCCACCCTGCAAGTGCGTATGGTTAGCGACAACCCCATTCAGTATCAGCAGGCATTGCAGGGACATACTCCAGACGGCTTTGAACTGCTGCCATCTGCTGGTAATGGTGCCCCAACACTGGTCAGCAAACAGGTGGAGCTTACTGGTGATAACATCAATGATGCACAGGCCAGCTTCAACGATCGTGGGCAACCAGGTGTAAGCGTAAACTTTGATAGTACTGGTGCCAGCATCTTTGCCGACCTTACCCGCAACAATGTTGGCAAGCGTATGGCCATGGTACTTATCGATCAGGGCAAAGCAGAAGTTATTACAGCACCAGTAATCAACGAACCGATTCCGGGTGGCAAAACCATCATTTCCGGCAATATGAATATCGCTGAAGCCAATGATACCGCCTTGCTGCTGCGTGCCGGCTCTCTGGCAGCGCCAATGAAAATTATCGAAGAACGCACCATTGGTCCATCACTGGGTAAAGAAAACATCAGCAAAGGCTTCCATTCGACCCTATGGGGTTTTGTGGTAGTAGCCATATTCATGATGCTTTACTACCGGCTGTTTGGTGTATTCTCGGTAGTTGCCCTGTCATGCAATCTACTGTTTCTGATTGCCATTCTGTCTGCCATGCAGGCTACCCTGACACTCCCTGGTATTGCTGCCATTGCCCTTACACTGGGTATGGCTATTGACTCGAACGTATTGATTAACGAGCGTATCCGCGAGGAGTTACGCCATGGCAATACACCACAGATATCAATTAATGCTGGTTATGACCACGCATGGCATACCATTGTGGATTCAAATATCACCTCACTGATTGCCGGACTGGCATTACTGATATTCGGTTCTGGCCCTATCCGTGGATTTGCCGTGGTGCACTGTCTGGGTATTCTCACTTCCATGTACTCATCCGTAGTGGTTTCACGTGCCATTGTTAATTTGTGGTACGGCCGCAAACGTAAACTGAAAATGCTGTCCATTGGCCATATCTGGATTGCTGATAGCGCCACTACCAGTAAAAGTAAGGCTTAATTAATTATGGAATTCTTTAAAATCAAACGCGATATCCCGTTTATGAGCTATGGCAAGCTGACAACGGCGATTTCATTAATTACTTTTATTCTGGCTGTATTTTTTCTTGTCACTCGCGGGCTGAATTTTTCTGTAGAATTCACCGGTGGTACTGTGATGGAAGTGGAATTCAAGCAGAGTGCAGATTTAAACAAAATTCGCAGTGAGCTGGATGGGCTGAAGCTGGGCGAGGTACAGGTACAGGCACTGGGTACCAACAAGCAAATCATGATACGCTTGCCCAATAAAGCCAACATGACTTCTGCACAACTGTCTAATCAGGTAATGAACTTGCTCAAACAGCATCAGGAAGGTGTGAGTCTGCGGCAGGTTGAATTTATCGGGCCGCAGGTTGGTGAAGAGCTGGTTACCCATGGCCTGTTGGCTCTGGGCATGGTCGTTATTGGCATCATCATTTACCTGTCCATGCGCTTTGAATGGCGATTTGCCGTTTCTGCCATTATTGCCAACATGCACGACGTCGTGATTATTCTGGGCTGCTTTGCCCTGTTTCGCTGGGAGTTTTCCCTTACCGTACTGGCTGGTGTACTGGCCGTGCTTGGTTACTCAGTGAATGAATCTGTGGTGGTGTTCGACCGTATCCGCGAAAACTTCCGTAAACCGCATATGCGCGGTAAAAGTGTTCCGGCTATCATCGATAACGCCATTACCGCCACCATGAGCCGAACAATCATCACTCACGGCTCCACTGAAGCAATGGTTATTTCCATGCTGGTTTTTGGCGGTGCAGCCTTGCATGGTTTTGCCATGGCTTTAACCATCGGTATCGTATTTGGTATTTACTCTTCTGTATTGGTAGCCAGTCCGTTATTGCTGATGTTTGGTTTAAACCGGCAGAATCTGGTTAAACCACCAAAACGTAAGGAAGAAGCCGTGGTATAAAATTGCAGTATTGCCTACTAATATAAAAATATCTCCAGACTGAAACATTTTCTGGAGATATTTTTGATTATCAGACTAATTACCACATTTGCTTTAGCTACTTCACTATTCCAACTTAGCAACTGAATTTATGAAATAGAGTATTCTGTCTCTTACAGTTAATTAAAGTAGCCAATCATTTGTAAAGTAGTAAGCAAACATAGCAGAATGTTCACCTAGTGCAGTACCCGTTCGTCTTTCCATCCTTTATCGGTTAAAACCAGTACCGCAGTACGACGCTGAGGTTCCTGCAAAGATTTCCACCAGCTTTCATCTGTAGTTTTGAGTAAATCTTTAGCCCATTTTTCTGGTATCAGCTTTGCATCATAAACCACTTTGGAAATAGTTACTCCATTTGCGGGTGTTGGTTCAGTAAAGAGTACGATTTTATCGACCTTCTGTGTACCGAGACACAGCAAATTTCCCTGTGCATTATTCAACATATTGGCTTCACCTTTACTGGTTCGATAGTACACAGCTTGCGGAATATCCGATCCGCCGTTAACAGTCAGAGTGGAATCTTTACCTTTTTCGTATAGATCTGCATCAGTAAGAATATCCATCTGTCTCAGAGCAGTTTTATTAACTTTATCACCCTCACCATTTTTTCTGGCAATACGAATTTCTTTGCTGCCTATGGTAACCATATTGTTCATACCGCCCTGAACATTATCCAGCACCAGATTAACGGCCAGACAAACTTTATCATTTTTGGCAAATTCATCAATCGCTTCACTAAAATTACGGTTACTCGCTTCCTGCTTACTACCACAGGCTGCCAGTAACAGGCTGATAGCAAGTATACTGATTTTTTTCATTCTGGCTTTCCTCATCAAAAATAAAAACTGGCCTGATTAAAGCATACTGCCAATATGCCGGATTAGCAATGCAGACAGTATACCTTAAGCCTGCTCAAGCAATATTGAACGGCCAATCGGCATAAAACCAACACTTAAGCAAGTATGGGCAAACCGGTATAATACTAATCTATCTGAACATACAGGTTTTCATTCATGAGTATCCGAATTTACGGTATCAGCCAGTGTAATACAGTAAAAAAAGCGCGCCAGTGGCTGGCAGAGCAACATATTAACGCTGAATTTATTGATTTCAAAAAAATACCACCCACTGTCGCAGACATCCAGTTCTGGCTTACACAAATTCCCAAAGAAACACTGATTAATCGTAAAGGCACTACATGGCGAAAATTAAGTACCAGTGAGCAGCAGAATGCACTAAGCAGCGATGAAGCAGCCATTAACCTGATGACTAACCAACCTTCTGTCATTAAGCGTCCAGTACTGGTAAATAACCAACGCGTACTGGTTGGTTTTGATGCGCAACAATATACTGAGTTTTTAGCCTGATATTTCTACAAATACAAACTATGAATACCACTATCTTTATTTCTGATTTACATTTATCCGAACAAACACCGCCATTAAATGAATTATTTCATCGCTGCCTGCAACAATGGCAAGGTAATATTGATGCACTGTATATTCTGGGCGACTTTTTTGATGTCTGGATTGGTGATGATGACGATAATGATTTTATCCGTCACATCAAAAACGAATTGAAAGCTTTCACTGCAAGCACCCCAGTTTATTTTATTCATGGTAACCGCGATTTCTTGCTGGGTGAAAAATTTGCAACCGAAAGCGGTATTAAACTACTCACAGCACCTGAGCGGATAAATCTTTATGGCCACGATTATATAATCATGCATGGTGATGAATTATGCACCGATGATGTGGCCTATCAGCAATTTCGTGCCCAGTCCCGCAATCCGCTATGGCAAATGGCTGTACTAAGTAAACCCATCGCTGAAAGACGTTTACTGGCCGGACAGATTCGCCAGATGAGTGAAACGCGCAAGAATAATGAAGGCAAAAGCGAAATATCCGATGTGACTGAAAGTGCCATTCATACCTTGATGACCAGCCATGCTCAGGCCGCTCTACCTACTCTGATTCATGGTCATACTCACCGCCCGGCCGTGCATGAATCACAGCTAAACAATCAGTCTTTCAAGCGTTATGTGATACAGGACTGGGCTGAAAACTATGGCGGCTATCTGGCTGTTGATGCAGAAGGTGTACACGTGCATGAGCTTAAGCTTTAATCCGACATATTTGTTTTAAGCTATCAGACAAATATATCTCTTCTGTTCATTCTTGCCATACCCAAGAACAAACAACAGAACCATACTGCATAATATCGGTATGGTTCTATTACTGCTTATTCAACTGCTCCTGTTTGTTGTTCAACACTGACTGTATTAACAGGAAAACTGTCTGCCCAAAATAACATATAGAATATTAAAAATTCGTATACACACTTAGTCCGGTAGTAAGTATAGTTTATCTAACCAGCTAAGCTGAAATAGTGTCTGATTACAGCGACACTGGCTTAAATAAAAAACCGTGTTTATAGAACTAAACACGGTTTAAGTAAGCCAGAATACTTGGTTATTTACTACCACGCATTAAATCAAAAAAGTCTGCGTTATTTTTAGACTGTTTTAATTTATCAATAATAAATTCCATTGCCTCAATATCATCCATTGGATGCAGGAATTTACGCAACAGCCACATTTTCTGCAAATGCTCATTGGAAACCAGCAACTCTTCACGACGTGTGCCAGAACGATTGATATTGATCGCCGGGAACAGACGTTTTTCAGCCATGCGTCGATCAAGATGCAATTCCATATTACCCGTGCCCTTGAACTCTTCATAAATCACATCATCCATACGGCTACCAGTTTCAACCAGAGCGGTAGCGATAATAGTTAATGAACCACCTTCTTCCACATTGCGGGCTGCACCAAAAAAGCGTTTGGGACGATGCAGAGCATTGGCATCAATACCACCGGTAAGAATTTTTCCAGAAGCAGGAATAACCGTATTATAAGCACGCGCCAGACGGGTAATTGAATCCAGCAGAATAATCACATCTTTTTTGTGCTCCACAAGGCGTTTGGCTTTTTCAATTACCATTTCTGCTACTTGTACATGGCGGGTAGCTGGTTCATCGAAAGTGGAAGAAACCACTTCACCGCGTACAGAGCGGGTCATTTCGGTTACTTCTTCCGGGCGCTCATCAATCAGCAGCACAAGTAGTTCTGCTTTAGGATAATTGGCAGTAATCGCATGCGCAATGTTTTGCAGCATCACCGTTTTACCGGATTTCGGCGGTGCAACCAGTAAGGCACGCTGACCAAAACCAATCGGAGCGATCAGGTCAATGGCTCGGCCAGTAAGGTTTTCACCGGAGCGAATATCCCGCTCTAGCACAAACTGACGGTCTGGAAATAATGGGGTCAGGTTCTCAAACAGAATTTTATGTTTGCACACATCTGGGTTATCACCATTGATTTTATCCAGACGTACCAGTGCAAAATAACGTTCGTTGTCTTTAGGTACACGCACGCTACCTTCAATCGTGTCACCAGTATGCAGATTGAAACGGCGAATCTGGCTTGGGCTGACATATATGTCATCCGGGCCAGCCAGATAAGATGTATCCATACTGCGCAGAAAACCAAAGCCGTCGGGAAAAATTTCCAGCGTACCGGAACAGGTAAACGCCTCTCCCTGCTTCATTTTAATGCGTACAATCGCAAAAACAAGGTCTTGTTTACGCAAACGGTTGGCATTTTCAATGCCAAATTCTTCAGCTATGCCCAATAATTCAGACACATGTAGGTTTTGTAATTCAGAAACGTGCATAAAGATATAAATGAACTTATTTATTAGAATTCAAGATAAAATGAGTCGGCAGACTCATAATAATTCCAGTTACCGAGCCTTATATACATGGTGCATGCAAAAGAATGGTAAGGTTTTTATTGAAAGTCGATTTGGTTTTAACCTGCCGCTATAGACATTAAACAAAGATTTAGAATAGACATCTTCTTATAGGATGCAATTCTATTCTTCAAGTCTAATAGTGTCAAGCCATTATCAACATTCGAATAACACCGGTGATAAGCATACCCGCAAAATGAAAACCTGACATCTGGAAATACCGTGCGATTAAAATAGGTATAACATTTTTTTTAATCTGTTCAAGGGAGCAGTTCGTCCAAACCACAATTCAAGTTAATATAATTTTTTTATTGTTATATTAACCATTTATTTTTAACTCTATACTGTTATTCAGGCCGTATATTTACCTTATTATTAATTTTAGTATATTAATGTAAATTAAAAACTAAAGGTATCGAAAAGACAACAGTACAGCTAAAGCCGATATAATCTACCAAGACAAGGTACCAGAATAAATTACTATAATCCGCTGCATTTTCAGAAAAATTTGTTTTCAGCGTATTACAAATCAGTCCATCTATGAGTAATAGCCATTATCAATCGGGTTTAACCAATATCGGCAAAACACAGTGCCTGAAATATACTCCTTTATCTGTTTAAAATAACAAATTCCATTTAAATAAGGGTTTACGTCCGCATCTAGCATTTGCTTAACTGTTTTATGCAAAGCAGAAAATTTGTTTTTCCTGATGCTGCTATAATTACTCTTCTTCCAATGTTTTAGAGAGAAATTATGAAACGCTTGTCTTTTACTATTATGGGAATCACTACTCTGCTGGCTGTATCAGCCTGTAATTCCACTGATAATGGCTATAAAAATAACAGCAGTGAGCCGGTAGCTGCTTCTACTTCGGCTACCCGAAACCCACAGGTGGCAGGAGATGAGTTTCTGGCCAAAAATAAAACGGCACCGGGAGTAAAAACCACTACATCAGGTTTGCAATACAAAATTAATCATGAAGGATCGGGCAAGAAACCTAAAGCCACGGATATGGTTACCGTCCAGTACGAAGGTCGGTTAATTGATGGCACGGTATTTGACAGTACTGCGCAACGGAATAATCAGCCAGCCACATTCCCGCTTAATGGCGTTATATCGGGCTGGACTGAAGGTTTGCAATTAATGTCTGAAGGCAGCGAATTTACTTTTTATATTCCTGCAAATCTGGCCTATGGCGAACAAAGTCCAACGAGTGCCATTCCGGCTAACAGCGTATTAATCTTCGATGTAAAGCTACTTAAAATTGGTGAATAATCAATAGCATCAGTAATGAAAAAAGCACTCAAATATTTGAGTGCTTTTTTCTAATCTGGCTCCCCGACCAGGGCTCGAACCTGGGACCTGCGGATTAACAGTCCGTCGCTCTACCGACTGAGCTATCAGGGAATGAGGCGAGATTATAGCGTTTGTAATTTTACTGTCAAGCTTTTTAAACAAATTTTCTGCCAAAATTTTATTAAATCATTAATTACACAATAATTAAATATTGATAATCTGATAAAACCAGCTTATTCAGCCTGCTCATTCCGGCCAAGAATCATCGTCCCAACACCTTTATCAGTAAATATTTCCAGCAACAAAGCATGAGGAACGCGCCCATCAATAATATGAGTATTGTGCACACCATGCATGGCAGCCTGCAATGTGGCATTGATTTTAGGCAACATGCCATTTTGCAAGGTGCCATCGGCAATCAAGGCATTGATATCAGTCGGGGTTAAACGACTCAGTAACTGATTATTTTTATCAAGTACTCCGATGGTATTGGTAAGCATAATCAGCTTTTCTGCTTTTAGGCTTTCTGCCAGCTTACCGGCGACCACATCAGCATTAATATTAAAAGCCTCACCCTGCTCACCTACACCAACAGGCGCAACAACAGGAATATAGCCATGCTCTACCATTTCCTTAATCAAGGCAGTATCAATTGCCTCAACCTCGCCTACCTGACCGATGTCCTGCCGAGCATTCTCCGGCGTGGTGACAAACAATTTTTTAGCCTTGATAAAATGATTGTCCCGACCAGTGATTCCTACTGCGTGTCCGCCATGCAGATTCAGTAAAGAAGTGATTTCCTTATTTACACAGCCGCCCAGCACCATTTCCACAATATCCATGGTTTCACTATCAGTGACACGCATTCCTTGAATAAAATGATTTTCTTTGCCTACCTTCTGTAACAATTCATTAATTTGTGGCCCACCACCATGTACAATAATCGGATGAATGCCCACTAGCTTGAGCAACACCACATCTTTGGCAAAACTTTCTTTCAATTGTGGGTCAGTCATTGCATTACCGCCATATTTAATAACCATGGTAACCCCGGAAAAGCGACGGATATAGGGTAATGCTTCGGCAAGAATATTGGCTTTGGTTTTGGCCTCAATGGTATTAAGGCCTATGCTGCTGTCTGTGCTCATTATTTATCCTAGTCTGATTAAACCGTTTCTCTACTTAGTACGGTTAAGTTTATCGCCGGATTCAATAAAATAAAACCATATTTTGTGATGAAAGGTTTATTTCAGATGATTGAAATAACTAATAAATACACAAAGATGGAATGGTAGTATCAGACAGACAGCTAAAACGGAGCAAAAACTCAGACAGGCATATATCCAGATGGTAAGTATGAAGCTAACTTAGCCAGCTATAGAAGACATAAGCAAAAACTACTAAAACTGAAAAAGATAGTTAATCCAATCTGGCCAGACAGGCGCCGGCACTGAAGAAAGTGGCGAGAATATTCTGGGCAGCAACCTGATCTAATGCCTGCTTGCGCTTCTTGCCAAATACTCTGGCCTCACTTAACAGACTATCGGCCACAACGGACGTCCAGCGCTCATCTACCCAATAGACTGGTAAATGGAAGCGGCCATGTAAACGGTTGCCAAACCGACGGCATAATGCGGTAGCCTCATCGGCTGCACCATCCGCATGCGTGGGCAAACCCACCACCAGAGCCTTAGGCTGCCATTCTTTAATTAGCGCTGCAATACGGGTAAAACGTTCTTCATTACTAACCACAGCAATGGTTTCCAGCGGATGCACCGTAGCTAATTCCGCTTCACCAACAGCCACGCCAATTCGTGCGGCACCAAAATCAAAGCCAAAAACAGTACCACATTGTAAAGAAGGTATAATTGACTCAGGCATGACCCACCAAGACACTCAGATTAGTAATATCAATATTCAATAATTGTAAGGCCGCTTTATAACGTTGCTTATATGGCATATCAAACAGAATTTGCATATCAGCTGGCGTCGTAATCCAGCTATTGTTTGCCAGTTCCTGCTCAAGCTGCCCTGCCGACCAGCTGGAATACCCGATTGTGGCTACAGCCTTGTTTACTTCATTTTCCTGTGTAAGACCCATAATAATATCGCGTGAAGTGGTCATGGCAATATCATCAGTGACCATTAAACTGTTTTCCCATGAACCAGCAGGAGTATGCACCAGAAAGCCCCGGTCTACCTGAACAGGCCCCCCCATCAGTACATTCTGACCATGAAAACGTTCTGGCGTAGGTGTCTTGGCAGAATCAAACAGCAAATCCATCATAATTGGCGATGGTTTGTTGACAATAATGCCCATCGCACCTTCTGCACTATGTTCACACAGATAAATCACGCTTTCTTTAAAAAACGGGTCTTCCATTGCCGGCATGGCAATCAGAAAGTGATTAGCCAGAGAAAAATTGGAAGGAGCGCCTTGTTGTGCAGCCATATTGTGCTTGTCCATGAAAATGATATCAGACTATACAGAGTTAATTTATCGTTAAGTTGGGTCTGTCTGGCAGTTTCTCAAGACAGTGCTTTTCGTTATAATCATATCTTACTCTAAACTGGATTGTTTTATCCGGTTCTTAAAAGCATATTCACACAGATATTACTGGCTACTTTTTCCAGGGCAGCCAGCACACCATCACAGAAAGGCCAACAGTGTCATTAACCAAACCCATTGTTCTTTTAATTCTGGATGGTTTCGGCCATCGTGCCGAAGGTGACGACAATGCTATTTTACTGGCACATACACCTCATATCGATCACTATCGTCAGCACTATGCCTATGGCACTATTGATGCTTCCGAGCGCATGGTTGGTTTGCCTACAGGTCAGTTTGGTAACTCCGAAGTAGGTCATCTAAATATCGGCGCCGGACGGATTGTGCCGCAGGATATCACCCGCATTGATATGGCAATTGAAGACCATACTCTTGAGCACAATTCAGTATTGCAGCAAGCATGGAATAATCCTAATTGCACTGTGCATCTGTTAGGGCTGTTTTCTGACGGAGGCGTTCATAGCCACATAGAACACTTTTTTGCAGTAATGGATGCAGCAATAGCCGCGGGCATGCAGAAAATTGTTGTTCATCCGTTTCTGGATGGCCGTGACACCCCACCTCAAAGTGCTCGCCCCTATCTGCAACGTCTGGAACGTTATATGCAGCAACATCCGCAAGTATTATGTGGAGCAGTGGTTGGACGCTTTTTTGCCATGGACAGGGATAACCGCTGGGATCGGGTAGAGGCTGCATACAATGCATTATTTGGCGATGCCCCATATCAGGCTGCCTCACCCACGGCCGCGCTAGAGGAAGCATATGCGCGGGGCGAACAGGACGAGTTTGTCAAACCCACAGTTGTCAGCTCACAGGCAGGTCTGATCGATGGCGATGCCATCTTATTTCTCAATTTCCGAGCCGACCGTGCACGTGAATTAACTCAGGCACTCACCTTTACCGATTTCACTGGTTTTGAACGTAAACATCGAGTACAGCCTGGATATTTTGCCAGCATCACCGCTTATGGCACACAGTTTGCCCATCCGGTGATGTTCGGGCGCCAATCAGTAAATAATGGTCTGGGTGAATTTCTGGCTGCACAGGGACTTAGCCAACTGCGTATAGCCGAAACAGAAAAATATCCGCATGTCACCTATTTTTTCAGTGGCGGACGGGAAGAACCTTATATCGGTGAAGAACGGATTATGATACCTTCGCCCAAAGTCACCACATACGATTTACAACCAGAAATGAGCGCCATTGGCATTACTGAGCAGATTATTGACAGTCTGCAACATCATCGCCATGACGTTATTATCTGTAATTTTGCTAATGGTGACATGGTTGGCCATACTGGTTCACTTGATGCCGCTATCAGAGCAGTGGAAACATTGGATAGCTGTGTAGCACGCGTGGTGGATGTAGCACTGGCCGCAGGTGGAGAAGTTATCATTACCGCTGACCATGGTAACTGTGAGCACATGTATGATGAACACAACCAACAGCCTCATACTCAGCACACAGTTGAGCCAGTGCCGTTTATCTATATTGGACGTAAAGCTACCATCCATTCTGGCGGTGCACTTAAAGATGTGGCTCCTTCATTATTAACTGCTCTGGGCTTGACCCCCCCAGCAGAGATGACTGGCCAAAACCTGATAGAATTTACAGATAAATAATGAAATCCCTATCCAGACTTTTTCTGGTCTGTTGCAGCATTGCTACTTCTGTGTCTATGGCGGCCAGTAACCACACAATACAGCCCACCGGTGAGCTGAAACAGGTTCACCAAGCCATCTCGGCAACACAGCACCAGATTAGTAAAACCACGATAGAGCAGAAAAAAATTGATGCCTCAGTGGCTGCAACCCGTCAGCAGCTGGAACGTGCCCAAAATGAACTTGGCCGTATCCAGCAGCAGCAAGAGACCAGTATGCGGCAATTACACTTGCTGCAAACCAGTCTGGATAAAACCCGTACCCAGATTGCTGAAACCCAGACCCAGATAGCACGCCTGCTCAATGCACATTACCGCAACCGTCAGCCCAACAGTGTGTATTTAATGCTGAAAAAAGACCCTTCTGACCACAAAGGCCGGTCTTTACAATATATTCGTTATCTGAATGAAGCAAATGAGCAGGTTATTCGGCAGTTGCGTGAACAGCAGACGCGCATGAATGAGCAGCAACAGGCAATCAACAGTCAACAAAAGGAGCTGGCTACATTACGGCAAAAACAACAGCAACTCATTAACAAACTGCATGACCAGCATGTAAACCAGCAAAATAAATCCAGTATTCTTAACCAGCAATTATCAGTACAGAATAAGCAGCTTCAATCGTTAAAAGCTGATGAAAAACGATTGAATAACTTGTTAAGCCGCCTGTCTGCGCAGGCAACCATGCGGCGTCTGGCACAGGCTCCCGCCAAACCCGCTAGACAAAACACGGATAAGTCTATAAATTCCAGTCAGCCGCATAATACAGCTATCACCACTAATAATATTGATTCAGCCAGCAACAGATTACCTTCTACTTTAACCGCTGAAGATATGGCATTACAGGCTACTGAAAGCATCAAAACACCGGCAAACAAAGGACTGGCACAAAAACAGGGACGTCTTCCACGACCGGTTAATGGCACCATCACCGGAAAATTTGGTGAAAGCAGACCAGATGGTGGTATCTGGAAAGGCCTGTTTTTTGCCTGCAATAATGTGGCGGTACATAGTATTGCCAGCGGTACCGTTGCCTATGCGGCTTTTTTACAGGGCTATGGCAATACCATCATTATTGATCACGATGAAGGCTATATCAGCATTTATACGGGCTTGTCTTCAGTCAGTGTCTCTGCCGGCAGTATAGTTAGCGCTAGTCAAAACATTGGTATAAGTGGTAAATTACCAGACGCTCAAAACGGATTGTACTTTGAGATTCGTTACCATAATCAGGCAATGAACCCATTATCATGGTTACGTTAACGCAGACTATGGCGTTTTATTACCTCCGGTGACTTTATAGTGTACACTTTGCCCGGTTTTGAATTTTTATAAATTCCTGTTATAAACAGAATATTTATACCCTGAATTATTGTCGTTATCAGAAAGAACAACAGAAATAATGGCTAAATCTAGATTAAAAAAAGCTGCTCTGTACACATTAGGCGCTTTCAGTGGCGTGATTCTTACCCTGAGTGTACAAGGTTATGCCAATGAAAAATCCGAAGCTTTACCAGTAAAATCTCTGCATACTATGGCTGAAGTATATGGACAGATTAAAGCCAACTATGTCGAGAATAAAACCGATGATGCAATTCTGGAAGGTGCAATGAAAGGCATGGTCAATAACCTTGACCCGCACTCAGAATATCTGACAGGTAAAGATTATTCTGATCTACAGGAAAGCACGACAGGTGAATTTGGTGGCTTAGGCATGGAAATCAGTTCGGAAGACGGGCTGATTAAAATTGTGGCGCCAATTGAGGACACACCGGCTGATCGCGCTGGTATTAAAAGTGGGGATTACATTGTTAAAATCAATAATGAATCTACCCGCAACATGACAGCCACCGAAGCCGTGAAAAAAATGCGTGGTAAACCCGGAACCAGCATAACACTGACACTGGCACGTAAAGATGAGACCCAGCCTATAGTGGTGCACCTGACAAGGGCAATCATCAAGGTTAAAAGTGTACGCTACAAATTACTGGAACCAGATTATGGCTATGTACGCATTACCCAGTTCCAAGAACATACAGTAAGTCTGCTGGCCGATGCCATTAAGAATCTGGAACAGCAGAATAAGCAGCCACTAAAAGGGCTGGTACTGGATTTACGTGATGATCCCGGCGGTTTATTAAATAGCGCTGTTGGCGTATCCTCAGTATTCCTGAAACCCGGAGTAAAAGTAGTCAGTACCAAAAACCGGGATAAAAAAGATGGAATGGTCTTAAAAGCGATTCCAAAGGATTATGTCGTAAAAGGTAACGACCCACTGATTAATATGCCTGATGAGCTGAAAACCATCCCAATCACAGTTTTGGTTAATTCAGGTACTGCTTCGGCTTCAGAAATCGTTTCCGGTGCATTACAGGATTACAAGCGTGCCGTGATTGTAGGTACACAGAGTTTTGGTAAAGGTTCTGTGCAAACAGTTATCCCATTATCCAATGGTGGTGCGGTTAAACTAACTACAGCTTTATACTACACGCCTAATGACCGCTCTATACAGGCACAAGGCATCGTACCTGATGTAGAGGTAAAAGATAAAAACCGCAAATTTGAAAGCCGCGAGGCCGATTTGGGTGGACATCTGAGTAATCCATTAGGAGGCAAAGAAGTTAACGGCGAATTGTTAGGTGGACAGAAAAAAACTACCCCTTCTGCTACGGCTAGTGAGCCTGCCATGCAGGATACTAATGATAACGCTGATAAAGCCGGCAAAATTAGCAATGCTGCCGATAAAAAAGATAGCAAGAAAAAAGATGAAGAAGACTGGCTGGCACGACGTGAACCCAACCCGGCTAAAGATGAGCAGTTAAAAGCTGCTCTTGATTTAGTAAAAGACCCGGTTAAATGGAATCAATCACTGGGACTGGCTGCCAAAAAGCCTGTTAAAACCACTGATAAAAAAGATAAGAAATAAATAACATCGTTAAAAAACAGATAGCTTTGCTATCTGTTTTTTATTGCAGTACAAACAGTGTGTTAACTTTATCCGCAAACTCATTTAATACGGCCTGGAATTTCTATTTCATTTTCCGTAACTTTAAAACTAATTATAAAAGGATCATATAGTTTATTTCAGGTTTTACTGAGAAACCCTATCTGATTAAAAAATAAATATACTTTAACTGATTCTTGAACCATCAAGATTTACTGCTGTCTTATTTTTAAGTGATTAATTAAAAATCAACTACCCATCTCAAAACAGCTCTGCGATAGCTTTTACTCTGCACGATACAAAGAAAAGACTGAAATACAGAAAATACGGGGGTTTAGAAAGGCGAAAATGTCAAACTCAGCTTTGAAAATTTTTTGCATATAAACCTAGGTACTGGCTTAGGAGATGCTCTCCCTTGCAGTAGCTAAACTGGTTACAACGTATCTATATTTAA
>NZ_MDVC01000003.1 GCF_002777425.1 Snodgrassella alvi
ACCAGTTATAACACCGAAAGGCCTCATGAAGCATTAAATAATATGACGCCGATTGAGTATAAAACCCTAAGACAAGCAGTATTATTTTCTACTTGAAGCTTGTACTAAGTTTGGGGTATTTACATATTGAAAACCCGTTCTCTCCATTTTCATCTTCTATTAAATAAGCATTAGGTAAAGCAATAACTGTGTTAGAAAGTAAATTTCTGATTTCTCCACAAACTGCACCACCACCACACCCATAAACCTTAACTAAATATTCATAAGCAAAGTTTGCATTTTTTATTTTTGCTTTAGTTTCAACAGAGAAATCAGCAAAATTTAAATTAGTATTGGTTTTATTTTGATTTTGATTGGCGTTGGTGTAACCAAATGAAAATAATAAAAAAGATAAAATAGCGTACTTAAATATTTTCATTTTATCTCCAATTGCCATTTTTAGGCTTTATCGAGATTTCAACCACTTGATTAGGTAATATCTGTGTTGAATTCAAGCTGTCGCTTTGGTAATCAGATGAGCTTTTAAAGGTCGCGATGTGTTTCCGATTTAATAGGCTATGCGTCTTGCAATTAGTTATGTATTACCCGGCCAGTTAATAGTTTATTTTAACAGGCCGGGTTTTGTGTTTGCTGTGGTGCAGATTAATGCTTAATTATATGGAGCAATGCTTTGGGCTACACTGGTTAATCCCTGTGCCAGAGCTTTAACCATATTACTGTAGCCATTACCTTGCTGAGCAATGCGGACGTTAAAATTCTGTCCTGTTTCATCAGTACCCAGCCAGCTACTGTAGCCATTGATGTAGATATAACCATCGTAGCTGCCCTGAAAGGATTGGATATAAACAGTTAGTGTGGCGGCTTTGGGTTTGCTCTCAGGGGTAAACAGATAGTGAGCGCTCTGTTTGTTCAGTTCATTGGCTAATGCCAAACTGATTTCATTGCCCAAATCATCTGCCCATAAATGTTGCTGGGCAAAATGCAGGGTGGTTGGGCTGTCCTGATAAACCAGATTTCCTTGATTGAGACGTTCGGCCAGTACGACTTTAAGCTGAACAGGGGTTCGCTGGCTGGTGGCAGGCAACTGATAATTACTGCCGGGTAACTGGTAATAGGTTACCGAATTGCTGGCACAGGCGCTGAGTGCCAGAGTGGCGGCGCAGACAAGTGGTAGCAGGATTTTCATTATCTGGCTCCTTTTGGCTCTGGGTCATGCCCGCGGCGGTTGAAAATCAGGGCATTGGGTTGCTGTTTCAGGGTTTTCAGTGTCGGCTGTGCCTCTTTCAGCGTGCTATCAATGCTTTTCAGGGTTTGCTGAATATCGCTATATAGTGGAGAGGTACTGGATACGCCTTGCAGGGTAGTACGCAACTCCTTCAGGGTAGCAGCCAGCTCGGCCGGTAGCTGTTGAGTTTTGTTTTGCGCCAGAAGCCGGTCAGCGCTGGCTAAAGTAGTTTTCAGTTGTGCCAGTGTGCTGTCTAGCTGATGCATGGAATGCTCTATTGGTAGGTTGTTTAGTTTGGTTAATAACGTCGATACTTGATTCTGAATCATATCGAATCCGGTATTGCTAGTGCCGATTACGGTATATCCCTGGTAGTATGCTACTGGTTTGAGTAGCGACTTGCCGGGTTGAGCCTGTGTTAGGCTGATATACTGATTACCTGTAAGTAGATTGTCTTTTTCTAGTGATGCAGACAGACCTTTATTGAGTGCCTGCTGGATTTGTTGCTGCCATATTTTATCATCCTGTTTGCTGGCATTGATTTCCATGCGTCCCGGTTCGATGCGCAGGCGTACCGGTATCCAGCCATGCTGGAATAGTTTATGGCTGTCATTCAGGGCGAAGTAAGGTACGTCGGCAACGGAACCGATGTTGATTCCCTGATACTCTACTGGGGCGCCGACGCTCAGGCCTCGCACTGATTGCTGAAAAAATACCACGTAGTATTGTGCACGTTTGGTGGGCAGGTTATCCAGTTCGCGTTCACTGTTATACAGAGTAAATTCGGTATTGTTGGTAACAGGCTTGCCTTTGCCTTCAAACATGGTTTTGAAAACAATGGCTCCTGAGAGCAGGGCAGGCAGGGGAGCGGAATCGATGTGCACACCACCGCCTGATGCAGTAACCTGAATGCCGGTCTGCAACCAGAATTTAACTTTGTCGCCAATCAGACTGTCGTACGGACTGTTTATATAAACCTGATAATGGACGCTGTTGTCTTTGGGATCAAAATCGGCTTTTTCAATTCGTCCTGCACTGATGTCGCCGTAAAGTACGGGGCTGCCCGGCGTTAGCAGCTTATCACTGTGACCTTTCAGGCGTAGACGGATGCCGCTTTGGGAAATGGCACTGACTGGCGGTAAATCTCCTACAGTAAAAGTTTCGGCCTTTTCTTTGCTATGGCCGGGGGTAAAGGCAATGTAGGAGCCAGATACCAAGGTATTAAGGCCGGTAATGCCACTTTGGTCTATGCGCGGTTTGACAATCCAGAACTGGGTATCTTTACGCAGCATATCTTTGACATCTGCGCTCATCTGCGCTTTGATCTGCACTCCTTTTTCATCCGGACTGATGCTGATGGAGGTAACTTTACCCACGGTAACATTCAGTACTTTGATTGCCGTTGTGTTAATTTCAATTCCATCTGCATCGTTAATGTACAGGGTAATTTCCGGTCCTGTATGGCGCAGGTGCTGGATAAATAGCCAAGCTCCTGTTAATAACGCCAATACCGGGATAGTCCACACCAGAACATTAAATGGTGGGGTATGCTTTACTGTAGCCGTTGTTTGCGTAGATTCATTTTCTGTTTGGCTCATGATGAATGCCTTTTAGTGCTACTTTTATGATGAGATGGATGTTGTTTTACCTCATCCCAGATTAAGCGTGGGTCGAAACTGAGTGCTGAGATCATAGTTAAAATGACTACTGCGCAAAAATAAATGGTGGCGGCACCTGGTGCCACATTTGCCAGTGGTGTGGAAAATGCTGACATAAGTATGATAACGACGAAAATATCAATCATTGACCAGCGTCCGATTGATTCGGTAATGCGGTACAACATGGTTAATTTACGTGCAGACATTAGTGGCCGGTAAGCAGCCGAGTAAAGTAATACCAGCATGAATATGATTTTCAGCACGGGAATGGCCATGCTGGCACTGAAAATAACTACGGCTATGAGTACATCGCCATCATTCCACATGTATTCAATACCATCAAGAATGGTACTGGCCAGATTGGTACCTGGGGAACGGGTTATCATCATGGGCAGTAAATTGGCTGGAATATAGAAAATAATGGCTGCCAGTAAAAATGCCATGCTGATACTCAGGCTTAGAGGTTTGCGCCGGCTTAAATAGGAACCACAAACGTCACAGACATTCTGGGTATCCGGTTGTTCAAACAGGCAGTAATGACAATTGATGGTGTCAGCGTTATGGATTTGTAATGTTGGGTCATGGCCAGTAAGGCGCTGAATCTGATAAAAAATCCAGTGTTCGGGTACACCCTGAGAGGTGCGGATGAGCAGGATGGCCAGTACCATCATAAGCCAGAAAGCCAGCCCGAAGTGTATTTGTGCCATACCGCTGATTTTGATGTAAGACACCAGCGTAGCAATGTAAAATACATCTACCATGATCCAGTGGCGCAGACGTACCAGTGTACGGGTAGCGTATAACATGCCCGGTAGCACTTGCTGATAGCGCAGGCCGGTATAAACGTACAGGCACAAGAGCAGAAACAGTACCGGTGAACCAAAGGTAAGAAAAAACATGATTTCTGCCAGCAGGGAATAGTCCTGCTGTGCCAGTGACGCTACCATATAGGGAATAGTTAACTCTATATGCATGCCAAACAAATCTATGCTCATGTATAACTGGGTGTACACAATGGTCATGATAATCAGTGAGGCTATGGCATAAGCTGTCGGCGTATCAAGCGGATGTGTTTCGACCCGTACAAGATGCTGATGGCAGCGCGGACACAGAGCAGATTCACCCGGAGTCAGGACAGGAATGAATAATGACAGACCACAACAGGGGCAGCCAACTTGATGGGCAGGCAGGCTGCCAACAGGCAAGTTGGTTGATGGCTGTTGCGCTGATTGTACGGAACGATAGCTCAAGATATCAGGTTTCAGTTGGGAAAGCAGCTATATAAAAAAATAACTTAACAGAGTAGCAATTGCTCTGTTAAGTTTAATATACGTAATTTAAGGCCAATGTGCAATTGACTTATAATGCAGTAAGTACTGCATCACCCATCTGACTACAGGAAACGCGCTGGCAGCCTTCTTCAAAAATATCACTGGTACGCAACCCTTGTGCCAGTACTTTACCCACGGCCTGCTCAATGCTTTGTGCTGCATGCTCATTATTCAGGCTGTAACGCAATAGCATGGCCAGAGAAAGTATGGTTGCTAGTGGATTGGCCAGATTCTGGCCAGCTATATCAGGGGCGGAACCATGTGAAGGTTCATACATGCCTTTTCCTGTTTCGTTGAGAGAAGCAGAAGGTAGCATGCCAATGGAACCAGATAACATGGATGCCTGATCAGAGAGAATATCGCCAAAGATATTGCCGGTAACAATCACATCAAACTGCTTGGGCGCTTTTACTAGCTGCATGGCTGCATTGTCTACATACATATGGCTGACGCTGACATCTGGATAATCCTTACTCATATCCGTGATGATTTCACGCCACAGTTCGGTAGTTTCCAGTACATTGGCTTTATCAACGGAACACAGTTTTTTATTGCGTTTCTGCGCAGCTTCAAAGGCAATTTTACCAATGCGGCGGATTTCACTTTCATTGTAACGCATGGTATTGATGCCTTCACGTTCGCCATTGGGCAAAGTATGAATACCGCGGGGTTCGCCAAAGTAGATATCACCGGTTAATTCGCGCACAATCAGTATATTCAGGCCAGAAACAACTTCCGGTTTCAGGGTTGAAGCATTGGCCAGCTCAGGATAGAGAATCGCCGGGCGCAGATTACCAAACAGGTTAAGGTCTTTGCGTATGGCCAGCAAACCACGTTCGGGGCGTAATGGACGTTCCAGCTTGTCATATTGTGGGCCACCAACGGCACCCAGTAATACTGCATCTGCCTGACGACAGATATTTTGGGTAAATTCGGGGTAGGGGTGGCCATATTCATCATAGGCAGCTCCCCCTAACGGTGCGTATTGATAATCTGCATCCAGCCCATCTGCAATAAGTTTGTCTAAAATGCGTACTGCCTGTGCAATGATTTCCGGCCCTATGCCGTCACCGGGAAGAATGGCAATGTGTTTACTCATTTTATTCTTTCTGCATGTTAATTAATTGCCAATGGCCTTGCGGTCATCAGTTTGTTTATTCTGAATAAAAGAAAAATAAAAATTTACCCGATTCAATTAAGGCTGATACAGCCAGGGTTGCTGTTGCTGGTGTTTGGTTTCATATGCCTTGATGGCATCTGCGTGTTGTAAAGTCAGGCCAATTTCATCCAGACCATTGAGCAAACAATGTTTGCGATGCTCGGTAATCTCAAAATGATAATGATTACCATTGGGTGTGCTGACGGTTTGTTCTGGCAGATTGATGCTGAGCTGGTAGCCTTCCTGAGCAACAACTTCCTGGAATAGCTGGTCAACGACTTCCTCAGGCAGAATAATCGGTAATAAACCATTTTTATAACAGTTATTAAAAAAGATATCTGCAAAAGAGGGAGCAATGATAGCTCGGAAGCCATAATCATCCAATGCCCATGGTGCGTGTTCTCGGCTGGAACCACAACCAAAATTTTTACGTGTGAGCAGAATATGTGCACCCTGATAACGTGGCTGGTTGAGCACAAAATCCGGATTTAAGGGGCGCTTGCTGTTATCCATACCGGGTTCACCGTGATCCAGATAACGCCATTCATCGAAAGCATTGGGACCAAAGCCACTGCGTTTGATTGATTTTAAAAATTGCTTTGGAATAATGGCATCTGTGTCTACATTGGCGCGATCCAGAGGTGCCACCAGAGCAGTAAGGGTAGTAAAAGATTTCATGCTGGTATTTCAGTATTGTGTAGTTAATGATTGAATTTTGAGCAAGCCCTGACGGGCTTGCGTACAGTTACATTTCTGAGCGTACGTGGTCAGAAGCATTACTTACTGCTTGGCCACCGGAGGAAATATCACGACCCACACCGGAAACAGTATGACAACCTGCCAGAAAACCAACAATGGCAATACTCAAAAGCATCAGTTTTTTCATGATCTTATCCTTGTATGATTATTTATCGGCAGCATTGGACAAGTGCTGGCCACCGGCTCTTACATCCTGTCCCATTCCATGAATTGTGTGACAACCAGAGAGTACAGCCATAACCATTGCAGCAATTAACAACATTTTTTTCATGCCTTACTCCTTAAACAAAGATAAAAGTAAACAAATTCAATCAGAACTACATGCTTATCATGCACTTGCTGGCCTAAAACTGCAAGTTATTCACTTTATATCTGTCGCACATCGGTAAAATATCCGGTAATTGCTGCTGCGGCTGCCATGGCCGGACTAACCAGATGAGTACGCCCGCCATTGCCCTGCCGGCCTTCAAAATTGCGGTTGGAAGTAGAAGCACAGCGTTCCTGTGGCTGTAAGCGGTCTGCATTCATGGCCAGACACATTGAGCAGCCCGGTTCACGCCATTCAAAGCCAGCCGCAGTAAAGATTTTGTCCAGACCTTCTTCTTCCGCTTGTTGTTTAACTACACCAGAGCCGGGCACAATCAATACTCTTTTAACATTATCTGCCTTGTGTTGCCCTTCTGCGACTTTGGCGGCCATACGCAGGTCCTCAATGCGCCCGTTGGTGCATGAACCGATAAATACCACATCAACAGGAATTTCATTTATTGGTGTGCCGGCAGTTAATCCCATATATTGTAAGGCGCGCTGCATGCCTTCGCGCTTAACCGGATCAGCCTCTGCTGCCGGGTCGGGTATCTGTTTGTTTATTGCGATAACCATTTCCGGTGATGTGCCCCAAGTTACCTGAGGCTCTATATCTGCTGCGTTAAAATGATAGGTTTTATCAAAATGCGCGCTATCATCAGACACCAGAGTCCGCCAGTAGCTGACAGCCTGTTCCCATAATGCCCCTTTGGGTGCAAAATGACGGTCTTTGATGTAATCAATGGTTGTCTGGTCTACGGCCACCAGACCAGAGCGGGCACCGGCTTCAATTGCCATATTGCAAAGTGTCATGCGCCCTTCCATTGATAGATTGCGTATGGCTTCGCCACCAAATTCAATTGCATAGCCGGTTCCGCCAGCTGTACCAATCTGGCCGATAATATATAAGGCAATATCTTTGGCGGTAATGCCGGGTTTGAGATTGCCATTAATTTCAATCAGCATGGTTTGTGATTTTTTGGCGGTAATGCACTGTGTTGCCATGACATGTTCTACTTCTGATGTGCCGATGCCATGAGCAAGTGCACCGAATGCGCCATGTGTGGACGTATGTGAATCGCCGCATACTACAGTCATGCCCGGTAGAGTCGCACCCTGTTCCGGGCCAACAACATGGACAATTCCCTGATTGATATTTTTAAATGGATAATATTTCTGTACGCCGAAATCCTGAATATTTTTATCCAGCGTATTGACCTGAAGTTTGGATATGGGATCAGTAATGCCTTCATCCCAGTGATCAGTAGGGGTGTTGTGATCAGCTGTGGCCACAATGCTTTGCTCGCGCCAGAGCGGACGGTGCGCCAGTTTCAGGCCTTCAAATGCTTGCGGGCTGGTTACTTCGTGCACCAGATGGCGGTCGATATAAAGTAATACTGTGCCATCTGCCTGTTCTTGGACAATATGGCTATTCCACAGTTTTTCATACAGGGTTTGTGCGTTCATTGTAGTAGCTTTGTTTTGTTATGATTTCTGTGTGAGGAATCTTAATACTGTTAAGACAGTTTTACAAGTATTTTTGTCTAAAAATAAAATAATCAGCAAATATAAGCAAAAAATTTAGGTAATTTTAGACGAAATGTCTAAATTAACTAAACTGACATATCTAAATAATTTTCTGATAATGATTATATTTGCTATTTTCTGCTGAATTGTCGTTTATTGTTATAATGATGACTGCCATATGAAGCAAAAAATGCTGTGTGTGAATGTAGAAAGGAATGAAATATGAGTTTACCGGATGTGGCCGCAGCGCATCGTATAGAGTTGCAGAATTTTGAACGTGCAATTTTAGCCAAACAAACCCAAATTGAATCATGGTTTCGTTCTCAATGGCGACATCACCACGCTCCTTTTTACGGATCGGTGGACATTCGCAACAGCGGATATAAATTGGCCAGTATAGACATGAATCTGTTTCCCGGCGGCTTTAATAATCTGAATCCTGCTTTTCTGCCTCTGGCGTCGGTAGCGGCGCAGGATGCGGTGGAACGTGCCTGTGCTGAAGCGAAGTCGGTATTATTAATCCCCGAAAACCATACGCGGAATACTTTTTATCTGCAAAATGTTTATGCATTGTATTCAATTCTGCGGCATGTTGGTTTAGATGTTCGTATTGGTACATTAAATCCTGAAATTACTCAGGTGACCACGCTTGAAACCGCACTTGGTGACCACATCACACTGGAACCGGTACAACGACAGGGAAACCATTTGCAGCTCGCTGATGGGTTTACGCCATGTATGATTCTGCTAAACAACGATTTGTCCGGTGGTGTGCCAGACATCTTACAGGGTCTGGCGCAGACATTGTTACCCCCAGTGAAAGCTGGCTGGACCACAAGGCGTAAAAGTACCCATTTTCAGGCCTACAACCAAGTGGCGGCAGAATTTGCCCAGCTGGTAGGTATAGATGAATGGACAATCAATCCCTATTTTGAAGTATGCAGCGGTCTCGATTTCACTAGCCATGAAGGAGAAAATCGCTTGGCCGAAGCCGTAGAACGGCTGTTACAGCGTATTCAGCACAAATATGATGAGCTGGGGATTAAGGATAAGCCCTTTGTTATTGTTAAGGCTGATGCCGGCACTTATGGTATGGGCGTGATGAGCGTGCATTCTGCTGATGAAGTGCGTGGACTCAATCGCAAAAAACGCAATAAAATGGCCAAAATCAAAGAAGGCCTGGAAGTTAGCGAAGTCATCGTGCAGGAAGGTATCTATACTTATGAAACACTGCAAGGCGCAACAGCCGAACCAGTGGTATACATGATGGATAGATTCGTTATCGGTGGCTTTTATCGCGTGCATCAGGATCGCGGGCCTGATGAGAATCTTAATGCTATAGGTATGCATTTTGTCCCATTGAAATGTAATATCGCTTCACCGGAAACGCAAAATGCTGAAGAAGAAACTGTAAGCAAACGCGAGTTTAAGCCGTGGGAAAAGCTGAGCATACCGCAGACAGATGCTATTACTCAGGCTAATGATTGCGAAAGTACTCGCTTGTATGTGTATGGCGTACTGGCCAGATTATCTTTACTGGCCGCAGCAATTGAACTGGAAAATATGCCTGAACCGACTGTTTAATTTACCTGAACTGCCTTGATTGTATTGTTGCGCTGATTTTCAGAACTCAGCAAATCAGCTTCAGTTTTAGTAAATCGCTAATTGATAAAGTATTATACCTAATGAAAAAAACTCGAGTATTAACCGGCGTTACCCCCAGTGGGATACCACATCTGGGCAATTATGTTGGGGCAATTCGCCCGGCGATTCAGGCCAGCCTGAACCCTGACGTGGAATCATTTCTGTTTTTATCAGATTATCATGCCTTGATTAAATGTCATGAACCTGAAAAAGTGTACGAATCCACAAAAGCGGTGGCGGCAACCTGGCTTGCCTGCGGTCTCGACCCAGAGCGTACCACTTTCTATCGTCAGACAGATATTCCCGAAATAATGGAATTAAACTGGATTCTTACCTGCAATACCGCTAAAGGGCTGATGAACCGCGCACATGCCTATAAGGCAGCCATGCAGGATAATGCTGAAAAAGGGCAGGAAGACCCGGATCATGGTATTGAAATGGGGCTGTTCTGTTATCCGATGCTGATGAGTGCGGATATTCTGATGTTTAATGCAGATAAAGTACCCGTGGGGCGTGACCAGATTCAGCATCTGGAAATGGCTCGCGATATTGCCGGCCGTTTCAATCATCGTTTCAGACCGTTGTTTACCTTGCCGGAAGCGCAAATCGATGACAATGTTGAAACACTTGTGGGATTGGATGGCCGTAAAATGAGCAAAAGTTATGGCAATACCATTCCGCTGTTTGAGTCTGAAAAGAAATTGCAGAAAGCAGTTAATAAGATTGTCACTAATCTGAAAGAACCCGGCGAAGCGAAACAGCCGGATGAAAGTCCTTTGTTTGATATTTACAAGGCATTTGCCACACCAGCAGAAACCGACCAGTTCACACAGATGCTCGCAGATGGACTGGCCTGGGGTGAAGCCAAGAAAATTCTGGCGGCAAAAATCAATGAGGAACTGGCTGAGAAGCGTGAACGCTTTGCGCAACTGAACGCACAGCCTGCCCTGATTGAAGATATTTTGCAGGCTGGTGCTGTAAAAGCGCGCCAGCAGGCACAGCCGCTGCTGGAGGCAGTACGCGAAGCAGTGGGTATCCGTTCATTAAAATAGAGTACATTTTTATCCGGAAGGGAAAATGACTCTCCCTGCCGGATAAACAATCCGACAGGTAAACTCAATGAAAATCCTATTTATTGCCGACCCGATGGCAGGTTTTAAAACCTATAAAGACACCACGTATGCCATGATGCGGGAGATGGCCAGACGCGGCTGGAAACTGTTTCATACATTAGCCAGTCAGCTGAGTGTGCAACAGGAATGTGTTGTCGCCAGTGCGAGCGAGTTCAGCTTTACTGATGCCAGAGATGAGCATGATCATGATTGGTTTAACTCTTTGCCACCGCAGCAATGCCCACTGAATCGTTTTGATGCCGTTATCATGCGTACCGATCCGCCTTTTGATATGCAGTATCTGTATGCTACTCAATTGTTGACACTGGCCGCCAAACAGGGTGCCTATGTGTATAACAGTGGTCAGGCAATGCGTGATTTTAATGAAAAACTGGCCATTCTGGATTTCCCTGAGTTTACCGCCCCAACACTGGTTACTACACACGCAGCTGATGTGCGGGCGTTTCTAAATGAACATCAAGACATTATTATCAAGCCGCTAGATGGAATGGGCGGTATGGGCATCTTTCGCTTAAAACAGAACGACCCAAATATTGGCAGTATTCTGGAAATGTTGATGCGTCTGGATAGCCGCACCATCATGGCACAACGTTATATTCCCGAAATTGTTCATGGCGATAAACGTATACTGATTATTGGCGGTAAAGTAGTGCCGTATGCGCTGGCACGTATCCCGCAGCAGGGTGAAACGCGTGGCAATCTGGCTGCTGGTGGCAGAGGTGTAGCCCAGCCATTAAGTGAACGTGATCTGCAGATTGCAGAAACACTGGCTCCAGAACTGGTACGCAGAGGTATTTTACTGGCCGGTCTGGATGTTATTGGTGATTATCTCACTGAAATCAATGTTACCAGCCCAACTGGTTTTCAGGAAATTACCAAACAAACCGATTGTGATGTAGCCGCACTGTTTGCCGATGCAGTGGAAGAAGCTGCGCGCTTGCATGGTTCACCTGTGTAGCTTTTCATATATTTTATAAAAATCAGATGATAAAAGGGAAAAATTATTGTCATGTCGGAAAATAACAATCAGTACGCCACAAATATTAAAGGTAAAAAAGGTTTACGCCGTATATTCAATGCTTATGGTTATTCTCTGGCCGGTTTGAAAGCCGCCTGTAGCGAGTCAGGTTTTCGTCAGTTGTTATTATTAAACAGCGTATTGATTGTACTGGTATTTGTGCTGGATTTTGGTATGCTGACACGGATGGTATTGATTATGGCCTCATTTTTAAGCTGGATTGTTGAGCTGTTTAATACCGCTATTGAGGCTGCCGTAGATCATACTTCGTTGGCTAAACATCCTTTGGCCAAACGTGCCAAAGATACAGCTTCGGCCGCTCAGTTGTTAACTATGCTACTTCTGGCTATCTTGTGGTTATTGGCATTATGGCGTGATTATCTGGTTAACTGGTTTTAAACAATACTGTATTTCTACTATAGATAGTCGAATTGCTGATGCGGGTATTGTTAACTTTTTACAAAAATTGCTGACTGAATATAAATCTGGACTGCTGTCTGAAAAATAGAAAGTAAACAATGCATTTTTTGATAATTCTATTACCTGTATTCGGTATTTTTGTCACAGGTTTTATTGCGCAGAAAGTATTAAAATTTGATATTGCCAGTTTATCAAAAATGTCGTTGTATATTCTTTCGCCATTTTTAGCCTTTAAAACGTTCTATAGCCATCAGTTAACTGCTGCCTATGCTTATTATGCCTTTTATGTACTGGCTTTATGTGTCGGGCTTATTATACTGGTTTATCTCTGGTCGAAAGTGTGTCATTACCAGAATCAGGATAATTGCGCCCTGATTCTGGCGTCATGCTTTATGAATAACGGTAACTACGGTACGCCGGTTATTCTGGTATTTTTCGGTTCTGCCGGTTTTGATGTGGCTGTTATCCTGATGGTATTACAGCAGTTTATCATGAGTACTCTCGGTACCTATTATGCAGCCAAAGGCAGCAGTGATGTCGAAGGTGTCAGCCAGCGGACGATACTGAAAAAAGTTTTACGGATGCCGATTGTCTATGGTGCTCTGCTCGGGCTGATATTTCAATTGCTGCATATTCCCTTGAGTAAAGAAATTATGCTGGCCGTGGGCATGATAGGGGATTCATCTATTCCAGTAATCATGCTGATTCTGGGTATGCAATTGGCTACATTACATATCAGGCAAATTGAAGTTGCCAAAATAAGCTTTGCACTGGTTATCAGATTACTGATTTCACCCCTCTGGGCAGTACTGCTGGTGTATTTTATGCCGATAGACCTGATGTCCAAAAAAGTACTCATTGTGCTGGCGGCAATGCCTACAGCCGCCAATACTACCTTACTGTCTGTACAGTTCAACACCAGACCACAGCTGGTATCTACGGCAACATTTATCAGCACAGTATTAAGTCTGATTACTTTGCCTGTTGTTCTGATGCTGGTGCAGCCACCGGTAATACATTTGTAAGCAGTATAAATATAGTTTAAATAGGATATCAGGTAATAAATGAACTTGAGAGCGGCAGGTAGATAGGTTTCAACGTTGGCACATAATTTGATAACGATACACCCAATACTAGCTGTTACCTGATGTAGCTATAATTATTACCATTTCCTTAATGCTTTTTAGTCTGAGAACAGCAATAATAATTAGTTTTAAATTAAATCAGGCTCAATAGTACGAAAGTATGCATACCGTAAAAATGTAGAAGTGCATTGTATTTACCGATTACAGTAGTAGGCTGAGAAATTATGTACTTCGTATCAAAACATGCCGTATCTAGTATTATAGATGGCAATTATCTTACCTTTATCCATTATGTACTGGGTGCCATACTGTTTAAACTAGTATTAATTACATGGCAATTTTGTTTTCTCTATCTGAGACTAATAAAATTTGGCAAAGCTTAGGGTTTTTATCGATTATTTCAATAAAAGAATAGAATAACTTTTTACTTATCTTGTTTGGCATGAATATTCTGATTGGTAAAAACATTCAGCCTATTCAGGTTGATTCATCAAAATATTGTTTTTGATTGCCCAAATCAGTGTTATTACCAACTCTCCCAAATAGAATAAACCATAAGCTATTTATATTTGTTTTAATATTTATTGCTATAATAACAGGAAGTTTGCTTTTGCAACTGTTGTATATAATTGAAGCAAAAAACTGTTTTGTTATCGTAGCAATCAAAAGGCTACTAAATAAAGATAACACGGTTATCTTTAGCGTTTTAGAACCATTACTCTATCAAGATATTGGCTGATTACTGCTTCCCAAAACTTATCGTTATCACTATAAACCGGTATCATAGCCGCTTAAACCTGTTGTGATAACAAATTGAATGGCACATGACTAGATTAAAATTTACCAAAATGCATGGTTTGGGTAATGATTTCATGGTTATTGATGGTATCAACCAGAAATTTGACCCGACAACAGCACCTATTGCTGCATGGGCACAACGGCATACAGGTGTAGGATTCGACCAGCTTCTTTTGATTGAAGCGCCGCAGACAGCAAAAGCTGATTTTCGGTATCGTATCTTTAATGCCGATGGTTCAGAAGTGGAACAGTGTGGCAATGGTGCACGCTGTTTTGCCCGCTTTGTCTACGATAAAGGCCTAACCAGCAAGCAACAGATTGTGGTAGAAACAGCCGGTGGGGTGATTGTGCCGCATTTAAATGATGATGGTACAGTAACAGTAGATATGGGCGTGCCATTATTTGCACCCGAACAGATTCCGTTTGCTGCCATTGATGAAGATGATGCCCAGCGTATCAGCCATCAGCTGATTGTTGGCACTGATATGGTTGATGTGACCTGTATCAATATGGGTAATCCGCACGCCGTAATGGTTGTGGAAGACATCGACCAGGCACCAGTACATCGGCTGGGTGCTGCAATTGAAAATCATAAACAGTTTCCACAGCGGGTTAATGTGGGATTTATGCAAATACTGTCACCACAACAGATTCGCTTGCGTGTCTTTGAGCGTGGTGTTGGCGAAACACAGGCTTGTGGTACCGGTGCATGTGCAGCGGTAGTGGCCGGAATCAGTCTGGGTTTACTAGGCGATGATGAACCGGTACAAGTTAATTTACCCGGTGGGCTGCTATCGATTAGTTGGCAGCAACAGCCAGAAGATGCTCATGTCTGGATGACTGGCCCGGTGCAGACTGTATTTGAGGGGGAGATTAATTACTTATGAGTATTGATGAAGCAAAAGTGCGTGCTTTTTTACATGCACAACCACAGTGGCTGTACGAACATGCTGCCGAGTTTAATTTGCGCCCGATCGAAAGCAAGATATTGTCATTTCAGCAGGGCAAGATGCAAGTGATGCAGCGTAAAACCGAAAAAATGGCCTCACAACTGATTCAGATGCTGGGTGATGCTGATGCAAATCACACACTGATGGCTAAATTTATGGCATTTGATCAGCGCCTGCTTACTGTAAATACAGTGACACAGTGGCAGTGTGCAATCAGGGATGGGTTGAAGAATGAATTTGCTTTATCTTACTATGCGCTGAAAATTGTTGCCGATATACCAAAAAATGTGCGTGTGCCTGTAACTTTACTGGCTGAAAACAGAATTAAAGCCATTAGTGAAAAATTAACTGCTCCTGTTTGTGGTGCCTTGCCGGCAGCGGCTTTATTAGAGTTATTACCTGCGCAGCCACGTCTGGAAAGTTTTTTACAGTTACCACTGCTCTGGAAAGATCAAGTGCTTGCCATACTGGTTATTGGCCATGAAAATGAAGCGCATTTTGCTCCCGATATGGCCACTGAATGGGTAACAGCCATGGCTGATAATATGGCTATTGTTCTGGCGCGTTTGCTGAAATTGGTACGCTAATGGGTACACTAATAAGTAATGCTGTTGTACTGATATATGCTGTACTGTTTGTCTGGCAATGCTGCAAATATCAGCTTGATGGCTGGTTGGCGGCATCAGTAACTGTCTGGTTGGTTTTGACCAACATCAGTAGTGAGATTTTGCCGGGTATTGCTGGTCCTTTTAAGCCGGTAAATTCGTTTCTGGTGCCTGTGTACGTATTGCTAGGGTCATGTTTCGCTATGCACCAAGGCCGCAAACTCAGGAATAGCCCTTATTTAACTATGTTGTTCTACAGTTGCTGGTTACAGCTTGGATCATTGGCTATTTGTCTGGCTTTAGTTCTGTGCCTGATAACAAAAGCTGCTCTGATTATCCCTTTTCTGGTAAGTTTGCTCCAGATGTTTGCCTGGCAACCGATTTTCTGGATTGGTAGTCAATGGATATTGATGATGATGCTGTTTTTGCGTGGCGCTGATAACGAAAAGCCAATATGGCGTTGGCAGACTTTGCTGCTTTTCAGTTTATTTACACAGCTGGTATATATGACGTTAAGTTTTAGAGGAAAATTGTAATTAGGATTGGTAATGAACACCTAAGATAATTTCTATTGTTTTAAAAAATCACATAACAAAAAAGCCAGACTAAACAGTCTGGCTTTTTTGATTTGTGTGTGCTTATTTAGAAGCAGCAGCTGCTGAAGCTTCGGCTTCAGCTTCAGAAGCAACAACAGGAGCAGAAACTTCAGAAGCGGCAGCTGCTGGTTCAGAAGCAGGAGCAACTGCTTCAGAAGCAGGAGCCGCAACTTCAGAAGCAGCAGAAGCAGCAGGAGCTGCTTCGTCTTTAGTACAAGCAGCCAAGAACAAAGACATCAGGGCAGCAGCAGCTAACAAAGATTTTTTCATGATTATGTACCTTAATCTGTATCAAAAAGTATTACTTTAATGATGGAAGTCCAGTTTTTGCACACCATATCGTTTCATCAACAAATAGCTATAGTGCGCATAACTTGTGCAAATCGAATTATGCCCCGCCTTGCAAACTAATGCAATCAGCCATGCGTGTATTTTTGTTAAATAAGGCGGTTGGTAAAGTCTGTTGCCTAATTGAAAATGCTGTTTGATGATATACAAGCTTCTGTATGCAATTACAGGCGATTGGTAAAATTAAAAATATAAGATATTGATAAAATTTAGTAAAAGTAAATAATATTCGACAATAATTTTACAGTTAGGTGATTACATATCCAAATTGTTAAAATAAACATCAGTTGCTTTTTTACAACATGTTTGCATGTTTGTGGCTTTATTGCCTCATATAAACTTTTCAACTGTTACTAAACGGAGTACTTATTTCATATATAGGAACGAAGTACCTCATTTTTGCTGACTGTGGTTGTATAAAAAAGGCGTTTTATAAATGATTTTTTGAATACTCATCATGTGGTCGTAATTAACCTCAAATCTGCAATTCAATTATCTTATGTATTCAGATTAGTATTATTAATAATACAACCGTTCAATACCTCAATAACCAGCGACAGCTTATTTGCCGTTTTAAACTCTACAGTCTTCATGTTGGATTTAACATTTTGACTTGGTATAGCAAATAGTTGAAAATTGTTAATCTATTACTGAATGCATCTGCTATTAAAATACAAAATTTAAGATAGCAGCAATTTTTATGATTTCAAATTAAATTTAGTTAATGGGTGAGTATTGCTGGCTATAACTTATTTATCTGTATCTGGCTGGTTTATCACTCTTTTTTTACATCTTAATTTGTTTGCATCTTTTATTAATCTGTCTATACAGCTAGTCAAAGACCGTTTAATTGCCATTGTTCGTTATAATGACAAGTTTTGAATATCCGGCATGCGTATATTAGGCATGCTAGCTGTTTTAGTTATCATTGTTTCAATTCAGGAAGCTTACCATGACAGAAACCGTTGAACGCGAAAGCATGCAGTATGATGTTGTGATTGTTGGTGCTGGTCCGTCAGGTTTATCTGCTGCCATCCGTCTGAAGCAACTGGCAGCACGGCAGCAACGTGACATCAGTGTGTGCATAGTCGATAAAGGTTCTGAGGTGGGGGCACATATTCTGTCTGGTGCAGTTATTGACCCTCGTTCTTTATCTGAGCTAATTGAAAACTGGCAGGAGAAGGATGCGCCATTATCCTGTCCTGTTAAGGAAGACCGGCTGCTGTTTCTAACCCAGAAGAAAGCCTATCGATTGCCCACTCCGCCAAGCTTTAACAATCATGGTAATTATATTATCAGTCTGGGGGTATTTTGTCGCTGGCTGGCGCAGCAGGCAGAAGAGCTGGGTGTAGAAATCTATCCGGGTTTTGCTGCTGCGGAAGTACTGTATCACTCTGATGGTTCCGTGCGTGGCATAGCTACCGGAGATATGGGGCTAAACCGTGATGGTAAGCCCGGAGACAATTATCAGCAGGGTATGGAGCTATTGGCGCAGCAAACCATCTTTGCGGAGGGCTGTCGTGGTTCGCTTACCAAAACCTTGATTCAGCAGTTTGGATTAAACAGGGATTGTCAGCATCAGACATACGGACTCGGGATTAAAGAGTTATGGGAAATCGCGCCAGAAAAATCCAGACCAGGCACGGTAATACATTCAATTGGCTGGCCACTGGATCAGCAGACATATGGCGGCTCATTCCTGTATCACTTGAATGATAATAAAGTGGCTGTGGGATTTGTAATCGGTCTGGATTACCAGAATCCCTATTTGTCGCCTTTTGCTGAAATGCAACGCTATAAAACCCATCCGGCCATTCGGGAAGTGCTTGAAGGTGGTAAGTGTATTGCTTATGGTGCACGCGCGTTAAGCGAAGGAGGGCTGCAAAGTCTGCCCAAGCTGACTTTCCCCGGTGGTGTACTGGTTGGTGATACAGCTGGCTTTCTGAATGTGCCGCGTATCAAAGGGATCCACGCCGCCATGAAATCGGGAATGTTGGCAGCAGAAGCCGTGATTGACGTATTGAATGCAGAAGGCATCGATGAGAGTAGTAATAGTGAAGCTGTAAGGTATACTGAATTGTTCCGAAACAGTTGGTTACATACGGAATTGCATAAAGTTCGCAATATGCGGCCAGCGTTCAAATGGGGGCTGTTTGGCGGTCTGGCTTATGGTGCACTTGAAGAATATCTGTTCAGAGGCAAAACCCCATGGACACTTCGCCATTACTGTGCAGATTATGCATCTTTGCGTAAAGCGCAGGACTGCCAGCCTATTGATTATCCTAAGGCAGATGGTAAATTAACCTTTGATCGCATGAGCAGCGTTTTTCTGGCAGGAATCAGCCACAATGAAAGCCAGCCGGTACATTTACAACTGCATAACCCGGCACTGGCCATCAGTGTCAATTATCGTGATTATGCCAGCCCAGAAATCCGTTATTGTCCTGCTGGTGTGTATGAAATTGTTGAAAAAGCAGGAAACCCACACTTGCAGATTAATGCACAGAATTGTGTACACTGCAAAACCTGTGATATTAAGGATCCCGCCCAGAATATTAACTGGGTGTGTCCAGAAGGTGGCAGTGGCCCCAATTATGCGGAAATGTAAATGTTAAAATAAGCTTAAATTAGCAAGTCCTGATATAAAACAGGCTGGTAATAGTACTATTACCAGCCTGTTTTATATCAGTGTTCGCGTTCATGAAAGAATGCGTATGTTGCGTCATGAAATAGTTCCACTTGCGGATTTTCTTCATACTGCAACCGTGCAACTTCGTTATCAAAAGCTGCACGAATGGATTCTGTGGCCAGTTCTGCTATATCTGCCGGCAGTGCTCGTAATAAGCCTTTCAGTGCTGTAGCCAGAACCCGGTTTTGCATGATTAAGGCTTCGTTACTTTCTTCAAGAAACTCAATACGCTGTTCGATTGTATTCATCATTCAATCCTAATTTAATTGGGAAAAATATACATTATTTTAGCATTTTAAACTATAAAAGTTGTTATAATTACTAAGATATGGCGCACTAAAAAATCATGTGCAGCCTGTTTAAAATATATCGGGATAGCGAGAAGAGGGGGCATGGTGAAAAACCAGTATGAACAACAAAATCAATTTGTTTTTACTCTGAGTGAAGATAATCCACCTAAACAGCAAGCTGTGGCCAGTACGACTACCAGTGCGGCAACAATGACAACAGATGTGATGCCCGAGTGGGAGCGCCGTCTTGAACAGTTGCGACAACATAAAAAAAAGCAGGATGGCGGGTCTGTTCACCATGAGAATGCAAAAATCACTAAACCGTCAGTGGCCGCACGCAAAACCAGAAGGCCGGAGGAACATGGTTTCAATTTACCACCGGCGGTAACGGGTACTGTAGCAGGCCGTAGCGCATATACAAGGCCTAATCCCAGAAACAATAACCTGCCTCAGCCTAATAATGAAGTTTTACTTGATCCAGTACAGCGGGAGCGGGTTTATCGTGCTTACCTGAAGCAATGGCAGCAGCAAAGTACTCTGGAAGTACAACAGCAGGAATCTGCTTTAAATGATACAGCCTTACTGATTCAGGAAGACTGGCTGGCTGCACAGAACTGTTTACAAAGCGCACCCATCGATGAAAATTTGCCTTCAAGCTGTACTATTCAACTAAAGGGTAATCAGTCTACTGTCTTACAAACAGAAACCAGCCAGAATAATGCTGATGGTGAGTTGCCTGCTACAACAGAAAACGGCCAACCAATTATTCATGTACATATGCATGTGATCGAACCACGCGGGACGGCCAACAGGGCAGTAGCCTGTATTTCCGAGCAGGCATTATTGCAGCAGTTAAGCGAGAAATTACGTCCCCATCTGGCCGATGTATTGTCAGGTATGGTGCGTGTTGCCGTACAAAAACATACTGCCGGACTGGTAAGTACCTTGCAGCGTGAATTACTGGCAGAAGTGCCTGCGGCGGTAGAAGATGTATTGCAGCATAATCTGGCGCAAGTAATGAGTAATTTTAAGAAAAAACAACGCTAAAAGCTGATTTTATTTTGCCGGTTATGCACAGTGGACTAAAAATTTTTATCTGTAGTTCTGTAGTGATACAAAAATAATTGCAGTTTCATCAGTTTTGTCACATAACCAAAAGATTAAAAATTAAGGTAGCCAAATATCAGTTTGGATAATATTCATTTTGCTTTATAGGATAGCGGTTTTGAGTAATCGATAATATTGTTATCGCCCGTTTTATCGCAAACTGGCAAAACTATTTATTTTTAGAGCTACCCTAAAATTTGTATTGATTTACTACTGCGGGAAAAGTTTAAATGCATTCAGTGAATAATGGAGAACAACAGGCAATTATGCTATACTGCGCGCCATTCTGATTAAAATCAATGCAATGCCAGTATAGCTCAGTTGGTAGAGCAGCGCACTCGTAACGCGAAGGTCACAGGTTCGATTCCTGCTACTGGCACCATTATATTTAATAAAATTAAGTGATTAACCGTGTTTTGTGTCAATATTGTGACAATTAACTTTTAAAAATAACTGTTTTGGGGTATGGTGTGTGATTCCCAATCAGTCAATTTTTATATATGGCTTCCATCTTCAAACGCGGGGACAAATATACTGCGCGCGTCCGCCTTAAAGGTAAAGAAGTAACCAAAACGTTCTCTACCAAAGCCGAGGCGCGCGAATGGGCAGTACAAACAGAATCAGATATCAATAGCAGACGACTAGGATTGACGCCGAAGAATATTACTGTTGGCGACCTTATCCGTCGATATTTGTTAGAAGTAACGCCTTTGAAGCGAGGGCATAGAAATGAGCATATTAGACTTAACCTAGTACTAAAAACTGATTTGGCCAATGTTCTTGTCTCTGAATTAATGCCAACCCATATTGCTCAATGGCGGGATGATCGTCTAAAGAAAGTACAATCTCCTAGCGTCGCCCGTGAACTAACTACTATTTCTAGCGTACTTAATCATGCAATGAAAGAGTGGGGGCTCATCTACGACAATCCTGCCCGTAAGATCAAAAGGCCACAAGGAAATAAAGCGCGTACACGCAGGCCTACAGACGATGAAATACATCGCATTTGCTTATGGTGTCATTATGATGATAGCACCCCTCCTAAACTGAAAAAACAGCGTGTAGCCTTGGCTTTCTTGTTTGCAATTGAAACAGCTATGCGAGCTGGTGAATTATGTGGTTTGGAGTGGGGCGATATCGATTTTAACCGCAGGGTGGCGCACTTAGAAATGACTAAAAACGGCTACTCTCGCGATGTCCCGTTATCTAAGGCTGCAATAAAACTACTTCATCAGCTTGAGCAGGTTAATTTGCCTACTGTTTTCGACCTTGATCCAGATTCATTAAGCACCACATTCAGGCGGGCTTGTCGCGTTTGCGGAATATCTGACCTGCATTTTCATGATTCACGCCGTGAAGCCTTGACAAGAATGTCTAAAAAGGTGAATGTGATGGATTTGGCAAAGATTTCAGGGCATAGAGATATAAAAATATTGCTTAATACCTATTATGCCCCAGACGCAGCTAATCTGGCAGATTTACTTGATTGATTGCTTTCGTTTGGCATAATCTTTTACATCTGCTGGAATCCATAAAGAATGCGCCGTTTGATTCAATTTTACCGGCCTTGGAAAATCAGGCTTACACGCGATGCGACTTTTAAAATGCCCAATTGAGCATGAAAAGAATCGGGCGCATCGTTCTGCATTCCATAAATTGCTATTATCATTTTGCGCAAGAATAAGCGCATCTAGTCTATTAAGGATGTCGGACAATAGTGTGCCTAAATCAGCTTGTGCGGTTTGCATTTGTCGTTCCATTAATAAAAATCCGGCAGATTGCCGGTGTGTGTTGTTACGTTTGCTTAGGGTTGTTTAGGTTGCTGTGTGTTATGCCAGTCGCAGGATAGGCCTGAGGCTTTGTCTTGGTTATTACTTTCGTAAAGCTGTTCGTTGTAAACAATGCAGGTGATTTTGCGCCCATCATGTAACACAATCTGTGTTTCTATAATACGTTTACTAGCCCGTTCTGCTAATTTGGCGTTCCGCTCTTCTGCGAAATCACAACCGGCAATAAAAAAAGCCGCTATGCCATCTATAATCAATTTAGTTTTCATGTTATCTGTCCTGATAATCAAAATTAAAGCCAGCTTTGAGCCGGCTTGTGTTAGGACGGGTCAGGAATGCGTTTATCTATAGTAAATACATACACCCAAACCCACGGATTATCGTCCCATGAGCCTTGTCCATTAATTTCTTCCCATATTCTTTTATAGTTGGTTACGTATGATCCATCCTCAATAACTGCGCCCTCGGCTTTGGCATCCGCTTCGCTAATGTCATGTAACCTTTCAAGCCTAACAGCTATGAGGTTCAGGAATAACCTGCATATTTGCTTGGGCATATGTAGGTTTGGCCGCCACTTGTTGGCTGGGTTTCCGGCACATCTTGTCAATTGATAATAATCTATACTATCAATCATAGCTTTCACGGTTTGATTGCCACCTGCTTTATACTCTACTTTATACTCTACGGTGTAATGGGTGTAATGGGTGTAATGGGTGTCATGAGTGTATGAAAGCAAGTCACCGCATTTAGTCACCTTGAATGATTCACGTACCCATAATTTATCTCCCGCCATGCCATGAGGTGGCGAGAAGTTGCCATTTGTTCCGGGAATGGTAAAAGCACCATCTTTTTTAAGATGCGCTGGTTTTAATAATCGGCGCGTTTGTGTTTTATCTCCATTCCGTAGTGCCGCGACCATTTCCGTGCAAAATAGAATAGGGCGTTCTTTTGGGGTCATATTAGTCTCCAAAATAATTAAAGCCAGCTGGTAGCTGACAAATTAACCTTTTATAAAAGCAAACCAGTGCGTGCCGCCATGTCTTTTAGTCACATGACCAAACAATGGTTTATGCGGTGTGAGGGCTAAAATATCTTTAACCTTGATTTGGGTTTCATTCCATTTAAAGATTAAAGTGCCGTTTGGTTTTAAAACTCGGAAACATTCAGCAAAACCTTTCCGTAAGTCATCTCGCCAGTCTTGTCCTAGTTTTCCATACTTCTTAGCCAGCCACGATTTAGAACCGGCTTTGTTCAAATGTGGAGGGTCAAAAACAACAAGATGAAAAGCGTCGTCTAGGAATGGCAAATCCGTAAAATCAAGAAGAACATCTGGGTTAATATCTAACGCGCGACCATCGCATAAAATATGGGATTCCTGACGTTTATCACCAAATAGGCAGCGTTCATCTTTCTTGTCAAACCACATCATGCGACTGCCGCAGCAGGGGTCTAGTACAGGGCTGTTCATGTTAAACTCCAAAATTAAAGCCAGCTAGTAGCTGGCTTATGGATTTACAAATACTTTTTTTAAATCATCTTCGGTTAATGTGATTTTTTCAACTAATTTGCCAGACTCATAATAAGGAATTTTAATATGCTCATCTAAAACCTTATCAATCTTGTCTTGTAACGCTTTAACTTCGTCATCAGACAACGAATCAGCTACTTCAGCCCCCTCAAACCCGTTATCCTCAAGCCTTTCATCTAATTCCAAAAGCAAATCGCCCACATCAATAAGACTAACACCACTAGGTGAGATTGGCACTTGCTCATACGCGTGAACAGTTGTGAATACTCTTGACTTTACGAATTCGTCAGCAAACGATATAGCTTCTTCAATAGAATCATGTACTGTGTCGTTGTAGGCGTCACCGTTGTCATCGATAACCGCGTAACAAAGTTTTGTTTCTTTATTTGCTTCCATAATAAATTTTCCCAAAAATTAAAGCCGCATAAAAGCGGCTTGTTGTTCAACTGGTCACCACTCCTCTAAATCAATTACAAGTACTTGATCTGTTCCGAGTTGTTCTACAACCTCCTTGGGATAATGGCAAGACACTTTAACGCTATCGCCATTATCGTCGTTATATTCATAATCTGAACCAACATCTTTATATTTGCCATCATTTATATCTTCTACAACCATTTCTAGGGAATCGTTTCCGAATTCATTGCCGTTTTTTATGTTTTCGTTTATTAAATTTAAAAGATATACTTTTATACTCTCTATATCATAAGCTATGTAAATATTGGGCTCATCGCCAATTTGGAAATATTTAATCTCTAAATTTTCATTACTCATTGTTACTCTCCAAAATAAAATAGCCAGTGTGGTGCTGGCTATAAGTTGTTTAATCAAATACCCATTCGGGAATGGTTGGTTCCTTCAACGGCCAAAAGGGGGATATCCCTCCAATAAAATTGGGTGTCTGCTGAAAAAGCACTGTTACAGATGCCATTCCTCTTTGGATTAAAATAGGCGTATTATTAGAGTCAAGTATTTTGCCTACCTTACGGAATCTATTTAATAATTCGGGGTCAAAATTAGATGGTTTAATCTCCTTGCTACATTGGTCTTTAAACCATTTAGGTATATCTGGATAAATAGCCTGTATTTCGGGTTCTGACGCGCAAAACCCATCGCTTTTAATAGAAATTATGCCATCTTCCTGTGTAATAATATAATGTACTTTGGGGTTAATTTTAGCCAAACATTCAATAGGGATTATGCAGCAATCATCTGGCTGAAATTGATTTTCTCCCCCAACTTGTTCTGGCAAATCAATTTTTAATGCACCAACAACCAAGTGATCAGTCGCCTCTATAATTACACTGTTTGTTTTGAAGCGCAGATTTACTGCATTTACATAATACCTAATATCATCTTTAGCACTTAACAAAGATAATGCTCGTAAATACTTTCCGTTAATAAAGACTTGTTTTTTCATTATTCAACTCCAAAATAATAGCCAGCACTAGGCTGGCTATAGTCGTTAAGTTATGGTTGGTATTTAGGGTTATTTATTGTCGGATGATTTCACTACTTCAACTTTACCAAAGATGCCCCCAAAAGCACTGATATTAGTTTTCTCAGCATAAACATCCCCAAGGATATATCCATCAGCATATATAGTAAGCTCTCTGGTTCTAACATCTCCATGGATGGAACCACTATCATCGATGGCAATGTTATCAGCTTCGACACCTCCACTAATGTTTCCGTCATTAGTAATAACAACGATCTTTGAGTTGACATTCCCAAGGATGAACCGTCTACCTTTAACGATAAGCTTACCATCAACCGATAATGTGCCGTTAACAATAATATTGCCAGTAAGCATGCATTCTTTTTTGATATGCACGTCACCGGGATAATAGATATCCCCGCCTTTATATTCTTCTATTACTAAAGGTTCCATTTTAGACGGGAGTTCATCTAGTAACCACATGGCAAAGGCGAAATAGCCCAATTCTTCCCATTTTTTCAGTACCTTTAAAGCGTCAGCTTCACCAGATGGAAAACGCCGGTTGAACTCATTAATGTAGTCATGTCCGAAGTTATTTGCTTCTAACCATTCGCTTGTAATAATCATGGTATTGTCCTTAGTATCTCGTAATAAAAAAGCCAGCATTTAGCTGGCTGTGTCTACTCATCCACGAAAATGCACTCATTGAATGCATTTAAATTGATAAGCTTTATCCATAAATGTGTATGTCTACTGGTTCCCACTCATCTTCATTCATGCATGAGATTAACCCATCATATGTACCCCCAGCGTCGGCCTTGGCTTCACCCTGTAAAACAATAGTAGCACGCGTCTCTTTCCAAAAGATAACAACCGACCCGTCACACTTTCTTTTTCTACCTACAGGGAATTTAATTCCAGATGCATCGGGCTTCTTAACTTCAAGCATGATTAACTCCTTTCAATTTGCGTTGTTTGTAAGAGATAAAATAAAACCCGCTGGTTGGCGGGCTGGGTTATTGATATTTTAATTCTCATCAATTCTAGATATTGAGAACAACGGTCGCCACTCAACTTCAATGTAAAAAGTAGCAATATCTTTATCATTATGAGTAATGGTTATTTTAATAGGAGAATCATCGCTCCATCCGCCATCATGATTATAGTGATAATCCGCAGCCATCACTTTCGCAAGGAGGCTCAAGCTATCCGGATTGTTCAAATCATATTCATAATATGGTTCAATTTTATACAGGTTATCACGTTCACCATCTACAAAATATCTATAAGTAGCCATAATCATCTCTCCTAGAATGGAATGGAATCATCAATATCATCTACAGGTGCCGGTGTGGGTGCTGGCCGTGGTGCCTGACGCCGTGGCGCGGCTGGTGGTGGGTTGGAAGCAGTAGGTGCGGCATCATAACTGCCGCCTGAATTAGAGGCGTTATTGCTATCGCCCAGCATTTTCATTTCATTCCCAATGATATCGTAAGCGATGCGTTCGATACCGTCCTTTCCGCTGTATTTACGGCTTTGAATGCGACCCTCAATAAATACCTGACTACCCTTATGCAAATACTGGCCGGCTATTTCCCCCAGTTTCCCAAATAGGGTAATATTGTGCCATTCGGTACGGGTTTGAGGCTGTCCAGATTTATCTTTCCATCTTTCTTCTGTAGCAATAGAAAAATTGGTTACTGCTTCGCCGCTGGGCATATATCGAGCTTCAGGGTCACGACCCAAACGGCCAACCAGGATTACTTTATTTACAGACATGGATCATCCTTTCATGCAACCTGTTTTATCAGGCTTTCATAATAGTCCTGACAAATTTCAACCTTTTCTTTAATCTTCTCAATTGCCTTTTCATCCCTTTCTACCGTTACAGTAGTAACCCGTTTAAGCAACGGAATATCCTCGACCGCATCAACCAGCACTTCCGTGCGGTCGTAAGTGCCCAATAAGTTTTCAGGGCAGGGGAATAGCCAAAAATCAATATCGGCCTTATCGCAATCATAAAGCCACATATAGCCCTGCATCTGATGAATATATCCGGCCTTTTGAGCTTTCTTTTGAGCCTCATCGACAAACTGCGGGTGTGTAAAAACATCCCATGAACATTTTGTATCAATAATTAGTCGTTCGCTTGGCACATAAATATCGCATTCACCTGTAATCCAGTCATTTTCCAAACGGGTAGTATTTTTAGTAAATACCCGCCCGCGCTTCATTCCGCTTGCCTTTATAGCTATATCTTCCAATTGCTTGCCTTTAGCCGTTTCCTTATCACCGGCGAATCTCTGAACGCCGTACAGGTTTTCTTTTGCCAAGGTCATCAAGTACGATTTAGCCGTATCAGAAAGGGGATTGCCTTTAGTTCGACCATCCCCGATTATCAGTGATATTGCTGAGCATCTTATTTTCACTTCAAAGTCCCTCGATTACTTCCCGTTGCTCGGGTGTAAATTTGTAATCCCCGTTTAATACCGCTTCTTTACTTACCTCTCCTGTAGTAATATTTTCTACAAGCGTTTGCATCAACTCATCATCAACTGTCACGGATAAATCCAGAGATGTATTTTGATTGTCTATATAATCAAACTTATCCTCAGTCACGTCCTTAATGACTGATTGGTCTGATAAAACGGCCTTTTGCAGCTCAATAGACAAGGGAGCATATTTAGATAACAACAATTTAGTTACTGTTTTCAAGGCCATCTGCTCATAATTATCAGCCCATACACCATAACCCTTTTTAAATGACTGGCTGTAGCGTTTAGCATGCTCATCAATTTGACTTGTTGTCATATAAAGCTCAGCAGTAAAGTCATTAATTAACTTGAAATAAGCATAAAAGCCGATAGGTTTTTCATTTTCATCAGGCTCAACCTCCCAGTCAAACTTGAAGCCATTAATTAAATCTTTCTCAGCTAATTGAGCTTTATAAACCGGCAATGAAACAAGGCGCCTAAACTGCCCTGAACGCTGAGCCAACTGTATTAGCCCTTTGTAGCCAAGCTGAAATTGCGCATCAACTCGCCCTGTTTTTTTATTATGGTAGGGGACGATATAGGCAAAGCCGAAGCTGTTATTAATTGGCAGGTTTAAAGTTGCCGCCATGCACGCTGCATTAAAAATAGATAATGGGTCAGCATTCAGAAGCATTTCATTATTGTTCACAATCTGCATGATTGAGGTTGCAAAGCTGGCGGCATTTTTATTAACCAGCTCATGCATTTTTTTCTGAATGGCTGGGTTGTTTAAAAAGGATTTAATATCTTTTGCCTTTTGGATTGCGTTGGTGTTACTCATTTTCAAACTCCAATAAAAAAGCCAGCATTAGGCTGGCATGTTTTTTGCTTATTAGGCTTATTCAAGATTAATAAATGTGATCATCAAGGGCGCAGCCGTTTGCAAGTGCAACAGCGAACGAGGCAAGATTGTCTCTTGCGCATTCGACTATGTTAGGATCGTTTGATTGCATTTGTTCTTGGGCTTGCCATATTAATTGACGAATTGTTACAGGGTTATCTGGATCATATCCGCAAGGCTGGATAATCATATCTATATATTGCTTAGCGTCTTTGATTGTTGAGCAAGTTGTAGAATGCGCCGAACAAGTTGCCGAACTTGGGACTTTTACTTTAAATCCTGGATTTGCTCTTGTAACCACAATGCCGCTTTTTTCATGAATCCATTTACAGCTCTGCAATTGTTTTAATTTTGCCATCTTATACATCCTTATTTTTCAATAAACACCAGCTAATGACTGGCCGGAAATTCTTTTTTTAAAAATTCAATAGCTTTTCGGCATCTATCAATGCTAAACAAGCTAATATGGCATTTTCTATAGCGTATGCCTAAATGCTTTGCCAGCTTCCTGTAAACATCTCTTCGCCCCATCTGTTTAGATTGCCAGATAGGGTCTAGTACGGAATGCGCAGCTTGTCGCCACATTCTTAACTCAGCATTAGCAAGACTGCCTAACGGTAATGTGCCATCACTTTTCCCAATTCTTGGAATGTTTGCGCCTTTTTTATGGCAGCCTACATACGCATCACAGGGAGCACACAGCCAAAAGTTAAGCGCGTATAAATCTGGCCGGTGAGGGTAAATTCTTTCTCCAGTAACCAGCTCCGCATCATTGCCGCAGTATGTGCATTTAACCATTTCAATTCCGATAATTTGTTTTGAATAACGACCGCTTACGGCGGTCAGTCGGCACACACGAAAGCAAAGGAGGACTAACCATGTGCTGCGCGCTGTTATTAATCCCGCCACCTGCGCGCTGGGCGGGTCAGAACACACCTACACCAAAAAACTGATTACTCCACGCGTAAGCTGCATCCCATCCATCCAATGTTTTTTCTGCGATAACTTTTTTGACAGATTTGCATTTACCGCGGCCTAAGTTATTTGCTCGGTTACTTTTTTCTTTCTTCATGACTGTACGGAAGACAACAACATGAATACCTGCTTTTACAGGCTTGTAAGTTACATTATTCATTTGTATATCCTTGAACTAGATACTAGCTGTTTAATTATTTAAATTTCTATCGATCCGGATCATACTTTTATATAATCTATCAAGTATGCCCTCAACACTGTCCCCAGCAACAAAGTTCAATGAACTGAAAGAAAGATGTGGAGAAATCGATTTAAGGGCTGAAAAGCTATCTCTGCTTGATTTTAATAAATCAAGCAAAAAGCTGAGGTTTTCCTTGACATGATCGCCGTACAACAATTCAAAAGGTTTTGTATTAGGTATTATTTTGGTGAATACCTGCTTGTTATAAATAATCCCTACGCCTATATTTAATAGCTCGCCAGTAGCTAAATCAGGCGAAAGCCTAATTACAAACCATCTTGCAGAAGTGTCCGACATCAATCCCTCCGACCCCGAATGTAATAGTAAAATACCATCATATTTTTCAATTGTCTTGCTTCGTGAATCGCTATTAACAACGCCCATCTCTTGCTACTTGATGCTATGATTTCCCCACTGGAAGTTATTCGGGCATAGTTATAATTGGCATATGCAAAACGATTTAACTTATCAATTACTTTTTCTGGCATATTCCATCCACGGTGAGACAAGGTCATTGCGACGTAATTGTCATCCGTTAATTCGAACTCCTCATCATTAACAGTAAGAAAAAGACAAAAGTTTTCACCATCCACAATCTCGTATGGAGAAAAAAGCAGAATTCGACCGTCATCGCGGCGTTCAATCTCCCAAGAGTCTTCTTTTAATGTTAATTCTTCATTCTTAGTCATCTTAACACCTCCTAATTAGGGCACCTAAATACCATAGCGAGTGCCAACTTTGCTGCGTCCTCGACGGCTTTGTGCAATAGATTTAAATCCCTGTGCTCTGCTATGATTTCGCCGCAGGCTTCAACATGTGCGTATTTAATGCCGTGCGTATTATTTAATTCATGTATTAATTCTTCTGTTAGGTCTAATTCTCTATCAGCGACGTAATTGGCAGCTCGACCATCGTCCGTCAACTTAAAAGATAATTCGTCTCTACTGTGAATATACAAAAAAAGCCGTTCCCCATAGCCAAGTTCAAATGGGGCGAGGATTGCCGCGTTCTTGTCATTAAGCTTCAAAACAGCCCAGCTGGGAAGGGTTGATACCACGTCTACAAATTTAGTCATATACATATACATTTTTTCTGACCTCTCAATATAAAGCCTCAGCATCACCGCGTAGCCGTTCTGCATCACTCATTCGCGCATACGCATCAGCTATCCGTTTAACTTCTAAATCTGCTAACCGCTCTTTTTGTTGCATTTGTTTGGCGACGTATTCGCGCTGCATCTGTAGCTGCTCTGTCTCAGTAGGTACAGGTAATATCATCATTGAAGCAGTCATAAAAAAAACTGCAATAAATGCAGTTATCTGTAGTTTAATCACCATCTATCTCCCTAAAATAGTTATCTTTTACTTTCTAACTTGAATGTATTCATCAGTGGTCCTTTACTCCAATAAAGGTAATGTTCGTGGCTAGGGCAATCTTACATATGTGTCATACATTTCATCCCATACCTTACGCATATTGTCTACTTCATAAGGTTCTAATGGTTTATTGCTATTATTGAATTGGATGGCAGCAAAAGAAGTATCGTATGCTTGCTCAACATCAATATAACTATTAGTCTCATTACTCAAATACATAGCTTCATAAATCGCTAACCAAACTTCCCAAAGGAATTGAACTTCCTCGTTATCGTATTTCTCTTCATTAAAATAACGAGCACTGAAGGGATAACTCATATAAATGTCTGGCGTGCGAGATATCCAATTTTCAAAAAAACTTCTCTGGATATCAATTTGCTCCTTGGTTAGATTGGGTTGCATTTCAATCTCCAATAAAAACGCCAGCTAATAGCCGGCGTTGTCTACTCATCCACGCAAATGCACTCATCGAATGCATTTGAATTGATAAGTTATCCACAAATTTTTAGATTAACCGCCGTCCATACACTGCTTGTTTCACATAAGTGATACTTCTCCCCAATTTCCCTATCCATATGTTCGCTATTTCCCGGATCAGCTATTACCCCAACATTAGGCTCAGTAAGGATAACAATCATGTTGTTTTTATTATTTCGCATAGCTACTGGATATATAACTTCATCCCCTGTAACCGTGTTACCCTCTATGGATATTTGCCCTGCTGATATTTTTATATCTACCGGCTTCCAATCACTAATTAACACATGGAATGCCGAATCTCCTGTTATATAGCCAAGAGGGGTATTGGACGTCCCTTTACAAACAACCGTACATTTACACTCACCCCAGAAAATAGCAACCACATCATCATAACTCCGTCTTCTACCTACTGGATATTTAATTTCCGGTATATTCCGTTCAGTAATTTTAAGCATGATTAATCATAACCTTTAATAGATTACCCATAAATTTTTAAATTGACCGGTTCCCACTCAGAATCCGTAGACTTCATAGCCTCATCCCAATAATCCCTAGCGCAAGAACCCACATACGTATCCTTATTAGGTTTTCCTCTTCTACCCACATTGGCTACTACTCCAGCTTTATAAGCAGTATAGATAACAAGCAATCCATCGTATTTCCGTCTTCTAGCTACTGGGTATATAATTTCTTCTTTAACAATTTTACCGCCATCAAAAATAATACATCCCTCTGATATTTCGAAATCCACGGGTAGCCACTTAACGTAATTATCACAAGGTATGAGAAAAGCTGTACGCCCGACAAGCCCGCTAGCACTATTACCGCATAGGATTGCACCCTGAAACCTATTCCAAAAAATAGCAACCGTAGTTTCTTCGTCCTCATCATCAGGTTTCCATTGTCTACCTACTGGATATTTAATTTCGGGTTCTGCTTTTTCAGTAACTTCAATCATGATTAAATACTTTCAATTTGCGTTCTCTTTAATATACTCAGTAACCATTTTTTCAGCCTCTAGTGGTAGATGGCTTAATATCTGGCCTACTGTCTGCTGTCTGTAATGGCCGCCTAAATAAATTGCCTTAACCAGCTCATTTGCTACCTTTTGTATATCCTCATAGAATTTTGAGCTATACAGTTCCCCGATAGCGTCATCAGCAACCTGTATCAACTCATCATCAGCTAGCTGTTCTTCTGTTTCTGCATTCTTTTCTGCGAGTAGGTCGCTTGCTGCCCATGCAGCATCTTCACGCGCCATAAAATCCAAATATCCGTGAGGTTCTGGGTTGGTGATGTTTGTATTTAATGAAGCAGCATATTTCATTTTTTACTCCTTTAGCTTTATTTAAATTCAAAAACTAAAGCCCACTCGTTAGAATGGGCTGCGATTTTTAAACTCGTTTCATACTTGTCTCAGATTTTTCGGCAGCTTATTTAAAGAACAATGAACAATCCATTGTCGCTATCAACTTATAGCAGCGTGGCAACCTAGCCTGTCTTTCCTTTTGCTGCGTTTCCCCAGTTCTTTTTCATACTGAGGTCATCGGTGTCTGTGTTTGTTCAATGGGTGTATATTACTAGCGGTAATTAAATATATCAATACCGCAGGTAATAAATATTTAGATAATTTTATTAAGCTGTTGATATTTATATGTTTGTTTTTTGTCGCTTGGAAATTTTTATTATTTAAAGACAACAAAAAAAGCCACAACCGAAAGTTGTGGCTTGGTGTTTATAATAAAATACTATTAGTCAATCAACTAATAGTATTGATACTTTCTACCTCAAAATAAAAATATTACTAATTAAGTTCAAGGGATATATCTAATTACCGACCATGTAAAGACATGTCCAATAATTTCCATCTCTTCTAAGTATGCGGTTTCGTCTTTTCTAGATAAATTGAAGCTGTGGATATTAATAGTATTATCCTTGTTCCATGATAATTGCTTTATGCGGAGAACGTCGGAATGCCTGAATGCATAAATCTCATTATTTATTATTCTTTTTCTATCTAAGTTGACGCCAACGATAGCACCATCCGGCAGTACTGGTTCCATGGAATCCCCTTTAACCGTCATGCAAACTGCCTTGTTTGGCGAGACGCCACATTTCCTTAATGCATTACGTGGAAACGCAATTTTAAAGTCATTATAGTCGGTGCAATCATATGACCCATCTCCCGCAGCAAGACGCACATCTTTATAATAATTGACAAGCACGTACTCATCTTCTGGCAGAGGATTATCATCGTCCCATAAAAGGTAATTTCCTTTAGCGCCGACATTGCTGGCAAAATCTCTTGGAACTAGAGTTTGTATTTTTTTTGCCAAACGGGGGCTGAAATCGGAAACGGGGACTTGAAGAATTTTCGCAAATTGTGAAGCAGATTCATAATTGAGTGCATTTATCCCGTTTAGATAATGGTTTACGGCACCTTGGCTAATATTCATTAGATCACCAACTTTCAATTGATTTAAATTCAATTCTTTTTTCTTTGCCTTGTAAATTTCATTTAGTTTTTTAGCTTCGAGTAACTCCTCAGATGTTAAAGGGCGTTTTTTCACAGATTTAGTCATAAGTTCACCATTGAATTTTAATAATTATTACCGTTGGTATTCACAAAAAACAACAACCGCCGGTATTGACAATGATAATTACAAGCGGTAATAATATGTTTAAAACTTATTACTCAGGTGCTAAATGAAAAAAATACCTTTATCGGATTATGTAAAAAATAATGGACAGCACAAGACTGCCAAGGAACTTGGATTAACTCAGGGCGCTATAAGTAAGGCGCTAAGAAGTGGAAGAAATATCTTTATTCACGCCAGCTATTCTGGGAAGGTGCAAGCGGTTGAAATTCGTCCATTCCCGCTTCCTCTTAATAGCAAACGCCAGAAAAAAGGATGCTCGCAATGACAACTAAAACAACTCAGACAAGTCAGATTCTTGAGTATATGAGAGCTGGCAATTCAATAACGCCATTAGATGCCTTGCGCAAGTTTGGCTGTATGCGACTAGGCGCGCGGATTTATGACCTAAAGCAAGATGGGTACGTAATTAATACGCTGATGGTGAAAGATGAAAAATCAGGGAGACGTTACGCGCGTTACTCACTGGTTAGCCTAGGTTAGAGGTGAATATGAGCCCATCAGAGACATTAAAACTGCTAGGTAGGCCAATAGCCTATCACCCGAGACTAGCAAGGCTGCTAGGTAGTGTAAATGCAGCCATATTATTCGGACAGTTAGTGTATTGGTCAGATAAGACTGAGCACGAGCTTGGAATATATAAAACTGCTGCACAGATTGAAGATGAAACCGGATTAAGTGCAAAAGAGCAGGAAACGGCTCGGAAGAAATTAAAAGAGCATGGAGTTCTGCATGAGACACATAAAAGGCTAGAACACCGGCTTTATTTTAGGATTGATTTTGCTGCTTATGACGAGCTTGTTTACAAGCATTTGGCGGATAGCGAAACAGAAAATACCGAATCGCCGAATGACGAATCACCAAACGACAAATCGGAGATTCCCGAAACGCAAAAAGGGGATTCGGGAATCGACAAATCAGGTATTCGCGAAGCTACAAATGAGGGATTCGCGGGGGCACAAATGGGGGATTCGTATAAAGGAGCATTAGATTACAGCAATAGATTACTGCATAAGAATACAGAAAATATAGGCACGGGGGTTGCTAACGCACCCACAGTGCCATCGGAGCAAGTGAAAAAATCAAAACATGCGAACCCTGACAACATCGCTTGCTGGGAAGCTTACGCAAAAGCCTATCGCAATCGGTACGGGATACTACCAGCCGCCAATCCAAAAACCAGAGGGCAGGTTGCAACGTTGGTTCGATACGTTGGCAAGGAGGTTGCACCATCACTGGCTGAATATTTTGTATCACACAACGATAGCTGGTTTGTGAAGTCTAGGCATGGATTTGGTTGCTTGCTCCAGAACTATCAGCAGGTATTGACTGACATGCATAGGGGCGAGCAGATGACGCAAATCAATGCAGTTAAGCCAAGCGTTAAAGACGTGCCACGCCACACAGAGGGAGGAAGATTGTCATGGTAAGCGGATTGACATCGGTAGGCAGCATGTTTGCCCACCACCCGCAGTTTGTGGTTGCCGGACAAAGCACAGCCACATGCAGCACACATGGTGAATACCAGCAAACGAAATACCAATCTGGCCGCGTTACCAAATGCCCAGAGTGCGAACGTGAACGTGAACAACAACGCATTGCAGACGAAAAAGCAGCGCAGTTACGAGAAGCTGCCGAACGCAAAAGCAAACTGATTGACGAACTAATCGGCAATTCAGGCATTCCAAAACGCTTTCTTGGCAAAACGCTGAAAAGCTATCAGGTGAGCTGCAAAGAGCAACAGGATGTAATTAACGACGCCAAGGCTTTTTTGATTGAATTTAGCAGCCCTCAGGGGCACTCTGGGCGCTGTATGACAATGCTGGGCAATACTGGTACAGGAAAATCTCACATCGCCAGCGCGATGGCTTTATGCGTCATTAAACACTATGGTGGTACAGCGCGATTTACCAGCGTTTCAGAGATTAACAGGCTGGTTAGAGAATCGAAGAGCTACAACGCTGAATACACTGAAACAGAAATCATTACAGCCTTTGGAAATTATGACCTGCTGATTGTTGATGAGGTTGGCATTCAGTCTGGTACAGATGCAGAAAGCCGTGCGTTATTCGATGTCTTTAATGCCCGCTATCAGAACATGAAACCGACGATTGTTATTAGCAATCTGAATATAAACCAGCTTAAAGACGCATTGGGTGAACGCATCGTCGACAGGCTAAAAGAGGGTGGTGGCTTAATTCTTGGCTTTAACTGGGGGTCGTATCGTGGCTAAAAACACCTGTATAGCTTGCCGTCACTGGATGCTGAAACGAAAAAATAATAAAGGCGAATATGTCGCCGATGAGATGACAAGGAAAGGTGGCTGGGGCTGGTGTCGGTTTGATGAGATATGGAGATATTGCTCCTATCGCAAAGAATGTTCAAAAGGCAAATTTGAGCCAATAGAAGACGAGCTGAGAAAGAAGCGGGAAGAGTGGATAGCCAGAAAAAATGCAGAACAACAAAAACGCTGCCAAGAACTGATGCGAGCTGAAAGATTAAGGACAAGGAAATGAAGCAGCTACGAAAATCACCCAAGCGCAAATGCCGCTGGTGTGGTGCAGAGTTTGAAAAGCTGCGCCCATTACAGATTGTTTGCAGTTCAGCTTGCGCTATATCCTTGAACAAAAGGAAACGTGAGGCTGCAAACAAAAAAGCACAGGCGGAGGCAAAACGACGGGAAAGAGCGGTTATAAAAGCCCGCAGGCACGCATTAGAAACCAAACCGCAGCTTACGAAGCGCGCACAGGCGGCATTTAATGCCTTTATCAGATTGAGAGATAAGCACCAGTCTTGCATTAGCTGTGGTAATCCTTTGCCTGATACACCTAACGGTTACGATGCAGGGCATTATCGTTCGGTAGGTTCAGCACCTAATCTACGCTTTAATGAAGATAACTGCCATGGCCAGTGTAAGCGTTGCAACAATTATTTAAGTGGCAACCATGTCAACTATCGCTGCGGGTTAATTGAGCGTATTGGATTGGAGGCTGTAGAAGCACTGGAGTCTGATAACGCGCCACGCCACTACACTAAAGACGATTTACGCCAGCTAGAGAGGTTATACAAAGAAAAAAGGCGGGCATTGCTATGACTGAAAGATTCAAACGCAGAATTAACAAAAAAAATAAACGGGATGTAATGACGCTTGCTTGGGATTTTGTAGGCACATTACTAAATACTCATGATGTAATTTCCATTGAGGTGCGAAGCATTACCCGATCAGATGAACAGAATGCAAAGCTGCATGCCATGCTGGGAGATATTGCCAAACAGAAGACTTTCAACGGCAAAAAACTGAGTATTGAACAGTGGAAGATGATTTTTGTAAGTGGTCATCGGATAGCCACTGGCGGGCAGGCAGAAATGGCGATAGGGCTAGAGGGTGAGGTTATCAATCTAAGGGAATCGACGGCGCAGATGGGGGTTAAGCGCATGGCTAGTCTGATTGAGTATATAACAGCTTGGGGAGCTGAAAATGATGTTAAGTTTAAAGACTGGAGAAAATATGACATGTACAGCTAATTTAATCAAAAGCACCGCCTCAATGTGTTGGGAATCAGTTGATGAAATACTGTGTCAGGCGTTTTATATTAAAAACACATTGATTATGGGTAAAAGCAATTCGGCAAGAATTGAGGAATGGATTAAAAGCAAAGGGGTTGTTGATCGTTGCTGCTCAGGGTTAAGTCAGCACGATTGGCATGCAAATAGCGCAATGGTTCTATGCCGGGTGGAAAATATTTTAAACGATATTGAATGGACGCTGATTAAAGCTGAATATGGTTATGACTTATCAGGCATTATTGATTTAACAAGTTATGTACTAGATAGAGATTCATATATTCAGCCATTGGAGTGCGATGCGTTGCTGGAGTATTTATTTTTGAAGAATAGAACTTACACTCAAATGCAGGATAAATTTAATTTTAGCGCGCCGAAACTAAACAGAAAATTGAGGCACATAAAAACTATAATAAATAAACTGCATTGTGACTGCATTTCAAAGCTAGACGGTCAAATAAACGAAGATTGAAAAATAATGTAAAATAGATGCATTAACAGTCATTTATGCTTGAAAAAAGCGTAGTGAAAAATTATAATTCAGCTATTCTTCGGATAAGACTTAAGATAAATCTTGTTCAAGAATATTGTTTCTTAAAATCTCCTTTTATGTACATCAATTTTTGAATCTTTCAACCCGCCCACCTCAGGCGGGTTTTTTGTTGGAGTTGGGATATGAGTAACCCTATAGATTTTGCACAGGCGTATTACAACGGCCTTGAAGTTGTCAGAAATAAGAAAAAAGAGGCGGCAGAAATTGATGCTGTGCTTACCCGGTTTTGCGAAGAGGTACATACTGCCAGCAAGGGCAAGTTGGTGTTAGAGGTTGGCAGACGGCCTTACTGTAATCCATCTGATTTAAAAGTGATTGCGATAAAGCGAAGTAAAAGTAAAGCTAGAGTACGCAAGACGCTAGTAGATATTGAGCCATCACAGGGCGGGTATCCGTGCGTGATTAGGCATGGTGGCTGGTTTAAATCCGTTATTGATAAAGATGGCTTTGAAGCAACGCTTGCCGAAGTACTGCAAAGCTATAGCGCAGCCCATAAGATTCACTACCTACTGACACGAAGCCATGAAGATACCAACGCTTAAAAGTAGCCTACCTGAGTTTAACAGTTCATCTGCCACGGTACTCAGGGATAAACCGGGGGCTACAAAGCGCATACGAGGCTATCAATGGCAGGAGATAAAGAAGCGGGTGCTGGCACGGGATAGTTTTCGATGCCGATCCTGCGGTTGTATTGGTGGCAGCTTACAGGTTGACCATATCATTCCATTGGAGTTAGGTGGCAGTAATGATGATAGCAATTTGCAAGTGCTATGCGCGGATTGTCATAAGCATAAAACCACCAAAGAACTGCGGCAGCGATACAAGCGTGGATGGTAAATCTACTTAGTGATGGATGTAGCCGGTTAGATTATTACGCATACAGATAGTAACGTTATGTTATCGCTTTGGTTTATATTCTTATGTGGAATAGTAACATTGAGTAACTATTTATTATTATTTTTAGGTTGCTTAAAAAGTAGGCAGGGGTGGTAGTAAAGTTGGGTTACTATCGCCGCCGACACCGCGCGCCCTCTCATTTATAAAAAAAATGGCCTGAAAACACCTGTTAATTAACAAAATCTGCTCAAAAAATAGGCAATTTGCTATGTCACTTAATGATAAACAGGAATTATTCGCATTGAATGTGGCTGCGGGGATAAATCAGACGGAAGCCTGTGTTAATGCGGGTTACAGCAGGAATGGTGCAGCCGCTGCCGCATGTCGTTTAATGAAAAATCAGGCCGTTTTAGCACGCATTGAGGAGCTGAAAAAACAGCAAAACAGACTTAACAAAAATATTAACAAAATTGTTAACAATGATATTAACACGGATGTTAATCCTGTTAAGTCTGCATCACCGCCCAGTGATGACCCTTTGCAGTTTTTGGTGATGGTAATGAATGATGACAGCTGGCCGCACAAGCTGCGGATTGATGCCGCTAAAACCCTGATGCCTTATAAGCATGGGCGTATTGGCGAGACCGGCAAGAAAGAGGCGGCCAGAGATGTGGCCATTGAAAAATCACGCGCTGGCGGACTGTCTGCGCGGCTAGAGCAGAAAGGTTTGAAACAGGTGAAGTAAATGGCTGATTGGGTGACAGCCTGCCCTGACTGGGAAGAGCGGATTGTTAACCGGCAGTCATTGGTGCCCAGTGAACCGCTATTTCCTATCGTGGCAGAGATTGCGATTGAGGTATTTGGTGATCTGATAGTGCCCGACATGACCGGATTGCCAAGAATGCGTGATGTAATGCCGCAGTGGGTATTTGATTTTGTTGGTGCGATTTTTGGCGCACTTGATCCAGATACGCAGCGCAGACTAATCAAAAAGTTCTTTCTGCTGATTAGCAAGAAAAACGCTAAATCAACCATTGCTGCCGGAATTATGATAACCGCCCTCGAACTGAATGAACGTAATTTAGCTGAGGCTATCATTCTGGCGCCAACGAAAGAAGTGGCTGATAATTCGTTTAAACCTGCGGCGGGTATGATTGAGTTTGACCCGGAAATGCAGGACAAATACAGCATTTCCAAGCATACAAGGACGATAACGCATTTAGCTACTAAGTCAACCCTGAAAGTTGTGGCTGCGGACGATAAAACAGCAGGTGGCCTGAAAGCCGCCTTTGTTTTGATTGATGAACATCATTTATTTGGCGCGATGGCGAATGCGGAATCCATAATTAAAGAAGCCACCGGCGGCCTGATGTCTAAAGTGGATGGTTTTTTAATTATTTTGTCCACGCAATCCCGAGAGCCGCCCGCTGGTGTGTTTAAAACGGAACTGGAGTATGCGCGTTCGGTACGGGATGGCAAGACGGCAGAGGGTAAAGAGCTTGTTGATAAGACTTATTTGCCGGTTTTATATGAGTTTCCGGCTGCGCTTATTAAGTCGGGAGCGTATAAGAAGCCTGAAAACTTCTATATAACCAATCCAAGCCTTGGCTACTCAGTAGACGAGGCTTTTCTGATTAGTGAGTATCGACAGGCCGAACTGAAAGGCGAAGAAACGCTGATTGAGTTTGAGGCCAAGCACTTAAACAAGGAAGTCGGGTTAAATTTACGCTCAGATCGCTGGAGTGGTGCAGATTACTGGCTAGCGCAGACAGATGACACGTTGACGCTAGATACGCTGCTAGAACGCAGCGAGGTGGTTGTAATAGGGCTTGACGGCGGTGGTAATGATGACCTGTTTGGGTTGGCCGTGGTTGGGCGGGAAAAAGACACTCAGCGCTGGCTTTCATGGTGTTATGCATGGGCAAACCCGCCGGTGCTGAATAATCGCAAGGACATCCTGCCGCAACTGGATAGTTTTGTGAAAGACGGTGACATGACCTTTTGCCAAAATGTAGGCGATGACCTGAAAGAAGTGGCTGAGATATGTTTGAAAGTGGGCGAAACGGGTTTGTTGCACTCTATAGCAGTTGACCGCTATGGCATGGAACCAGTTTTACAAACCATCCATAATAAATTTGTTGACAGTGGCTATGCTTTCCCTGCTGATGGTCTGTTTAAAGCGATATCGCAAGGCTTCAAAATGACAGGCACTATTAAAGCCACAGAGCGCGCTTTAGCCAGCAAAAATATGTGGCACGCTAATCAACCACTGATGAACTGGAATGTTGGTAACGCCCGCGTTATCCAATCGGGCAACGGTATTCAGGTAACCAAACAGTATGCAGGTTTTGCCAAGATTGACAGCCTGATGGCGCTGTTTGATGCCGTGGCCGTGATGGCGACCAATCCGACCTCACGATATAACGGCGGCCTTGATTCTTTTCTAGACAACTACATAATAGGTTAAACAATGGCTGATTTACAGGATACTGGCTTTTTTCGCCGCATTCTGAGTGCTTTCAGGCCGCAGTTAAAGCTAGGCAAAGGCGAGAGCATCATGGCAATTGATAGCGCATCGTCGGTTAGTGGCGTCATGGTGACGCCAGAAAAAGCGTTAAAGCTTTCGGCTGTGTGGGCATGTATTAATTTACGCTCCGGACTGGTGTCTACCCTGCCTTTTGCCTTACGAACTGCGGATAAAAATATTGCTACTGAGCATCCTTTGTATGACATCTTTCGCTATGCGCCCAATGCCGACATGAACCCATGCGAATTCTGGCAGGCATTGATGACTTCAATAGACATATATGGCAATGCATTTGCTGAAATCAAACGCAAAGGTGAGCGGATTATATCGCTGGAAGTGCTTGATGCGGCCAGAATGAAAATAACCCGCCTGCAAACGGGTGCGGTAGTATATGAATACAATGAAAGGGATGGAACGCGAAAACTGCCCGACCGAGATGTTTTTCATTTGAAAGATTTCACGATGGACGGAATAACTGGGCTTTCTCCGCTGTCCTATGGCGCAGAAATCCTAGGATTGCAAATGGAAGCCAATGATACTACAGCACACGATTACAAGAATCGTTTCAAAGGGCGCGATGTACTTGTATACAGAGGTACAGGGCAAGGCGGGGCGCCGATATTGAATGAGGAGCAGCGTAAGAAAACCCGCAAATGGCTGCAAGAGTTTTCAGAGGCAAGTGCCGCAGGGAAGACACCAATACTTGAGGGTGGTTTTGACCTTTTAAACCGAGCGCCGTCATTAAGCCCGATTGATGCCCAATTGCTTGAATCACGCCTGTTTGGCATTGAGGAAATCTGCCGCTGTTTTTCGGTACCACCGCAATTAATTGGCCACACCAGTAAATCGTCTAGCTGGGCATCCAGTTACGAAAACACGGTGCTTAGTTTTCAGGCATTTGTAATGGTGCCGAAGCTGGCGCGGATTGAGCAGACGATTACGCGCAAATTGTTAAGTCCGGCGGAGCGCAAGATTTATACACCCAAATTTAATACCGAGGGGCTATTGCGCGCTTCACCCGCCAACCGCGCCAGCTTTTATACCTCAATGGTGCAAAACGGGATTTATTCACGCAATCATGTGCGCGACCTTGAAGACTTGCCGGCCGTGGAGGGCGGGGACGAATTAACCGTGCAGTTAAATATGGGTACGTTGAATCATGCAGCAAATGAAACATTAAAGAGGCAAGAATGATGCAGACAAAACGTCTTGATATGCCGCTTGAAATTAAATCCGTCAAAGAAGACGGTTTTTTTTCGGGTTACGGTTCTATAAATGGCAATGTAGATTCTTATGGTGATGTGGTAGTGCCGGGGGCGTTCGCAAAGTCGCTGGCGGAATGGGAAGCCCGCGGCCGCATGCCACCAGTGTTATTCAATCATGACTGGAACGCACCTATTGGCTGCTATACCAAACTGGTTGAAGATGAGCGAGGGCTGTATGTCGAGGGTAGATTGCTGATCGACCAGATAGGAAAAGCGCGGGAAACGCATGCATTATTGCAGGCCAAGGCGATTGATGGCCTGTCGATTGGTTATAGCATCGAGCGGCAGGAATACGACCGGCAAGCAGATACCAACAAACTGATAGAAGTAAAACTATATGAAATATCCGTCGTCATTTTTCCAGCCAATCCGGAAGCCAGGGTGGACTATGTCAAGCATGATCATGGCTTACCCTCATCTGAACAGTTCAAAGCGCTGTTAATGCAAAACGGATTTAATGCAAAGCAGGCCGCTGTCATTCACGACAGCGGTTTTTTTTCGTTGTCACAAAAGGCAACACCAACCAACCACGTGTCTGAAATAGACGAAGTTATACGAATTTTAGGAGCTAACTAGATGGCTGATGCAGATGAAATCAAAGCAGGTGAACTGGCTAAAGTGCTGAAAGAAAAGCAGGAAGCGGTTAATAAGGCCGTTGACGAAGTTAAGGGACTTGGCGAGGAGCTTAAAGGCAAGCTTGCGAAAGGTGACAAAGTTACCGAAGAACTTAAAAACGATGTTGACAAGCTGCTGACCGAAGTTAATGGCCTTAAGTCGCAAGTGCTGGATATGGAACAGGCGCAGGCGCGCAATCCTGTCACCCCGCAGGGCAAGCAGACTTTGGGGAGTATGGTGGTTAAGTCTGAACAGTTTAAAAACTGCGCCAACATATCACAAGGCGACAAGCTGCGCATTCCTATTAATACTAAAGAGTTGGGCGGTTCAGACAACACGAGTTACAGTGCCGGTGCATTAGTACAGCCACACGTTGTTAGTACTGTCACCTTGCCGGAGCAGCGATTAATGGTGCGTGATTTGCTTACGCCGGGCAATACCGATAGAGACATGATAATCGTACCCAGAGAAGAATTTTTTGATAATAAAGCTGATATAGTACCTGAGGGGCGTATAAAGCCTGAATCACATTTAAACTTTGTGCAGGAAACGGTGCCGGTTGTAACTATTGCCCACTGGCTTAAAGCAACCAGACAGATATTGAGTGACGCTTCCGGCTTGCAATCTATGATTGATGGCCGCCTGCGGTACGGCCTGAAACTCAAGGAAGAGCAGCAGCTATTAAATGGCGCTGGTGGTGGCGCGCAGATAACAGGTCTGATACCTAACGCTACAAAGTTTCAAAATAAAAGTAACGTTAAGGACTTTACCATTATTGACCAGTTACGTCTGGCCATGTTGCAGGTGGTATTGTCTGGTTACAGTGCTACCGGCCATGTACTCAACCCGGTGCAATGGGCAGAAATTGAAATGGCCAAGGATGACATTGGCCGCTATGTCATCGGTAATCCGCAGGGGCAGGCAATCCCGACATTATGGGGGCAGCCAGTTGTTGCCACGCCGTCTATGGAACAAGGCGAGTTTCTGACTGGCGCTTTCAAAATGGGGGCACAAATCTTTGACCGCTGGGATATGGGTATTAATATCGCCTTTAATAACGAGGATGATTTTGTTCGCAATATGGTAACCATATTGTGCGAGGAGCGGCTGGCACTGGCTATTTACCGGAAAGATGCATTTGTAACGGGTAAATTGCAGGGTGTTCAGAGTACACAGCCTGCGCCACCTACGCCGCCGAATTCCTAAACAAACCAAAACCGTTTATTCCGCCCCGCAAGGGGCGGCTGAGGGCGATTATGATTAGTATTGAAGATATTCGTAATAATTGCCGGATTGATGACGATAGCGAAGATGATTTGCTTAGAATTTATCTAGCAGCGGCACAGGAAACAGTAAAACAGTTCACCGGACGCAACTGGTACGAAAATGAAGTGCCGGATACAGACCCGACAGGCATGTTGTACAACTCCGCAGTCGACATGGCAATGTTACTGCTAACCGCCAACTGGTATAAAAACCGTGAGGCGGTTTCTGCAATGAATGCCGCATGGCTGCCTTTTGGTGTCGGGTTTTTATTGCAGCCGTACCGGATTATGTGGGGGGATGCATGAGTATTGCGGCAGGCAAACTTGATAAACGGGTATTGATTCAACGCCCGGAAATCAGTAAGGGCAGTCTGGGGGATATTGAAAAAAACTGGGTTGATGTCGGCAAGGTATGGGCAAACATGTCCTATCTGTCTGGCCGTGAGTTTGTTAAAAACGGGCTGGATTCGGCAAGTTGTACCGTGTCGATACAGGTGCGCACAAGCAAACTGACAGCCAACATTACTCCTGAATACCGGATTATGTACAAAGGCAGTATTTTCAATATTCAGGCAGTATTACCGGATTCGACTCACCCCGAAGTAATTAATTTACCTTGTACAACGGGTATGAACGAGGGTTAAAAATGGCATTCAACTTTAAGGTTAACGGGCTGGAGCGGTTGCAGAAAAAGCTAAGGCGACTTGGTAAGAGCGTTCAGGAAGACATTGCCAAAAAAGCCACCGGCAAAGGTGCAGCCATCATCCGGGACGAGGCAAAAAACAATGCCTACAAGGCATCAAAACCTTACCGGGTTTACAACAGTGACGGCAAGGGCGGTAAAACCTGTACAGTAGTGAAGCCCGGCCATGTCGGGCGCAGCATCATCATGAAGCGCATCCCTGCCTCGGAACGGCACGGGCTGGCTTCCAAGCATATCGTCACCGTATCCAATTCCAAGGAAATTCCCAAAGGAGCAAAACAGATTGCCACCTTTGTGGAATACGGTATTAACATGCCGCAGCCGCATCCGTTTATGCGTCCAGCTTATGACAATAAGCGCGGGGAGGCTAAAAAGGAAGCAGCCAAAATATTGCTGGAAGAGGTGCAGAAAGAATGGAAGAAATAGCTATTTTTTACAGCACCATAAAGGATTTATGCGGCGGGCGCGTTTATCCAGACCTGATACCGGTGCAGAACAGCGCCACAGACCCGGCCATGTGGCCAGCTATGCGTTATGTACTTGTTTCCGGGCAAGTGGAGACAACAAACTGTTATCAGAGTTTCAACCCGCGGGTGCAGGTGGATATTTATGCCAGCACGGCGCAGGAGCGCGCGCAATGTGTGCAGCAGGTGATGGATACGATACAGGCTAGCGACGAAATCGAATGCCTGCTTAAAACAGCGCCATTCTTTTCTTACGATATTGACAGAAAGAAATATCTGGCAACCTTTGATTATCTGATTGTTTAACTGACAATTGTTTTTTATACGAGCCACGGTTATCCGTGGCTTTTTTTATGGAGTTTTTTATGGCAAAAACACAAGGGCAACCGGCTATTAAGAAAAGTGCGAAGCGCGGGATGAGTTTTAATAGCCGCACTTACTTTTACGACCTGCCGGAGACGCCGACAAAAGTTATTAGTGATTTAACAAACACTAAACCAGCCATTGCTACATCTGTGGGTCATGGCTTGAAAACGGGTGATGCGGTTTGGGTTGAGAGCGTCGAAAACGATGCTATTAATGGCTATTATCTTGTTAGCGTGAGTAACGAAGACTCATTTGCGCTGATGACGCTGGACGGGGAAGATATCGGCACGGTGACCGATGCTAAATTTACCACCGTGAAAAGATACAGCTTCTGTGATGCCACCAGCGTCAAGATAGCGGCGCTCAAGACTAAAGCAATTGATGCAACCACCATCTGCGACGAGGGCGCTGTCACTGAGCTGGAAAAAGAGCCGGGCACCATTAGCCTGTCCGGATTGTGGGCGCCAGACAAAGAAGTTCAGGATTTTCTGGAAGAGATGGCCGAGGAGCTGGAGACCATATTTTTTACCTTAAAACCCAAAGGCAGCAAGTATATGCGCGGTTATCAGGTAAAAATCACCAGCTTGGACTGGGATGGTAAAAGTGGCGATAAATGGCAGTTTTCTATCGAACTGCAAATTAATGGTCGCAGCCGTAAGTTAGATATGACAACAGGAGCAAAATAAGATGACCAACACCGCAAACACAAAAGAAGCCTTTATCAATGCCGCCCGCCAGTATATGCGCAAGGCAGTAATCAGCGCCGTACCGGATATTGCCCCGTACGATGGACATCTGCATGTCAAGATGTTCAATGTGCGCGAAATGACCGATTTTTTTCAGCGGTGCAGCGAATTTGAAAGCAGCTACGATGATGGTTTAAACGGCGTGCGTGAAAAAGCGCTGATGATTGTCGACCAGGATGGCAATCCCATGTTTTACCCGGATAGCCGCGAAGATTTGGAGTTTCTGGCTGACCTGCCCAGCAAAGTACTGGCGGCCGTACAAGATCATTTCTTCCTGATCAACGGAGATGCAGGGTTAAAAAAGCAGTTACAAGACGCGAAAAATTCATAATTGAGCTGTCTTTTCTGTTGCATATCCCGGCCAGAGAAATTGACGGCTGGCCGGTAAGCGAATTTAACCGCTATCTGAATTATTACAACCGCTTCGGCTTCCCGC
>NZ_MDVC01000004.1 GCF_002777425.1 Snodgrassella alvi
AGAGACAAAAGGACTGGCTAAAGAAAAGCAGCTAGAGAATTTATTTTACTCATCAGACAGTCATTGTGTTAGAACGAATGCCGATGAGTAGGTAGTGTCTGTCAGATTAAGTTTAAGCTAGTACAGTTTTCATTACGTCGTAGTTTGCCTTTCACACCCAGATAAGTACCATTAAAATTATTGTAACCCTGGCGGTCTTCATTTTCACGGTCAAATGCTACACCGCCAATCAGTGTCAGGTTTGGCAATGTATTTTTATTCAGCCAGCGCACATCGGCTCCATAATAATAACGGGTAAAATCAATTACCCCTCCTGCATGTTTAGGTGCTGCCTCGCTTTGGCCGGAATAGACTGGTATTGCACCACATGGCGTCGGCCAGCATACATCATGACATACAGACTGTTATGTTCATTAACAGGCTTATCCCAGGTAAAGCCGGTTTGGCTCTGATCAATTTCCTTGCGCATATTATAATCCCTAACATTCTGAGCTACCTGGCGCGGATTCTCCTGCCATTGCTCGCGCGTAAGTCCGCCTGGGTCTGCGGCCCGGATACGCACTTGATTTATAATCCAGTTCAGGGTACTGCCATCATTCAGATTCCAGGTAAATTTGGCATTGTTCAGCACTTTGCGTGCATCACTGTATTGCCGATAACCATTGGTATCAAAATAACTGGAATTGATGTTATATGCTGGTAACCATGCTGTATCGCTGCCACCTTGCATCTGCAATGAAGTTTGCTGTTTAGCAAAACGGGCGGAATTAAAACCCAGACTCACACTAGGCTTGCCCTCCCCTTCTCGCGTAGTCGCCAGAATAGTTCCGCCTGAAGAATTACCATATAATGAAGAAAACGGCCCACCAAGCACTTCTATTTTCTCTAGCGAATTCAAATCAATATTAGAAGTTTGTCCCTGCCCGTCCGGCATTGATGCCGGAATACCATCAACGTAAATCCGAATTCCTCTCACCCCAAACGTTGAACGGGCGCCAAAACCGCGCATGGAAATCTGCATATCCTGAGCGTAGTTTTCCCGCTCTAAAGCCTGCAAACCGGGAATGCCTTTCAAAGCATCAGAAATATTGGTTTTTGACGTATTTGCCAGTTTTTTCGCATTCACGGTATAAACAGATGCTGCTGTATCCAGCCATACTGTATTAGTACGCAAGGCTTCCACTTCAATATCCGGCAGACGAGCTTCATCTTTATCTTCGGCATAAGCCATGGCTGGCAGTATTGCCAGTGATAAAACTAAAATCTTAAGATGGGTGCGAATCATAGTGTTAGGCACTGAGAAAATTAATATAGAATCTCCGGAACAACAACTTAGGCAAACCAATTGCTCTTATGAATATTTACCGTAACATCAGTATATTCTGTATCACACATAAAATCAGTCATTTATCAATTTTATGCATAAAAATATAAACCCGACAATATAAGCAATTTTTTGCTGCTGAACGTAAACATTACCGTCTGAAAACATATCCATTAACACAGAACCCAACACGATTATCAGACAATAAAAAATGCTGCCGGTTATCAACCAGACAGCATCTTTATAACTTTATCCAGTCCTACAACAATGGGCCAAACAGGCGCACTGTATTTTCCACCAGCCCCCACCATTTTGAACGCGCCTGCCATGCCTTGAGTTCAATAAATTCACAGTCACGCAGATAGCCGTTCTGTAATGCGACCACTGACTCAGTCATACCTTCATCATAAATCGCCAGACTAATTTCCATATTCAGATAAAAGCTGCGCATATCCATGTTTACGGTACCAAACAGGGTGTAATCGCTATCCACAGTTAAGGTTTTGGCATGTAACAACCCGCCCTTAAACAGAGCGATTTTGACTCCGGCCTGTAATAACATCGGGTAATACGCACGTGAAGCATATTTCACTAGTTTGGAATCAACTGCTTCCGGTACAATCAGCGTAACATCGACACCACGGGTAGCCGCTGTAGTCAGAGCCAGCAGCAAAGCATCATCTGGAACAAAATAAGGCGTAGTAATGATAATCCGGCGCGTGGCGGCATGAATGGCATTGACAATTGTGTCATAAATAACCGGGCTGCCCTGTTCCGGCGCAGACGGAATAACTTGCACCACGATGCCATTCTGTTCCTGCTGGGCAACCTGTAAATTATGCATAAGCGCCTGTTTACCATAGCTATCCACCCATTGCTGCACCTGCATCAGATTGGATTCAGTCTCTACCGCCATATCACCGGCAAATACCGCTGCCAGCGGCTGTACCAAACTACCCTCACAACGCATCATGACATCTACCCATTGTCCGACACCGGCATTCTTTTTGAAAAAGCGCGGATCCACCAGATTAAAACTACCGGTGTAGCCAATTTTCTGATCTATCACCGCAATTTTGCGATGATTACGCAAATCTGCCCGCACAAACAAAGTACGCCAGAGCTGAATAGGTAAAGCTTCAGTCAGGGTAATACCAGCACTGCGTAAACGCTGCGGCCAGTCACTGCGCCAGAATCTGGCACTGCCAATACTGTCGACCAACATACTGGTTACCACACCGCGTTGTGCTGCTGCCATGGCATCGTTGAGTAATGCAACAATTTCACCCTGAGGATCAACAATATAAAATGCCAGCAGACAGCTGGTTTTAGCCTGCTGAATATCATGGCGGATAGCAGCAATAATTTCCTCATCATTGGTGATCAGGGTTAGATGATTGTATTCCGTCGCTTCAAAGCCAGTTTTATCAGCTGCAATCAGGCTGATACCATGATAGCGTGCATTCAGGCCACTACAGGCATGCTGGTTAAAATCATGCAGATAAGTTTCACTAAATCCCTGATAGAACTTCACCAGCTCATGCTGCCGGCGCAAACGACGCGAACCCAGCCTTGGTTCCCCGATCAATAAATAGCCCACGGCACCAACTAGAGGAAAAGCCATCAACATCAAAATCCACGCAACAGATACACCCGTATTACGCTGGTGGTACAACACCCGTACCACCAGCACGGTTACCACCGCCACGTGTAACACAACAATCATTTCTGCCCACGGTATATTATGTAACATATAAGCCAACCTGTTGTTTCTGAAACCATCAGATACGGTAAATTATAAAGAGATAGGTAGATAATCTGAAAAAACAATTGCAATACCGGTCAGACAAAAAATTCTGGCAGGTACAGAAAATATATCCTGTGCCTGCCGTAATAATAGGCTGTACTCGCCTGAATTATCTGTTTTAACTGGTCATTCGTTTGCCAATATAGCAGCAATTAGTTTTGATGGTATTCAACTGACAAACGATGCACTGCATCTACTGCAAACTTCACCATTTCCGGATCAGTAAACTGATTAATACCATGTCCGAGATTAAATACATGCCCACTGCCTGCGCCATAACCAGCCAGCAAACGCTTAATTTCACATTCAATACTTTCTGAATTACCAAATAATGCCAGCGGATCCAAATTACCCTGCAAGGCTACCCGCTGCCCTACCTGATGGCGAGCCTGATACAAATTAACTGTCCAGTCCACACCCAAAGCATCGACGTCTAGTGCAGCCAGTTGTTCCAGCCATTGCCCGCCGCCCTTAGTAAATACAATCACAGGTATTCGCCGTCCATCTGCCTCACGCTGTAAACCAGACACTACTTGTTGCAGATAGAATAAATCAAATTCCTGAAATGCAGCATCACTGAGAACACCGCCCCAAGTGTCAAAAATCTGTACAGCCTGAGCACCCGCAGCAATCTGTTCATTCAGGTAGGCAGTTACTGTCTGCGCATTAATATCCAGTATCCGATGTAACAATTGCGGGCGTTGATACAACATGGTTTTCAATAAACGAAAATCCCGGCTACCCCCGCCTTCAACCATGTAACAGGCCAAAGTAAACGGACTACCGGAAAAACCAATCAGTGGCACACGCCCATTCAACGCCAGCCGAATACTACGCACTGCATCAAACACATAGCGCAAACGGCTCATATCAGGCACCTGTAAACGTGCCACATCCTGTTCATGCTGTAGCGGATGGGTAAATTTTGGTCCCTCACCTTCAACAAAGTGCAACCCCAACCCCATGGCATCTGGTACAGTCAGAATATCGGAAAACAGAATGGCAGCATCTAGCGTAAAGCGCTCCAGAGGCTGCAAGGTAACTTCTGTAGCCAGTTCAGGATTATGGCATAATGCCAGAAAGCTGCCAGCCTTTGCCCGTGTTGCTCGATATTCCGGTAAATAACGCCCTGCCTGCCGCATCAGCCATACCGGTGTATAGTCTACCGGTTGTTTCAGTAAGGCACGTAAAAATGTATCGTTATGTAAAACTGCCATAATTAACCTCAGGCAGCTAGCACATTAAGCACTAACTGCCTGTTAAATCAAAACTAAACTAAAGATTACAACTCATCATCACTGATGGTAGCCAATATCTGGTTGCGTTGCTGCTCGGCAGCTTCGCTCTGGCCAGACTGCTCCAGCACCTTGGCCAGCAGCAATCTGGTCACATTATTATTGCGTGATTGTAAACTGGCTTCCAGATAGCTTTTAGCCTTACCCCACAATTGCTGCTGGTAGCTCAATTCACCCATCAATAATAACAAATCCGAGTCTTGCGGATGCTGTTGCAACCATTTATCCGCCGTAACCATATTCTTTTGTTGCTCTTTGCCGCTTAAATACTGGTTAGCCTGATTAAAAGCAGGTAGCAATGCTGCATCATGAGTACGCGGATAATATTTTTTTACCCACTTCAATGCCTGAGTATACATGCCCAGCTGAAGATATTTTTCCACAATATCCACACTAAGTGTGCTTTCCTGCTCATCTACCGGTATTAACCTGAGGCTGTTTTTCAGTTCAGCCGAGTCTTTGGCCTCTGTCAATAACTGCCGATAAGCCCAGCAGCGGTAGTGTAGCTGTTCACTGTCACTTAAAGCACCTGCACGGATTAATTTGTCAACCTGCTGCAATACTCCCTGTGCATTACGCTGTTCCCAGTCATAACGTAATTGCAGCTTAACCAGCCGGGTTAAATTCGGGTTGATTTTAGCGGCGGCGTCCAAAGCATTTTTTGCCTGTTGATCATTGTGTTGTGCCAATGCAGATTGTGCCAGCAGCAGATAGCGGGATAGCTGCTGTTTTTGCGGCAGTTTGGCAACATCATTCAAATACCGGTCACGGGTTGTAATGTCATCCATCTGATCTGCACTGTGCGCAGCCAATAATAATGCCAAGGCACGGCTGTGCTGCCCCTGCTTGTTGCGTAACACCCGTTCTGCCTCTCGAGCAGCAAACTGGAATCGCCCTTCAAAATAAGCCAGACCAGCATGATTCAATGCTGTTTCAACCTGATGACGCTGATGATTAATGCGCCAATGCTGCCAGTGTCCGGGTAAATGCACAAAACCCATCACGATGCGTAACAGAATATTCAACAGCACCACAGCTAACAGAACAATACCAATAAAAAGCTGCAAATTAATGCGTACCAGAGTCTGCTCAACCACAATGTATACATCACCACTGTAATACTTCGCACCCAGTACTACAGCAACCGCAACAATGAACAGAACAATCAACCATAACAAAGATCTCATAATGTATGTTCTCCCTGCTCGGAAGAGGCTGCGGACACATTATTACTGTTTTCCAGACTGACCGGCCTTTCAGAATGTAAAGCTGCTGGAGCAGAAGCACTGCTGGCAGCAGAAGCACTTAAATCCGGCAGCGCTGTAGACATATCCATTCCAGACTGATTCTGATATTCACGTACAGCAGCCAGACTGGCAGACAGATTACTGTCCTGATTGGTTTGCACATTAAGCATTTTTAATTGCACCAGCTCTTTCAACCAGGATTGTGTTGCCACTGAGCTACCATCGAAATACTGTTTTACTGTCGCTTCGGCGCCGTTCAGATCAGCCACATACACTTCACCACGACGCTGAATAAGAGCAATACGAGCATCGAGTAAACGCAGGCGCAGATTTTCACGCACAAAATATATCTGCTCTGGTGACATCAGCATCGAATCATTATGATTGATATGACGTACTTCTACCATGCCGCGCAGAGAGTGCATAGTAGTTTGCCAGGTACGTTGCCACCATGAAGCATTCGGATTAATTGTTGCAGTAGCCGGGGCAGCACCTGGCTTTAACTGACCATCTACGACCAAAGGCAAGCCGGCAACGGCTGATTCCAGACGATTCAGGCGTAAAGAAGCACTGGCCGTGTCCAGATATGGACGGTTTTTCAGGTTTTCCAAGTCACTGCTGATGGCTTTTTTGATTGGCAATAATTGTGGCTGATCAAAACGTGATAAACGGTTATCCAGATTTTCGAGTACATTTACGGCTACCGGCACATTGCCAGAAATCAATAACTGCTGCGAGGCCAGATTAAGCGTAGCTTCAATTTCATCAACCAGCCAATCTGTGCGGCTTTTCACCAGCTCCTGATAGGCACGGGTAAGACGGTCAACATTCTCACCCTGAGTTTTCTGCTGCGATTGCAGCTCCTGCAACTGTCGACTCAATCCATCAATGCGTGCCAGGCCTGTTTCTACGGTAGCCGCAGTTTTACTGGCATCAATACCAGCATTATCGATTTTATGATCAAATTGCAGTTGTTGGGTTTTAAGCTGGTTCTGGCCTTCAACAAATAAAAAGCCACTGGCTCCTAATGCCAGCAAAGATAATACCAGAGCCCCCAGCGCAATCCCTTTACCCGAACCGGAATGTTGCTGTTTTACAGAAGTTGACTGGCTAGGTACATTGGGTGCAGACATGCCTGATCCTGTGTTGTTTTTTTGAAAATCCGTAGTTTGATGTGCGGTATCTTTATCTTTTCCTGTACTTTCAGCAGCCGCAGAAGTAGCCGATTCTGGAGGTGCACTAACCTCACCCTGTTTATTCACCAGTAATGGCTGCTTCCCCTGTTCAGGAAGCTGGCTAGACTGTGCATCTTGTTGTTCACTCATTCGGTATACTCCCTACATAATAATTGGGATAAACAACACTCCTGCGTCACTATCAAAGCGTGCTGTGAGAACGCAAAAGTTCCAATCCACGGCATAAATCCGATACCAGTAGTGTCGAGACACCATACTCTGTTAACGCAGTTGCTGTGCGCGGATGGTGAACTAAGTATAACAAGCTTTTGCTAACTGCGTACAAATCTGGCGGCAACTGCGTAAACCATGCCTGCACAGCTGCGGTTGTCGTCATATAAACCGCCTTCAAACTTCCCTGCTGTGCCTGTTGTGTTAATACTGACCAATCAACTGGCTGTGGCTGGCGCTGGTACACCTCAGCGACCTCAATCTGCCAGCCCTGCTGATGCAATTGATTAATGATTAAATCACGTCCACCAACACCACGAATCAGCAGTAGCTTACCTTTTTGCTGCTGCCACAAAGGTAAACGTAAAACTGCCTCACTATCATGTCCGTCACTGGGATTTAAAATTCGCTTGAATCCATAAGCAGCTAATGTTCTGGCTGTAGATGCCCCTACCGCCACATGCAGTAATTTTTCTGACTGAGAAACATATTTGGCCGCAATATGCACAGCACTGGGACTAACCCAGAGAACAACATTCTGAACCAGACTTTGCAAAACTAACTGTTGTAAAACTGCTGACCGTGGTTGCAATTGCTGATATTCAAGCAATAGCGGTATCCAGCCAGCGCGGATACAACAGTCTATATCAGCAGTCGCAGCCAATCGCGGGCGCATTAGTGCCAGACAGGGTTGAGCATTCATCGGCCAGATAATACGGCATTAATCAGCTGTTGTGCGCCCTGCTGGGCTAACTGCTGAGCCACTTTTAAACCAAGCAGCTCCGCCTCTTCCATGCTGGCCTGTGCACTGGCACGCAGCACAGTTGTGCCATCAACAGAAGCAACCAGACCACGCAACTCAAGCATGCCAAACTTTTCAATACAATATGCAGCCAGAGGAACCTGACAGCTACCCCCCAAAACCTTTGCCATAGAACGTTCTGCAGTAACACAAGCAGCTGTAACAGGATGATGAAGTGGTTGTAGCAGCTCCAGTAAATCCTGGCGATGGGCTGCAACTTCAATTGCTAATGCGCCCTGCCCGACAGCCGGCAACAATAAATCAGACGGTAATATATTTCGGATACGCTCATCTAACCCCAGCCGCTCGAGGCCGGCTGCTGCCAGAATAATTGCCGCATACTCCTGTCTATCCAGTTTATCCAGACGCGTCTGTACATTCCCGCGCAAAGGCTTTACCTGCAAATGCGGATATCGCAACCGAATCTGCGCTTCACGACGCAGGCTGGAAGTACCCACTATCGCTGCAGCCGGCAAGTCAGCCAGGCTGGCATATTGATGAGAAACAAAAGCATCCAGCGGATTAGCACGCTTTGTTATAGCTGCCAGTACAAAGCCTTCCGGTAGTTGCATAGGTACATCTTTCAGAGAATGAACTGCAATATCAGCAGTTTCCTGCTGCAAAGCCAATTCAAGCTCTTTGATAAACAGCCCCTTACCACCTATTTTTGATAAAGACTGATGCAATATCTGGTCGCCCTGGGTCGTCATACCCCGAATATCAACAGATAAATCAGGGTACACCGTTTGAAGACATTGCTGCACATAACGTGCCTGCCACATAGCCAGAGCACTTTCACGACTGGCAATGACTAAATTTTTTTTTGTCATACTGATACACAAGAATCAAGAAAATCAGAGCTGAAATTTTAGCACTAACTAGAGAAAGTACAGATTTTAATCAACCCTATCCAGGCTGGACAAAGAATGTGCCTCAGGACGCCGCAATAATTCACGAACCAGACTACTCACACCAGCCTGCGCTGATGCACGAATAAACTGTACATTTTGCAAACCTTCATACGGCTGTGGATCAATCAGAAAAGTTTCTGTCTCGGGCGGAATATACTGCACTAAACCAGCTGCTGGATAAACCTGTAAAGAAGTGCCGATGATTATCGCTATATCAGCAGCACGCATCAATTGTATTGCCGGCTCAATCATGGGAACTGCCTCACCAAACCAGACTATATGCGGCCGCATCAGGAATCCACTGACGTCAACATCCGCCATGGTCTGATCAGAAAAACAGTCTACAATATAATTCTCATCGACACTGCTTCTGGCTTTTAATAGCTCACCATGTAAATGCAGCACATGACTACTTCCAGCCCGCTCGTGCAAATCATCTACATTTTGAGTAATAATATTTACATCATAGCCACTTTCCAGATGCCTTAAAGCAAGATGGGCAGCATTGGGTTGAACATTTTGCAACTGGTGCCGTAAACGATTATAAAAATCCAGCACTCGTAAAGGGTTGCGGGCAAAGGCCTCAGGCGTGGCCACATCGTCTACCCGCTCCCCATCCCACAAACCACCATGATTACGAAAAGTCTGTAAACCACTTTCAGCGCTAATGCCAGAACCTGTTAAAACAACTACCCGTTGCCTGGTTGAAGAAATAGACATGTTTAAATATGCACAAAAGCGGTAATTGCTGCTTTTAACCGTTGTAGCCCGGCCTGTAAATCAGCATCAGTCAATAACAGACTTGGAGCCAGACGCAACACATCGTTACCAGCAACCAAAACCAGCAAGCCATGTTGCAATGCTAATTGCATTAACTGTGCCGCCCGCCCGCTATAGGCCTCAGACATCACACAGCCAAGCAACAGCCCCTGTCCCCTCACCTGAGAAAACACACCCGTTGTTGCACCTAATTCCTGCAATCCAGCCTGCAATTTTTCTCCCTGCTGCTGCACATTCTGCATGGTTTCCGGTGTATTGATAATATCAAAAGCAGCGCAACCAACAGCACACGCAAGCGGATTACCACCGAATGTGCTTCCGTGACTGCCGGGCGTAAAACTGCATCCAACCTTGGCGGTAGTAAGCATGGCACCTATCGGAATACCACAACCCAGTGCTTTAGCGCTGGAAACAATATCCGGCTGCACATCATAGTGCTGATGTGCAAATAATTTTCCGGTACGCCCCATACCAGTCTGCACTTCATCAAAAATCAGTAGTGCCTGATGTCGGTCACAGGCCTTTCTGGCTGCCTGTAAAAACTCTGCGGTTACCGGCAATACACCACTTTCTCCCTGTATCGGTTCAATGACAACTGCACAGGTTTTATCACTAACCGCAGCTTCAATAGCGGCAACATCATTAAACGGAATATGCCGAATCCCTCCTGGTAACGGTGCAAAGTCATCACTATATTTTGGCTGCCCCCCAACCGAAACAGTAAACAGCGTGCGCCCATGAAAACCATTAACACAGGCTATAATCTCATGTTTATCAACGCCCGAGAAATGATCGCGTGCATATTTGCGAGCCAGCTTAAATGCAGCTTCATTTGCCTCAGCTCCAGAATTACAAAAAAACACCTGCTCTGCAAACGTATGCTTTACCAGGCGCTGCGCCAAATCCTGAGCTGGTTGAGTGGTATAAATATTGGAAATATGCCACAGCTTATGCGCTTGCGCTGTAAGCGCTTCAATTAATACCGGATGGCAATGACCCAACGCATTAACTGCAATACCTCCAGCCAAATCAATGTATTCCTGCCCATTCTCATCCCAGACTCTGCTGCCCAGCGCATGCTCAGGAAGCACGGGCGCAAAATTAAAATTAGGTGTTAGATAATTATGCATCTTTCTCTCTATTTATCTATACAAACATTATTTATCAATAGCATAAAATTACAATAATCAACAGACATTAAGACCTTGATATTTAGTTATATCATAAACCTGATAAATCAAAATGGAAACCATTGCACAATTAGGTACTCTATATCCAAAAAGACTGTAGCAATTGAAGTAGGATTAGCAATCACAAGCTTACTATAGAATTTAGTTAATACACATAAAACCATAACTCATCTATTTGGTAACTTAAAATCAGATTACTTAACATTAAGAAACAAATCAAGCACAAGCACTGAATGATAGTGCACATTTCTCCTGATCCCTATTTCTACTATGCAATATAAATATTATAATTTATTTCAAATATTTATAAAAATATCGCATAATCATATGTATACAATAAGAAAAATCCATTCATCACAGCATATTAACACTTACACTGTATTTAACTTAATACCTAAACTTCAACAGCACTCAAATACATCCGCATTATTCAAATTATTACCACAAATTCATTATACCGAACCAAAGTACAGCCTCAGAATATGTACTTATACTGACTCGCCATGGCAAATTTGCTCAACTGGTTTTCTCTCTTGCAAGAAAAGGCCAAGGCGTATAAAAACAGGCCACAGAAATTTATTTGCTTGATAAGCATTACCCCAAGAAAACACATTACGAAAATAGAAACCGCTGTACCATACAGTTTAAATACCTCACTGCAATATGGAAATCATCTGTTTACGCTATTCACCATTTGTTACTGGAAAGCGATATTACAGTACTGTACCCATTATTGCTCAACGCCTCTTTATCCAATATTAAAGTGATAATAGCCCATGATGAAGCGAAAATAATTTATGTTTTTTGGGCATTGATGAAAATCACATCAACATGCTGTTTGTTAATGACGCAAGCCGTGAAAAAGCCGCAGATAGATTACTGTTGAAATACGCCATTAAATATTTTTCTGCAAGCCAAATAAATATTCATGAACATAACCCGCAGGGTAATGCGCTTTAGCGTCACATGAGGTCTGCCCAGCCTGGCCACTCTAAGCTTGAATGATCACAGAAATCCGTTTCTCTTGCTACATAAAAGGCTGGATTTATCATGTTTACTCCCTCTTCCTATGAGAGAGAGTAAACTGGTTACTGGTCTGTTACGGGATATACTAGTCCATAGAGCAAGCAAATTACATCTGACGCAAACGATTAATCCGGTTGTCCAGAGAGGGATGGGTACTAAAAAGAGGATCAGCAGCCTCACTGGCAATTCCCAAAGCTGACATATCAGCCGGCAAATGACTTGTTTCACCTTTCAAACGCTGTAAAGCCGCAATCATTTTCGGCGCCCCCACCAGACGGGCTGCGCCAGCATCTGCACGATATTCACGCTGGCGGCTAAACCACATCACAATCAAACTCGCCAGAAAACCAAAGACTATCTGTAAAATCATACTCACCATAAAGTAAGTATTCTGCGACACCTCACCCTCATCATTTCTGGCTGTAGCCTCTGCAATACGACGAGCCCAGAAAAAAACAAAGGTATTCACCACACCCTGTAACAGCGTCATTGTCACCATATCACCATTGCCAATATGTGCCATTTCATGTGCCAGTACCGCTTCTACTTCATCCTGCGACATACCGTGCAATAGGCCAGTACTGACAGCAACCAGCGAACTATTACGTGTGGCACCAGTAGCAAACGCATTAGGTTCAGGCGAATCATAAATAGCTACTTCCGGCATAGTAATATTCCACTGACTGGCCAGATTGGCAACAGTATTTAACAGCCATGCCTCTGCTGCCGTTTGTGGCTGACCAATTATTTGACCATTAACCGACCTGAGCGCCTGTGTTTTAGACATGATCAGAGAAATAAAAGAACCGGTAAAGCCAACTACAGCGGCCAGCAATAACAGACTACTGGTACCATTACCATAGACATTAATCCCCAAAAGCGCACAGAGAATATTCAGAACAACATTAATGACAATGACAACTGCAAAATTGGTAGCAATAAACAATACAATGCGTTTCACATTATGCCCTTTTAATTTCTGCAAAATTTAATCAGCACAATATTAGTGACATACTAAAACATTAATAATCAGTTTTTCATCAAACTGGTTGGTGAAAATCAAAAACAGAATTCCCATAAAAGTATTATATAAAAACGATCAGGGTATCGAATTTAATCATCCGAATTATGACATCTAAACCATTTCAACCAATTTATATATGTCTTTATAATATTATAACAGCAAAAACAGATAAGTATCAGAGACGCACTTCTCCATGGCCCAGAACAATCCATTTCTGACTGGTTAGCCCATGTAAGCCTACGGGACCACGCACATGAATTTTATCAGTAGAAATACCAATCTCAGCACCCAGACCATACTCATACCCATCTGCAAAGCGGGTAGACGCATTAACCATTACACTGGCTGAATCTACAGCACGTAAAAACAATTGTGCATGGGACAAATCATTGGTAACAATAGTATCAGTGTGATGGCTGCCATAGTGATTGATATGATTGATGGCCTCATTAACATCAGTCACAACTTTAATAGACAGAATCGGCGCCAGATATTCGGTTGACCAGTCAGCTTCGCTTGCCGGGATAACTTTATCAGCCAAAATTCGCTGAGTATGCACACAGCCACGTAACTCAACATTTTTTTCAGCATACTCTTGCTGCAGCAAAGGCAATAATTCTGCTGCACGACTGGCATGAACCAACAAAGTTTCCATGGTATTGCAAGTACCATAACGTGAAGTTTTGGCATTTACAGCAATATCAATCGCCATTTCTGTTGCAGCAGAGACATCAATATAAACGTGACATACCCCGTCCAGATGCTTAATAACTGGTACACGGGCCTTTTCATTCACCCGCTGGACCAGTCCTTTACCACCACGGGGAATAATCACATCTATATACTCAGGCAAATTCACTAAAACATCCACACCAGCTCGATCTGTTTCGGTAAGCAGATTGACAGCAGCTTCCGGTAATTCTGCCTTTTTAAGTGAGGCTGTAATAACAGCAGCAATTGCGCGATTACTGTTAATCGCTTCGCTTCCTCCACGTAAAATACAACTATTACCAGATTTCAGGCATAGAATTGCAGCATCCAGAGTAACATTTGGTCGCGATTCATAAATCATGCCAATAACACCTAACGGTACACGCATTTTACCAAGCGTAATACCACTGGGCAGAGTACGAAACTCATCCATCTCACCCACAGGATCAGCAAGTGCGACAACCTGATGCACGCCATCGATCATGGCCTCAATACTGCGCTCGGTAAGTTGCAACCGATCCAGCAACGCAGCATCCAGCCCCTGCTGACGTGCCAATTTCATATCAATTTCATTGGCAGCAAGAATTACTTCTTGCTGTGCAGCCAAATCCTCCGCAATAAAAGACAAAGCCAAATTTTTTTGTGCAGCAGAAACAGTAGTTAAAGAAAAATAAGCTTCTTTGGCTGCTTTGGCCGTTTCAGTAATATATTTGGTTAATACCATGCGAATTTACTTTCCAGAAAACAACGCAAAAATCATTCTTATTCTCATATAAAATCACACAGGACACATTTACCCAACTACAACAACCCTTGCATATACCCTGAAAGCCGAATTATACGTAAACATTATTACGCTTAATAGAGCAGCAAAACAGCGGCAAAACTAATCAATATGTGTATCTGTTGAATCTTTAAACTGAGTCTGCGGCTTTAGTACAATCAGATTATCTACTGCACCTATCGCATTAATATCCTTACCCGGATAATCAAGTTCGGTCAGAAAATGACGAATACAATTGAGGCGAGCACGTTTTTTATCATCAGACTTAATTACTGTCCACGGCGCATCACCGGTATGCGTATGAAAAAACATATCGTTTTTGGCTGCGGTATAATCATCCCAACGATCCAGAGACTGAATATCAACAGGCGAAAGTTTCCAGTGTTTTAACGGATCGTCACGTCGAGAAATAAACCGGCGCAACTGCTCTTCTCTTGAAACCGAAAACCAGAACTTAAACAAATAAATACCACTATTTACCAGCATCCGTTCCAATTCTGGCGTCTGGCGCATAAATTGTAAGTATTCATGAGGCTGACAAAAGCCCATCACCCGTTCCACACCAGCACGGTTGTACCAGGAACGATCAAAGAACACCATCTCTCCACTGGTAGGTAAACGTTCAATATAGCGCTGAAAATACCACTGACCTTTTTCTGTCTCGGTAGGTTTTTCCAGAGCCACTACCCGAGCACCACGTGGATTAAGATGTTCCATGAAGCGCTTGATTGTTCCACCCTTACCGGCAGCATCCCGACCTTCAAACAAACACACAATCTTCTGGCCAGACTGCTTAACCCAGTTTTGCACTTTCAATAATTCAATTTGCAATCTGGCTTTTTCACGTTCATAGGTTGCACGTCGCATACGTGTCCGGTAAGGATAGCTTGCTGGCAAAGGCGCTGTAGAGGAATCTTCATCCGAGTGTTTACCCTGATACTCCAGCACACTTTTTTCAAAAACATTTAATTTGGTATCTTTATCCTGGTCATTGGCTTCATTAGACTGGCCGGATTGCAATTGCTGCTCACTCATATTACTCCTTTCCTCTCTGGCTCCAAGTAAACCAAAAATTTTCTTTTTTAAGAAAAGTGATAATCCGTGTAAGTATTGTAACTCAATGTCGCATTTACTTACCAAATAATCTGTCATTATTCAAATAATCTATTGAGTTATTGATATATCTGCATAACTTCTTTAGGTAACCACCAACCTGATTACCTGCTATTGTCGCCATTTACACAGAAATACAACTTATCCATACATACATCAACATCCTGTCTATATACACCATTAAAAACGGGTAATCAAAACTGATTACCCGCTGCAAAAGGTCATAAGTATGCTGATTGCTAAAACAGTGAGTCTAACTGGCCATTATTGCCAGACTGCGGAGCAATTGGTATTTCACCAGCATCATCAGCACCCTCGTTATCATTTGTTCTGGACGTTACCGGGCCATCTGCTCGATTATCCAGCGGCAAATCAGGATTGGTTGTCTGATATTCTTTAAGAAAATATTCACCAGATTTCTGCACAATACCAGCTGGAACCGGGGTATTAACAATCGGCTTGCCCTTCAATGCATAGCGCATATAATCCAGCCACACAGGTAAAGCAATAGTACCACCAAAGGCCGAACGTCCCATGCTGCGAGGGCGGTCAAAACCAATATATACTGCACTGACCACATTCGGATTAAAACCCACAAACCATGCATCCTTATTATCATTGGTTGTGCCCGTTTTACCCGCAATATCACTTCGTCCCAGTGCACGAGCGCCATAAGCAGTACCATGATTAACCACATCCTTCATCATGTGATATAAAATATATGCATTACGCGGATCAATAGCCAGCGGCGCATTCTGATTGGCCACTAGTGGCTGCATCTGGGCGCGTAAATTACCACGACTATCATAAACTCGGTCAATCACATAATTGGAAACTTTAAAACCGCCATTGGCGAAAATAGCAAAACCTTCCGCCATCTGCATGGGCGTTACCTGACCACTACCCAGTGCCATGGATAAACTGTTCGGAATCTGATCTGAACGAAAACCGAAATGTTGCACATACTGTCTAGCATAATCAACGCCCATTGCCATCAATATACGGATTGAAACCATATTCTTGGATGCTGTTAATGCCTGACGCAGCGTAATAAACCCGGCATAACGTCCATCCGAGTTTTTAGGAGTCCAGGCACGCCCTCCAGCCCCTAGCCCAGGCAATACTATCGGAGCATCATTTACCATGGTTGCAGGAGTAAAGCCCTTTGCAATAGCTGCAGAATAAATAAATGGTTTAAAAGAAGAGCCTGGCTGACGCTTGGCCTGAGTAGCACGATTAAAACTGCGCCGATAATAATCATAACCACCAACCAGTGCTCTTACTGCACCAGTTTGTGCATCCAGAGCAACAATTGCACCTTGCAATTCCGGCTGCTGCACAACACGAAAACTCTTACCATCACTGCGCACATGCACCACTGAACCAATACGGATAGAAGCTTCTCCCCATTTAGCATTACCAATGGCACGTTTAATCCAGTTATAGCTATTGCCGCCAATACGACTTTCGCCCACACCGGCTATGTATACCACTATAGAATTTGAATCCAGTGCAGTCACGACAGCTGGCAACATACCATCCACGGCTGAACGATTAGCCAGATACTGTTCTATCTGCTCATCACGGATATCATCCGGAATCTTACTCAGATCAAAAAAACCTTCTGCTCCGCGATAAACCGAACTCTTATCAAAATTAGTCAGTACTTTACGCAATGCCTGTGTAGCTACGGCCTGATCCTGTGAATTAACTGTGGTATAAACCCGAAAACCCTGAGTATAGGCAGCATCACCATATTTTTCATACATCTGCTGACGTACCAATTCTGCGACATACAGAGCGTTCTGGTCGATAGCTTGCTGATAATGTACATACTGTAGAGGTTCAGCAAAGGCCGCTTCAGCCTGAGCAGGAGTAATCTTGCCCAATTCAACCATATTATTCAGGATATAGCGTTGACGCATTTTAGCTCGTTGCGGATTTACAACAGGATTAAAAGTGGATGGTGCTTTGGGTAAGCCTGCCAGAATCGCTGCCTCTGCCAAATCCAGTCTTTGCACCGGTTTATTAAAATACGCCAGAGATGCGGCCGCAAAGCCATAGGCACGCTGACCTAGATAAATCTGATTAAAATAAAGCTCAAGAATCTGATCTTTAGTTAATTTCTGCTCAATCTTGTAGGCAAGAAGAGCCTCATTAAATTTACGTGTATATGTGCGCTCATTAGTGAGATAAAAATTACGCGCTACCTGCTGGGTAATCGTACTGGCACCTGACTGTACGCCGCCAGTCATATTAGAAATCAATGCGCGGGTAATACCAATAAAATCAACTCCACCATGCTCATAAAAACGTTTATCTTCAGCGGCCACTACTGCGTCTTTGAGCACCTGAGGAAAGTCATTGATCCGGGTAAAAGCACGTCGTTCTTCCCCAAACTGCCCCATTAGCTTCCCATCAGCAGAATAGATTGTTAGCGGCATCTTGGGTTGATAATGTGTCACAGCCTCTAAAGACGGCAATTTAGGATAGGTAGCCAAAATCGCAATTGCCACCAGACCTGCAGCAAAAAGTCCCAGTCCGACCAACAGACCTACGGTAGATAGTAATAATTTTCTAATCATAATCAACTAATTTTCATTTAAAGGCTGCGAAACATATTCAAAATAAAGTAAACTTTGTTCTTCATTTAGTTAACAATGCACAACGGCAATTTTTAAAGCACGTAACATTTATTTGATAAACAGACAGAAAGCCCTTTCATGAAACTGAATAATTTCAAAATAAATTCAAAGAATAAGAAGGTGGCCACAACTTCCTCGGGACAGTGTCTTGGTATCAGTATTACTGATAAAAGCATTAACATGGTGCTATTGAGTGCACGCAGTTTAAATCAATTTCGTCTCGAAAAATACGTTGTTGTCCCTCTGCCAAAAAACATAGTTGGTAATGGCAACATCGAAAACCATGAAGAACTTGTTGCTCATTTACAACAGGCAAAACATAAACTACAAAGCAATTGCCGCAACATTACCGTAGCCATTTCTCAAAAACAGGCTTCCATTCAGTTCCTTGATCGGGATGAGGATACAGAGTATACCGAAGAAGAACAGGTTATGGCTGAACTAAGTCAATATGACTCTCTTGATGACGTCAGTTATGATTACCAGAGCGTTATTACCACTGATCGGGGCAAGGAAAATCTGCTACTGGTCAACAGCAAACGGGATGATGTCAATATCCTGATGGATGCTTACAGTGATGCAGGAATCACACCCACTCAAATGGATGTCGATTTACTGGCAGTAATAAACAGTGCCATTACGTGGATCAATATCAGACAACCAGACCTGGCCGATAAATGTATTGCTGTATTCAATATTGATTACAGGGAAACGCAGGCAATTATCATGCGTCATGGCAAGCTACTATACAAACAGGAAATTAATCTTGGCTATGATCATTTGATGCAGTCTATACGACGCAGCTATCAACTAACTGAAGAAGAAGCCTGGGACATGCTCTATAGCCCGTCCAAGCCTGAAGATTACAACTCAGCCGTAGCACAGCCATTTCAGCAACAGTTTATTCAGGAAATTCAGCGGGTTTTACAGTTTTACTTTACTTCTGCCATTCAAGAAAACGAAATTGAGGAAATTCTGATTTTTAGTTATGGCAACAACGGAACCAATGGTTTCACTGACAGTATCAGACAGCAAACCCGCATCCCTGCACAACAGATTAACCCCATACTGTTAGCACAACCTGGTAATAATATCGAACAGGCAAAATTACAACAGGACAGTAGCTTATTAACCATTGCCTTTGGGCTGGCTGTAAGAGGATTATAAGATGTTACCTTTATTGAAAATTAACCTGTTACCTTATCGTGAAGCATTACAGGCCAAACAAAAGAAGCAGTTTCAGACTCTATTGGCAGGAGCAGCCATAATTGGTCTCGGACTGGCGTTTCTGGGCTATATGGCTTTTGATGGTCGAGTAAGCAGTCAGGAAAGCCGCAATCAGGTTTTAAAAAATGGTATAAGCAAACTGGATGCAGAGATTAGCGAGATTGCCAAACTGCGAGAGGAGCGAAAAAACTTTATGGCGCGACAGGAAAAAGTTGCGGAACTATCTAATAAACGTTTTGAAGCAGCCCGTATACTGGATACACTGGATGCTGTAGCGCCTATGGGATTATATGTAACCAGCATCGAAGCTCAGGATGCCAATACTTACACAATTAATGGCAAAGCATTCAGTGATGCCAAAACTGCTGCATTTATGAGCGCACTACCAGGTAAACTTTTTAGTACACCTGAATTGTTAAATATTAAGCGGGTTAATAATACACAAGAATTCAGCATCCGCGTACGTTTGAATAGCAATATTGGCCAGCAGGAAGACATGATAGAAACTAATCAAGCCATTAGTTCAAATGCAACACTTGCAGAACAAAATCAGGCAACAGAAAAACCACAGAATCAGGTTACATCTGGTGCATCAGCAGCATCAAATTGAAGGAGTAGCTGAATATGGCAAAAAACATTGACCTCAAAGCAATAGATTTAAACTCCCTACACCAACAAGGCAAACCTGTACAACTGGGTATGGCCGGAGGCATTATTGTTGTTATTCTGGTTCTGGCCTATTTCTTTGTTTATAGTGGCCAAAATGGACAATTGAGCCAACTGAAACAGGAAGAGGAAACACTGAAACAAACTTACACAGAAAAAAGTCAACAGGCAACCCATCTGGATGCACTGAAAGCGGAACTAGATAGCATAAATGGTTCATTTCATTTATTATTGAAGCAGCTGCCAACACAGGCAGAAATTCCTAATCTGATTCAGGAGTTGCACGAATGTGCAACCAAAAATGGATTGAATATGGATAGTGTGACACCTGCACAAGCACAAAATACTTATTCAGGAAATTCAGGAAATCAAACAGATAATAACGCTGAGCAGCAGGTTATTCAGACATTACCCTACAATATTACCCTAACCGGTAATTACAATCAGATCAGTCAGTTTATGCGTGATGTGGGAAAATTATCACGTATTGTCACCTTAAACGCCATTGTTCTGAAACGTAATGATAAAGATAATACGCTTACCTTAAAAGCAGTTGCCAATACTTACAAAGCGTTAACCGATGCAGAAATCAAAACACAAACTAATGATAAAAAAAGATAAGTTTACGTTCTCTGTAATCACGGTACTTTAAAATAGATAAGCAATGGATTAAACATGAATAAATATCTACTCTGCCTTTGTATTCTGACATTAGGTGCATGTTCGGCAGCCAATGAAGATCTGCACGAATGGATGCAAAATACCAGTCAGCAAGCAAAATCCAAACCTATTAAATCAAAACAAACTGAAATAAATATTCAGCCCAATTATAATCCTCCGGCGCTGCCACAAATGAATATCTTTGATCCTGCACGTTTAAAAGCCGGATTACAAGGAACCAATGCCCCTGACTTAAACCGTCCCAGACAGATTCTGGAAAATTATTCTTTGAATGAGTTGCATTATGTCGGCCTGATTAAAGCTGCAGGCAAAGCACCCTCAGCATTCATTGCTGTAGATGGACATGTATATACTGTTAAACTGGGTAATTATCTGGGACAGAATTACGGACATATAACAGCAATAACACCAGATGAAATCGTTATTTCAGAATTAGTTGAAGATTCATATAGTAACTGGTCAAGCCGACGTGCCAGCTTACCATTACAGGCGGCAGACAGCACTTCTGCAAAAACATCCAGCCGGAACTGAAAAAAGTAACCCATTTAAAATTAAGAAGGTATCAATATGAAAATTAAAACCATATCTATTTTATCCACTCTGGGTCTGGGTTTACTGAGTCAGAGTCTACTGGCGGGTAATATTACCGCTATTAAAGTTGGTGCTCTGCAGAAGCAACAACGCCTGATTAAAATCCAGTTTGATAAAGATCCTGCCCTACCACGGGGTTTTACTACCGAGAATCCAGCACGAATTGCACTGGATTTTGCCAGTACCGGATTAGCAGTACCACAAAATCTGCTGAAATTTAATGACTCGGTCTTGCAGCAAATTAAAGCTGGTCAGACTTCGGGTCGCACACGCGTTATGCTGTCTTTAGCAAAAGCAGGTCAATATAATGCCGCAATTAAAGGTAACGAAGTCTGGGTATACGTACAAGAATCACTTCCAGCAAAAAATAAAGTTAACAGCAAACAGACTCCGCTTGTTAACACTAAACCTGTATTGAATGCACCATCCTATCCGGCAAGCAGCAATATTACAGAACAGGTAGTCAGCCGTCAGTCGGTAAGCGCAGATAGCAATACATATAATACCGCTGTTCCGGTTAATGTAGATTTTCAAAAGGGTAAAAATGGTAATGCCGTAGTTTCCATTATTGGGCTAAATGGCAAAGTCCAACCTGTAATTAAACGCAATCCGTCCAGCCTGACTTTAACCTATAAAAATGTACCTTTATTAACTGAACAGCAACGCAATCTTGATGTTACTGATTTTAGTACACCGGTACGCACTATTCGTTTGCACAGGATAGGTAATGATACTGAAATTAATATCCAGATGCAGGGTAGCTGGGAATACAATCAGATTAAAAGTGGCAATAATCTGATTGTAGAAGTATCACGCAAGTTTGAATTAGACAGCGAAGGTTTAAAAAATACCAATAAATCTTTTAAAGGTAAACGCGTTTCTTTAGACTTTCAAGACATTGATGTTCGTACCATTCTACAAATTCTGGCAAAAGAATCTGGTATGAATATTGTCGCCAGCGACAGCGTTCAGGGGAAAATGACTATTTCATTAAAAGATGTTCCCTGGGATCAGGCGTTAAATCTGGTGATGGAATCACGCAATCTGGATATGCGGCGTAATGGTAACGTAATTAATGTTGCTCCACGTGATGAATTACTGTCCCGTGATACTGCCACTCTTGAACAGCAAAAGAAAATCGATGATTTAGGAGCACTACTTTCCCAAACTTTCCAGCTAAAATACCGGAGTGTAGAAGAGTTCAGGAAAATTCTTAATCTTTCGGAGGATGGAACAAGTTCGGATCCAGAACATAGTATTTTAAGTCCTCGAGGTAGTGCATTACTGGATCCTGCAACTAATACCCTAATTATTACCGATCTTGGTAGTGTCATTAAAAAATTTGAGAAACTGGTAGCACAAGTTGATGTTCCCTCCCAACAGGTATTGATAGAAGCGCGAATTGTAGAAACTACCGATAGTTTTGCACGTGAATTAGGAACCAAATTTGGTTACTCCAGACTTACAGGTAAAAATATAATTGGTGGACATATTACAGAGAAGAGTTGGAATACTAGTACTGGCGAGGCATCGGTTAAATTTGATTCACCAAATGTTAATCTTGGTGTAATTAATCCAACTTCCATCGTGTCTTGGGTACATAATTTTGCTTCAGGTGCATTGTTCCTTGAACTTTCAGCTGCACAAACTGAAGGTAAAACCAAAATTATTTCTTCACCGAGAGTATTAACTCAGGATCGCAAAGAGGCCAAAATTGAATCTGGTTATGAAGTGCCCTATCAGGAATCAACTTCTAGCGGAGCCACCTCTATCAGCTTTAAAGATGCTATTTTGGGATTAAAGGTTACACCACAAATTACTCCAGATGGCAATATCATTATGACATTGAAGGTACAAAATGATAAACCGATCTCCTGTTCAAATGTTGCACCTGATGTACCGCTGACTAGTGATATTTGTATGCAAAAACGAACTGTTGATACCCAAACCATGATAGAAAATGGTGGTACATTAATTATTGGTGGTATTTATAATGAAAATAATGGAAACACTATAGATAAAGTACCTTTATTAGGTGATATTCCAGGTGTTGGTAATTTATTCAAACACAGAAAAAAAACTCAACAACGTAATGAAGTACTGGTTTTCATTACGCCACGGATTGTTGAATCCACTAATACTCCCCTAAAATATTGAGGTAGAACAGTAGATTAATTCAGCCAGTCAGTAAAACAGACTGGCTTTTCTTATTTAAACAATAAATAAATTTTGAGTTTTAGATTATGCTGGTCTTTAAAATATCAAATCAGCAAAGCCCCATATCATATTTTAATAGCTCAAAATACATAGAAACATTCTTTTGTTAATTAATGAGTCATCCATCATAGAAACTCTGCAAGTTAATAAAGGCATACTTATTTATTTTATATTTTTAAATTTAGCACTATTCATCAACTATCTACCATAGTTTACTAATGCATAAATTGCAACACTCAGTTACAATAACAAGCATGGATAATATAGCTGGCAATCTGATTCTGATCGGTTTGATGGGAGCAGGTAAAACTACTCTTGGTAAACAACTGGCAAATAAATTACGCCGTCCCTTTTATGATAGCGATCAGGTAATTTGTGAACGTACCGGTGTTTCCATCCCAACCATTTTTGAACTTGAGGGAGAAGCAGGATTTCGCTGTCGTGAGGCAACGGTTATCAGCGAGCTGGTACAACAAAAAAATATTGTTATTGCTACCGGTGGCGGCACCATTTTACAAATCGAAAACCGGCTTAAACTGCAACAGAATGGCCATGTCGTTTATCTTCATGCCCAACCGGAAGTCTTACTGAGTAGAATTCAGCATGATAAAAACCGCCCCCTGTTACAGGTCTCTAACCCACTAGCCAAACTACAGGAATTATATACTATACGTGATCCTATTTATCGTGCCACCGCACATACCGTAATAGATGTAGGCAGTCCTTATTGTACTCATACCGTTAGCCGGTTAATTCGATTACTGCGCCAGCCTTCCCAACAACTGTCTCTGTTATAAATCATCATGCATACCCTTTCTGTTGCAACCGCCTCACATCAATATCCAATTTTTATTGGCAGTAATTTGCGTGAATCCGCGCACAGTATTCTTGCACCCTATCTCAATAATAAAATTGCCATTATTAGTAATGATACAGTGGCAGCATTGTACCTGCCGCAATGGCAGCAGATTCTGACCCAGTCAGGTTATGAGCATTTCAGTATTATTTTGCCCGATGGCGAACAATATAAAACCTGGCAAACACTGAATCTCATTTATGACGGGCTGATGCAACACAGAGCTGAACGCCAGACTACTTTATTGGCTTTGGGTGGGGGTGTCATTGGCGATATGGTAGGCTTTGCGGCTGCAACTTATCAGCGTGGTACTCCTTTTATTCAGATTCCTACCACGCTTCTTAGTCAGGTAGATTCATCTGTTGGGGGTAAAACAGCAATCAATCATCCCTTGGGAAAAAATATGATTGGCGCGTTTTATCAGCCTCAGGCTGTATTTATCGACTTAAACAGTTTACAAACCTTACCTCCTCGCGAATTTTCCGCTGGTTTGGCAGAAGTAATTAAATATGCAGTATTAGGTGATGTTGAATTCTTACAATGGCTGGAAAGCAATATTGCTGCATTAATTGATCAGAATTCATCTGTACTAGCTCAGGCTATTTATCGCTGCTGTCAGATGAAAGCCGATATTGTAGGCAAAGATGAAAAAGAAACGGGTATTCGCGCTTATCTCAATCTGGGACATACCTTTGGCCATGCCATTGAAGCAGAAATGGGCTATGGCAACTGGTTGCATGGAGAAGCTGTTGCAGCGGGTACAGTACTGGCATGCCGCTTGTCTGAACAACTTGGCTATCTGCGCCCAGAAGATACTACACGCGTCATTACTATATTATCTCAGGCCAATCTGCCCGTTGTTCCTCCACGAATGTCATTGAACGCATGGCTTACCCATATGAGCCATGATAAAAAAGTAATTGATGGAAACCTGCGTTTTGTCGTGCTGAAAACCCTTGGACAGGCCACGTTAGCTGACAATATAACAGCTGAAACACTAGCGATAACATTGAAGCAATATATCTCCTGAAGCATGTTAGAATCCCTATCTGCCAAATTATCAACTTTTATGTTAAACGCAAGATAAAGTATGACCAACAAACCTGACCTGCAAGCAAAAGGCAATAAAGATCAAATTCGTAGTATCCGCAGCTTTGTTCTTCGCCAAGGCCACATGACTGCTGCACAACAACGTGCCATTGATACACAATGGGCACAATTCGGTATTGATTTCAATAAAAACATAGTAGATTTAGACACTATATTCAATAGGAATGCACCTAAAATTCTGGAAATCGGCTTTGGCATGGGTGTCGCAAGTGCCGCAATTGCCCAGAATCTGCCTGCATGCGATTTTCTGGCTATTGATGTACACGGCCCAGGTGTAGGTAATCTGCTAAAACTGATTCAGGAACAGAATATTCAGAATATAAAAGTGATGCGCCACGATGCAGTAGAAGTGGTCAATCATATGCTCAGCAACGATAGCCTGCATGGCATTCATATTTTTTTTCCGGATCCCTGGCACAAAAAGCGCCATCACAAACGTCGCCTGATCCAGATACCCTTTATTGCCCAATTACTTCCAAAACTGCAAAAAAACGGCTATATTCATCTGGCAACTGACTGGCAGGAATATGCCGAACAGATGCTTGAAGTGTTAACCAGCTTTCCGGAATTACAAAATACTGCTAATGATTTTGCTACAACACCCGCCTATCGGCCGGAAACAAAATTTGAAGCACGCGGTAAACGTCTGGGACATGGTGTGTGGGATTTGGTTTTTGTAAAAAAATAACAGCAAGAATTAATAAGAGTAAAGACATTTAAGGTACAATCACCTTGGATTGCATTACGGCAATTCATTTTTCCGTCAAATAACATTGCTGTCTTCTAAGGAACTGAGATGTTTCAGAATGTCGAATACTATCCAGGAGATCCTATATTAGGTCTGATGGATCAATACAAACAGGATTCGCGCAGCCATAAAGTGAATCTGGGTGTAGGTGTTTATTATGATGATACTGGTCATGTACCTGTCCTGGAATGCGTTAAAACCGTAGAATCGCGAATGGTTGAACAGCATCTGCCGCATGATTATCTACCCATGGACGGGCTGCCAGGTTATCGACAAGCCTGCCAAAGGCTATTGCTCGGCAGTGAACATGAAGCCATTAAAAACGGTCGGGTTGCCACTATTGCCAGCCTTGGCGGTTCTGGCGCTTTACGCATAGGTGCAGAATTTATTCACCACTGGTTCCCACACGCAAAAGCTTACGTCAGCGATCCTACCTGGGGCAACCACATCAGTATATTTGAGGGCTCAGGAATAGAAGTACATAAATATCCCTACTATGATCCTGAAACCATCGGCATTAAATTTACAGAATTAAAACAGTTTCTTCAACAACTGGAAGCAGGCAGTATTATTTTGTTACATCCCTGTTGCCACAATCCTACCGGTGTTGATCCTACTCACCAGCAATGGGATGAACTGCTGGAAATTATCAGACAACAGCAATTAATACCTTTTATGGACATAGCATATCAGGGATTTGGTGACGATATTGATACTGATACCTATGCTATTCGCAAAGCTGTTGATATGGGCTTATGTGTTTATATCAGTAATTCATTTTCCAAAAATCTATCCATGTATGGTGAACGTATTGGTGGTCTGAGCATAGTCTGTCCTACAGCTGAAGAAGCCCGCCTGGTACAAAGTCAGCTCAAATTTACTATTCGCCGTTTATATTCAAGCCCTCCCGCATACGGTGGCCACATTGTTGACCATGTGATGAATAATAGTCAATTATTTCAACAATGGGAGCAGGAAGTTTACGCCATGCGCGACCGTATTCGTGCCATGCGCTCTCGTTTGTACGAAGTATTGCAGACTAAAATCCCAGAACGCGATTTCAGCTATTTCATTAAACAGCGTGGCATGTTCAGTTTTACTGGCTTAAGCCCCCAGCAGGTAACACGCTTAAAAAGTGAATTTGGCGTGTATTTAGTCGAAAATGGTCGCATGTGTATGGCCGGTTTAAATAGCAGCAATATAGAATATGTAGCCAATGCAATGGCTGAAATATTGAAATAAAAGCGCTTTCTAAATGATAAAAACTGGCTGGTTTAACTTATTACCAGCCAGTTTTTTTAATGAAAAATGTTAAATTAGATCTAAAATTAATTATTTTCATTTATCTTTGAGGTAGCAAATCGGCGCACCCGAAAAGCCAAAGCAATATTCATTACACCAAACAATGCGGCATAAACACCAATAACCCATGTCAGTGCGATACCGCCTTGTACAGGATTAACAAACAAAATAATACCTACCAAAACCGACAATATACCCGCAACAATCATCCATCCTTCGTTATGAATAGATTGACGCAAACGAATAGCAGCGATGATCTGCAATATACCACTAACTAATGCCCAGATTGCAATCAATGTAATCAAAACCAGCCAAGTTATTCCCGGGACAAAAAAAGTCAGCATACCAGCCAGAATACTGACAATACCCCAAATCAGCATCAGCCACCAATCCTGATGCGTCTGGCGACCACTGATAGCAATTACTACGCCCATCACTCCATCGACCAAAGCATAAATGCCAAAAAACATTACCATGATCAAAATGGATATAAATGGATAAAACCACGTCAGTAAACCAAAAATTAAAGCCGCAATCCCACGTATCAGTATTACCCACCAGTTTTCAGACAGTAAATTAGCCAATGGACTACGAAAAGAAAGATTATTCACTATATTTCCTCTATTTAAATATAAACCACAAATAATAAATTTTAAAACCCAATATTTCAGCAAGCTTATTGATAACGCCTTCCCTGATATAACAACCAGCCATCAGCATGACGGTGAGCGGGATCATGATGTGTCCAATGTATCAGGCCACCACATTCATTACTAATATATTCACCAGTAAAAACAACCTTATCTCCGCGCTGCAAACCCTCTAATCGGGGCGCCAGATCAATATTATGTACTACCAAAAGAGTACCATTATCAGTCTTGAGTATAAATCGCTGATGACGAATACCCTTATTATCATCGGGCAAGGTTTTAATCACATTACCCTCTCCATATACCTGTACCTTATCCAGATTTTCATTTTGAGCCTGCTGAACAGGAATCGCTCCCAACACCGGACTGCTGGTCGATGGTGCGCCGGTAAAATTATTCCGAATCGATTTAAAAGATTCTACTATCTGCTCTTGCGCATGACTCTTTTGCTGTTCATCCACCGTGCCATATTGCCACCACCAGAGGCCCAATGCCACAATGACCAATAAAATAATATTTTTCATAGCGAGGAATTTATATGGCCCACTTGTAAACACTTAAACCATCATACAAAATGTAATTACAGATAGCAAAAATATTAATAGATTCAGGCAAAAAAAACAGGCTACCCGGAAAAACGGGTAGCCTGTACAGCAAGCAAAAAATTGATTTATTTCTTATAAGCCAATGCCGCCTTGATAAAAGCAGTAAACAAAGGATGGCCATTCTTCGGCGTTGAAGTAAATTCAGGATGGAACTGACAGGCAAAAAACCAAGGATGATCCTGCAATTCAATAGTTTCCACCAATTGCTCATGTCCCGTAGATACACCACCAATTACCAGACCTGCCTGCTGTAACTGAGGCAAATAGTAGTTATTAACTTCATAACGATGACGATGACGCTCACGAATTAGCTCATTACCATAAATAGCTCTGGCCAGAGAACCGGCAGCCAACTTGACTTCCTGCGCACCTAAACGCATTGTGCCACCCAGATTAGTATTAATATCACGCTTTTCAATCTGGCCATCGCGATCCTGCCACTCACTAATCAAGGCTACGACAGGATGCTGAGTTTTCAAGTTGAATTCAGTTGAATTGGCGCCTTCCAGATTTGCCACATCACGCGCATATTCAATCAGAGCAATCTGCATACCCAAACAAATACCCAAATAAGGTATTTTCTGTTCACGTGCATAGCGTACAGCAGCAATTTTACCTTCCACCCCACGAGTACCAAACCCGCCTGGAACCAGAATAGCATCCATATCCTGCAAACAGGCTGTTCCATCTGTTTCCAGAATTTCACTATCAATATAGTGAATATCTACATCCGTTTCAGTTTGAATACCGGCATGTTTTAATGCTTCGGATAAAGATTTATATGACTCAGTCAAATCCACATACTTGCCCACCATGGCAATTTTTACTTTATGCTTCGGATGTTGTACTGAGTAGACAATCTTGTTCCATGCAGTCAAATCAGCCTGCTGAACATTCAGTTGCAATTGTTCACAGATAATACTGTCAATACCCTGATCATGCAGCATTCTCGGTACTTCATAAATACTGTCTACATCATAGCAGCTGATAACAGCACGTTCTTCAACATTACAGAACAGAGCAATCTTGCGTTTTTCTTCTTCCGGCATTGGCCGATCCATACGACAGATCAGCACATCCGGCTGGATGCCGATTTCACGTAATTCCTTGACAGAATGCTGTGTTGGCTTGGTTTTGATTTCACCGGCAGCGGCAATAAAGGGAACATAAGATAGATGAACAAAAAGAGTATTCGCTCTTCCCTGCTGGCTACGCATCTGTCTGATAGCTTCCAGAAAAGGAAGAGATTCAATATCACCTACCGTGCCACCGATTTCCACAATAGCAACATCATAGCCGGCAGCACCTTCATGAATCTTACGTTTAATTTCATCAGTAATGTGCGGAATAACTTGAACTGTTCCGCCCAGATAATCACCACGACGCTCTTTATGAATTACACTTTCATAAACCTGACCAGACGTAAAATTGTTGCGCTTTTGCATAGTGGCATCAATAAAGCGCTCGTAATGCCCTAAATCCAGATCAGTTTCAGCACCGTCCTCGGTAACGAATACCTCACCATGCTGAAAGGGGCTCATTGTACCCGGATCAACATTAATATAAGGATCCAGTTTAAGCATGGTCACTTTAAGACCACGAGATTCCAAAATAGCAGCAGTAGACGCAGCGGCAATGCCTTTACCCAGTGAAGAGACCACACCGCCAGTCACAAAAATAAACTTGGTCATGACAATCAGCAGGAAATTGAATTTAGCATTTTAGCCGAAACCAGCACTAAAAGAAAGATATTACCAGTCACAGACTGTGCAAGAATATGCAATAATCCCGTCATCCAGATTGGCGTAACATTCACGGCTGTGGCATAATTAGCCACCGTAATCCTTAAATTTATATTATGTTGCAATCTGGACATATTTTCATTGTTTCTGCTGCTTCCGGAACAGGCAAAACCACACTGGTATCACGCCTGAGTGCCAATCAGCCGGATATCCGTATTTCTATTTCCCATACCACCAGAATGCCGCGTGAAGGAGAGCAAAATGGTGTACATTACCATTTTGTCAGCCGTAGTGAATTTGAGGAAATGATTGCAGGCAATGCGTTTATTGAGCATGCCAATGTATACGGCAACTATTACGGCACCAGTTTAAAAGCAGTAGAATCATTAACACAGCAGGGCTACAACGTTATCCTGGAAATAGATGTTCAGGGAGCAGAACAGATCCGTCGTTTACTGCCAGAAGCAACCAGTATTTTTATTTTACCCCCCTCAATGACTGAACTGACCGAACGTCTGCAAAACCGTGGCACTGATAGCGAAGAAGTCATTGCCTACCGTCTGGAAAAATCACGCGAAGAAATTGAGCAAAGCAAGCTGTTTGATTATGTAATTGTCAATCAGGAGCTTACTCAGGCAGAGCAGGATTTACTGGCAATTATTCGCTCGGTTGGATTACGTGCACAAGCACAAAGTCAAACAATTACCCGGATTCTAACCGGAGAATAATTTTTTTAAACTATTTCTTACTTACCTGATATCAGGATTGGAATTCAGATTATGGCTCGTATTACTGTAGAAGATTGTGTCGGACGCATTCCCAATCACTTTGACCTAACCATGATTGCCGCTTTGCGTGCACGCCAGCTAGCCAATGGTGCTACCGCACTGGTCGACGAAGATCATGACAAACCCACTGTAATTGCCCTGCGTGAAATTGCCAGCGGACAAATTGGAACAGAATTACTTAACCAGCAAAAATAATACAGGCAAATAGCCATGTTTCCACCCAGCCTACCCTATAAACCGCCAGCAAACCAATGGCGTGATAAACTGTTTTCACACACAGAATATCTAAACAAACAGGAACGCTGGAAATTACTGGAACAGGCTTGTGCCTATATTTACTCTCTGGCAGAGCAAACTGGCAAAACTGCGCTACTTGAACGCAGTTTTGCCATTACTACATCACTGGCTGAAAACCAGCACCGTGTACAAGCACTTACAGCAGTTTTAATCAAAACAGCTTTCGAGGATTTATCCATCACTTCTACAGATAACCATATGCCCAGCGAAGCTATGGGTCCTGTAGGCATGAAGATTTTTAATGGGATTAATACTTTATCACACACCAGCATAGCAACCCAGCTGGAATGCTGTCAGCAGCAAATAGAAAACAGTTATCAGGCCATTATTGCTGAAGCACAGAATAAACTTCTGAATATTGCTTCTTACCTCAGCAAAGAAGACTTAAATCTGCTTAATAAAGCATGTGAATTTGGTGCCATTGCGCATCAAGGGCAATTTCGCAATAGCGGCCTGCCTTATATTACTCACCCTCTGGCAGTTGCCACCCAACTGGCAGAATGGCACGTAGACATACAAGCTTTATGTGCCGGCGTACTGCATGATGTACTGGAAGACACTGGTACTACCAAAGAAGAAATCATTGCAGCATTTGGCGAAACCATCGCCAATATGGTTGATGGATTATCGAAGCTGGAAAAGCTCGAATACAATAGCCAGCAGGAAGCTCAGGCCGAGAGCTTCCGCAAACTGATAATGGCAATGACTCAGGATGTCCGCGTAATTATCGTCAAATTGTCAGACCGATTACACAACATGCGTACATTATCGGCAAAAAAACCAGCGAGCCGAAGACGCATTGCCCAGGAAACCATGGAAATCTATGCACAACTGGCTAACCGAATCGGATTAAATCACGTTTATCGTGAATTGCAGGATTTAGCCTTCAGGCATTTATATCCCCATCGCTATGAAGTTCTGGCAAAAGCCATTCAATCATCCCGGCGTAACCGACGCGACGTAGTCGGTAAAGTATTGCGCGCCTTCAGCCAGCGTCTGGTCAGCGCCAATATCGAAGCACAGGTAAGAGGCAGAGAAAAAAACCTTTACAGCATTTATGAAAAAATGCGCCGCAAAAATCTGCACTTTGCTGACGTAATGGATATTTACGCTTTCAGAGTCATTGTCAACAACATTCCTGCCTGCTATACCGCCTTAGGTGTTTTGCATAATCTTTATAAGCCCAAACCCGGGCGAATCAAAGATTACATTGCCATCCCCAAAAACAATGGCTATCAAAGCCTGCATACCATTCTGATTGGGCCATATGGCCTGCCGATAGAAGTACAGATACGCACCCATGAAATGGACACCATAGCCGAACGCGGCATTGCCAGCTACTGGATGCATAAAGATGGCGAACAGAATAGCTTTGATCAGGCACAAATGCGCACCAACCAGTGGCTGCAAAGCATTCTCGACATTCAGGCTCACAGTGCCAATGCCATTGAATTTCTTGAGCATGTAAAAACTGATCTGTTTCCGAATGAAGTATATGTTTTCACCCCCAAAGGTAAAATCATCACCTTGCCAGAAGGGGCCACACCCGTCGATTTTGCCTATGCAGTGCATACCGATATTGGCAACCGCACCGTATCAGCACGCATCAACCATAACCTGATGCCATTGCGCACCCGTTTACATACAGGTGATACAGTAGAAATCATCACCTCAAGTAATGGCCATCCCACACCAGCGTGGCTAGGCTTTACCGTATCCAGCCATGCACGCAGCGCCATCCGCAGCCAGATAAAAAAAATGAATCGTTGCGATGCCATACGTCTGGGTGAAAAGCTATTACAAAAAGCACTGTCCAGCCTGTTGCCAGAAAATGTTTTACTGTCCGACAGCCTGAAAGACAAATATCTGGCTGATTTGCGCCTAAAAAACACCTCATTTGAAAACATCCTGTGCGAAGTTGGCATGGGATTACTGCAACCTGTTTCAGTGGCCATGCATATTGCCGAGCTGGCAGGAGAACACTTTAACAACACCATCAAACTGGCACCCATTAACCTCACCGGCAATGAATCAGCACATATTCATCTGGCCAAATGCTGCCACCCTATTCCCGGCGATGCCATCAAAGCACTGCTGATTAAAGATGAGGGAATCATCATACATCGTGATACCTGCAACACCATCCTGAAAACAGATCCCGAGCTTCAACTGGATGCCAACTGGGATATCATGCAGGCAGACAACTACCAAGTCACCCTGTGCCTGAATGCTATCGATAGCCATGGTCTGCTGGCCACCATCGCTGAGGCCATCTCCTCCAATGGAAGCAACATTAAATCGGTAGAAACCACATCAAAAAAACTTGAAGGCGTGGAAGGATTTATCGAATTTCGCTTTGTATTACAAGTAAAAGACTTAGACCAGCTCAACCTGATTACACGCGATCTGCACTCCATACCCCAGATTCGCCGAGTAAACCGTATCTAACACAGATATTTGTAGAAAATATCAGTATCAATCGATTCAATATCATCTTGACGACACAGATTTAATCAGCCATAATTAAACCTTATTTATTTAAAATAACCATATATCTGTTTATACTTTTACATACAGATATAGCCATCATTTACACCTTGGGAGGTGATGTTGTAGACGGTTATGCGGTACCGTAAACACCGCCTTTGCCATCAAATGGCAGTAATTCAGTATTTACCATACTGATTAATAAATCAGTAACAAAATTAATTTACTCAGGAAAAAACATGCCTTCTGTACGTGTAAAAGAAAATGAACCTTTTGAAGTTGCAATGCGCCGTTTCAAACGCACTGTAGAAAAAACCGGCCTGATGACCGAACTACGTGCACGCGAAGCTTACGAAAAACCAACTACCGAACGTAAACGCAAAAAAGCGGCAGCCGTAAAACGTTTGCAGAAACGCTTACGCAGCCAGCAATTGCCACCAAAATACTATTAATTGGTTAATTGGTATCGCCGGCTCATAAAATCTTGTAGCTGGGTAAACACCATTGAAAAAACAATACCGCAGGCTATTGCTTGCGGTATTTGCATTTTAACGAGTAAAAACTGTAGCAAACCAGAATCACAGCAGTAAACTACCAACTATCAATTCACTTAATACTTATTCATTTCATTGCGAGCATCCATTATGAGCCTAAAACAACAATTGCAGGAAGACATGAAAACAGCCTTGCGCAACCATGACTCAACTACCCTGTCTACCATTCGCATGGCACTGGCTGCAATAAAACAGATCGAAGTAGACGAGCGAATCGAAGTAGACGATAGTCGCTTCACAGCAATCATCAGCAAGATGGTCAAACAGCGCAAAGAATCTGTACGTATGTATACTGAAGGTAGCAGAGATGATCTGGCCGAAAAAGAGCAGGCAGAAATCAACCTGCTACAACAATACCTGCCTAAAATGCTAGATGACACCGAAATCGAAGCCGCAATCAAAGATGCCATTGCCAGCGCAGGTGCCACACAACCAAGTGACATGGGCAAAGTAATGGGTGTTTTGAAAAAAACACTGGCTGGCAAAGCCGACATGAGTGAAGTCAGCAAAAAAATCAAACAGCTTTTAGCCTGATAATTAACAACAGCAGCACAAACAAACCTAAAAAACAGGTTTTAAATCTTTAGCATAGAAGTAGACAGGCGTAGTTGGCATGATACCAGGCGAATTTATTGACGAACTATTGAATAAAATCGATATCGTCGACGTAATCGAAGAGTTTGTACCGCTGAAAAAAAGCGGAGCCAACTACATGGCCTGCTGCCCATTTCATAAAGAAAAATCGCCCTCCTTTTCCGTTAGCCCCACCAAACAGTTTTATCACTGCTTTGGCTGTGGCGTGCATGGTTCCGCCATAGGCTTTATTATGGAATATCAGGGACTGAGTTTTCAGGAAGCCGTACAGTTTCTGGCCGACCGTATTGGCACAACCGTCCCAAAACAGGCCGGCAACAGTAATCCACAGGCACAAAAAGCACACAAACAACAACAGCAAACCCTTGAGCAAACCACCGCCGCAGCCGCCACCTACTATCAGCAGCAACTAAAAACCTCATTGCGTGCCCAAAATTATTTACAGCAACGCGGCCTCAGTGACGAAATCATCATACATTACGGCCTCGGCTATGCCCCGGATGACTGGCAGGCACTAGCCAAAGTCTTCCAGCCCTATCCAAGCAATGCACTAGTAAACAGCGGCATGGTTATCACCAAAGATGACCGCCATTACGACCGCTTTCGCGATCGCATCATGTTTCCCATCCGCAGTACACGTGGCCAGATAATCGGATTTGGTGCCCGCATCATTGAAACCGGCGAACCTAAATACCTCAACTCACCAGAAACCCCCTTATTTGATAAAGGCCGAAACCTGTATGGCCTGTATGAAGCACGAGCTGCAATCAAAGAAGCCCAACGAGTACTGGTAGTAGAAGGGTATATGGACGTAGTCGCACTGGCACAGTTTGGTTTGGGCTATGCCGTAGCTGCACTGGGCACAGCCACCACAGCCGAACATGTACGCCTATTAATGCGACAAAGCGATCACATCTATTTCTGCTTTGATGGTGATACTGCCGGCAAAAAAGCCGCCTGGCGCGCATTAGAAAATGCCTTGCCCCAGCTAAAAGATGACAAAATTTTACACTTCCTGTTTTTACCGGCCGAACACGACCCCGATAGCTACGTACGCAGCCATGGTTTAAAAACCTTTGAAGACGCTTTACTCAATCAAAGCCTGCCATTATCAGCCTACTTCTGGCAAACCTTGACTGAAAACATCGATCTCAACACACAAGAAGGCAAAGCCGAACTGATTAAAACGGCCAGCCCCTTACTGGCACAAATCAAGGCACCGGCATTGTCTTTCCTGCTCCGTCAGGAACTTAGCCAGAAAGTAGGCATAGACGAACATAATCTGGCTCAGCTACTGGGACAGCAGCAACCCAGACAACCGGCCATACAACAGAAAAATTACCGCTTACCCCAGAATACATTCCGGCAGCCCCCTGTCATGTCACTGGCACAAAAGCAGATACGCGCACTATTGATAAATCCACAATGGGCCGTATATATAGAACTACCAGAATATCTCGACCTGCACGGCGACTATGCATGCCTCGCTGCGCTGGCCGAACGCATACAAGCCTCCGTTACACCACTGAACAGCGGTGCCGTGCTGGAACTGATGCGTAACACAGAATTTGAACCCGTCATCCGGCAGATTATCCATGACTATCTGGATTCACCGGATGTTATGCAGCCAGGAAATGAAGATGACTGCACCACGTTCAAACAGGGCATGCAAAAATTACTGGACAACCTTAAGACACAGCAGATTGATGCGTTGAAGCGCAAACTCCAGCATGGAAAACTAAGTGCCGACGAAAAACAGTTACTACTGCTGCTCTTAAGCCCGCCCAAAATACCGTCAGCATAGAATGACGACCATTACAACCGCTTGCAGCGACAAAGCCGCTGCAAATACATCGAGTAAACCATGGCAAACTCAACACTGAAAAAGACTACCATCGATACCAGCCAAGAGCAGGATGACGCACGCCCATTAACCGCAGAAGAACAGCGCGCCCGTTTGCGCCAGCTCATTATTCAAGGCAAAGAACGTGGTTACATCACCTACGCCGAAATCAACGATGCCCTGCCTGACGAAATGTCAGATGCAGATCAGATTGACAACATTGTTTCCATGATTTCTGGCCTCGGCATTCAAGTTACCGAAGAAGCACCTGATGCCGAAAGTCTGTTGATGGGCGACAACACCGCCAACATGACCGACGATGATGCAGTAGCTGAAGCAGAAGCAGCACTGTCCAATGCAGATAACGAATTCGGCCGCACTACCGACCCCGTACGCATGTATATGCGCGAAATGGGACAAGTAGACCTGCTAACCCGCGAAGATGAAATCATCATCGCCAAAAAAATCGAAAATGCCCTGCGCAACATGATTCAGGCCATTTCCGCCTGTCCCGGTTCAGTTGCAGAAATACTGACCCTCATCGACGCCGTACGCAAAGATGAAATCAAAGTAGATGAAGTAGTCGAAGCCATCGTCGACCCGCATGAAGAACTACTGGACGAACTCGGCCTAGGACTAGACAGCAAAAGCGACGATGCCGAAGTTGTTGATGACAGCGACGACAGCGTAGAAGTTGACGACGACTCTGAAGAAAGCGACGAAGAAAACGCAGCACTGGCCGCATCCGCTAATCTCGAAGAACTGCGCCAGAAAACCCTCGAACATTTCGACGGTATTCAAAGCCTCTATGAAGCCATGGTTGCCGCCTTACAGGAAAAAGGCAGCCAGCATGCCGACTACCTCAAACTGCAACAAGAAATTGCCGAACAGCTATTGCAAGTGCGTTTTGCTACCCGTCAGATAGAAAGCCTGTGCGACAACCTGCGCATGCGCGTTAGTCAGGTACGGCAACTCGAACGCGACATTCGCGATATCGCCCTCAACCGAGTACACATGGAACGCGACTACTTTATCAAAAGCTTCGCCAACCGCACTACCGATCTGGGCTGGGTAGATGAAGAACTCTCCCTGAACCGTGTCTGGAACGAAGCCCTGCGCCGCTTCCAGTATGCCATCATCGAAAAGCAAACCGAACTGGCCAACCTCGAACAAACCGCCCAGATTTCACTGGACGAACTCAAACAGATTAACAAAAACATGGTCAAAAGCGAGCAGGAAACAGCCGCGGCCAAGCAGGAAATGATTCAGGCCAATCTGCGTCTGGTTATCTCCATTGCCAAAAAATACACCAATCGCGGCCTGCAATTTCTCGACCTGATTCAGGAAGGCAACATCGGCCTGATGAAAGCTGTAGACAAATTCGAATACCGGCGTGGCTACAAATTTTCCACCTATGCTACATGGTGGATTCGTCAGGCCATCACCCGCTCAATTGCAGATCAGGCGCGTACCATCCGCATTCCGGTGCACATGATTGAAACCATCAACAAAATGAACCGCATTTCCCGCCAGTATTTACAGGAAAACGGTGAAGAAGCCGATTCCGCCAAACTGGCTGAACTGATGGAAATGCCGGAAGACAAAATCCGCAAAATCATGAAAATCGCCAAAGAACCCATTTCCATGGAAACACCGATTGGCGATGATGACGATTCACATCTGGGCGACTTTATCGAAGACGCAAACAATGTAGCACCAGCAGATGCAGCCATGTACTCTAGCCTGCGTGAAGTAACCAAAGATGTACTCGAAAGCCTCACCCCACGCGAAGCCAAAGTACTGCGCATGCGCTTTGGCATCGACATGAATACCGACCACACCCTCGAAGAAGTCGGTAAACAGTTTGACGTTACCCGTGAGCGTATTCGCCAGATTGAGGCCAAAGCCCTGCGTAAACTGCGCCACCCTACCCGCTCCGACCGGCTGAAAAGCTTCCTCGACAGCGACGAAAACAAACAGTAAACTTTTTATCTTTTAAAACCAAAATCATCCGCGCACAGCGGATGATTTTTTATGTAAAACCTTGCAATAGCAATCCATCTTGGCTACAATACGCGCTTCACGGGTCTGTAGCTCAGGGGTTAGAGCAGGGGACTCATAATCCCTTGGTCGTGGGTTCGAACCCCACTGGACCCACCAAAAAACCCCACCAAATTTTGCATCAGGCAGAATTATTATCAAAAACCGCTATCAAGCGGCTTTTTTATTCCAACGCAGTCCAAAAATCAACAATCAGGCAAAAAACTAATTATCCAACCTAGCCGCTAGTATTCTTCTTCTCAGCACTACCGATAACCCACAAAATAAAATAAGCAGCCACATAAAACAGCTCAGATAAAAAATCCTGATAATAGCTTTCTTTTGCCAATTAGCAAACATTTCACCATTACCGCCAATAGCTTCCTTTCGACGATTTCTCAATTAATAGCTCAAAATAAGTAACAACAACTTTAAAGCCTTATATTGCATTGTGAATTGTCAAATAGTTAACAAATTAAAAGACAAATAATAAATCAAAACAAAAAACAATTATTTATCATTTAGTTATATTTAAAAAAGAAAGTATTATTGATTTAGAAAAAACCAAAACTCTCTTGTCCACTGCTGACACCTTAGATATAGAATACACCAACCACCTAAGTAACTCCAACCACCTGAAAGCAAAATAATTATTTTAATATGGCTAAAACAATAGCCATAATTGCCATAACAGGAAATTACTAAATTACACATAATAACCAAAGCCACAATAACAATACTAATCAGCTCATTAATAAGCAAGCACTGTCAAAAACAAATACCCAAAATAAAAAAGCGTATACCTCATACTTCTTCCACGTATAGGCACCAAATTAATCGAAAGACTACATTACCAACACAATCTTGGAGTTGAAAATTAACCTAGAATTGCGATAGTCAGACAGTAAAAAAAGAGAATATTGCAGCAAACTTACCCTAATATTCATCAATCAGCAAAAAAATTCAACTAAACAATTTCCAAGCTATCAGATCAGTTATTCTGAGCTTTTAGAGGAAATTGGCTTCCATTTGGTGTAAAAAAATTAGAACAGCTTCAAAAAATTTTAAGTTGGCTACACACATTAAAGACCTTCAATTTATCGCTATTTCCCTGCACAGCCTTGTAGTAGCGGCAATATCATGCTATGAATCCAACCGTCGTATCTGACAGCGTAAACCAAGTGGCTGAGCAATATAATTTAATATTCACATTAGCAGAGCGCATTAGAAAGATGTACATGGATTTAAGTGCTAACTTACCAAACTTTAATGCCGTTGAAAGTTACTGATTACCACTACCTGCAACTAATATTATTACCCAAAACAAAAAATCCTCTTTTCACATATAAATTGTCAACCGCATAGAAAAGATTTATACTTCCGAATTGATAGAAATATGGCAGAAAAATTAATATTTTTAATAATTAAGTAGTTAATTTAATATTTAATTAGTGCCAGCTCAAATACAATCTGGCCGTTAACCGCTTTTCATTCAGTATTTATCCCATTAAGCCAACATCAATACTTTTAATCACTTAAAAAGATTGCTCATATTTAAACGCATTTTGGAAAAAAACATAATCTAATAGCATAGACACATAAAAAGAACCAAGCCAACAAAATAGCTTAAACCAAGCTATTTAGAATCCACAATCACAATATTTTAGCCTTTTTACAAAATCCAAATGGCATATATATTTTAAATATTCCATATCCTTATATACTTATATCCAAAAACTGTCGAAAATACCTTTCGAACCAGCCCAATTTATTCCACCAAACACCAAAAACCTGCTAAATATTGAGAATGACCATATAAATATTAAAAAAGCATACCTTCCTTATCTTCATAGTTGCAAAATTAACACACCTATTTATATTTTTTGTTATCTTTATTTATAGCTAACAATACCACCAATAAAGGCTCTGAATCTAATTACATACCAAAAACATAAAATATCATTATCAATAAATTACAAAAACTTCTATTAACATTTATAATCTTATTAATATTGTCTTGACTGTTTTAACCTGAAAAGTATTGTTTTATTGAGTACAACTATTAACTTTTCACTCCTTACCATATATAGCATAAAAAATGAGTATTCTTATGAAAATATTACCCTTTTTTCATCACCTTCAC
>NZ_MDVC01000005.1 GCF_002777425.1 Snodgrassella alvi
ATTTTATAGGTTATAAGGTTATAAACAGAATGAAGATTGCAATCAGCCAGATTTATATTTGATAGTATTGTTTTTCAAACAGAAGAAGATTATTGGCAGACAAATACCCTTATTCTGTTTCAGTAAGAAATTAGTGAACAGAAAAGGGTACATACGGGTCAGCCATTGATGCATGCTGGTCAGTGTCAGACAGCGATTTTCATATTGATGGTTGCATCGAATTGATTTGTAGCAGCGCAAACTAAAACTAAAGCCGATTTATAGTTAAAAGAAACCTGCATTTGTGCAGGTTTCTTGATCCTTTATCAGGCGAAAGTCAGAATACCATTCTGAGCAGTTAACATAATAGTGCTGTCTGGCGCATAATCGCCTGCCAGTAACTCTTTAGCCAATGGGTTTTCAATTTCCGTCTGAATAGCACGTTTCAAGGGGCGGGCACCATAAACTGGGTCAAAGCCCACTTTAGCCAGTACATCCAGAGCAGCGTCATCAACTTGCAAATGCAAATCCATTTTTTCCAGACGCTGGCGCAGGCTAGCCAACTGGATATTGGCAATAGCGCGAATATTTGACTGATTGAGACTATGGAATACCACCACCTCATCAATACGGTTAATCAGTTCAGGACGGAAGTATTGTTTGACTTCTTCCATCACAACCGCCTTGATGGCTTCATAATCATCACTCACCATCTTCTGGATTTCCTGACTGCCGATATTGGATGTCATCACAATAACTGTGTTTTTGAAATCCACCGTTCGTCCCTGACCATCAGTCAAACGGCCATCGTCCAGTACCTGCAACAGAATATTGAAAACATCCGGATGAGCTTTTTCCACTTCATCCAGCAAAACTACACTATATGGATTACGCCGTACCTGTTCAGTCAGAAAGCCGCCTTCTTCATACCCGACATAGCCGGGAGGCGCACCAATCAAACGTGCTACGGAATGTTTTTCCATATATTCAGACATATCCACCCGAATCAGATGGGTTTCACTGTCGAACAGAAAGCTTGCCAGTGTTTTGCAGAGTTCCGTTTTGCCGACACCCGTAGGACCGAGAAACAGAAAGCTGCCATAAGGTTTGTTCGGGTCTGCCAGGCCAGAGCGTGAACGGCGAATGGCATCTGCTACTGCCCGAACCGCTTCATCCTGTCCAACTACACGCTCATGTAGCACTTCTTCGATTTTGAGTAATTTTTCCCGCTCACCCGCCATCATTTTGGATACTGGAATACCGGTCATGCGAGAAACAATTTCAGCAATTTCTTCCGAACCTACTTTAGTACGTAACAGCTTGTTAGGCTGATTATCTTGCTGGCCACTGTCAGCTGCCTGCAACTGCGCTTCCAATCGTGGCAACTCTTCATATTGTAGTTTGGCCACTTCTTCCCATTTACCATCACGTTTGAGTGCATCCATCTTAATTTTGAGCTGGTCAATCTGCTCTTTAATGGTTACGCTACCTTGAGCTTTGGCACGCTCCGCTTTCCAGATTTCATCCAGATTGGCAAATTCGCGTTTAACATTATCTAGCTCCTCATCCAGCAAAGCCAAGCGCTTTTTACTCGCTTCATCATTTTCTTTAATCAGGGAGGCACGTTCGATTTCGAGCTGGATTTCGCGGCGTTTAAGTTTATCCATGCTTTCCGGCATAGACTGGCTTTCAACTTTAATCAGTGAAGCAGCCTCATCAATTAAATCAATTGCCTTATCTGGTAGAAAGCGGTCGGTAATATAGCGATTAGATAATTCTGCTGCGGCCACAATTGCAGGATCAGTAATTTCTACACCATGATAAATTTCATAGCGTTCCTGTAAACCGCGTAAAATCGCAATAGTGTCTTCTACCGTAGGTTCTTTAACCAGTACTTTCTGAAAACGCCGCTCCAGAGCAGGGTCTTTTTCAATGTACTGGCGATATTCATCCAGTGTAGTAGCACCAATGCAGTGCAATTCACCGCGTGCCAGTGCTGGCTTGAGCATATTGCCGGCATCCATGGCACCATCTGCCTTGCCTGCGCCCACTAAGGTATGAATTTCATCAATAAAAATAATCGTATTACCTTCATCTTTGGCCAGATCATTGAGTACCGCTTTCAAACGCTCTTCAAATTCTCCACGGAATTTGGCGCCAGCAATTAGGCTGGCCAGATCAAGCATCAGCAAACGTTTATTGCGCAAAGAATCCGGAACTTCATTATTGACAATCCGCTGCGCCAAACCTTCAACAATCGCTGTTTTACCAACGCCGGGTTCGCCAATCAACACTGGATTATTTTTAGTGCGCCGTTCCAGCACCAGAATCGTACGCCGTATTTCATCATCGCGTCCAATCACTGGATCCAGCTTGCCGGCGCGAGCTTTTTCTGTCAGGTCGGTTGTATATTTTTTCAGTGCTTCACGTTGGTCTTCTGCATTTGGATTATCCACACTTGCACCTCCACGAACGGCATCAATGGCCATATTTAATTTATCTTCTGTAGCACCAGCCTGTTTCAGAATACGGCCACACTGACCATTTTCCTGGACGGCAGCCAGCAGGAATAACTCACTGGCAATATAAGCATCATTACGCTTAGTAGCAGCCTTATCCATCAGATTTAAAATATGCTGCAACTCTGTACTGGGCAGAATTTCTCCGCCCTGACCGGAAACCTTGGGCAAGCCGCCGATAGTGGCTTCAATTTGCTGTTTTACCTGTGCTACATTCACACCAGCTTGTGTTAGCAGGGCTGCACTGCCACTATCGGTATCATCAAATAAGGCTTTCAACACGAAAATTGCCTCAAGATAGCCAGCATCCTGTCCAAGCGCAAGACTTTGTGCATCCTGTAATGCCTGCTGAAACTTTGCGGTAAGCTTATCGAATCGCATCTAATTTCCTTTATTTAAATTTTCATTGATAGAAATATTGGTATTAGAAAATTAATGTCAAGGGCTAATATTGCTAAAAATCCATTTCGTATATAAGTTATTGTTTTTAAATTAAAATGTTTGAATTTGGGCAGTTGTATATTATTTCTTCAAGCAGTATATAAATATTAGAATCACTTTATATGACTGATTTATTTAATTATCAATAAACAAAATACAATAGGTAGTATAATAGTTGTTCAAAGTATAAAAATAATTTCCTTACTCTGCTAAATTAGCAATTCAATTCTGCTGGAAACCAATGCAAAAATTCCACACAGCAAAAGACACAGAATAAATCAGGTAATTTTATTAATTCTTCAAATTTGGCTGTTTTTGCGTCATATCATGTTCTTACAGAAAAAGTAATAAAATTATAGATATAAATGGCTAGCAGTATCGGATTAATAGTGAAATATCAGCTAAGAATGGTTGGCAGAATTTCACAAATTTTGTGAGTATATCTGTGGATAACTATAAAAAAACAAGGTGAATCAAACCAATCTTATAGTGATTAAAATTTGGGCAATTTTTCCACTTAATTTCAGATAAAAGCTTGCCGTAAAAAAATTCTTTAAAAAAATCATTCTTTATTTTTAGAACAAAATTTCTAAAAACGGATTTTTGTCTATGCTGGCAGCTGCGGATTTACGCTTCAAGAATTCAACCAAGTCGCCTTGGCGTTGAAGTAGCATGACGAACTCATGTAATGAACATAGAAACATCGTTTTCTTATTAAGGATATTTCGACATTCAGTCATTACTGCGTCAGTATATCCGTTGGTAGCGATAAAAATACCGTGTGCATCGGTACGAGAAAAAAGGCGGTATAGATGTGGTGTAAACTCAGCCATGCCTACAGGTGAATTTAGCCATTTCATTTCGACAAGATGTATTTGTCCATTCAATTCGATAACGCCATCAATCTGCTCAAGTACCACGCCTGTATTATGATCTTGGCGGCGGAAGTCTTGGCGCATTAATATTCCATATGCCTGGAATAGGTCATTTAGCACAAGCTCCAGTAGCTTACCACGTTGATGTGGCTTGTCATCCATTGTGAAAAGTGCTGATAGCCGATTTTTAATGTCATCCAGCATTTTTTGCTTTTCAATGATTGCGTTGCGTTCAGCATACTGTTTTGCTAGTCGCTCATTTCGTTCAGCATCTCGCTCTTTCTTCATTCGAGTAAACGAGTCTTTCTTATGAACAACTTCGCGGATGCTGGCAACTAATCCTTTGGCTTTAAGTTGGTCATTTTCCCAGCAAGTTTCGAAACTCTCAAATTCTACAACTCGTTTCAAGATTTCACGGCGGACACGGAGAGCACTGTCTCCGCGGGCATTTACATTGGTTAAAACAGTACGGACAATATCATATTTATTAATCGTATTAGGACTATGTAACACTAAATTTGCGACTTCAGTGATATCTTCCGGTGCAACACCAGCTCCACGAAAAAACAAGACAACATCTTTCTTGCTGCGACAAAGTAAAGGAATAGTATCAACAAGTAAGTTGAACAACTCTGGTGGATAGTGGAAAGCTTCTGCCATTTTGTTTAAGCCTACTCTTCAATCTCTGGTCTGATTTATGCTTTTTATAACTTAAAGCCCATTTTCCTGAAATTTAATTATTTCCAAAAATAATCTACACCAAATGCAGCCATAAAACCGCCTATAAATGCACCTACAGGAACGCAAACTACAGCACCAGGGCCACAAGTTAAGCCAGCAGCTCCTCCTGCCATCGAACCGGCAAATCCGGCAGCCATCATCGAACCTTCTTTTAACGTAGCATTTACTTTATTTTCTGCTGTCCAAATATTGTAGGCAGAAATAGCTAGTGAAATAGCTATAAATCCTCGTGCACATTTTGAAAAAACTAGTAATCGAGAATCAACAGCTGAGTTGGACACACCTGCCTTTATGACAATCTTTGCATGGACAGCATCCATTTTTACTTGACTTCTAAGTGAATTAGAATTTGACTTGTATAACTCATTCGCATATTTATTTTGTAAATCTGAGAATTCTAAACCATTAGACTTTAATTTTTTTGCAATAGAAAGACCAATTGGCCATGTTTTGTCTCTAGATAATTTCAATAATTCATTTCTAGCATTACTGGCTTGTTTGGCAGCTTCTTGCCATGTCATTTTGCCTGCAAAAACTTCATTGCGAAAGCCATCACTCATTTTTTTGATTTCGTTGCGATACTCGGTTCTAACTTTATTATCATGAATACCTTGCAGCATAATGCCATCGGCAACATATTGAATAGAACGAATAGTAGATTCGAATTCCTTTTCATATTCTTGGTCATTATCTTTAATTGGCATGATTAAGTCTTGTTGATGAATAGTATTTTCCAAAATATCTCCTTTCGTGAAATTGATAGTCCTAAAATTGTATTACTATGCTTTAATTTCTGTAATTGAAAAATAACGTTTAAATGCGAATGGACGTTGAACTACAAAAAGTGCTTTAAATGAAATTGGGAAAGTTTTGGCAGGTTGTTTAAATAGGGTAAGTAACCATCCATTTGCAGTAATAAATTTAAAGAAAATAGTGTTATCTGCTTTTATTTGAATACTGGATACATCACCATAGGCATAACCATATAAATTACCGATAATGGCATAATCAATTACTTTATCTCGATATGGATCCAGCAAATATATATGTAGTAATTCTTCAAAGCAACCACCATCTAACGTTACGAATATGAGGATATATTTATCCTGATAACTAAACGCTGCTTCCAGAAAAGCACCAGACACAGAAATATTATGATGAATACCATCTATTTCGATATGGGAAAAGATATTGCCATTTTTATCGGGTGGTAAAGGTTTTAATATAATGTTTGAAATAGGCTTTATCATGACTTATTGCACATTAAAGTACATAAAGCAATATTGTAATGATAATTATAGTATATTAAATGAATGTCGCATTCAAGAATATAATGATAATTATTATTCAAAGAACATTAAAACCTTTATTTGAATATATTTTGCATGTATGTATAGCAGGAAAATCTAATCGGTTTACATTTTATAATTTTTGAAGAAGATGCATTCGAGACTTGTATTTAGTGATGTGAGGTCTTTTTACCCTAGGTATACTGCGTGGGTAAATGATATTAGCAAAAATATATGTAACAGTGGTTGCAATAACCACCCTTACTAAAAATCGTTGACAATATGTATTACGTAATTCTATAAATCTTATCTCTGATTATTTAACTATATCTGTTTTATTATCACTTAAATGTTTATAGCTTACACGCTACTACTTCTTACTTGAGGGCAATAAATATATTAGATACCTTCACCGGAGTGTTTGTATAGTTTGTTTGTCGCGCCGATTTTGCTTGGAAAGGGTAACGACTTTGGTTATGTATCATGTATTAAGATATAACTTAGTTTTGAAATACCTAAAATACCACACAAATTTAAATAAAAAAATCACCTAAATAATGGTTATTCAGGTGATTTTTTAGATTTTAAACACTAATAAAGGTGTTTAAAGAATAATGTTTTGGCGGAAGCGGTGAGATTCGAACTCACGGTGGGCTATCAACCCACGACGGTTTTCAAGACCGTTGCATTAAACCGCTCTGCCACGCTTCCGTCTTTGAAGATGCGCATATTAGACGATAAATGCGCCTTTGCCAAGTATTTTATTTAGGTAAAGTGGGCTTTTTTGGCTAAATCATTCATTTTATTTTTGATTAAATTTTAATGATGGGCGTTTTCATCACGCAGGAATACCCACTGTTTGTCGCTGGATGAGGCTTTATCATAATAATAGCCTTCGTAATCGAAACCTTTTAACTCTTCTGGCTCAGTTAACTGCTTCTCGGCTGCATAGCGCATGAATAAACCACGTGCACGCTTGGCATAAAAGCTGATAATTTTATATTCGCCATTTTTTTGGTCTTTGAACACAGGAGTAATCACTGGAGCAGAAAGCTTTGAGGGCTTTATCGCTTTGAAATACTCCTGTGAGGCGAGGTTGATTAACACCTGATCCTGTACTGCCTGCATATTTTGCTCAATGGTACTGGTAATAATATCGCCCCAGAATGCATATAAATCCTTGCCGTAAGGATTAGCAAGTTTGGTGCCCATCTCCAGACGATAAGGCTGAATCAAATCCAGTGGCTTGAGTACACCGTATAAACCGGAAAGAATCGCCAGATGTTGCTGTAAATAGTTTAATCCCGCTTCTGATAAATGGCCTGCATCCAGTCCTTCATAAACATCACCATTGAAAAGATAGACAGCCTGCTTGGCATTATCCGGGGTAAATGGTGGCTGCCAGTGATGATAGCGTTCGGCATTCTGCAAGGCGAGCTTGTCGGAGATACTCATTAAGGTAGCAATTTCATGCGGAGCCAGTTGTTGTAATAATGGCATTAGCTGCCGTGCCTGTGGCAGTAATTGTGGCTGTGTGTACTGCTTGGTAGTAATTTCTACTGTTTCATTGAGTTTTTTTGCGGGTGATATCACAAAATACATTTTTTTTCCTTAATGTTTGGCTATTGCTCTTGTGCGTGTACGGTCTGTGCCCTGATTAATATCAGGGCAAAACGATATGCTTGGCATGGATAGCTGTTTGCGTATGTATGGGGTTTGATATTAAAGAATACTATATTCTGAATTTTAGATAAGCTGGTTATTTGCATAATCATAAAAAAAGCGGCACAATTCTTTACTCATATTTATAGATAAATTAAACAATCATGTCTACTTTACAACTGCATCCGGAAACCATTGCAATCCGGGGTGCTAAGGAACAAACCTCGTACAATGAACATAATTCTGCATTGTTTTTAACCAGCAGCTTTATGTTTGATAGTGCGGAAGCTGGTGCTGCTCTGTTTGCCGGTTCAACTCAGGGTTATACCTATACGCGCACCAACAATCCTACTGTAGCGGCTTTTCAGGCACGAGTGGCACAACTGGAGCAGGGTGAGGCAGGATTGGCTACTTCCACCGGTATGGCCGCAATCAACGCTGTTTTTCTGGCTTTATTAAAAGCTGGTGACCATCTGGTGGCCAGTAAAAGCCTGTTTGGTACCACTATTGGCTTACTGAATAATATACTACCCAGATTCGGAATTGAGGTAACGCTGGTTAGTCAGACTGATATGGCCGAATGGCAGGCTGCTATCCGGCCCAATACCAGAATGCTGTTTGTGGAAACGCCATCCAATCCGCTGAATGAACTGGCTGACATTGCCAAGTTGGCAGAAATGGCACATCGCCATCAGGCTTTGCTGGTAGTGGATAACAGCTTTCTGTCACCGGCGCTACAGCAGCCGTTATCTCTTGGGGCTGATTTATCTGTGCAGTCTGCGACCAAGGCAATTGATGGCCATGGGCGGGTGATGGGAGGTGTTATCTGTGGTAGCGCAGCCTTAATTAATGAAATTTTTCTACATGTACGCACCACTGGCGAGGTATTGTCTCCATTTAATGCATGGGTGCTGTTAAGTGGTGTGGAAACTTTATATATTCGTATGGAAAAACAGTGTGCCAATGCACTGGAAGTGGCGCAGTTTCTTTCTACCCAGCCGCAGGTTGTTGCCGTGCACTATACAGGCATGACTAATCACCCGCAGAAAGCGCTGGTACACAAGCAGCAGCAGGGTGGCGGTATTGTGGTGGCCTTTGAGGTTAAAGGGGGGCAACAGGCTGCATGGCAGGTAATTGATACATTAACACTCTTTAGTAAAACTGCTAATCTTGGTGATGTGAAATCTACGGTTACCCATCCATGGACAACCACGCATGGCCGGATGGCTCCAGAGGCCAAGCTTGATGCCGGTATCCAGCCTGGCCTAATCCGTTTATCTATCGGACTGGAACATGCTGCTGACTTAAAAGCGGATTTGTCTAACGCATTAAGTCAGGTTAACTTTTGATATGATATAAAGAAATTTTTTAGGTAATTTATATAGCCAGTAACAGCTAATTTTTTATGGTGCTGTATATTATGCAGCAGTTTAGTTTTGGATACTTCTATTGCATTAATGGCTATTTGGCTATATTTTATATATACAACCGATAATAAAAGGAAATCATAATGAGTAGTGATTTAATTGTTCATATAGGCGATGGCAACTTTGAGCAGGAAGTTTTACAGGCGGATACACCAGTATTGCTGGATTTCTGGGCTCCTTGGTGTGGTCCTTGTAAAATGATTGCGCCAATTCTGGATGATTTGGCTTCAGCTTATCAGGGTAAACTGAAAATTGTTAAGCTTAATGTTGATGAAAATCAGGAAACTCCGGCCAAATTTAATGTTCGTGGCATACCTACGCTGATGATTTTTAAAGATGGAGCCAGTGTGGCTACAAAAGTGGGAGCCTTGAATAAAGGACAACTGGAAGCGTTTATTAATGCTTCAATATAATTATTAGTTTTCAATTTTATTTGTGTCCTCTGGCTGACAGGGATAAATACAGGCTGAATAAAAGGCTTGCTACTTATTCTGTCTTTTATGAGGACATAATTTCATATTCTGCCGGTACCTGTATTTAATGGCGATGTTTGCACTGATATTATTGTTTTTGGAAGTATTTTATTTGATATCAATGGTTAAGCCCCAGTCTGTACCAGTTTCTAGTATTGTTTCTGTTTGCTAAACAGATTTTCTACATTTCTATGCATAATATCAGTATGCAGAATAAATCGAAGTAACCCAGGAATTTATATCTGGCTGTTTTTATAATCTTTCATAAGCCAGATTTCAGCACAGTATTATTAACAGAATCAATAATATTTTGCCGGATTAATTCTTTAGGGTGTAAATCCAGAATGTAAACGAAATCATCGTTATTCAGAATAATTAATAATCAGCATCATTTGCACTGATATTATAAGTTCTCTATTATGTGTAAATATATTGTAAACTGAAATTCAATAATCACGCCAATATAGTTTTTTTTGTAAAATTAGAGAGCGGATTTTATTGTTTTGGTATTTTGAAGATAGCACATCTTTTATCATAACACTAAAATTGAATTAATATTTAATTTTATTGTTTAAAATAATGTAATTTGAGTGTATTGTATCTAATCTGGAATTAGGATTAACTTTATTGTGCACGTATCGTGGGTTTTGTTAGAATGATTTTGTGAAATTTCATTCGGAATTAAATGAAAGCGAGTACGCTATGAATCATAAATCCAAGGTGTCAGTATCTCCTCCCGGTGGTGATCAAGCCAGCATGTTAAATAAAACATTTGTAATTGCTTGGCTTATCTGCGCTATTTTCTATTTTGTTCAATATGCATTGCGTTCTGCACCAAGTATTATGCAGACCGAAATGATAGCTACTTTGAGGATTTCCAAAGTTGAAATGGCCGGAATCATAGGTCTGTATTTTTATTCTTATGCTTTCTTTGCATTGGTGTCGGGCGTGCTGCTGGATCGTATCGGGCCACGTTTCACTGCATCATTAGGTATTATTCTGGTAGCTGCTGGCTGTATTCTGTTTTGCTCCGGTACGGTTATTACCGCTCAATCTGGCCGTTTCTTACAGGGTGCCGGTTCCGGGTTGGCCTTTACCAGTGCCGTGTTTCTGGCTACACGTGGTTTCCCCAAAAAATGGCTGGCTACTGCGGTTGGCATGACACAATGTTTCGGTATGCTCGGTGGTTTCATGGGGCAGGCTGTTGTATCACCGATTATTAAAAATCAGGTGATGACCTGGCAAATGTTCTGGATGGTTGCTGCCGGTGTTCTGGGCGTGGTGTTTTTTGCTTCTGTAATCATTACCCCCCGCACGCGCGAAGGTAAAATCGACTGGACCGGTTTGAGCCATCCTTATCTTGTGGTACTGAAAAATCCGCAGTCCTATATCTGCGCTTTCATTGGTGCCATGATGTTTATGCCTACTAATGTAGGTAATATTGCCTGGGGTAATCAGTTTTTGCAGGAAGGTTTAGGTGTCACTGAGGATGCTGCTTTGCGTCTGGCCATGGTTCCACTGGGTTGGGTGATTGGCTGTCCCATTCTGGGCTATTTATCAGACGTGATTGGTCGTCGTAAACCTGTTGTTATGGGTAGTATTATTGCTATGGTTATTACCGGTGGTATTATTGTCTATCTGCCTAATACTATGCCACCTTATATAATGGGTTTGCTATTAGGTGTTGCTTCTGGCGCGGCAATGATTCCTTACACCATGATTAAAGAAGTTAATCCTGATGAGGTTAAAGGTACTGCTACAGGTGTGATTAACTTTTTCGTGTTTGTGATCAGTGCGATAATGACAAATCTGTTCAGTATGCTGATTGCTCACTTAACCAGCGCAGAAGGTGGCCAGTTAAGTCTGAAGGTTTTCCAGACTGCTGATCTTATTTTTGTTGGTGGTTTGGTTCTGGCTTTTATCATGACAATATTTGTACGCGAAACCGGTAGTAAAGCTAAAGCTTAAATTGTATAAACTGGTTTTCTGGCCAGTTTGGAAATTAATTAAACGGCTACTTTAAGTAGCCGTTTTGTGTTTTAGAGCAAATCAGACAGAGTATCCGATGATTATTTATTTACCACGTTTCGCTCCAGCTTAAATCCGGGTTTTGGGAAATCACTGCTTTGAATTGAGCTATGATATTGTCTAAAGCCTGCTGGTTGTCTGCCTCGAAGCGCAATACCAGCACTGGCGTCGTATTGGAGGCGCGCATTAGCCCAAATCCGTCTTTAAATTCTACTCTCAGGCCATCGATGGTGATACGCTCAATTTCATTATCAAACTGTGCAGTTTGTGCCAGACTGGCGATAATTTCGTGTCCTGATTTTCCTGCTGGCACAGCGATATTGAGTTCAGGTGTGGATATACCTTCAGGCAAATCATTTAAAACCGCAGAAGGATTATCGCTGGCAGACAAAATCTCCAGTAAACGTGCGCCGGCATATAGACCATCATCAAAACCTAACCAGCGTTCTTTAAAAAATACGTGACCACTCATTTCGCCAGCCAGTAATGCACCATGCTCCCTGATTGCGGCCTTGATAAAGCTGTGACCGGTTTTACTCATGATGGCTTCGCCGCCATGCTGTTCAATCCAGGGTTTCAGTAATCGGGTGGATTTAACATCATAGATCACTTTTGCGTTTGGATTGCGTGCCAGTACATCGGCTGCAAACAGCATTAGCTGGCGATCAGGGTAGATAATCTGGCCATCTTTGGTTACTACGCCCAGACGATCGCCATCGCCATCGAAAGCCATACCGATTTCTGCATCACTGTTACGCAAAGCCTGAATCAAATCCTGTAGATTGGCCGGTTTAGCCGGGTCAGGATGATGGTTGGGAAAATTGCCATCTACTTCACAAAACAATTCTGTTACTTCACAGCCCAGAGCACGATATAAATCTCCGGCGTAAGCGCCGGCTACTCCGTTTCCTGCATCTATCACAATCTTCATCGGCCGTTTGAGCTGAATGTGACTGGCTATATAGTTGATATATTCAGAGGCAATAGGTAATGGAACAATATTCCCGCTATGTTCAGCAGGGGCGGCTAGCTGGCCGGATTCAATCATTTTGCGTAATGCCTGAATATCGTCACCAGCCAGAGTAATGCCGGCCAGCATCATTTTAAAACCATTGTAATCGGGCGGATTATGGCTGCCGGTAATCATGATGCCGCTACCCTGACAATGCTCGATAGCTGCAAAATATAACATTGGTGTCGCAACCATGCCTACGTCGATGACATTAATTCCGCAGGCAGTAATACCCTGCATCAGACTGGCTGCCAGTATCGGGCCAGAAAGACGGCCGTCGCGGCCAATTGCAATCTGGTTAACACCTTTACTGATGGCTACGGTAGCAATCGCACGGCCAATCAGCTCAGCTGTATCTTTGTTTAGTGAAACATCTACAATGCCACGGATATCATATGCTTTAAATATGCTGGCATCTATCTGTTTTGAGGTCATAAGTTTTTCCTTATTTATTCATTTAATCAATTAAACTGTAGAATATTTTTAATGTTGAACTAAAGATATAGCCAGTTTTTACAGATGTTAATTAAATTTTATTGCTGGGAACAGGCAAGCCAAAATGGCTGTAGCTTACTTCTGTAGCCATGCGTCCTCGTGGTGTTCGCTGTAAAAAACCCTGCTGAATTAAGTAAGGTTCGATAACGTCTTCTATGGTATCGGTTGATTCGCCTATCGCTGCGGCAATGTTGTCCAGACCAACTGGTCCACCTGAAAATTTATATAGAATTGCTTCCAGATATTTGCAGTCCATGACATCCAGTCCGGATTGATCGATGTCTAGCATTTTTAGTGCTGCATCTGCTATTTCGGCATTTATCTGGCCCTGGTGTTTTACTTCAGCATAATCCCGTACACGTCGTAACAGGCGATTGGCAATGCGTGGTGTACCGCGGCTGCGTCTGGCAATTTCAGCAGCACCAGTGTTGTCAATCTGTAGTTGTAGTAGCTGGGCAGAACGAGCAACGATAGTGGTTAAATCAGTGTTGTTATAGAATTCCAGACGTGAAATTATGCCGAAGCGGTCGCGTAAAGGGTTGGTGAGCATGCCTGCGCGTGTGGTAGCGCCAACCAGAGTAAAGGGCGGCAGGTCAATTTTAACTGAGCGTGCAGCGGGGCCTTCGCCAATCATAATGTCTAGCTGGTAATCTTCCAGTGCCGGGTACAGTATTTCTTCTACCACTGGGTTAAGGCGGTGAATTTCGTCTATGAAGAGTACGTCATGTGGCTCAAGATTGGTAAGTAGTGCCGCCAGATCACCAGCCCGTTCCAGTACCGGCCCAGATGTCTGGCGCAAATTGACGCCAAGTTCATGAGCAATGATATGAGCCAGAGTGGTCTTGCCCAGACCGGGCGGGCCAAATAATAATGTATGATCCAAAGCTTCATGCCGTATTTTTGCGGCTTGAATGAAGATGGAAAGTTGTTCCTTGGCTTTGTGCTGGCCAATATAGTCTGTCAGCGCCCGGGGGCGCAAAGCACGCTCCAGCTGTTCTTCCTGTGCTGAAGCGGTTTGTGGGCTGATGACACGCTGTGGCTGTGCACCAGAAAGTTGGTCTGTTTGTAGCATGGCTAAATAAAAAAACAAATTATATCAATAATGGCTTTAGGCCAGAGTAAATAGAAAACAGACTGGGTAAAATTCTGAATTTTAAACAGGTGTGCACATGCTGGCAAAAACCTTGAAGTATTCGGGAAAGGTTTTATTGACACATTGTGGATCATCTATATAGATAGAGGTGCCAAGCAGGCTGACAAGCGAAAAACACATGGCCATTCTGTGATCGTCATAAGTACTGATGTGAACGTCGGCCTGCAATTTTGCTGGAGGGGTAATGCTGATACTGTCCTCTGTGGCCATCACATGAGCACCAAGTTTGCGTAATTCGGCAGTCATGGCGCTGATGCGATCAGTTTCTTTAACGCGCCAGCTGGCAATATTACGAATATGACAAGTGCCTTTGCTGGCCAGAGCCACGATAGCCAGAGTCATGGCGGCATCTGGAATATGATTGGCATCAATATCAAAGGGCAGTATATTCTGATTTGAGGAACGTGATATTTCAATAAACTGTTCACCCCAGAATATTTGTGCACCAATTTTTTCCAGCTCGTGTGCAAAGGCAATATCCCCCTGAATGCTGTTTGCGTCAATGCCATTAATACGGACAGGTTTACCTGATATCAGCCCCGCAGCAAGGAAGTATGAAGCACTGGAGGCATCACCTTCAACATAAATTTGTGCTGGTGCATGATAGTGCTGCCCGGCAGGGAGTTGGAATGTCTGAAAATCTTTGTGACTAATCTGAATGCCGAATTGCTCAAGCAGCTTTAGGGTAATGGCAATGTAAGGTTTGGATATTAATTCACCACAGACATCAATAGTGTAGGCTTTTCCGGTTAGCGGTAGAGCCATCAGTAAGGCGGTTAAAAATTGGCTGGATACATTACCTTTAACGCTAATATGATAATTTGTGTTCTGGCGGGCATGATGGATTTGTAAAGGTGGGAAACCGATCTGTTCCTTATATTCGATTGTTGCACCTACTGTTTGCAGTGCATCAACGAGATCACCAATGGGGCGCTCATGCATACGCGCCACGCCGTGTAAATAATATTCACCCCCTAATATTGCCAGCACTGCTGTTAAAGGTCTGAATGCAGTCCCTGCATTACCAAGAAACAAATCTGCCTGCTGTTGTGGAAATTTACCTTTACACCCGTATACTCTGAGATGTAAGCCTGAGTTTTCACTATCAGCAGGCAACTGTTCAATTTTTATGCCCAGGGTTTTTAACGCTTTCAGCATGTATTGGGTATCATCTGAATCAAGTAAATTATGAATTTCACAGATATTCTCTGCCAGAGCGGCCAGAAGCAGGATACGATTGCTAATGCTTTTGGAACCAGGCAGATTGATGCTGGCAGAATGACAGGTACTGGCTTTTAAATGCAAGGTATTCATGCTGGTATTGGGTAATTTTGGAAGATTTGGCTGGAAGTTTATCAGTTAATTGTGTTACAGGATATGTATATATATCTGCATTTGGGCAAGTATTAACAGGAAAATGTACAAGTGAAGCTTATATATAAATCAGGTAATCACTGGTTATATTAAGTATAATAGTAAATATATTAATATCTTAATGTAATAACTATGAAAATAAACCTAGACTGGCACTGGTCTAAATTTAGTACGGTATGGTTATTAATGCTACTGTGTGTGCCTTTGGTGCAAAAATTGCATATTAATCCCGATTTGGTGTCATTTGTGGAACAGGGGCAAACCTTTTTTTTGTTATTTTGCTTTTTGTTTACTCTGTTATCAACTTTATGCAGTGGATTAACTGGTAAAGAAAGAGCGTTCTGGCTATGGGCATCATTGTGGTGGCTGGTATTGCTGGGGCGTGATCAAAACTGGGGCAGGCAAATTTTTTCTGGTTATCCGCATGCGGTGTATCATGGTATCGCGGCAGTGCTTATTCTTGGGCTAATATTAATGTTGCTATGGCCGCGCTTGCGTGCTGGCATCGAATATTACTATCATCAACCTTTTCCTGCATGGAATTTCCTGCTCGCCGCTGCTGGCTTTTTGTTGGCCGATGCGGTAGAGCGCGGTCGCTGGATTTCACATTTTATTCTGTACAATCCTGTTTATGATGATATGCTGGAAGAATTATATGAGTGTCCCTTTATGTTGGCTTTATTTACTGTATCAGTAGTGTTGCAATGGCGGACAATTGTTCAGATGAAAAGATCATTAAAGCAGGTTGAGGTACAATAATTTATTGTATTTGATAAAAAAAGGAAATTCAGCCATCAGGTATTGAAAGTAAGCCTGATGGCTTGTTAATTTTTTACTGAAACAAATAATAGCAAACAGTGCGGTTGCTTATGGTTAGATTAGATTGTTCGGTATAGAAATTTAATGGTGTCAGACAGTTATCAGTGCTGATTCAAATTCAGTACGATGCGTAAAAAACTTTTGTGAAAAAAGGTAAGGATATGGTTGCGACGCAATTTAAGCCGCGATTGAAAGTAATTGCTATTGATGGCCCCAGTGCATCCGGGAAGGGGACTGTGGCCGCGCAGGTAGCAGCTATTCTGGACAGAGATTATCTGGATTCCGGTGCACTTTATCGATTAACAGCACTGTATGCCTATCAGCAGAATATTGGCTGGCAAAATGAGCATGAAATTGCTGCACTTGCGTACAAATTGCCTGTGGTTTTCAGGACAGATTCCATTTTACTGGATAGCGAGGATGTAACGGCAGCAATTCGCACTGAAAAAATTGGTATGGGTGCATCGGCTATTGCTGCTTTGCCGGCGGTGCGCACTGCGCTACTACAACGCCAGCGGGATTTTTTAACGCCCCGAGGACTGGTGGCTGACGGGCGGGATATGGCTTCAGTAGTGTTTCCGCAGGCCGAACTCAAGATATTTCTTACTGCCAGTGCACAGATACGGGCACAACGGCGTGCCTTACAATTGGGAATAGCTACTGATGGACCAGACTATCAGCAGATACTTGCTGATATTGAAAAACGGGATCAGGCCGACCGCTCCCGTGCTGTTGCCCCCCTCAAACCGGCCAGTGATGCCAGGATTCTCGATACTTCTTCGCTTAGTATTAAAGAAAGTGTAGAAAAAGTACTTGATTGGTATCGAAAAATCTAAAAATAAGTTATAATTCTGGTCTTTTGTACAGGCGTTCAGTGTGTTTGCACATTTGGTAGTATACGAACCTTGTCATAAGTAATTGTTTTACATGATTTTTGTTGCTGGTGTGGTTGTAGCCTGCATCAGCCGCAGTCAGGAGTATTGCTGGCACAGTCAGGGTGTGCCGGCTTTGATTAACTAACTTTCGTATCCCCTGACGATACTTGTTTGAGAACATAAATATATGACTATGGAAAATTTTGCCCAGTTGCTGGAAGAAAGTTTCACCTTGCAAGAGATGAATCCCGGCGAAGTCATCACCGCAGAAGTTGTTGCCATAGACAATAATTTCGTCACTGTGAATGCCGGTCTGAAATCAGAATCTCTGATTGAGGTGAGCGAATTCAAAAATGCAGCGGGCGAGATTGAAGTTAAAGTTGGCGATTTTGTCACTGTAACTATTGAATCTGTGGAAAATGGTTTTGGTGAAACCAAACTGTCACGTGAAAAAGCCAAACGTGCGGCTGACTGGATCAAGCTGGAAGAAGCCATGGAAAATGGTGAAATTCTGTCTGGCGTGATCAATGGTAAAGTCAAAGGCGGCCTGACCGTCATGATTAACAGCATCCGCGCATTCCTGCCGGGTTCGCTGGTAGATGTACGTCCGGTTAAAGACACCTCTCACTTTGAAGGCAAGGAAATTGAATTCAAAGTAATCAAGCTGGACAAACGTCGTAACAACGTTGTGGTTTCTCGCCGTGCAGTACTGGAAGAAACTTTGGGCGAAGAACGTAAAGCATTGCTGGAAAACCTGAAAGAAGGTTCAGTGGTGAAAGGTATTGTGAAAAACATTACCGATTACGGTGCATTCGTTGATCTGGGCGGTATTGATGGCTTGCTGCACATTACCGATCTGGCTTGGCGTCGTGTTAAACATCCAAGTGAAGTACTGGAAGTTGGCCAGGAAGTAGAAGCCAAAGTATTGAAATTCGATCAGGAACGCAGCCGTGTTTCTCTGGGTCTGAAACAATTGGGTGAAGATCCATGGAATGGTCTGGCTCGTCGTTATCCGCAAGGTACCCGTCTGTTTGGTAAAGTAACCAATCTGACTGACTACGGTGCGTTTGTGGAAATCGAACAGGGCATCGAAGGTCTGGTACACGTTTCTGAAATGGACTGGACTAACAAGAATGTTCACCCAAGCAAAGTAGTGCAGATGGGTGATGAAGTAGAAGTGATGATTCTGGAAATTGATGAAGATCGTCGTCGCATCTCTCTGGGCATGAAACAGTGTCAGGCTAATCCATGGCAGGAATTCGAATCCAACCATGAAAAAGGCGACAAAATCAAAGGTGTGGTGAAATCCATTACTGATTTTGGTGTGTTTGTAGGCTTGCCTGGCGGTATTGATGGTCTGGTTCATCTGTCTGACCTGTCATGGACTGATGGTGGCGAAGAAGCTGTACGTCAGTTCAAGAAAGGTGAAGAAGTTGAAGCCGTAGTTCTGGCCATTGATGTTGACAAGGAACGTATTTCTCTTGGCGTGAAACAGTTGGCCGGTGATCCGTTCAGCAATTATGTTAGCGTAAATGACAAGGGCAGCATCGTAACCGGTAAAGTAAAATCACTGGATGCTAAAGGTGCTGTTATTGCATTGGCTGATGATGTTGAAGGCTATCTGCGTGCATCTGAAGTTTCAAATGATCGTGTTGAAGACATTCGCAATGCCTTGAAAGAAGGCGATGATGTTGAAGCAGTGATTACTACCGTAGATCGCAAAAATCGCAGTATCAACCTGTCTATCAAAGCTAAAGATGCACAGGAAAACAGTGCTGCCTTGCGTACATTATCTGCTAATAATGCCTCTGCTGGTACTACCAGCTTGGGTGACTTGTTAAAAGCAAAATTATCTGGTGAAAGCGAATAAGGGGTTATGACGAAGTCGGAGTTAATGATTCGCTTGGCGGAGTTATATACTGCTAATAATAGTAGTACTGTATTAAATGCCAAGGATGTTGAGCAAAGTATCAAGATTCTCGTTGATACCATGACTCGTGCTTTAGCTAGAGGCCAGCGAATCGAAATTCGCGGATTTGGTAGCTTTGATCTGAATCATCGCCCAGCCCGTATTGGCCGTAACCCTAAAACAGGTGAAAAAGTATCGGTACCAGAAAAATATGTGCCGCACTTCAAGCCTGGCAAGGAGTTACGCGAACGCGTTGACAATGCGCTACAGTCTGCGAATAAATAATACTGTTTTTATTTGAGATAGACGTTAACGCCGCAGTTTCTGCGGCGTATTTTTATTTTAGGGTGGTCGAATGTTTAGTGGGTGTGCTAAGGTTACGTCTTTTAACTTTTGCCATATACAATTTTAATTTCCAGTAGAAATTCTATAATATGACCACACCCGTCTTTGTTGCTCCCGAATTTAATAATCAAAGTCCCCTGACCTGGTATCAGACTGCAGAACAGCAACCCGGGTTCATTCATGATGCTGCCCAGTTGCGAGCAATTAAAGAGCTCGACAGGCTTTGGGCTGAGTTGATGATGTTCAAGCGTAAGCGTAACCGCTTTTTAGGGCGCAGTTTACGTTCACCACGCGCGCCCAAGGGTTTATATATGTATGGAGGAGTCGGGCGTGGCAAAAGTTTTTTAATGGATGTGTTTTTTGGCTGCTTACCTTACCGACGTAAACGCAGAGTGCATTTCCATGCATTTATGGCAGAAGTACAACAACGCCTGAAAGATCATCATAGTCAGGCCAATCCATTAAATGCAGTGGCGCAGGACATTGCACGTGAAGTTAGAGTATTGTGTTTTGATGAATTCCACGTCAGCGATATTGCTGATGCCATGATACTGGGAAGATTACTGGACGGTCTATTCGAGCAGGGTGTGGTTATGGTAGCTACATCGAATTACGCGCCATGCGAGCTTTATCCCCAAGGTCAGAATCGTTCCAGTTTTTTACCTACTATTGCATTAATTGAAAAAGAATTGACTGTTCTGAATGTGGATGGTGGGGAAGACTATCGTATGCGTACACTCAAGCCAGCAGATGTATTTTACATTCCGGCAGATGCCGCCAGTGAGGTAAAGCTTGGGCAACTGTTTCACAATATTAATGGTCAGCAGCAGATAGCAGGGGGAGAAATTGAAATCCTGGGACGGAAGCTGGCATATAAAGCCATTTCTGAAACAACAATCTGGTTTGACTTTAATACTTTATGTTGTGGGCCGCGTTCGCAGAATGACTATCTGGAGCTGGCAAAACAGTTTCGCGTATTAATTTTGTCTGATATACCTAAAATGGGTTCTGGCCAAATGGCAGAGGCACGTCGCCTTACGTGGCTGATTGATGTACTGTATGATTACCGTATCAAGCTTTGTGCCAGTTGTGAAGTAGCCATAGATGCTATTTATACCGATGGTGATTTTGCAAATGAGTTTACCCGTACAGCCAGCCGTCTTACCGAAATGGGTTCGGAAGAATATTTAACCTTGCCGCATCTGACACTGGATAAAGATGTTACGGATACAGGAAAAGATATTAAATAAAGCTGAATTTTGTTAAAATAACTAAATCTGTTTTTGTGATAAATTTTTGTGTCTGTACGCAAAAATTTAATATATTTAACATAATGGAAAAAATATGACTATCGAACGCACATTATCTATTGTTAAACCGGATGCCGTGGCTAAAAATGTTATCGGACAGATTTATAGCCGCTTTGAAAGCAATGGTTTGAAAATTATTGCTGCTAAAATGAAACATCTTTCTAAAGCCGAAGCAGAAGGCTTTTATGCTGTACATAAGGAACGGCCTTTTTTTGCCGATCTGGTTAATTTCATGATCAGTGGCCCTGTGATGATTCAAGTACTGGAAGGTGAAGGCGCAGTGGCAAAAAACCGTGAATTGATGGGTGCTACCAATCCTAAAGAAGCTGCTGCCGGTACCATCCGCGCTGATTTTGCCGATTCAATTGATGCCAATGCAGTACATGGTTCAGACAGTCTTGAAAATGCTGCTACTGAAATTGCATATTTCTTTGCTGCTGAAGAAGTATGCGCGCGCTAAGACTGTAGATAAGTTTATAAATTAGTCCACCTGAAAACAGGTGGACTAATTTATAATTAACATGCAAATGCGAGAAACGAAAAGTATAGCAGGAATTTGTACGTCGATATTTAAATCTTGACGAATATGTTATTTGCGATGCATAGCATAGGCGAAACAGATTCTGAAGTTTAGCCACATGGTGACAGTTTTGATAAAATTGGCACACATATTTTCTATTTTAATACTTAAGCTGATTGGGAAGTTGAATGGAGTGGTTCTATTTTACTCTGGGTGGCAAAAAAACAGCGAAAACCAATCATGATATGAAACAGATTTTGAAACTATAGAAAGCTTTTGATATACGCAATAATAGTAGTTTTTATTAAAAAATACGGTTGATGGCTGGCATGCCACCGAAGTTTTAACTTGCCCGCCCAATCATTGCCGGTGCCTGTTTAACGTCATTGTACAAAAGAAGAAAACTGAGAAAACATTGAAAAAATTATGGCATTGCCTGTCTGGTAGAAATTAAATAATTGTATAAATTGTTGAATAAATTTGAATTATCAGCATAATGACTTGACTGAATACTAATTGTTACCGCCTTTTCCCAATTTTATTGTAATACCCTGATGAAAACCAATTTGCTAAATTTTGATTTACCCGGTTTAACTGCCCATTTTGCCCAGATGGGGGAAAAGCCTTTTCGTGCCAGACAAGTTATGCGCTGGATGCACCTTGGGGGCGTGGCCGACTTTTCTGACATGACTGATCTGGCCAAATCCTTACGTCACAAATTACTGGATAATGCCGAAGTAAAAGTGCCGGATTTACTGTTTGAGCAAAAATCTGTTGATGGTACATGCAAATGGTTACTGGATGTTGGCACCGGTAATGGTGTGGAAACGGTTTTTATTCCGGAAGATACACGCGGAACTTTATGTATTTCTTCACAGATAGGTTGTGCATTGGAGTGTCTGTTCTGTTCTACTGGAAGACAGGGATTTAACCGTAATCTGACTACTGCAGAAATTATTGGTCAGTTGTGGTGGGCAAATAGAGCGCTTGGTGTAACGCCCAAAGATGAAAGAGTTATTTCCAATGTAGTCATGATGGGAATGGGTGAGCCTTTAGCCAATTTTGATAATGTGGTAACTGCATTGAGTATCATGCTTGATGACCATGGCTATGGTCTATCGCGTCGTCGTGTAACGGTATCCACTTCAGGCATGGTGCCACAAATGGATCGCTTGAAAGAAGTGATGCCGGTGGCTCTGGCCATTTCGTTACATGCATCTAATGACAAGGTGCGTGACCAGCTTATTCCATTGAATAAAAAGTATCCACTTAGCCAGCTAATGGCTGCCTGTCAGCGTTATCTGGCTAAGGCACCACGCGATTTCATTACTTTTGAGTATATTATGCTCAAGGATGTCAATGATGCCCCGGAGCATGCACGCGAATTGATAGAGCTAGTTAAGGATGTACCGTGTAAATTTAATCTGATCCCATTTAATCCATTTACCAATTCAGGTTTTGAGCGTTCCACAAATGAACGTATTCGTGTATTTCGTGAAATATTGCAGGAAGCTGGTTTTGTTGTTACGGTTAGAAAAACTCGTGGCGATGATATTGATGCAGCATGTGGTCAGCTGGCCGGAAAAGTGAAAGACAAAACACGTCGTCAACAAAAATGGCAACTTGTACAGGGGTGATTTGATGAAAAAGATAGGATTAACTTTATTGTTTGCACTGATATTATCTGCTTGTGCGAATCAGGGCATGAATAAGAAACCAACTGCTGCTCAGCGGGCCCGTGAAATTGCACAAATTAAAACTCAACTGGCGATTGAGTATATGAGAACTCAAAATTATCGACAGGCTGTAGAGGCTATTGATGAAGCATTAAAAAGCAATAGCAGTTCGTTTAATGCCTGGCTGATACGAGCGCAGATATGGCAATATTTAAAGGAACCGGCCAAAGCCGAAGAAAGCTTTCGGCGCGCACTGTCGATAGCTCCAAATAGTGCTGAAGTAAACAATAATTATGGCTGGTTCTTATGTGATGCTTTAAAGAAGCCTGATGTCTCAATAGTTTATTTTGATAAGGCTTTGACAGATCCAACGTATCCTACACCCGAAATTGCCCAGTTTAATAAAGGTATTTGCACTAGCCGCATGGGGCAATATCAGCTGGCTAATAGTTATTTTGAGCGCGCGCTGGCTGCCAACCCGAATTTTATTGCTGCAAAAAAAGAAATGGCTCGTAATAACCTACAGTCAGGCAGCACATCAGAAGCAAATTATCTGTTCAGGCAGTATCAAAGCCAGATAAACAAATTATCTGCCGATGATTTATTGCTGGGGTGGAGAATTGAAAGGTCGTTGGGTAATGTGCAGGCTGCCTATGAATATGAGGCTCAACTGCGTAATAATTTCCCTTATTCTGCTGAATTAGAGCAGGTTTCTACAGGAAAATTCTGATGAATGAGCAAACCAAAAATCCCGAATCCGCCCCAAATGCCGCAGTCACTCTGGGAACAATACTTGCACAGGCACGAAAGCAGAAAGGCTTGTCTGTCGGAGAGGTTGCTGAGCGCTTGAAATTACCGGCCAGACAGATTGAGGCGATGGAGAGTGGCAGTTATAAAGGTTTGCCCGAAGCTGTATTTATTAAAGGTTTTCTGAATTCATATGCCCGTTTGCTTGAACTGGATGAGAAAGAGCTAAAGCAGTATTTACAACAGATTTTTCCATCTGGTAATGGTCATTCAGCTTCGGATAATTATAAAGTAGCATCTACTGAGCTGGATTTTCAGGACAGGCCGCTACGTCGTCATTTTCCACACTGGCTGGTTGTTGTGCTGGTAGTTATTTTAATTGGTATTGTGGTGTATGCATGGCAAAGTAAATCCGCATCAGAAAATGCCAGACAGACAGCTACATCCAGTCAGGAAGTATCTGTACAGGCAGCTTCTATTGGCGATGTTGCTGCCAGCAATATTCGTGTCGTACCAATGACAGCCAGTGAACAAACCAACACGCAAGCTGCTTATGCGGGTACTAATGCCAGCCAGGCTAATGGCGCCAGTACTGGCATGGCAGCAGCTTCTCAACCTGTTGTAACAGGTGCAGAAGCACTGGTTATTAAACCGGCAAACAGAACATGGCTACAGGTGAGTGACAAAAGTGGCAAGGTATTAATCGGCGAGATTGTCGACGCTGGAAGTACACACCAGTTCAGTGGTGGTGCACCGTATAAGGTTATTCTGGGTTATACACTGGGTGTCAGTATCCAGTTTGCTGGTAAAGATGTTGCTATCCCACAAAATAGAAAAAGAACTGCTGCAATAACGGTAGGTGGAAATTAAAATGACGTTGGCTGGAGTACGCAGGAAAACACACCAGGTAAAAATTGATCATACCGTAATTGGTTCTGACGCACCGGTACTGGTGCAGTCGATGACCAATACCGATACTGCTGATGCTGAACAGACTGCCAGTCAGGTTAAAGCTCTGGCCGATGCCGGTTCCGAGCTGGTGCGGATCACGGTAAATTCACCTCAGGCTGCTGCCAAAGTATCTGAAATTCGCCAGCGTCTTAATGATATGGGCTGTAATGTTCCTTTAGTGGGAGATTTTCATTTTAATGGTGATCGACTGCTAAAGGATTATCCGGATTGTGCGCGTGCGTTGTCCAAATACCGGATTAATCCCGGTAATGTGGGGAAAGGTGTGAAAGGTGATGAAAAATTTGCCTTTATGATTCACACAGCAGCTGAGCATGATAAAGCTGTCCGGATTGGCGTAAACTGGGGCTCTCTGGACCAGACACTGGCCAAACGCATGATGGACAGCAATCTGGCGTTATCAGCACCACAACCAGCTGAAGCAGTAATGAAAGAAGCATTAATTGTTTCTGCACTGGAATCAGCACAGAAAGCTGAAGATCTAGGTTTACCGGCTAACCGAATCATTTTGTCGTGCAAAGTATCAAATGTGCAGGATTTGATTGAGGTTTATCATAATCTGGCTGCGCGTTGTCTGTATCCATTGCACCTTGGCCTAACGGAAGCCGGCATGGGCAGTAAAGGTATAGTGGCTTCTACGGCGGCTCTGGCTATTTTATTACAGCAGGGCATAGGTGATACTATTCGGGTATCACTTACACCAGAACCGGGTAGCGCACGAACACAGGAAGTGGTTGTGGCTCAGGAAATTCTGCAAACCATGGGATTGCGCTCCTTTACACCCATGGTAACGGCCTGTCCTGGCTGCGGGCGTACTACCAGTACGGTATTTCAGGAGCTGGCGCGTGATATACAGCAGTATTTGCGTGAGAAAATGCCAGTCTGGCGGCTGCAATATCCGGGTGTTGAAAATCTGAATGTGGCCGTTATGGGCTGTGTGGTTAATGGCCCGGGTGAAAGCAAACTTGCTGATATCGGTATTTCTTTGCCAGGTACAGGGGAAACTCCGGTGGCGCCCGTATATATAGATGGTGAACGGAAAACCACTTTAAAAGGGGAGCACATGGCCGAAGAATTTCTGGCACTGGTGGAAGAATATATACATACCAATTATGGTGAGCAGGGTAAAAAACGGGTAACGGCAAAAGTGATTCCGATTACAGCTTTATAATAAATATTACTGTTATGGCGATTAATCGCTGTACAGTTTCATATGGATAAAAATTTAATTAATATGGGTCAGAAAATCCAGGCCGTTAAAGGCATGAATGATTTGTTACCAGTGGCGCAGAAAGATTTCAAACTGACATCTGCGCTCTGGCAGGCATTTGAAGATGTGGTCGTTGCATGGACGCGTAGTTTTGGCTATAGCCAGATTCGTACACCGCTTGTGGAGCAAACAGGCCTGTTTGTGCGCTCAATTGGTGAAGAGACTGATGTGGTTGGCAAAGAGATGTATACCTTTGCCGATTCTAACGATAAATTAAGTCTCAGTTTGCGGCCGGAAGGCACGGCATCCTGTTTGCGTGCAGTGGTTGAGCATAATTTACTTTATAATAATCCGCAGAAATTATGGTATATGGGGCCAATGTTCCGGCGGGAACGGCCACAAAAGGGGCGTTATCGCCAGTTTCATCAGGTAGGTATTGAAGCACTTGGTTTTAATGGGCCGGATGTGGATGCCGAGCTGATTGCCATGAGTGCCAATCTGTGGGAGCGACTGGGTATTCGTGAGCATCTGACTCTGGAACTGAATACGCTGGGTAATCAGCAGGAGCGTGCTGCTCACCGTACGGCGCTGATTGCGTATCTGCAACAGCATGAAGCTATACTGGACGAAGACAGTCGGCGTCGTATGTATACCAACCCACTACGGGTACTGGATACCAAAAATCCTGATTTGCAGGCAATGGCCAATGCTGCACCACGTCTGACAGATTATCTGGGTAGCGAATCTCTGGCACACTATAATGCGCTGAAAAGCATGCTGGATGGCCTCGGTATTAGCTATGTAGAAAATCCGCGTCTGGTACGTGGTCTGGATTACTATAATCTGACGGTATTTGAGTGGACAACTGATAAACTCGGGGCGCAGGCTACTGTGTGTGGGGGAGGCCGTTATAACGGGCTGATTGAAGAGTTAGGCGGTAAACCTGCACCAGCTATTGGTTTTGCTCTGGGTATTGAGCGTTTATTATTGCTGGTACAGGAATTCGGGCAGCTTGCGGTTAACAATGCACCTGATGTGTATGTTTTACATCAGGGCGAAGGCAGTAGTCTGGCGGCCATGCAGCATACTGCTTTATTGCGTGCTCAAGGGCTGAATGTTTACCTGCATTGCGGTGAACAAAGCCTGAAAGCGCAATTAAAGAAAGCTGATGCCAGCGGCGCGGCAATTGCTGTTATCGTGGCACAGGAAGAGCAGTTAACTAATACGCTGACTATTAAAAATCTGCGTACTCATGAACAACAAACTGTTGCTGCCAGCGCAGCTTTACAGTTAATCCAACAATGGAAGAATACATAATGGTTGTACATATTCAGGATGAACAGGAAGTTGCGAATTTCAAATATTTTTGGCATCGCTGGGGGCGCTGGATTTTTGCGGTTCTGGTTGTTCTGGCTCTTGCCTATCTGGGCTATGTGCTCTATCAGGGTCATATACGCAGCAATAATGAAAAAGCAGCGGAGGTATTTAATACATTTGTGACTCAGGCAGGTGCCAATAATATAGCTGAGAGTAAAAAAGCGCTGATGCAATTGCAGCAGGAATATCCTGATACCATGAATGCCACTCAGGCTACATTAATGATGGCTGGTTCAGCTTTTGATGATGGTAAGTATGATGAGGCAATCCGCCACTTGCAGTGGGTCAAAGGCAAACAGCAAGATGATTTACTGCAAACTATCGTCGCTCAGCGGCTGGCTACCGTTTATTTACAACAAGGTAAATATAGTGATGCTTTACAGGCACTGGACATACAGGTAACCAGTCAGTTTAAGCCGGTTTTGCTGGAAACCAGAGGCGATATTTTACAGGCTCAGAAGAAAAATGCCGAGGCGGTTGCTGCCTACCAGCAGGCATTAAATCTGTTATCAAAAGATTCAGTACAACGTGAAGTACTTCAGATGAAAATCAGTAGTTTGAGTTAATCTGTTTAATCAAACCTGAAATTTCGGCCAGATTAATCCGGCAGGAATTTCAGGTTTATCGTTGTACTGAAAGAGCTTGCCGCTGGCAGGCTGTTGCTGTTTTACAGCAAGGCAAAATTATCTGAAAGAATCAATATGAAACCAACGATTGTTCTGGTTGGTCGCCCGAATGTAGGCAAATCAACATTATTTAACCGTTTGACCCGTACCAAGGATGCACTGGTTGCTGATTTACCCGGTTTGACTCGAGACCGTCATTATGGCCATGGCCGAGTAGGGACTAAACCTTATCTGGTGGTGGATACCGGAGGCTTTGAGCCGGTAGTAGACAGCGGTATCCTGTATGAAATGGCTCGACATACGCTACAGGCTATTGATGAGGCTGATGCGGTTATTTTTCTGGTAGATGGACGTACCGGTTTAACACCGCAAGACCAGATTATTGCTAATCGTCTGCGCCAGAGTACCCGTCCGGTGTATCTGGCCGTTAATAAAGGTGAGGGTGGTAACCGGCCTGTTCTGGCTGCTGAATTTTATGAACTGAGTCTTGGCGAACCGGTGGTTATCTCTGGTGCGCATGGTGACGGCGTTTATGAACTGATAGAAACAGTGCTGGAAACATTTCCTGATGAAGAAGAGGAAGCTGAAAGCCATCATCCGGTTTTTGCAGTTATTGGCCGGCCGAATGTGGGTAAATCAACCCTCGTGAATGCCATACTGGGCGAGGAACGGGTAATTGCTTTTGATATGGCCGGTACTACCCGCGATTCGATTCATATTGATTTTGAGCGTGGTGATAAACCGTTTACCATTATTGATACCGCCGGTGTACGCCGCCGCGGCAAGGTTGATGATGCAATAGAAAAATTTTCCGTGATTAAGGCAATGCAGGCAATTGAGGCCGCTAATGTAGCTGTGCTGGTGCTGGATGCCCAGCAGGACATAGCTGATCAGGATGCCACCATTGCCGGCTTTGCTTTAGAGGCAGGCCGTGCGCTGGTAGTGGCGGTTAATAAATGGGATGGACTGAGTGATGAGCGCAAGCAGCAGGTAAAAAGGGATATTGCGCGTAAACTGTATTTTCTGGATTTTGCTAAATTCCATTTTATTTCCGCGTTGAAAGAAAAAGGAATTGACGGGCTGTTCAGCTCGATTCAGGCTGCTTATGATGCCGCAATGATTAAGTTATCAACGCCGAAAATAACCCGTGTGCTACAAAGTGCGCTGGAGCGGCAGCAACCTCCCCGTGCCGGACTGATTCGCCCCAAGATGCGTTATGCCCATCAGGGAGGCATGAATCCGCCAGTCATTGTTATACATGGTAATGCCTTGCAACATATCAGTGATGCTTATACCCGTTATCTGACACAAACCTTTCGCAAAGCATTTCATTTGCAGGGAACACCTTTACGTATTCAATATAATGTAAATAAAAATCCCTATGAAGAAAAAGAAGGTAAACCCGCGCAACCTTTGCGTCGGGTTAAGCTAAGTAACCGTATTGCCAAGCGTGAGCAGGTTAAACAATCGAAAAAGCAGGTAAAGCGTAAAAATAAAGTCAGTTCGAAGAAAACAAACGCGCTGTAATGTGATAGCATTGACTTCGCTTTTCTAATCGCTGTACGCGGGTGCAGCTTAGCGACAACATAATCAAAAAAACGGAGTATCCACATGAGCGCCAAAGGACAAATGTTACAAGATCCTTTCTTGAATGCACTGCGGAAAGAGTACGTGCCAGTATCAATTTATCTGGTTAACGGTATCAAACTACAAGGTCAGGTGGAATCATTTGACCAGTATGTTGTGTTATTGCGTAACACTTCAGTAACACAAATGGTGTATAAACATGCAATTTCTACGATTGTGCCTGCACGAGCAGTAAGTTTGCAGCACGAGCAGAAACCTGCATCAGCAGAGTAATTCAGTTATTCTGTTAAAGCAAAAAACCGTGGGCAACCACGGTTTTTTGCTAATGGGTCATCGATTTGGAAAACAGATTAATAACCACCACGCCAACCAGTATCAGGCCAATACCGAAAATGGCAGGCATATCCAGCTTTTGCCCGAATTTAAGCCAAGCTATTACGGAGACACAAACAATGCCTACGCCAGACCATACCGCATAGGCAATGCCTACTGGCATGGTTTTCAGAGTTTGTGCCAGACAATAGAATGAGATTATATAGCCCATAATCGAACAGATGCTGGGCATGAGCCGGGTAAAGCCATTACTCAGCTTGAGCATACTGGTTGCAAATATTTCCGCCAGTATGGCTACTGCTAGAAAAAGCCATTGATTCATAGTTATCCTTTTTTGCTGCTTCTGCGCTTAAGCATGGCAGAACATAGCCGGAAAAGCTACTGTTCAGTCATAATATATACAGCGCGCTGTGGTATGGTTTAATAATTTTGGTCATCAGGCTGAGATATCGACAGTGTTGCCCAATGATAGAAAATTTGATTATCAGCACCAACACAATGGATTGCTGATAATTTCATTTCCGTTCTGCCATTTTTTACCAAAGAAAAAGCGGATTTATACCAGAATCCGCTTTGATACTGAACTGTTTTTGATGAGCCGTTGGCGCAATCAGTTGTAAACTATTATATTCAGGCTGATTGCTTATGCTTCGTCTTCAACGCCGTAGTATTTGGTACCGATTTTAATCGTTTCTCTACCTTGCTCACGACGCCATGCATTGGTATCACGTAAAGAGTAGGCACAGCCGCAATACTCTTGCTGATAAAACTGCTCACGTTTGCTGATTTCAATCATGCGCTGGCTGCCACCGCCTTTACGCCAGTTATAGTCCCAGTAAGTAAGGTCGGGATATTTTTCTGCTGCGCGTTTGCCGCAGTCGTTAATCTGCTGCATATTTTTCCAGCGGGAAATACCTAAAGAGCTGGTAATAACCGGAAAGCCGTTTTCGTGCGCATATAAAGCAGTGCGTTCGAAGCGCATATCAAAGCACATGGTACAGCGGATACCACGCTCAGGTTCATACTCCATACCCTTGGCACGTTCAAACCAATTATCCATATCATAATCAGCATCGATAAAGGGAATATTGAATTTTTCGGCAAAGGCCTTGTTTTCATCCTTACGAATTTCGTATTCCTTTTTCGGATGAATGTTGGGATTATAAAAATAAATGGTGTAATCAATACCGGCGGCCAGCATGGCTTCCATGACTTCACCGGAGCAGGGGGCACAGCATGAGTGTAGCAATACCTTATTTGCGCCATTGGGGAGAGTTAATTTGGGGCGCTGTACCGCTGTGGTAACTGGTTGTGGGTTCATTGATGTGATTTCCTGATATTTGCTATTTTTCTGAAGAGATTTTAACAAAGCTGCCAGCACAACAACATAGTTGGAAAGAAAAAAAGCGTTCAGATATCTGAACGCTTGTATGAGAAGGCTGTTTTACAGCACAGCTAATGCCTGCTCGTAATCCGGTTCAGTCGTGATTTCAGTCACTAGCTGGCTATGTAATACCTGATTGTTTTCATCCAGCACAATTACAGCGCGGGCACATAAGCCAGCCAAAGGGCCATTGCTCAGCTTAACACCGTATTGATCCTGAAATTCAGGATGGCGGAATGTAGATAAAGTTTTTACCTGATCCAACCCTTCAGCACCACAAAAACGTGCCTGAGCAAAAGGTAAATCAGCAGAAATACACAATACAACTGTATTGGACAGCTTGGCTGCGGCTGCATTGAAATGGCGTACTGACGCAGCACAAACACCTGTATCTACGCTGGGAAAAATATTCAGTACTTTGCGTTTGCCGGCGAAGTCTGCAAGTGATATTTCATTCAGGCTGGCATCGGTAAGGCTAAATGCCGGTGCCGTGCTGCCTGCTTGTGGAAACTGGCCGCCTACTTCTACGGGTGTACCTTGCAGGGTAACTGTACTCATGATTGTATCCTTTGATGTTTAATGTGGTTAATAAGGTGTAGGCTTATTGTGGGGGATTGGTGGGTAACTGTCAAAGTTTATCTATGCTGATTACAGTTGTTAAAACATCAGCGCATAAGCAGAGTTAATTAATGCAACTAGCCAGCAAGCATTGCTGTTACAGGTATTGCTGTATTCAGGCTGAATGCAAACCGGCTATTAGGAAAAATCTTTAGATAGAAGCTCAGCGTCGTACAAAATGCTGCAAATCATAAGCAATATTGTTTTTACTGCTGATATGACTGCTGCTTTCTGTTTGCTGCCATTCAGTGGCGTCAATTGTTGGAAAAAAGGTGTCACCCATTACGTTGACATGAATTCTGGTTAAGCGTAAATCTGTGGCCAGCGGCATCGCCTGAGCGTAAATTTGCGCTCCGCCCATGATGATGATTTCCGGGCAATCCATCAGTTGCTGAATCGCCTCTTCGATACTGTGACACAAAATAGCCCCACTGAATTGCTGCTCTTGCTGCCGGCTAATAACGTAGTTTGGCCGCCCCGGCAGCGGTTTCTTCGGCAGTGATTCCCAGGTTTTGCGCCCCATCACCACGGGCTTCCCCATGGTGTAATTTTTAAAAAATTCAAAATCTTCAGGTACGTGCCAAGGAATACGGTTGTTTTCACCGATACAGTTGTTGTCAGACAGTGCGGCGACTAAGGTAATTTTGTTGTGTTTATTCATACTGCTACAGGGGCTTTAATATGAGCATCCGGATGATAATCAGAAAGCGTGAAATCTTCAAACTGGAAAGAAAACAAGTCTTTAATCTCGGGATTAAGGTGCATTTGCGGCAGCTTTTTCGGGCTGCGGCTTAATTGCAGCTTCGCCTGTTCAAAGTGATTGCTGTATAGATGAGCATCACCCAGTGTATGAATAAATTCACCTACTTTTAAATCACATACCTGAGCAATCATCATTGTCAGCAAAGTATAGCTGGCAATATTAAATGGTACGCCCAGAAAAATATCCGCACTACGCTGATAAAGCTGGCACGACAGTTTGCCTTCGGCGACGTAAAACTGAAACAATGCATGACAGGGAGGCAAGGCCATTTCATCTACTAAAGCCGGATTCCATGCAGAAACAATCAGGCGGCGACTGTCCGGATTGGTTTTAATCTGTTGCAGCAGATTACTTATCTGATCGATATGACGGCCATCCGGAGCTGGCCAGCTACGCCACTGATAACCATATACTGGTCCCAGATTGCCATCGGCATCAGCCCACTCATCCCAGATAGAAACATTATGCTCGTGCAAGTAGCGGATATTGGTATCACCACGTAAAAACCACAATAATTCGTAAATAATAGAGCGTAAGTGCAGCTTTTTAGTAGTGAGCACAGGAAAGCCATCAGCCAGATTAAAGCGCATCTGATAACCAAATACTGAGCGGGTACCAGTGCCGGTACGGTCTGCCTTATCTACACCGTGGTCGAGCACGTGTTGCATTAAATCAAGATACTGTTGCATGCGGATTATCCAATACAAAATAGGGCAATTGTAGCTTAAATTGATACAGACTGGCTGATGCTGCTGTTTTTCACCGCCTGCCATGCTGCGGTAATCAGGCTGGCATTGTTATTTTTTAACAATGCAGCGTCGGATAACATGCGCCGCCACTGGCGTGCACCATGCAGCCCGTGCATCAGCCCCAGATAATGCCGTGCCATATGGCGTAAAGAATTATCTGGCTCAGCCAGTTGCTGCTGCGTATAGTCGATTAACTGCTCAACCAGCGCCTCATATTCAACGGTAGGCTGCCTGCTGCCATAAAATTCAGCATCCCAACTGCGCATCAGCATCGGATTATGATAAGCCTCGCGCCCAACCATCACACCATCTACATATTGCAGATGCTGGCTGATTTGTTCATTGGTGGTAACGCCACCATTAAGAATAATTTCCAGATCAGGAAATTCCTGTTTCAGACGATAAACATAATCATAACGCAGCGGCGGAATATCACGATTATCTTTGGGAGATAAACCCTCCAGCCATGCATTGCGCGCATGCACAATAAAAATACGGCAGGCTGTTTGCTCGCGTAATGTACCAACAAAATCGGCCAGCGGCTGGTAGGCTGTTTCTTTATCCAGTCCAATGCGGTGCTTGATGGTTACCGGAATGGATACAGCATCCTGCATCGCATTCAGACATTGCACTACCAGCGCAACTTCGCGCATCAGACAGGCACCAAAGGCACCTTGCTGTACCCGCGGGCTGGGGCAGCCACAGTTCAGATTGATTTCATTGTAAGCATAACCGGCGGCAATTTTTGCTGCCTGCGCCAAAGCTGCGGGATCACTGCCGCCTAGCTGCAAGGCAACAGGCTGCTCCTGTGGGTGATAAGCCAGTAATTTATCGCTATTACCATGAATGATTGCATTGGCATTAATCATTTCCGTATACAGCCATGCGTTTCTTGTAATTAGTCTGGCCATATACCGGTAGTGCCTGTCTGTCCAGTCTAACATGGGCGCCACAGACAAGGTTCTTTTTGGCTGAGGGCTGTTATCAGGCTGACAACCACTACCTTGTACAGAACCATCCGTACTGCTTAACTGCTTATTTTCTTGCATAATCCAGCATTCTTAAAACATCAGTGAAATCAAGCTGAGCCAGAAACTCAGCTCAGCATTCACTCTAATCATTTTCTCATAAAGCTAGATTATACATGGCTTAACTAAGCAGCTTACCTTTACTGCGTGCTAAAAATGAATCTTTGCATCAATCTCTAATTATTTATGCAGTTTAACGCAGCGGCATTTCAGACTTAATCAGCTTGATTTGTTTCCCTTGCTGTTTTTTCTTGAAATGATTTTGCAGCCATAATTTATGCAGTAATTCACACTGTGGGACTGAATAAATATTATTAATATAATTTAATACCTAAATCTTGTTTTAAGCTTGGGGTATTTACAAGAATGGACGGCAACCAAAAAGATTTAGTAATAGATCTTTGAAAAAACTTGTTTCAATTGAATAAATCGCTATAATTATAAATACAATTCTTAAATTTATTGAAATAAAATACCAAAAAGACATTATTAATTCATCTTTTATATAAAATATTTTACGTACTTACATATAGAATAGTTATAGAACATAGAATTATGAAGAATAGTGGTAGAGAAAAGCTGTCAGACAAAAAATTTGATAATTCGGTATGCGATGAAGATTTTACTAATAAATTGTTTGAAAGATTAGTTGCGTTGAGAATTGAGTTTAAAAATGTGGATTTTAGATATTGTATTTTTGACGCAGCTTACATAAGAAATTGTAGTTTTCGGGATTGTAATTTTACTGGTTGTAAATTTCTCAGTTGTAATCTAGTAGGTACAAGCTTTGAGGGTTGCAATTTTAATTATGCTATTTTTGAGAAAACTCAAATTGATAATGATATACTCGAAGTAGGCTGTCCTGGACCAGAGAATTTAAAACTTAAATTTGCACGTTCTTTACGATTAAATTATCAGCAAATAGGCGACTCTAAATCTGCTAACAAAGCAATGAGCATAGAATTGCAGGCCACTGGAGAACATCTTCACAAGGCATGGAGCTCTAAAGAGTCTTACTATAGGAATAAATATCAGGGAATTAAACGTTTCAAGGTATTTAGTGAGTGGTTAGAATTTAAGTTATTGGATATAATATGGGGAAATGGTGAATCTGCGTGGAAATTATGTCGAGCTGTTCTAGTGGTTCTATTCATTATTTCTTTAATTCATAATATTGGCTTTGGTGATCCAACACTAGTCAAATCATATTTCGAAGCATTGCTTATCTCACCACAATTGTTTTTAGGAATAGACAAACCTTCCACATATCCAAAGTTATATTTGTCCGCTATTTTTCTTATTAGATTGATTATGTTTGGTTTCTTTATGTCTATATTAATTAAGCGTTTTAATAGGCGGTGAGTATGCATATCTATGCATTCGGATCCATTTGCCGAGGTGAGGTCGATTTATTTTCCGATATAGATCTACTTGCTATCGTTAATGGCAGAAATCATAGCTTTAATCCTAAAAATTATTCTATTTATACATATGCGCGGATAAATGAACTTTGGGAACAAGGAAACCCCTTTGCTTGGCATCTTTTTTTAGAGTCTAGACTAATCTATTCATCAGATAGTTCTGACTATTTACGAAACTTAAGGGAACCAAATATTTATAATTCAGGTTTATCTGATTGTAAGAAATTTCATGAAATATTTTTATCCGCTAAAAATTCAATTGAAAAGTCAAATCTTACTGAAATATTTGATTTATCGTCAATATTTCTAGCAGTAAGAAATTTTGCAACATGTTACACTTTACACATTAATGTAAAACCTGACTTTTCGCGAAATTCCGCTCGTAATTTAGGGGTTCACAGCATACCCATTGACGATTATATTTATGAATTACTTGAACGAGCTAGAATACTTTGCACAAGAGGCTTAGGTGAACTTCTAAGTAATTATGAAATTGGAAAAGCAAAGCAAGAATTAAATAAAATTGAATTTTGGATGAAAGAAAAAATTAGCATGCTAGCAAAGTGATTGTTATGAATGAGTTTAACAATAGAATAACAGCTCAGAGAAAAGCGTTAAAAATAGTAAACGGATCGGGACTTTTTTTTGAACCTTTATTAAGTTTGACAGAAAAGGCTATTGATAGATGGTCTAATAATAATAGGATTGATAATCGTAATCAATTGGTTATGTTGCTCAAATCAATTTCAGAAAATTTATTTTTTTTGGCCAATAAAAGCCAAGAGCAAGTAACTGAAGATTACAAAATTCTATCTGAAAAGGTAAATAACCAATTGTTAAAATTGAAGCATGAGTTAGAAAATAGGAGATAGCCAAATACTGGTTTCTGAAATCAACACAAAAATGTTACTTATTTAATTTGCCTCCGGTAGAATTTGACAAATGGTACCCCATAATTTTGTTGCTTGAATATGTGTTGCCATTCCAGTTTTTTATATATAAACCCTAATTCAAATTGAGCATTTGCATATTTTTATTTCCATCATTACGTGTAACTTGACGGTATTGCTTAATTAACGCATCAATATTTCATTTTCCATTACTAATCCTGTTTTAGCGGGTTTCAGGTTTTTGTTACTGTACTTTAGGTTATTGACTTATCTTGTTTAAATTTAACGAATAATTATATTTAAAAACTGTCTTAAATAAAACAGCATATGACAATTGTTGAGATAGCAGATTTTATCTTGCCTGAGATAAAACACTGTAGCGTGGCGATTACTAATATGTAGTTATATACATAAGTATCTGTTTAAGTTAATTAATTCTATGATTTGCTTGTTTTGCTATGATATTTGTAATTAGCTGCAAAAGTGGGCTTTAGCCATTGCAGACGGATGATTGTCTCTCTATGATAAGTTTTTGAAGGATAAGAATTTAGCAGTAGTTTAATTTAATGCTGTTGTAAACAGTAAACAGACAGAATGGAGATGGTTATGAGTGATAATGGATTCGTTGATAAAGCCAAAGGCGAAGTAAAAGAAAATGTTGGTAAGGTAGTTGGTGATACTAAAACCCAGTCTGAGGGTATGGTGGATAAGGCTGTTGGTGGTGTAAAAGACGCCGTTCATGATGTATCTAATGCGATAGATGGCGCTGTTGATTCGATTAAGAAAAAATTTCAGGATTAATATCTGAAATGATAAATAAGCCGCTCAATAAGAGCGGCTTATTGGTGATGGGCTTAAATATTTTAATTGATGGTTTATTATCAATTTATTTCTGCTCCAGAGCTAATCCTTTTATTAAATCTGGATATTGATTAATGATTTTTTCAGTGGCATCCATAACAATTCGATTACGATACAGGATTAAGCTGATAAAAATCAGATCGATTCCAATCATGGTACCAAAAGCATAAGAAAATATTGCTGAACCGATACTTGAACTCAAAATAGATAGCATTAGTGATAGCAATATGGCCAGAATGAATATAAAAATAATTGACCGTGCTGTGCTGCTCATAAGTCTTTTTAGCCGTAAATTTTTTTTCTTGCTTTTGTTTTTCAGTGAAAAGGGATTATGATAACAATAATTTAAATCGTTTTTATTCCATATAACTCGTCTGAGGCCTTTATGGTGAACTCCTTGCGCCACATAAAGATTGAATAAAAGCTCTATATCATCACTATAATTTTCTTCCCAAAAATCTATTTGGCTTAAATCCAGATACTTTAAATAGGGTACTGACATTAATGCCAGCTTTCTTTCCTTGAGGTTGGCATTTTTGTCATTAAGCTCTTTTCTGGTTGTTACTAAATACTCTGCAATTTTTTTCATATCGTCTTCAGACGGAATAAATTGTTGTAAGAAAAATTCACGGATACAACTCAAAGAAAATATTAATATTAAAAATTTGATTATTGAAATAATATCCGTTTTAAACTTTCCGCTTAGCTAGATATTGATTTATGCTTACGTGATTTAACTTTAAAACAATAAGTTATTTTTTTGTCAAAGATTATATTGATTTAGAGTGGGTTTATTTTGAAATTTGTGTGCATTGATTAACAGATTGCCAATCACACTCGCGGCTACGAATGCCAACAGATAAATGGCAATCTGATTGGTAGAAATGGCTATTTGTTTGGCCAGAAAATTTCTATATGAGTAAGGTAGCAAAGTGAGCGATGATGGCCGCAGAAGCAATCATATATACGAATTAAGTGTTTAAGGTGAATAACCGTTGCAGACTTGCTTTTGTCCCAATCAGGCAGTGCCGCATGGCGGGCAGGGCAAAAGCCTGAATAATTGCGGCAATAGCTCAGTAGTAAAAGAATAAGCATCCGTCTATGGCGCTGCTGATTTAATTAAGAATTATGCAGTATATTATGTACGGGATAATATCAATATCTGGTGCTTAGGCGTACTTGGATTTGGTCTGTATGCTGCTCAAGCTATCTGCAAGGCAAACCGGCGGGCAGGGAAGATGCTAAGTTTAAGGAGGCTGATTTTGTTGGCTGGTCTGAGACGCATGAGTACCTGCCAGCAGCACAATGGTTAGAAAAAATAGTCATCAGAAATTCTGCTGCCTGACAGCCAGTAGGATATCTATGCATAGTTGTGCTGTTGAAGCTAGTATCGGGATGGAGGTATTAACGCATTTTATTGCTTTAACTAAAATCTGGTTTGTGTGCGTAATGATATTGGCTGTAATTAATCTCTCTGGCTGGTTATCTGTGCTGACTTTGTTTATTTGCGAAGAATAAGGGGTGTGGCTGATTTTTTTGGTAAATTATTGATAGAAAATGAGCAATGGCTTTGCTGGATAATTTTGTTAGGATAGTCGGGTTTGATTTTAAGCTGATGTGCTTGCAATAATATTTTGTGGCAGTCTGATTTTATAGATAGGATTGATGGCCAGTTAAATGATGGTTTAAAAGAAATAAATATTCTGCTTAGAGGGTAATTTGGTCATGGAGTTAGGAGGGGTGAACGGGTGGATATTAAGATTTTACGCTATTTTCTGGCGCTGGCTAAACAGGAAAGTGTGACTGCTGCGGCCGATTATTTGCATATTACTCAGCCAACGCTGTCGCGCCAGCTTATGGAGCTGGAAGAGGAGCTGGGGCGTAAGCTGTTTATCCGTGGCAGCCGGAAAATTATGCTGACTGAAGACGGCATGCATTTGCGCCAGCGTGCTGAGGAAATTCTTGAGCTGGTGCACAAAACTGAAGCTGAATTTCATAAGTCTGATAAAACGCTTAGTGGTGATATTTATATTGGCTGTGGTGAAACAGATGCTTTAAGGCCGGTAGTAAAGGTGATTAAGGCGATGCAGTTGGATTATCCGCATATTCGTATTCATATTTACAGTGGTAATGCGAATGATGTGACGGAACGGATTGATAAGGGCTTACTTGATTTCGGGGTGTTGATTGATCCTGCTTATCTGGAGAATTATGAATCTTTGTGTCTGCCGCAGAAAGATAGATGGGGGGTATTGATGAGAAAGGATGATGAACTGGCTGAGCGTGAGTTTATCCGGCCGGAAGATTTATGGAACCTGCCGCTGATTATGTCGAGACAGAAGTATGTGAGTGATAGTATAGCCAGATGGATAAAAAGGGATTATGACAAGCTTGATGTGGTTGCTACGTATAATCTGATTTTTAATGCGGCGTTGCTGGTGGAACAGAATGTGGGCTATGCGCTGTGTCTGGACAAGCTTATTAATACGACTGGGGAAAGTATGTTTTGTTTCAGGCCACTGGAGCCGCTGCTGGAAGTTGATGTGAATGTTGTCTGGAAAAGATATCAGTTATTTTCGCGGGTTTCTGCTCTGTTTTTGCAACGCTTGAAGGCAAGTTTTTGTGTTTAGTGGTGGAATCTGCGCTTAGTTTTTGTAAGGCTATACCTGCACGCATAAGCTAAGCTTATGGTGCAGGTAGGAAGAGATATTTTTAAACATTGATGTTATGTTTTTTTGTCATGCTGTGGTGTTAATGCAGATTTGCCTTAAAGAATGAAACCAATTTGTCAAATGGAATCAGGTTGACGCGGTCGTACAGATCAACGTGTCCCGCATTTTTGACATAGTAAAGTTCTTTAGGCTCGGCTGCACGACGGTAAGCATCTTCGCTGAATTCTTTGGAATGGGCTTTATCACCGGTGATAAATAATAATGGTCGCGGAGATATGGTTTCTATGTCGTTGAAGGGGTAGAAGTTCATGAATTTGGGGTTGCTGGTCAAGGTGGGATGAGTGGTTAATTCAGGTTGAGAGCCAGCCGGGGTAAATTCGCCACGCGCGGTGCGGTAAAAATCATAAAATTCATGTGCAATTGGGCTGTCTTTGGCGGTAATTTGCCCTTTATTGATGGTGCCACCGGTATATAAAGTTTTACCGCCGGTAAATTCTATGTAACGCTGTTCTGCTGCTTGCTGAAGAATTTGTTTTCTCTGTTGCAGGGTGAGTGAATGATTGAGGCCATTGCGACTTGCGGCACCCATGTCGTACATGCTGACTGTGGCGATGGCTTTGAAACGCGGGTCGATTTTGGCGGCGCTGATGGCAAAACTGCCACTGCCACAAATGCCGATTACGCCTATGTTGTTGCGGTCTACAAAAGGCTGGGTACCTAAAAAATCTACAGCGGCACTGAAATCCTCGCTGTACACGTCGGGCAATACGGCATTGCGTGGTTGTCCTTCGCTTTCACCCCAGTATGATAAGTCGATTGCCAGTGTGACAAAGCCCTGTTCGGCCATTTTGGTGGCGTATAAATTGGCGCTTTGTTCTTTTACTGCGCCCATGGGATGGCCGACAATGATGGCTGGGTATTTTGTGTTTGCTGCTAATGTTTTCGGTGTAAACAGGTTGCCAGCCACTTTCATTTTATACTGATTGAGAAAGTTGACTTTCTGCATGGTTATTTGTTTGCTTTGATAAAAGTTATCTGCGTTGTTTGACATATTGGCTCCGATTGATAGTGGGGGAAACAGTCCGAAAAAACTGAGACATATGGTTATAAAAATTTTCTTTTTGAGATAAAGACTGATGTTTTGCATGATTGGGAAGTCTCTTTGTTGAATCTGGTGAAGAATAATTTATGAAAAGGGTTTAGCTGTTGTGCGGGTATATAGTGCAAAGCTGGTTTTCATGAGTAGTAGTGCTACGATAAAAATTAATGCGGAACTTAAGAAAATTCCCGCTATGCCCTGATGGTCATAGATGATGCCGCCTACGGCCGCAGCTAAGCCGATGGCAAATTGTATGGCTGCCACAGACAGGCCGCCCATCATTTCGGCTTTGTTGGCCAATGTAATGGCTATCCATGTTGACCAGCCGACAGGCAGAAAACCAAACATGAAACCCCATGCAACAATAAGTGCTGAATCGGTGGCCGGATTGTTATGGCTGAATAGTAATGTGACGGCCAGAATAAATAAAATGATGTGGCTGATTATCATGCTTGGTTTAAAGTGTTTATGCATTATCCATCCGGCGATAATGGTGCCGGCAAAATTGCCGATGCCGAAAATCAATAACAGTATGGATAAGGTATTAGCTGGCAGGGCAAGGGTATGTTGCAGAAAAGGTCTTAAGTAGGTGAAGAAAATATGATATCCGCCATAGCTGAATATGGTGGCCAGTATTCCGGTGGCTACCCATGGCTGTTTTAAGAGTAAGAGCATTTGTTTGAAGTTGCTATCTGCTTGCGCCGGTAGGGAGGGTAAGGAGAAGAATTGCCAGATAAATGCGGCAAGGCCTAAAAGTGCGGTGAGCAGGAAGATGCTTCTCCAGCCGATGATGTTGCCCAGATAACTGGCCAATGGCAGGGAAATGATGGTGGCCACGGATACGCCGGCGTAGACAATGCTGAGTGCACGCGAAACCTCTTTTTCTGGTACCAGTTGTATGGTTACGGCGGATGCTAGTGACCAGAAGCTGCCGACACACAGTCCTAATAGGCAACGTCCGCTAAGCAATAGAATATAGTTTGGGGCAAAGGCAATTAATGTATTTGCTGCTATTAACATGGCAGACATGATTAATAAGACTGTGCGCCTGTTGGTGGTTTGGGCTACTGATGAAAGGAAGAGGCTGGCTATTACGGCAAAAATACCTACAGCGGTAACAGTTTGCCCTGCCATGCCTTCAGTGATGTTCAGGGATTTGGCTATTGGTGTAAGCAGGCTAATCGGGACAAATTCGGCGCTGATGAGGCTGGTAACGCCCATAAATAATGAGAAAACGGCAGACCAGTGTGCTGTTGCTGGTGGCTGATGGGTTTGCTGCTGCATTGTTGCTGAGTCTCCGTTATCTGGTTTGCACAATTGATGTGGTATTCATTTTTTAGAGTTGTGTAGGTATTTACTATGTTTTTTGTGGATGTTTTATTGACTGATTGATACTTTCATGCTGTTTTGAAAAGTATAAGTAGCTAAAATTTCTATGTAAAATACTTATACTTTATGGCAATTAATGCCTGAAAAGCATGGTTTGGTGACTTTTTAAGGATGATATGTACTGAAATTTGCTTGGGGAGTGAAGTAAATGCTGGCTTTAGATGGCGAAGATAAGTTAGTGAAAAATGATAGATGATGCAATTTGCTTGTAGTTGGAAATCAGATTTAGTATGAAAGTATTGCTGTTGTTTTTCTGAAAAATGTGTTTTTTTATTGCTGGTGGCAGGAATAAGCAGGGTTTTGGGGCTAGAGGATGCTGAAAAAGAAAAAGCCCTGTGGTGAACAAGGCTTTTTGGTTTGCGTTAATATGGTGTGTGCGCTGTTATTCCCACTCAATGGTAGCAGGTGGTTTGCCGCTGACATCGTAAACCACGCGGTTGATGCCGCGGACTTCGTTGATGATGCGGTTGGAAACGCGGCCAAGTAAATCGTACGGCAGGTGTGCCCAGTGGGCAGTCATGAAGTCGCTGGTAATAACTGCACGCAAGGCTACTACGTATTCGTAGGTGCGGCCGTCTCCCATGACGCCTACGGATTTTACTGGCAGGAAAACGGCAAATGCCTGACTGGTTTTGTCGTACCAGGATAGGCCATCTTCATCACAGGTGTTGCGCAATTCTTCGATAAAGATGTGGTCGGCACGACGCAGTAAGTCGGCATACTCGCGTTTAACTTCGCCCAGAATACGCACGCCCAGACCGGGGCCGGGGAAGGGATGACGGTATACCATGTCGCGTGGTAGTCCCAGAGCTACACCTAGTTCGCGCACTTCGTCTTTGAAGAGGTCGCGCAGTGGCTCCAGCAGTTGCAGATTGAGTGTTTCCGGCAGGCCGCCTACGTTGTGATGGCTTTTGATGGCATGCGCTTTTTTGGTTTTGGCGCCGGCGCTTTCAATTACATCAGGGTAGATGGTGCCTTGTGCCAGCCATTTGGCGTTTTGGCGTTTGCCGGCTTCGCGCTGGAAAACTTCAACAAATTCGGCACCGATGATTTTGCGTTTGCGTTCGGGGTCGGTTTCGCCGGCAAGTTTTTCGAGGAAGTCGACAGAAGCATCGACGTGAATTACGTTTACGCCAAGGTTTTTGCCGAACATGTCCATAACCATTTGCGCTTCCTGATAGCGCAACAGGCCATGATCAACGAAAACGCAGGTAAGCTGGTCGCCGATGGCACGGTGAATCAGGGCTGCGGCTACGGATGAATCCACGCCACCGGAAAGACCCAGAATAACTTCATCGTTACCTACCTGTTCGCGAATTTTGGTAATGGCTTCTTCGATGTAGTTTGGCATTGTCCAGCTTGGTTTGGCCTGACAGATGTCCAGTACAAAGCGGTTGATTAGTTCGCGCCCTTGTTTGGTATGGGTAACTTCGGGGTGAAACTGTACGCCATAGAAGTGTTTTTGTGGATTTTCGATGATGGCATAAGGGCAGCTAGGGGTATGGCCAATGCTTTTGAAGCCTTCTGGCAGTTTGCTTACTTTGTCGCCATGGCTCATCCATACATCCAGTGTGTTGGGCTGGTTGTCAAAAATACCATTGGTAAACTGGCTGTCTTCTGTATGTACCTGAGCATAACCGAATTCGCGCTGGTCGCCACCGCTGACTTCACCACCCATGGTGTGTGCCAGCCATTGCATGCCATAGCAGATGCCAAGAATGGGGATACCCAGATTAAGGATTTCTGGATCGGCCTGATAGTCTGATTCGTATACTGAATTGGGGCCGCCAGACAGGATAATGCCTTTGGGGGCGAATGCCTTGATGTCGGCAATGGGCATGTCGAATGAATGTAATTCACAATAAACATGAGCTTCACGTACGCGCCGGGCGATGAGCTGGGTTACTTGTGAACCAAAATCGAGAATTAAGATTTTATCCTGATTCATGCTAGGCTCTTGACAGGTGTTTGAGTATGAAGCGAGTTATTTTAACACTTTTCTGTTTTTATTTCTGCAAGTGCTCTGTATGGGGAAAACTAATATTGTGAAAAATAGGCTATCTATCTGGATAAGATGATTAATGTATTTGTTTTATGGCTGCTGTTATTTAGTTTTGCTGTTTTGTGGGTTGCATACTTTTATGATTTTTATTCAGCTTCTTTTTTCGATTTTGTGCCAGAAATTTCAGGATATTGCTAAGCCGGTTCTGATAGTCATTATTTAATGTATTATTAAAAGTGCTTTTGCCAGGCTCTATATAGAAATGAATTTTTTTGTTAATGATGGGTTTAGGTGTAGATGTCATGTAGAATTCATTGGTGTTAACTTCTCCATTCGGTCCGTTAGTTGTTCTGATAAAGTTGATTGATTACAGATAGCAAATAAGTAGCTATTGCCGCTAATAAAAATATTGCCAAGCTGGAATTTTCATTATTTGTTTGGGTTACTAGCCCACAAAGCAGGGATATTAAAGCATTCACTCCGGCAAAAAAAACAGCTAAATGCTTGTGTAAACTATTGAATCACATCGCCATTCCTGCATGATTTTTAAGTCTTTGGGTTGATAGCTCATGCTATTGCTGAATGTTATTTTTTCCAATAAAAACTAGCTATAAATTATTGACGAGGAAATGCTATTATTTTATTGATAATGCAGCCGGATTTATCGGCATTTGCGCGGGCTTTCACCTTTTAGCTCTTCGTTGGTGCGGAGGTCGTAAATACGAATAGTAGCTTTGGGAAAGGATGCACATAGGGAATTTTTAACGGTGTAGATGCCGGTGCCATGTGCCAGCAATTTCATTTTAGGTAATAAATCTTTACCATTTTCATCTTGGGCAGTAAGGCGATAATCTCCGTTGATTGTTATACAGCCGCTTAATAATAGTAGCCCTAAAAGATAAGCAGTTTTTTTCATCGCTAATTTCTCTTTTTTGTTATTGAAAACAATGGTTATATTGTACTTTTAAGTTTTAAATATAACATATTTTAGTAGGTGTCTGTTTAGTTAAATTTGCAGGAATGTGGTATGGGGTGGATGAGTAGGTAATGATGTACTTTTTAATTTATTTTGAGTTGTTTTTTTGTTTTGGCTTTTCTGGCAGTTATTGATGGCTTTTATTTTATGGATCAAATGGATGGGATTGCGATTATCAATCGGATTTAAATTTTATTAAAAAGGGAAATTGAAAAATATCAATTTCCCTTTTTAATATTTTATGATTTGGCATGAGTTAGCGAGCCTGTTTTATTAGCCGTTGTTTTTCACGGTTCCAGTCTTTTTCTTTGCTGCTCTGGCGTTTGTCGTGCTGTTTTTTACCTTTGGCTAAGCCCATGTCGATTTTGACATAGCCATGGCTGTAATGCATGTTGACGGGGACGAGGGTATAGCCACTGCGTTCTACTTTGCCAATCAGTTTGTTGATTTGAGATTGATTCAGTAGAAGTTTCCGCTGGCGTACCGGATCGGGCTTGACGTGATCGGAGGCGGTAGGCAATGCAGTGATGTGGCTGCCGACTAAGTAGAAGGCACCTTTTTTCCACTGGATATAGCTTTCCTTGATTTGCACCCGGCCTGCACGAATGGCTTTGACTTCCCAGCCTTCCAGAACGATGCCGGCTTCTATCTGTTCTTCAATAAAGTAATCGTGAAAGGCTTTTTTATTGTTGATAATGCTCATATTGGTTTTCTGTTACGTTGTATTTTTGTGTCTATTTTAGCAGAAAGAATGGGCAATGGAGACAGATTACTAATAAAGCTGATGGGAATAGATGGAATAAATAAAAAACCGATTGGGTTAATCGGTTTTTTATCTGTTTTAGTTTTCGATTTCCTGTCGATGGGTTTCGGGTAGTAGCAGGACGGCGAGCATGCTAAGCAGGCAGGAAACGATCAGAAACCAGCCAACATACACGGTACCCTGTAAGCTGTATTCTTTAACTAGCCATGCGGCGGTAAAGGGTGTGAGTGAACCACCCAGGATGCCGCCGAAGCTGAAAGATATGGCTGCGCCAGTATATCGTACGTTAGTAGGAAATATTTCCGGTAAAAAGGCAGCTAGTGGTGTCCATAGAATGCCCATAACAAATAAGGAAAAGGACAGAAATATGGCGGCAACAGCAGTACTGTCACAATTGATTAAATCACCGTAGAAGTAACCGATTATTACGGTTAGGATGCCACCGATTAAAAATATCGGACGGCGGCCGATTTTATCGGAAAGCCATGCTGAGACGGGCGAACCTAAAGCCATAAATACTATGGCACCCATCAGGATGAATAGGTAGTCAATTTTGTTGAACAGTGCTGCGCTTTGCCATGGATGCTGTGTGGTAGCATATTGCAGGGAAAATACAGTAGACAGAAAAAACAGGGTAAAGCATGACATGGCCGCCAGTGAACCAAGGATAAGCTGTTTGTAATGCTTACGGACGGTATCAGCCAGCGGCACTTTTACTGCATTCTGTTTGGCAACCATGCTGCGAAAGGCATTGCTTTCAATAATGGACATGCGGACATACATGCCAAGGCCAACTAGCACTATGCTCAGCAGAAAGGGAATACGCCAGCCCCAAGCCATCATTTGTTCGTTGCTCAGGCTTTTGGACAGAATAATGAATATCAGGCTGGCGGTAATAAAGCCGATAGGAGGCCCGATTTGTGGGAACATGGCGAAGAGGGCGCGTTTACCTTTGGGAGCGTTTTCGGTAGCCAGTAAGGCGGCACCGCCCCATTCGCCACCCAGCCCAAGCCCCTGACAGAAGCGCAGGATGCATAAGCAAATTGGTGCAAAGATGCCAGCTTGTTGGTAGGTTGGCAGAAAGCCAATCAGGGTGGTGCTGATGCCCATTATCAGTAAGGATGCAATCAGGGTGGTTTTGCGGCCGACTTTGTCGCCGAAATGGCCGAACAGTGCTGCACCAATGGGGCGGGCGATAAAGGCGATGCCGAAGGTCAGAAATGAGTGCATGACGGCAAGTGCCGGATCCTTGTTTGCAAAAAACAAGGTATCCAGTACCAGTGCGGCGGCCAGACCGTATATGTAGAAGTCGTAAAATTCTACGGCTGTACCTACCAGACTGGCAACGGCAACTTTAGTAGGGGAATTTTGGGTGATTTGAGGTGCAGATTCGGGCTGCGATGCGGGTGTGTTAGTCATAATTTTTCTTGGATTCAGGGTTGAAAAAAGCTTGTATATGAAAATGCATACACAAGCTTTTTGTTTGGGTACAAGCTGACTTAGACAGCTAAATTAGTTTTTGTCCTGATCAACCAGTTTGTTTTTGGCAATCCATGGCATCATGCTGCGTAGCTGGTTACCGACAATTTCAATCGGATGCTCGGCATTCTGACGGCGACGGGCAGTCATGGACGGGTAGTTGGTAGCACCTTCCACGATAAAGGATTTGGCATAGTCGCCGTTTTGAATGCGTTTTAATGCTTCACGCATTGCCTGACGTGAATGTTCATTTACTACTTGCGGGCCGGTGAAGTATTCACCGTATTCTGCATTGTTGGAAATGGAGTAGTTCATGTTGGCAATGCCGCCTTCGTAGATTAAGTCTACGATTAATTTCATTTCGTGCAGGCATTCAAAGTAAGCCATTTCGGGGGCATAGCCGGCTTCTACCAGTGTTTCAAAACCGGTTTTGATTAATTCAACCAGCCCGCCGCACAATACGGCCTGTTCGCCGAAGAGGTCGGTTTCGGTTTCTTCTTTGAAGGTAGTCTGGATAACGCCGCCTTTGGTACCGCCGTTGGCTGCTGCATAGGATAAGGCGATGTCACGGGCACGACCGGTTGCATCCTGATGTACGGCAATCAGGCTGGGTACGCCGCCACCTTTGAGAAATTCGCTGCGCACGGTGTGACCGGGGCCCTTGGGGGCAATCATGACTACGTCGAGATTTTTAGCCGGAATAATCTGGTTGTAATGGATATTGAAGCCATGGGCAAAGGCTAGGGTGGCATTGTCTTTCAGGTTGGGGGCAATTTCATTTACATATACTGCCGGTTGAAATTCATCCGGGGTAAGAATCATGACTACATCCGCCGCTTTGGTGGCTTCGGCCACTTCACGTACGTCATGGCCGGCATTTTCTGCTTTGTGCCATGAGTTACCGTTTTTGCGTAAGCCTACGATTACGTTTACACCTGAATCTTTCAGGTTGGCAGCATGGGCATGACCCTGTGAGCCATAACCAATAATGGCTACGGTTTTGCCTTTGATTAATGACAGGTCGGCGTCTTTATCATAATAAACTTGCATGGTTATTCCTTTGGTTTAATGCTTTGATTCTATAATTGGTGTTCGGGTATGGCTTTAAGCCGGTAATTTTGTCAGCGTGTCTGATTAAATACGTAACATGCGCTCACCGCGGCCTATGCCGGCTGCACCGGTGCGAACTGTTTCCAGAATCAGTGTTTTGCCCACGGTATCCAGAAAGGCATCAAGTTTGTTGCTGGTGCCGGTGATTTCTACGGTGTAGGTTTTATCGGTAACATCGATGATGTGGCCGCGGAAAATATCAGCCAGACGCAGTACTTCATCGCGGTCTTTGCCGGTGGCGCGCAGCTTGACCAGCATTAATTCGCGTTCGACGTATTGGCTGTCATTGAGGTCGATTACTTTGATGACTTCAATCAGTTTGTTTAGCTGTTTGGTTATCTGCTCCATGACCAGATCGTTACCGCTGGTGACGATTGTCATGCGTGACAGGGTTTTGTCTTCTGTGGGCGATACCGACAGAGAATCGATGTTGTAGGCACGGGCTGAAAACAGGCCAACAATGCGGCTCATGGCACCAGATTGGTTTTCCATCAGAATAGATAAAATGTGTCTCATGATGCACTCCGGCTATTCTGTTCGCGGTCACTGCCTGCGGTAGTTGGGGGGGGACTCATATGCGGTGGTAATACCATTTCGTCCAGTCCTTTGCCATTGCCTACCATCGGGTAGACATTCTGGGTACGGTCGGTAATGAAGTCCATGAATACCAGCCGGTCTTTCAGGGCAATGGCTTCTTTCAGGGCACCTTCTATGTCGGCTGCTTTTTCAACCCGGATACCGATATGGCCGTAGGCTTCGGCCAGTTTGACAAAGTCGGGCAGTGATTCCATATAGGTTTCGGAGTAGCGGTTTTCGTAGTACAGCTCCTGCCACTGGCGAACCATGCCGAGAAAGCCGTTATTCAGGTTGATTACTTTGATGGGCAGGCGATACTGGTAACAGGTAGACAGTTCCTGAATGTTCATTTGAATGGAACCTTCACCGGTGATACAGAATACGTCTTCCTCTGGTCTGGCCAGTTTGGCACCCATGGCATAAGGCAGGCCTACGCCCATGGTGCCCAGTCCGCCGGAATTGAGCCACTGGCGCGGCCGCTGAAACGGGTAGTACTGCGCAGTGAACATCTGATGCTGGCCGACATCGGAGGTAATGAGGGCATTGTTGCCGGTAAGTCTGGCTAATGTCTGGATTACCTGTTGCGGCGTGATGGATCCGCCTGTGCTGTCAAACCACAGGCTGTTATAGCTGCGCCAGTTTTCGATGGTTTTCCACCATCTTTCCAGTGCATTGCTGTTGAAAGCCAGATTCTGCTTCTGCCACAGGGCGAGTAAATCAGCAAGAACGTTTTTTACATCGCCAACAATCGGCACATCTACTTTAACGCGTTTGGCAATGCTGGAGGGGTCGATATCGATATGGATGATTTTTTTGCCATCATCGGTAAATTTGTCTGGTACAGAGACAACGCGGTCATCGAAGCGTGCGCCCACGGCCAGTACAACATCTGCGTTCTGCAAGGCCAGATTGCCTTCATAGCAGCCATGCATGCCTACCATGCCCAGAAACTGACGATTGGTGCTGGGGAATGCGCCCAATCCCATCAGGGTGGATACACAGGGTGTGCCGGTAGACTGGATGAAGTCAGTGAGGACATTGCTGGCATTGCCCAGTATCACGCCGCCACCAAACAGAATAATCGGGCGTTTGGCCGCAGCCATTACCTGTGCTGCTTTTTTTATCTGGCCGGTGTGCCCGTGGGTAACGGGCTGATAGGAGCGGATATTGATGTCTTCCTGTGGATAGCTGAATTTTGCCATTGCCTGTGTGACATCTTTAGGTACATCGATAACCACTACTCCGGGCCGGCCGGTACGGGCAAGCTGGAATGCTTTTTTTACGGTCTCGGCCAGTTCGCTGACGTGTGTTACCAGAAAATTATGTTTCACGCAGGGGCGGGAAATGCCAACGGTATCTACTTCCTGAAAGGCATCGGAACCAATGGCAGGTGTGCCAACCTGACCGGAAATAACCACGAGGGGTACTGAGTCGGAATTGGCTGTGGCAATACCGGTAATGGCATTAGTGGCACCCGGGCCGGATGTGACCAGTGCTACGCCGATTTTTTCACCATTACTGGCACGTGAATAGGCATCGGCAGCGTGAACTGCGGCCTGTTCGTGTCTGACCAGTATGTGGCGAAATTTTTTTAACTGGAAGATGGCGTCGTAAATTTCGAGAACTGCTCCGCCGGGATATCCGAAAACATATTCTACATTCTCGGCTTTGAGACTCTGCACGAGTATTTGTGCACCTGAAAGTTGCATATCAACCTCTTATGTTCTAGTAGTCCGACTGACACGTTGTCAATGCATCTTCATCCGGTAAGATTTAATAGATGTAAACAGCGATTTTGGGTACGCGAATATACCTATTGTGATGGACTGTTGGCTCTGCGTCAGATAGTCGGATTAGCAGGTTTGGGTTAGCTAAATGAGTGTTTACGATAAATCAGGTATGGGTGTTAAGCAAGCGCTAATTTTAAGAAAAGTGCTGATTTTATGTACTTTTTAATTTATTTTATGCTGAATTTTTTTGGTTATGAGCAATATAATGCTTAATTTGGACAAATTAAACTGTTTATTTTGATTAATTTGTCCAAATTTGAAGAAATTATAGGTTTTTGTTAATTATTAAATTTTAGACTTATTGTCCAGTTAGTAGATGATGATATGGGCACCTGCTGCCTGTGCCAGTTGCATGAGTGTTGCACTGTTCATATAGGCATGGGCAAGATGGGAAATATTGGCAACAATCGGTAGATGGGTAATTTGTCTGGCCTTAACAATGGCTTCTACATCAAGCCTGTATGGGGCATTGCGTTCAAGGCTTAATGTTCCGGCTTCACCCAACATCAGGTGATGATTGCCTTTGAGGGCGATGTGTTCGGCAGCAATCAGCCAATCGTCAACCTGATGATGTTTGTCTTTGCACAGTACCACCGGGATATTTAGACAGCCTACTTCATTGAGCAGGGCACGGTTGGACATCAGCTCTCCACCCAGATAAATAATATCTGCTTCTGCTTGTAAGGCAGGTTCGAGCTGGCGCACATCTCTGATACGTAACCAGACCGATTTACTGGCCTGATGTGCCTGTTTTATTTGTTGTTGCATGTTAGTACCAGTTGGCTGTGGTGGTGTATAAGGTGAAGCTGTCTGGTAGAAAGGGTCGATAAATATGTTGGTATTTTCTGGAAATTGTAAGCCGGTGGTGCTGGCTACCCGATGACAGTGCTGGCCGCCGAATTGTTGGCCGCGTACGGTGATGATGGTGTCCTGCTGCTGGATTTCACGGCTGATAATGCGCCAGTCCTGTAGTATACGCAATGCTTTTTCAACGCCGGCGAGCGCTTCAAGCTCGCGTGGTTCAAATACTCTTTCGTCGCCAACTGCGCCAATAATGGTACGTTCTTCGCCGTGCGATATGTGTTCATGCAATCCGCGCTGGCGGATAAAGGTGATGACGTTGTTGATCTGGGTTGCTGTTGCTTGTCGTTGCATTACGATAATCATGTCGGAAGTCCTTGAAAGCAGTGTTTTGATTGTCAGAAAAAATCAGGGTGCTGACAAGTGGCGATTGGCAGGAATCAGAATTAAGCCTGTCTGTTTAGGGTGTCAGCTATTATGGTAAGAGTGCAACAGTGATAGTAAACTATTGTTATTGATGAAATGTGACTTTATTTTATGTGTTAACTTGCGTGAGTAAAATTCGGCGTGTTTCGTGATGCGAAACCAGTAAAACAGTTCAATAATCAGGAATAGATAGATGAAAATAAGAAGACTGTTGTTTGTGTTGGTGGTACTGGTGTTGGTTGGGCTGGCGGTATGGATTAATATGCGCAGTCATACTGCTTTACCGGATGGTTTTGCTGGTGGCAATGGTCGCATGGAGTTAAAACGGCTGGATGTAGCTACTTTATACTCTGGCCGAGTAGTGGAAATGAAAGTGGATGAGGGTGATATTGTAGCCAAAAATCAGGTTTTGGCTGAGCTTTCATCTGATCAGACCAGTAGCAAGCTGGCGGCTGCGCGTGCGGATAAACTGCGTGCACAGGAAAATGTGGCTAAAGCAGAAGCGGAAATTGCTGCCCAGCAACAGGCACATAAAGTTGCGCAGATGGATCTGGATAATACGCGCCAGCTCAGATCAGATGAGCTGGTATCTTCGCCAGAATTACGCCGGCGTCTGGCTGACCGCGATGCGGCTATTGCTAAAGTTAAAGCGGCGCAGGCGGCACGCGCTGAGGCACAGGCTGCGGTGAAACAGGCGCAGGCGCAAATTGATGCTACTTCTTCTGCAAACAACGATATGCTGATTCGGGCGCCTAAAGCCGGTCGGGTTGAGTATCGTATTGCTGAAGCCGGTAATGTGCTGGGCGAAGGCTATAAGGTGGTGTCGCTGCTAGACCCAACTGATGTGACGTTGTCGGTATATTTGCCCACGGATACTATTGGTAAGCTGAAGCTTGGGGATGAAGCACGGATTATTCTGGACGGGATGAATGCAGTCTGGCCGGCAAAAGTGGATTTTATTGATTCCAATGCCCAATTTACGCCCAAGTTTGTAGAAACGCTGAACGAGCGGCAAAAGCTGATGTATAAGGTCAAGCTAAAAATTCCGCCACAGATTGCGTTGCAATACAGTGGTTTGCTCAAAGGCGGCTTAACGGGTAACGGCTATATCCGTTTAGATAACAGTAAGGCATGGCCGCAGCAGTGGCAGGTTAATCTACCCAGTATGAAACAATCAGCCAAAGGTGCCTGAGATGGAGAGTACTGCCAAAGAGCAGGCTGCGACAGGAGAAAACTGGGCTGTTGATTTACGCCATGTGTCCCATCAATACCGGCAGACGGTGGCGTTGCGCGATGTGTCGCTGCAAATCCGGCGCTGTGCTACGGTAGGCCTGATTGGGCCGGACGGGGTAGGTAAATCGACTTTGCTGTCGTTGATTGCTGGTGTAAAGATTATTCAGCAGGGCGAGGTGCTGGTATTTGGTGACAGCATGGCAGATAAGCACAGCCGTCAGTTGCTAAGCCATCGTATTGCATTTATGCCACAGGGGCTTGGCCAGAATCTGTATCCGACTTTATCAGTTAATGAAAATGTTGATTTTCATGCGCGCTTATTCGGTTTGCGTGGCGCGATGCGGCATGAGCGTATTGCGCGTTTGTTGCAGGCTACGGGGCTGACACCTTTTGCCGACCGGCCGGCTGGTAAGCTGTCTGGCGGGATGAAGCAGAAGTTAAGCCTGTGCTGTGCGCTGGTACATAATCCTGAGTTGCTGATTCTGGATGAGCCAACTACGGGGGTTGACCCGTTATCACGACGGCAGTTCTGGCAGTTGATTGATCAATTGCGGCAGGAAAATCCGGATATGACGGTGATTGTGGCCACTGCCTATTTTGATGAAGCCAAGCGCTTTGAATATTTGCTGGCAATGGATGAAGGCCGCCTGATTGTTAATGCACCGACGCAGCAGGTTCTGGAAGAGACGCATACGGATACGCTGGAACAGGCTTATGTGAAAATGCTGCCTGAGTCGAAGCAGGATAAAGCCGGCAGTTTACAGCTAACGCCATTTGTACCCGATAAGGATTCACCACCGGCTATTGAGGCGAAAGATTTAACTAAGCGTTTTGGGGATTTTGTTGCGGTAAATAATGTAAGCTTTACGATTGAGCGTGGCGAAATTTTTGGCTTTCTGGGGTCGAATGGTTGCGGTAAATCGACAACTATGAAAATGCTTACTGGTTTGCTGGACGCCAGCTCGGGTACTGCCCAGTTGCTTGGGCACACGGTTGATGCCGATGATATGACGACGCGCATGAAGATTGGATATATGTCGCAGTCGTTTTCTTTATATGAGGAATTAACGGTACGGCAGAATCTGGTTTTATCTGCTCGGCTATATCGTATGGATGCGGCGCAGATTGGTTCTTCGGTTCAGCAGTCTTTACAGCAGTTTGATCTGGTTGAATTTGCTGATATCCAACCCAGTGAACTGCCTTTGGGTATCCGGCAACGTTTGCAACTGGCTGCGGCCTGCCTGCACCATCCGCAGGTATTGATTCTAGACGAACCAACATCAGGGGTTGACCCTGTGGCCAGAGATATGTTCTGGCATCATCTGCTTGATTTATCAAGGCATAATCGTACCACTATCTTTGTATCGACACATTTTATGAATGAGGCAGAACGATGCGACCGAATATCGTTTATGCATCAGGGACGGGTACTGGCTATTGGTACGCCTGCTGAGTTGTGTGCCAATAAGAATACAGATGATTTAGAAACAGCATTTATTGATTATTTGCAAGAAGCGGTAGACAAAAATCAGGATAATCAGCCAGCAACTGCCGAGCATAATCCGCCTCAGGAAACCAAACTGGCGCAAACTGCTGGCAAGGCAATGAATGTTAATAGTCTTACTTACTGGCTACGGACGGTATGGACATTTGCTGTACGCGAAGGCAAGGAGTTGCTACGCGATAAAATTCGCTTGTTTTTTGCTTTGTTCGGGCCGGTTGTTTTAATGATGATGGCTGCGTGGTCAGTGTCTTTTGATGTAGAGCATGTAAAGTTTGCAGTATTGGATCGTGATCAGACGGTGGAAAGCCGTGCGTTAATCGAACACTTTCATGGTTCGCGCTATTTTACCTTTACCGGCAATCTGCATGATGCCAGTGAAGTTGACCAAACGCTGAAAATTTCGCGAGCCAGACTGGTTATTGATATTCCCCCCCATTTTGGTCGCGATCTGCTGCGTGGTGATAAGCCGGAAGTGGGGTTTTATGTAGATGGTACCATGCCGTTTATGGCGGAGAATATTAAAAGTTTTATTCTGGTGATATTGAACCGCTATGCTACGGCTGAATGGGCTCAGAAAGGCTTGCCAGTATCGCTCACGCCTAATGCGCAGATTGCACCGCGCTATGTATACAATCAGGATTTTAAAAGTATTTTTGCGATAACGCCCGGTATGATTATGATGGCAATGATGCTGATACCAGTTATGATGACGGCGCTGGGTGTGGTACGCGAGCGGGAAATCGGCTCAATTACCAATCTGTATACTTCTCCGGCTTCGGTAAGGCAGTTTCTGATTGGCAAGCAGATACCCTATGTGTTTGTTTCCTTTATCAGCTATCTGATTCTGGTGTGGCTGGCGGTAGTGGTACTGGGTGTACCGGTACGTGGCAGTTTCTTTGCCATGAGTCTGGGGGCGTTGGCGCTGATTTGTGCTGCCACCGCTTTTGGCTTACTTATTTCCAGTTTTGTTAAGTCACAGGTGGCCGCAATTTTTGGTTCTGCTATCTTGTCACTGATTCCGGCGCTGAATTTTTCCGGTCTACTTTATCCCTTATCTACGCTAACTGGTGTGAATTACTGGTTTGGCTGGAGTTTTCCCACTGCATGGTATCAGTTAATCAGTCTGGGCGGTTTTACCAAAGGTTTGGGCTTTCTGGATTTCGTTAACTATTATCTGGTATTGCTGGCATTCTGTTTGGTGTATGTATTTTTGGCCGGCTGCTTGTTAAAAAAGCAGGAGGTATAGATGCTGCAATGGTTTAAAAATGTGTGGGTACTGAGTATTAAAGAACTAAAAAGTCTGCTGAGCGATGTAGTACTGATTGCTTTGATGGTGGTGGTATTGTCTGTAGCCATATATTCTGTAGCCACCAGTATTTCTACGGAAGTGCGACATGCTTCTGTGGCGGTAATGGATGCCGACCACAGTGTGCTGTCTTACCGGATTCGTGATTCTTTGCTAGAACCATATTTCAAGCCGCCGGTAGAGGTAAAGCGCGAGGAAATTGATGCGGCCATGGATAAAGGCGATTATGTGTTTGTGCTGGATATTCCGGTTAACTTTGAACGTGATGTAGTGGCAGGGCGTTCGCCTACTATTCAGGTACTGGCTGATGCCACTTCGGTAACTCAGGCCGGGATTGGCTTTAATTATTTAAGCCAGATAATTGATGCACAGACACGCTCGTTTTTACACCAGCCGATGGCAGCTGAATATTCGCCGGTGACTCCGGTGCTGAATATCCAGTTTAATCCCAATGGTGAATCTTCATGGTTTATCGCTACGATGAATGTGATATCGAATCTGACCTTACTGGCAATTATTCTGGTTGGTGCAGCGGTAATCCGTGAGCGTGAGCACGGAACGATTGAGCAGTTGCTGGTGATGCCGGTACACCCCAGTGAAATTGTGATGGCCAAGATTTTTGCCAATGGTGCGGTGATTTCGGTGGCTTCTCTGCTGTCGCTGTGGTTGGTGATTGAGGGCTGGCTGGGTATTCCGATTAATGGTTCGGTGTCTTTGTTTAGTCTGGGTATGTTGATTTATCTGTTTTCTGTGGCTTCGCTGGGTATCTGGTTTGCAACGCTGGCACCAACCATGCCGCAATTCGGTTTGCTGTGTTTGCCGATATATGTGGTGATGCGTTTGCTTTCAGGCTCGGAATCGCCACTGGAGAGCATGCCGGCTTTTTTTCAGTATATAACCTGGTTTTCGCCAGAAACCCAGTTTACTCAGTTTAGTCAGGATGTGCTGTTTCGCAATGCCGGGCTGGATATTGTCTGGCCGAAAATAATGATGATGACAATCATGGGTGCGCTGTTTCTGGCTTTGGCTTTGTCGCGCTTTCGTGGCATGCTGGCGCAGCATTCTTGATGATGATTGCGCCGGATTTTCGGGAAGTAAGGTGATGAATAAAACATGGTTGCCGGTATTACTGGCTATGGGATTAATGGCAGGCTGTGGCAGAACTGATATTCAGGTGAAATCCACCGTGGCTGTACCACAGCAGTTTGACCACAATGCTACTGCCCGCGGTACGGCAGACATCAGCCGCTGGTGGCAGAGCTGGCCAGACCCGGTATTGAATGATCTGATTAATACGGGTTTAAAAAATAACCGTAATCTGGCCAAGATGAAAGAGAATATGCTTTCAGCTCGTGCCAGTGCAGCTATAGCGGAGTCTGATCTTAGCCCGCAGGCTGGGGTAGAAAGCAGTGGCGGCTTGCACCGCTACAACGGTGCCAATGCACTCAAAGACCTTGATCTGCCGGGAATCGGTAATACCAAGGATTATTTACAGGCGACTGGTTCGCCTCTTGGTGCCAATCGCAGCCGATTGCATGGCAATACAGTGCAGGCAGGTTTCATTGCCAGCTGGGAACCGGATATATTCGGCCAGAAGCGCAGTGATGCTGATGAAATGCATTATCTGAGTCTGAGCGAAACAGAACGCTGGCATGGTGCTCAGATGCTGCTCAGTAGTGAGATTGCCGATAATTATCTGAAAATGCGTGCCATGCAGCAGCGTGTGAAAGTAGGTGAACACAGTGTGGCTACGCTCAAAGAATTGCAGCGCTATACAGTTGGCCGTTTTCGTGCTGGCCAGACTACGGCTTATGATGTAAGGGAAATTGCCGCCAAACTGGCCGCTATGCAGGCACAGATTGCCACTTATCAGGCTCAGGCAGATGTGTATCAGCGCAATATCGCGGTATTAACCGGCCAGTCACCGCAGGGCTTTACGATTGCTCCTGCGTCTCTGGACATTTTTCAGCATTTGCCTTCTGCACCTGCTGGGCAGTTGCCATTAGATGTCATTACCCGGCGGCCGGATATACGTACTCAGGAAAATGTGGTGAAAGCGATGAGTGCTGGGCTAGCCAGTGCTAAAGCAGATCGACTACCGCGCTTTTCACTTAATTTTTTATGGCAAACTGGCCAGATACATTTAAATAACAACACATCATATTTAAAAAATGTTGGTGGCTTGCTTGATGCCGGTATGACAATTCCGGTATTCACCGCCGGCCGGATTAAACACAATATCGAAAGAGCAGATGCACAGCTACAGGCAGCCATTGCCGAATATGATAATATGATTTTGCAGGCACTGGCCGAAGTAGATAATGCCTATCAGATGCAGTTCAGTCTGTACCAGCAAACCCAGTTAATGCATCAGGCGCAAACGCAGGCAGCCAGTCAGGCCAGTGCAGCCGAGAAACTGTTTCGCTTTGGCAATATGACACTGGATCGCAGTTTACGCGCACGCTTGAATACGGAAGATCTGACTGACAAACAGATTCAAGGACGGTTGGAAGAAGCGCGTAATCTGGTGAATCTGTATAAGACACTTGGCGGCGGCTGGCAGGATAGTGAGACAGAATAGCCAATACGCGCAACCGGATTTGGTTTCCGGACTGCATCGGTAATTTAATAGTTTGATAATATAATTACAAAGCAGGACTGATAAGGTTGAATAGTGGTGACAATGTTACACTGGCACTTTAATCAATAATCAATAGTACTATTGATTATTGAACGGAATATTTTAATACGCTTTTTTTGGTCTGGGAGCCATATATGCCGCTGTGTATTACTCGATCCACAATATGGCTAATGCTAACTTTGATTATTGTATTCGGATTGAATGCCTGTGCTACTTTGCAATATCAGCCGGTGGCAACGATTGATCATATTAATGAAAATAAGGGCTATCGTCTGCAAAATGCTTTATTAAACAATAATGCACATAAAAGTGACGATGTAATCGGTATTGTTATGTTCTCTGGTGGCGGCACACGTGCAGCAGCCTTTGGCTATGGCGTTCTTGAATCGCTGAAACAGCAGCAGGTGAAAATAGGCGGCCGGCAAACCAGCTTGCTGGATACAGTGGATGTGGCCTATGGCATTTCTGGCGGTTCTGTACTGGCTACTTATTTTGGCCTGCATGGTGCAGAAACGATTCCCAGATTTGAGCATAATTTTCTCAATCAGAATTTACAGAAAATGCTTATCGGGCAGGTTTTTTCGATGGCAAACTGGTCGCGGCTGGCTTCACCTGAGTTTGGTCGCGGGGATTTGTTGCAGGAGCAGCTAGATTTACATTTATATCATGGTGCTACCTATGCCGATTTAAATAATAAACGTCAGGGGCCGTTTGTTGTGATTAGTGCCACGGATATGAGTCTGGGCAGCCGGCTGGATTTTACTCAGGAATATTTTGATGTGCTCTGTCTGGATTTAACCAAGGTATCTATTGCACGGGCAGTGGCTGCTTCCAGCGCGGTACCGTTGGTATTTGCTCCGGTAACACTGAATAACAATGGCGGCAACTGCCACTATCAGCTGCCAAATGATCTGGTGGACACCAATACTGCGGATGCTACTGGTACCACAGCGTTTCGTGCTCAGACGCGCGCGGTTTACCGTGCCAATCTGAAACAGTATCAGGATAGCCAGAAACGGCCTTATATTCACTTGCTGGATGGTGGACTGACTGATAATCTTGGCTTGCGCAGCCTGCTGGATACGACAGAACTATATAGTAATAAAACCCTGTACGACCGTTTGGAATCGGCGAACATTCATAAAATCATTATTATTAATGTCAATGCACAGTCGCAGCGAAAAAATGAAATTGACAGTAGTGCCAGTGTCCCGGGTACAACAGATGTAGTCAGGGCATTAACCAGTATTCCGATTGAGAAGTATTCGGAAGATACACAGCGTCAGTTTCAAAAATATGCTGAATGGTGGAACGAGAACCGAGGTGAGCACGCGCCACGTGTCTATTATATTAGTGTGAATTTGCTGGATTTGCCGCCTTCACCATTGAGAGAAAAAGTAATTCATATTCCGACTACGTTTTATCTGGCTCATAGTGAGGTCAATAATTTGCGCAAGGCTGCTAAACTGTTGTTGATACAATCTCCCGAGTATCAGCGGCTGATTAAAGACATAGGTGTGCCATCTTCAGCACCTAAGACGGAATCATTTACTCTGTATGATGATGAAGCATCTGATGCAGATTCTGATACAGCAGCGGATACTAAAAATTCTGATATGGTTGATAATCCACAAAATGATTTAAATAATGTAGTCAATTTTATCAATACTGAATCGCTACCGTTGCTGCGCTGATTTATCTGGCCTGACTAAACAAATAAAGTGGGTTACCGAATAAGTGTGCATCTTTTGTGGTTACCCTTTTGCCATTACTCAATGAGTTTTATATAAAAATCATTATTAATAAAGCCTGAAAGCTTTTTTCAGGCTTTTCTTTTTTTCTTTGCTGGTAATCGCAAATTGGCAGCTCCGGCTCTCTGCATGGCTGTTATCTGTGGGTGGGGGTGTGGCCGGCAGGTTTGCAATTAATTTTGTGTAAATTTTGTGTAGCAGAATGGAATTAGTTAACCACATGCTGAAGTAAATTTTTTAATTTGCAATTTATGTTAATTTTATTTTCATTTTTTTTAGGAAAAAATAGATTTTGTTGTAAAATAGCCACGGAATCAGGCCGAAATAGCCGGTTTTTTAGTTTGGATTCTTGTTGCTATTTCAATATGTTATGAGTTGTTACCCATGTTGCGAAAGGCATTTATATAGCTTAATAATAATATATGCCATATGTATAAATATATTTAGAAAAAAATGGGTTATTTAATTTGTATGCTAAATATAGCATTATTGGATTATTTTATAATTATTATATTTATAG
>NZ_MDVC01000006.1 GCF_002777425.1 Snodgrassella alvi
AACCAGTTATAACACCGAAAGGCCTCATGAAGCATTAAATAATATGACGCCGATTGAGTATAAAACCCTAAGACAAGCAGTATTATTTTCTACTTGAAGCTTGTACTAAGTTTGGGGTATTTACATCAAGCCGCGATCTCTGTCAAAGAACTTTGCCGTAAATATATGGCATTGCCAATTCTATTTTTTATAAATGGCGGGAAAATATGGTGGTATGGGAACATCCGATATCAAACGCATACAAGAGCTGGAGGCTGAAAACCGCAAGCTTAAGCAGATCTCGGGAGTTAGAAAAAAGTCATCCTGTTACTATTGCAATGAGCTGTTGGCTCAAGCCACTGTGCTTACTATTATCAACTTAAGTTACAGGATGATTCAGTGATTATGTTGGTACTACGTGTTATCACAGACAGGCATTTACGCCTGGGCTTTCCCAAATGTTTTAATCGCATCGGAAAGCTCGGATATAAATGGACTCATAAACGTGTGTATCGAGTGTATTGCTAATAAAAGCTTAATTTCAGAGGAAAACGTAAACAACGTTTTCCTCCACGAAGCCCAGAAAAGATAGTGTTTTAAGTATCAACAAGAAATTTACACATACTGGATAAAATTGCAGAATAACAACAATTTAAAAATTGCTAATGACATCGCATGTTTAACATTTATTTGCGTAATATGCTCAATTCGTCTTATAAACCGTATATGCATAAATCGCAAGCTTACGTATAAGCGCCATAATAATAATTTTGGACGTCTTGCCACTATTTTGCAGCCCTAGATACAAAATTAGGATATAGATTTTAGAATAAGCCAATATCGCAGGCATATACAATGCAGTCCTATATTCAGACTTGCCAACTTTCGATATGTGCCTCCTACCTTTCAATGGCTTACCAGATTCCATCTTGCGAGGATTCAGGCCAAGATAGACTCCAAATTGATTCGCAGACTCAAACATATCAGTAGAAGTCAAAACTGACAACAAAACTACAGTGGAATTAAAGATAATACATTGAATTATCTACAATAGCTATGCTTATGGCTTAAATCTGCATTACTTTCAAAAAATACTTTTAATATTTTCCATTTTTCCAATAACTGAACATCAAAATGCGTTATCAGTACCTAATCCATGAGCAGAATACACAGTTTGTTCTGGTGCAAAAAAAAGCTACAAGCAGTATGTAGCTTTTGAATATTCGGAACAAGCCAAATTTTAGCCGGTGTGCAGTGTATATCACGTTTTAAAGTGAAATAAGATTTAAATTAACTTAGCTCAGAAGTACAGTTCGGGCAGCGCTTGGCTTCTAGCGGAATTTCGGTACAGCATTGTGGGCACTGTTTAGTCGTGGTTTTAGGCGGGGGATTTTTATGCAGCTTATTAATTGCTTTAACAACCATAAAAATGGCGAAGCCTACAATAATCAGGCTGATAACGGTATTAATAAATAAGCCAATATTCAGGGTTACCGCTCCGGCAGCCTGTGCGGCACCAAGCGTTTCATAAGGGCCGGGCGATTTTGAACCATCGCGCAAAGTAAAAAACAGATTAGAAAAATCCACTCCGCCAATCAGTAAACCTATCGGTGGCATAATCACATTGTCTACCAGTGATTTCACCATATTGGTAAAAGCCGTACCCACTACCATACCGACAGCCAGATCGATTACATTGCCACGTAATAAAAAAGCTTTAAACTGTTCAAAAAACTTCATGCCTGTCTCCATGGTTGGAATAAAATGAAATAATTGGTTTCATGTTAGCGCGATTATGCAAGTAGGTAAGCCTGAGCAGGGTTATGCAATGTAAAAATAATAAAAGCTGCCTGAACGGGAATGCAGGCAGCTTTGAATAAAGTGTTGTGAATCAGCTATTACGCGTGCTAACCAAATCTTCTGGTACACCCAGAGCATTAATGTTGTAGCCACCATCAACATAGGTGATTTCACCGGTGATGCCAGAAGCCAGATCGGATAACAGAAAAGCAGCAGTATTACCCACTTCTTCAATGGTGATATTGCGGCGAATCGGATTTTGTGCTGAAACATGCGTCAGCAGGCGGCTGAAATTGGCAATGCCGGAGGCGGCCAGTGTTTTAATCGGGCCGGCTGAAATACCATTACAGCGAATACCTTCCGCTCCCAGACAGGCCGCAGTAAAGCGGATACCGGCTTCCAGTGAAGCCTTGGCCATACCCATCACATTGTAATTGGGAATAGCACGTACAGCACCCAGATAGGTAAGTGCCAGAATAGAGCTGTTATGGCCACTCATTAACGGCCGTGCAGCTTTAGCCAGTGCAGGCAGACTATAGGCTGATACTTCGTGAGCAGTCATAAATGCTTCACGGGTAATGCTGTCCAGAAAATCTCCGTTTAAAGCTTCTTTTGGTGCAAAAGCAATGGCGTGTACCAGTCCGTCCAGTTGTGACCAGCTTTGGCTCAAATCAGCAAATAACTGATTGATTTCTTCATCGCTTTGTACATCGCAGCGATACACCAGTTCGGAACCAAGTCCGGCCGCCATTTTACGTACTCGGTCTTCCAGTTTGTCTACTACATAGGTAAAAGCCAGTTCTGCACCCTGTTCATGGCAGGCTTTGGCTATACCATAGGCGATAGAGCGTTCAGAAATCATACCAGTGATGAGGATTTTTTTGCCTTGCAAAAAGCCCATAATTATTATCCTTGAACGTGATTTGTGTTTAGCTTAAAGGCCGCATTATAACTAATATTTACTTTTGCGCGTAATGCTTGTGTAGAGTAGAAACTTTAAAACCGAGCAGTTGACGTATAATCAACTGCCCGGTTTTCTGACAAATAAAACAATCAGCTACTTAATCCTGAGAGATAATGGTCGGCATCAAGTGCTGCCTGACAGCCTGATGCGGCGCTGGTAATAGCCTGACGGTAGACGTGGTCTTTAACGTCACCAGCGGCGAATACGCCTGGGATATTGGTAGCGCCTACATTGCCTTCATTTCCTCCTTTAGTAATAAGATAGCCGGTAGCATCCATATCCAGCTGTCCTCTGAAAATCTGGGTATTCGGCTGATGGCCAATGGCAATAAATATGCCGGTTACAGTAACAAGTTCACTTTCATTTTCAGCGTAATTGATACGTACAGCATTGACACCAGTGTCATCACCGAGAATTTCATCTACTGTAGCGTTGAGCTTGAGAATAATTTTGCCTTCTTTTACCCGTTCCAGCAGTTTATCCATCATGATTTTTTCGGCGCGGAAACTTTCACGTCGGTGAATAACGGTAACAGTACGCGCGATATTGGCCAGATATAGAGCTTCCTCGATGGCGGTATTACCCCCGCCAACTACGGCTACATCCTGATCTTTATAGAAGAAACCATCACAGGTAGCGCAGGCTGATACCCCTCGACCCGCAAAAGCTTCTTCGCTGGGTAAGCCCAGATATTTGGCTGAAGCACCTGTGGCAATGATTAGTGCGTCGCAGCTATAGCTCCCCATATCACCAGTGAGGGTGAACGGACGATGCTGTAAATCTACCTGATTGATGTGATCGAAAATCATGTTTGTGCCAAAGCGTTCAGCATGTGCCAGAAAACGCTGCATCAGTTCAGGTCCCTGTACACCATTGACATCAGCCGGCCAGTTATCTACTTCAGTTGTTGTCATTAATTGACCACCCTGTGCCATGCCGGTAATTAGAGTAGGCTTTAAGCCGGCACGGGCAGCATAAACGGCAGCGGTATATCCTGCTGGCCCGGAACCGAGAATAATTAAGCGGCTGTGTGTGAGTTCGGTCATGACAATTCCTTATTATTGTAGCAATGTTGTGATGAATAAATGGTAGTAACTGTACCACAATACCCATCGGGGATTAAATTTTGTGCCACTGATGTGACAGGGCTATGGTTTGCCTGCGGCACAGCAGGGAAGTAAATCTTTAATGGTGATTTTCAGCAATGCCATCCAGATGGTATTGCTTGCCACAATAAGGACACTCAATGCTGCTGTTGGACTGAATTGGTAAAAACACTCGTGGATGGCCGTTCCAGTTTCCGTTTTCTGAGCCGGTGCATATCAGAGGTAAATCATGTGGGGTAATAGTGGCAACAGACTGGGCAGTACTACTCATCATATTTTCCTTGGTTCAGCTAAAAAGCAATCATATAAAACAGGTCTGATTACGATAAATACACTGTTAATCAGACCTGTTGTCAGGTGGTTAGCCAATATAGGTTAACCAGGATTCATACTTGGCATTTTTGCCATGAACAATTTCAAAATAACGTTGCTGAATCTCTGTGGTTAACGGCCCACGGACACCACAGCCAATAACACGGCCATCTACTTCACGGATTGGTGTTACTTCAGCAGCAGTACCAGTGAAGAATGCTTCATCAGCACAATAAACTTCGTCACGGGTGATGCGTTTTTCAGAAACAGTTAACTGCATATCCGCGGCAATTGCCATCACAGTACGCCGGGTAATTCCGTCCAGAGCCGCATCTAGTGCAGGGGTATAGAGTTTGCCATCATTCACAATAAAAATGTTTTCACCCGAACCTTCGGCAACAAAACCATTTGAATCCAGCATGATGGCTTCATCGTAGCCATTACGTGTTGCTTCGGTATTGGCCATGATGGAATTCATGTAATTGCCATTGGCTTTGGCTTTAATCATGGTGATATTTGGGTGATGGCGGGTAAACGAGCTGATTTGCACGCGAATACCACGCTGCATGCCTTCTTCACCCAGATAAGCGCCCCAGGGCCAGGCAGCAACAATTACCTCCACATCATCCTGATCTGGTGCCACACCCAGCTTGTTCGAGCCATAAAAGGCCATTGGGCGGAAATAGCATGAAGCCAGTTTGTTGGCTTTAACCACTTCAATATGCGCCTGATTAATTTGTTCCTGCGAAAACGGCAGGTGCATACCGGTAATTTTGGCTGAATTGAACAGGCGTTTAGTGTGATCGTGCAAACGAAAGATGGCTGTTCCATGCTGAGCTTCGTAAGCACGTACACCTTCAAAAACCCCCATGCCATAATGTAATGTGTGCGTTAATACGTGGGTTTGGGCATTTCTCCAGTCAACAAGATTACCATTAAACCAGATAAAACCGTCGCGATCGGCCATAGACATAATAAAACTTCTCCAAAATTAAGACATTAAGCTGCGTAGCCGGAACCCTGTCTTGCAATGGATAGGGCAAGGCAGTGTTGATGACTTGGGCAGTACAGAAAAAATAATGGTAAAAGCAGCCTGTGGTCTTAGCTTTAGCCATGGTTGCCGTTACTTTATGTAAACGTAAATATTATACACTGCCTATTTTACTTGCCAATGCTGAAAACACGGTCAGCTTTTGCTAAAAAGCAGCGAAATCGTTTAAACTGTGCTGCTTCTTGGATAAACTGGCTGGTATCTGGCATATAATTGTTTTTTCAGAAAACGATGCATTACAGGGTGGATAGGCATGAAGATTATTTATACATTAATAAAAATAGTGGTGGTGCTGGCATTTTTATTACTGGCTGTTAGCAACACACAATTGATTGCATTTAATTATCTGCCCGGGCAGATGGTGAATTTACCGTTAATTGTGCTCTTGCTGATATTCTTTATTATCGGTGCTGTTTTTGGCGTTTTTGCCATGTTTGGCCGTTTGTTGCGCCTGCGCAGTCAGGTTAATCAGTTGCAGAACCAACTTAATAGACAAGCTAAAGCGGCCAGCCAGACTGTACATGCTGAAAATGTTGTGACAGTTAAACCGGCAGAATCCAGTAATATCAAATAGAGTAGAAGAAAGTAAGCAGTTAGTATGGATAATAATGATTTCTGGATGTGGCTGGCGCCGATTATTCTGCTACCGGTATTTTTTGCCATGGGCTGGTTTGCTGCACGTGTGGACATGCGTACAGTGCTGAAGCAGGCGAAAGCCATTCCGGAAGGATTTTATAAAAGTCTGGATGCTCTGGTTGAACGTAAAAGCGCAGTGGCCGTACGGGAACTGGCAGAAGTGGTGGATCAGCAAAATGATGCCCGCCAAAGTACTTATGAACTACATCTAACTTTGGGCAAGCTGTATCGCCAGCGTGGTGAAAACGATAAAGCCATTACCTTGCACCAGAGGTTGCTGGAGTTGCCAGAAACCATTGCAGAACGTCGTGATACGCTAATGTTTGAGCTTGGTCAGGACTATCAGGCAGCAGGTCTGGTTGACCGTGCAGAACAGATACTGGTTGGTTTACTTAATGGCAGTAAAGCCAGACAGGCACGGCAGATACTGTTGAATATTTACCAGCAGGATCGCGATTGGGAGAAAGCCATTAAGCTGGCTGAGGAACTCAGCACCGGCGATCAGACTTACCAGTTTGAAATTGCCCAGTTTTACTGTGAACTGGCACAATTGGCACTGTATCAGTCTGAATACAACAAAGCGCGCGAATATATTTTTCAGGCATTGGCCGTAAACCGCAAATGCAGCCGTGCCAATATGATTCTGGGCGATGTAGAGCTGAAACAGCAGAATTATCAGGCTGCAATAGATGCTTATAGCGCTATAGAGAAACAGAATTATGAATATCTGAGTCTGGTAGGTGAGCGCTTGTACGATGCCTATGATGGTTTACAGAAAGCGGCTGACGGAATTGAGGTATTAATTGGTTTTGCGCAGACTTTCCCACAGCTTGATCTGTCTGGCGTGATTTATGAAAAATCCCTGCCTGTCTTTGGTGAAGACAGAGCCAGAGAAATTGTTATTGATCTGGTACGGCGCAGACCCACTCTTACTGGAACTTATCGTTTACTCGGGGTATTGCAGACCAATATTAATCCGAAGTGGAAAGTTGATGTCGACATGATGCGCTCGGTAGTGGGTATGCAGATGCAGAAATCTGTCATGTACCGCTGCCGCCACTGCCATTTTAAATCACAGGTTTATTTCTGGCACTGTCCGGCCTGCAATAAATGGGAAACATTTACCCCTAACCGTATCGATGTTTAGCCTCCTGATAAGCTTTTAAACAAATAAGCACCCTTAGCTGTGCATAGCCATCAATAAGTGAAATTAACTACTCAAATTGAAATTAGAATTTTGGAGAATTTGAGTAGTTGTGTTTTGTATTTAATTGTTAAACTTGAAGAATATGAATCCATTAATGCTTGATAACACCCTGATTAATCAGCCAGCAAAACCTGTGATTGTTGCGCTGGATTTTGCCAGTGCAGAAACAACACTGGATTTTGTGCGCCAGCTAGACCCTAATTTGTGTCAGCTTAAAATCGGCAAGGAGCTGTTTACCGCTACCGGACGCTATCTGGTTGAACAACTGGTATTACAGGGCTATCGGATTTTTCTGGATTTAAAATACCATGATATTCCCAATACTGTTGCTTCTGCCTGTAAGGTGGCTGCTGATATGGGGGTATGGATGGTGGACATGCATGCTTCCGGAGGGCGCAGAATGATGGAAGCGGCCGCAGAAGCAGTAAGTAATTGTAGCCAGCCACCATTATTGATTGCGGTAACAGTTTTAACCAGCATGACTCAGGCAGAACTGGCTGAAACTGGCATAAACACCCCCATAGACGAAGTGGTATTACGTCTGGCAGAACTTACCCGGCAATCAGGACTGGATGGTGTGGTATGCTCTGCGCAGGAAGCTTCTTTATTGCGCCAGCAACTGGGAGAAGAATTTTTACTGGTTACGCCCGGCATCCGCCTGCACAACACAATTGAAGATGACCAGCGCCGTATTATGACACCTAAAGCTGCTCTAGCCGCAGGTAGCAGCTATCTGGTAATGGGGCGGCCAATTACTCAAAGTGAAAACCCCGCCGAGATATTGCAACAAGTCAATAATGGCCTGATTTAGGTCGGGATACATCAACGTAAAAATGCCTGCAATCAGTATACGCTAGCAGGCATTTTATATATTAATATATTAACTAAAACTAATTAACCAGTTAGCTGTTTGCTAATCAGTTTTTTCACTGGTGGCAAGTTATTACTGATGCGTAATACCAATGATCGCATCAGGCGGGCGGGCGGGCTGTCATTGGTAAATAAAGATACCATTGCATTTGTTCCATGATACAGTACACGAGTATGTGGCATATGCTGTCTCTGGTACTGTGCCAGTAAGCTTTGACTACCGATATCTTTGCCTTTACGTACGGCTTCATTAATCAGCTTGGCTAATATGCTCACACCACTCAATCCCAGATTAAAACCGTGTGCAGTTACCGGATGCATGCCGACAGCAACGTCACCAATCAAGGCACTACGCTGAGCATAAAATGCATTGGCGTGAACACCGACTAGTGGATAATGATGAACGGTGCTAACCAGATGCATCTCACCAAGTTTGCCCTTTAGCTGTCTGGTAATATCTACTGCAAGCTGCGCAGGAGACATGGCTAGTATTGTGCCTGCGTGTTCATTATTAATCGTTATTACACAGTTAGTGAGGTTTTCTTCCAGAGGCAGTAGAGCAAGGGTGCGGCCATAATGAAAACATTCCAGAGCAGTATGCTGATTACTCAAGGTATGGCGCATACGGAAAACAATAACAGTACGCCCGAAATCATGAATCTGGGCAGAAATACCTAACTGACGGCGTGTATTGGAAAAACGACTGTCAGCGGCAATCAGCAGCTTTCCGCTGAGAATCTGACCATTATCCAGAGTGGCTTCAATCCGATTGGCCGCTTCATTTTTCACATTAATAATGCTGTGCCCGGCAATGAAACAGACATTGTTAAATGGTTGTACTGCTTCATAGGCAGCACGCCGGATATGATGATTACTGATAAGAAAGCCCAGTGAGCTGGCGGGTTTGCCTCGTGCCATAGTCGGCTGTTCGAAATGTAGCTGATAATTGGAGTAGCCGTTGATTACTTTGGCATCACGCAAGGGATAAATCTCATCGGCTGGAACTTTGTCCCACATATCCAGTTGTTGCATCAATTCCTTGGAATAATGTGTCAGAGCGATTTCCCTGCCATCAAAAGGTGGTTGTGCCAGCGTAGCCAGTTCCTGTTTTTCTACCACGGTAATTGATAGTCCTGAGGGAGCCAGTGCACGTGCCAGACTCAAGCCGGCAGGACCGGCGCCAACAATAATGACATCAGTTTCTTTGCCTGAGCATGGAGACACATTGTTTGCCGTCATAAAATCTATTCCTGAATAAATATATCCAATACTGCGTTAGGATAACTGAAAATCGGCATGAATCCTATCTTCATCGGTCAGAAAGTTAATAAATGTCAAGCTTAGCGCACAGTTTGCGGCTCTGTTAAAATCATGGAAATGGTATTTATATGTGGATGGTTACACACATGGCTAAAAACTCATTTCAGGATCAATTGCAGCAACTGGGTAAACAGGCCAAAGCCAGACGTCTGGCCACAGAACAGCAGCAGGCCAAAGCAGCACAAAAGCGCCAGACAGATATTAGTTTTACAGAAGTAATGGGTAAAGATGTCATTCCATTAAAAGCAAGAAATCAGTTTCAGCACCCACGCGACAATACTCCGATTAAATTACGCCCGCGGCAGGAAGAAACGCTGGACAGTGCCAGCTATTTTTACATCGGTGAAAATCAGCACGATGCAGCACCGATGGTATTCAGTAAAAATGGCCGTGGTAAGGCTGATATCCAGCGTTTACAGGCTAAACACTGGCCGATTGTGGCTTATGTTGATTTACATGGCTACCGCCAGGAAGAAGCACAGCAGGTGCTAAATGAATTTATTGATTATATTCAACAATATGGCGTGGTTGGTGAGATAGTCCATGGCAGTGGACTGGGTTCCAGAGACTTTCAGCCGGTTTTAAAAACACTGGTACGGCGCTGGCTGATGGCTCATCCGGAGGTACTGGCCTATGCACAGCCCAATGAGCGCAATGATGGTGCTGTCTATGTACTGGTTAAAAAGAAACACCGTACAAAGGAGTGGGAATAATTTATTCTTAAATTAACAGTATTAAAATATTAAAGCTTAAGGCAAAATAAACAAAATATTAGGTTGAGCAAAGCAGATGTTCATGTGCAAAAATTGATAAAGCACAAACAGTAATAGCTAATTCTGGCAATAAACCAAACAGCTTATTTTGAATCAGTATGAAAATCTGTATTAGCTTTTCTTTAAACCAGTCAGAGCGATATTATGCGTAGTAGTGTGGCCAAATGGTTGCAGCATATAAGGCAAAAAATGCCTACTCAGGCATCATTGTTTGCTTCACCATGGTTTAAACCTTTTGCTCGCTGGTTTAATCACCCGTATTTCTGGCAGCTAAACCGTGAGCGTGCAGCTTCGGCTGTGGCAGTAGGGATGTTTTGCGGGCTGATGCCCGGGCCAACGCAAATGCTCACCGCTTTGCTTGTTGCTTATGTTGTGCGCACACATTTACCACTGGCATTGCTCACTACGTTGTATACCAACCCACTAACTTATATACCTTTATATTATTGTGCCTATCAGATTGGAGCTGGATTAATGGATGGCCAGTGGGGGCAGGAAATGCCTGCCTTGCCTGATTTTACTGTGGGTCATTTAGGAGCAGAGCTGTGGCAGTGGCTAACCCAGTTTGGTAAGCCCTTGCTTTTGGGTGTGCCGGTGCTGGGCACGATACTGGCTATTGTAGGTTATATTCTGGTTTGGAATGGCTGGCAATGGTTTACCAGCAGGCATACCAACACCAGCGGTCAGAAATAATATTATGCAACGCCCCTTAACATGCAACGAGTTGTATCTAATTAGAAAAGTTCTGGGTAATGCCGCTGACTGGTCACAGGTGCAGATTGTCAGCGGTGCATGGTGGCTGCTGCATCCGCATGCAGCCATTACCTGTGGTAACAGTATTGTTTTTCCAGCAGCCTACTATGTAGATGATTTTACGCAGGCCAGTTTGAGCCGACAGGCGTGGCTGATTCATGAATTAATGCATGTATGGCAAAGTCAGCATGGTTTTCCAATTATATTTGCTGGTGTCTGTCTGGCATTGAAAGCGGGCTATTATCAGGCACGTGCCTACCGTTATCCACCTTTAAGTGCCATCAAAAGCCTTGGGCAGTTGAATATGGAGCAGCAGGCACAGCTAGTACAGGATTATTTTCTGGCACTGGCCGGAGATAAGCGTCACCAACCCTTTCTGCTGTATTTTCGCCGTCTGCTTAAGCCGCTAATCCAACAGCCTGATAATCGTCGTTTACTGCCACATTACTAAACATCCGGCTATACAGGCCAACCATCTTGGGTTATCCGGTTAAGCTGTTATAATCGGCGTTTGATTTTCTTGCCGGAGTGATTCATGTGTGTATTTGAAGCAGCAGGGAATTTTAATTAAATTGATGCAATGTATTGTTATAAATAAATAAAATAAAAAATACCATTAAATCTATTCCGCAATTTTTAAACCTGTTCCGCAATTTCATCACCCTTATGTTCAAAGGGTACTATAGGAAGAGTGCGCCTAATATAGACTTTTTTGGTTATGTTTACACTGGCGTGCCCCAATAATTTACTCGCTTCCTCTTCGCTAGATACAAGCGATTTATCTGTCGCAGATTTAGCGCGTAAATCTCTGAATTGAATCTGCGCCAATTCCTCAGCATGTTCTGGGTGGTTTTGAATAGCAAGGCTACGCGCAATGTCAAAACGATACTGTAGGTTGTCCGTTGTCATTTTCCGTTTACGGTTGTTTAAAAATAAAAAGCCACCATGAGGGGCGCGGCGCGTAATAATGTCCTGTAATCTTTTTGTAACAACGAATCTAAGGGCATTGCTTGTTTTGTTTTGCTTGATGGTAAGTACCCCTTTTTGAATATGATCGGTGTGGATTTTGGCTGTGTCACAAGGACGCTGCCCAAGCATCATCGCTATCTCCATCGCATCACGCAAATCTTGGCCACCATATTTATACAGGATGCTATAGATATAATCTTCAACATATACATCCCTCGGCTGTTCTTTATTTCGTTTGATATCTTTTGAGGGTGATTCTTTTGATGTATACCCCCAATGGGCAGGGCGGCAATATGTCCATATATGATTAAATAAGGCTATTTCCCTGTTGGCGGCAACCGGAGCCTTGTGACGCCATTTAAAATATTCCCGTATATGGCCTGCATCAATATCTTCTAGGAGTACCGGATTATCACCACCAAAAAATAGTTTTAATCTTTTGGTGTGATAAATATTGTTTCGTTGTGTTTTGGGTGCTTTTTTAGGAATGACTTCCAATATGTATCGTTGCAATGCCTGCACAAAAGTGATCTGGTGAGCTTTATCAAGCTTCTGTAGTGACAACTCCGACCATTTTTGGCAGGCTTTCACATAATCATTACCTAGCGGTATTTCTTTACGCGGCTTGCCACCAGTATCGAAGTAATACCATGTCACTATGCCGTTGCGTGTTTTGCGTTTACGTGCACGCATACCTGTTGGTAGATTTAAATTAACTGTTGCCTTACGACCCATATAGCCCCCAGTAAAAAGATTAAGTAGAGTTGCTTAGCATAGGTGATTGCCAGCGTGTTTTGACTTGGGTACTGCCTGAATGCTGCTTTTTATTCCCTAATAGGGCTTGGCGCAATACTATCGGCTCATTTCTTCCATTTAACCGGAAAGGAATACCCTGTTTTCTTAAATGTTCAACCTGCTTGCTTTTGGCTTTATACCCCGTTAATACGATTACCTCTGCTGGTGTCAAAAATTCTGCATAGGGTGATATTTCAGACATGATCTCGCTCATATAAAAAATCCGGCTGATTGCCGGTATGTGTTGTTACGCTGGTGTTAATAAAAAAGCCAGCTAATGCTGACTTGAATCTATTACAAAATCAAAAAACAGATAAATATTAATTTACTACTTCGTAAACATTTGTAGTATTAATTTCCCTATTTTTTTATGTTTTTGTTTTAATTGAATTATGAGTTTTAATTCAACCAGGTCTTCTTTATTAAACTTATTTTGAAAAAATAAATCCAGTTCTTCGTATTCGATATTGATCTCTTTGTAGAAATCAATTAGTTCTGTAGCTGATTTTTCTTTACTTGAATCTTTATTTATTTCAAAACCAAGAAGTAAAATATCAATGATTATTGCTAAATCGTCTTTATTAATTTCATCATCAGCCAGCCACACTACCACTTCTTCCATATTGATAATGAAAGCTTTAACAAATTCTGGAGACCATCCATTCTTTAATAAAAATGATGCGCCCGAACTTAGCGAAGTGCGTTTGTTACCATCACTGAAGCAATGATTTTTGTTGATTGAAAAAATCAGGTGAACTAGCTTTGATGAAAAAGTTGGATAATACAAATCGTTCTGAATCATTGTTAACGCACTGATTAACAATCCCTCATCACGAATGCCCAATAAACCACCACTAGCTAAAATTATTTTATCGTGGATGGCGATAACCTCAGCCGGTTCAAGATAAATTATGGAATTCATTTATCACGCAAACGAATAAACACATCTTTGATATTAGAATCGCTTAATAAATTATCAAAATCTTTATCAAGGTCAACCTTTTCTATTCTTTGTTTTCTTTCGTATAAAGATGCCTGAACTACTTTTTCTGCTTGATTAGAAACGTTTTTACTGAAATCATTTTCTAACGATCTTAAAAGGTTAAACCTTTTCTCAATATTTTCCATGATAAGCTCCTTATTGATTCTTCATTCTATCATATGATTAAACGAATAATAAAAAGCCAGCATTTAGCTGGCCTCATTTTCTAAATCAACTGTCCAAACAAAAATACTTGCCTCTTTAGCCTGTTTAATGATGTCCTTAGTACCACGGCCATGCTTGTCCTTGAAAACCACCAGCATGGCATGATTCTGGCCATCTTTAGGGGCATTATGGTGCAGGGCATAATCAATCATCTTTTGATTACGCATGTGCCCGCAATTGTTCCCGTGTCGACCAAGCAAGGCAGTAAAGCTTTTGGTTTGGATATTGTGTACTCTTGCCCATTCTCGGGCTAAGTAAACCGCACCGTGAGATGTTCCGGAATCAATCAGGGTATCAATAGGGGTACTAGTATGTATTGATAGTAATGTTCTGGCTACGATACGGCGAAAACCATCACCAGAAACGATACGACCACCGCAAACGATAACATTCATGATTTAATCTGCCTGTTGTTGTTAAGTTTGCTAGGGCTGGGGTAGGGTGGTTGTATTGGTGGGGCGTTATACCAGTCGCAGGATAGGCCTGCGGCACCACCGTAAAAACTGTTGTGGTAAACAAGGCAGGTGATTTTGCGTCCATCACGTAAAACAACCTGTGTTTCCATAATATCTTCACCAGCCTGTTCCGCTGCTCTGATTTTTCTCTCTGCTACAGAATCACAACCAGCAATAAAAAAAGCCACAAAAGTGGCTATCATTGTATTTTTTTTCATAATGGTATTTACATTCAAAAAAAGGGGGAAGTTTATTCCCCCATTTGATTTCTAAAACAATGCTAAATTTAATTTATCACGAGGTGCTGCGACCTTTAAGTGCAAGCAGTTCCATTATCGTCAAGTGCATGTAATTAACACAGCTATTAATCCCGCCTGATAGTGCTGTTAGCTTGCTGGTAAATTTCAAAAAGTCCTCTTGGCTTAGTTTATCAGTGATATTATTACTTCTATAGCCGTCAGTTAATTTAGATAACGTTTCCATAATAAACGTTGTTGTATCTAACGCATGAAAACAATATTCACTAAGATGTTCTAAATCTTTTCTGCTGATCTGTTCTAGCATTTCATCTATACCCTCAACATCCTGTATTATGGCAAGCAACCCGGCGTTATTCATTAAGCAGGCTATTTCATCATGGTGACGGGCGCGAAACTTATCTTCTACTTGCATTGCTATATACTCCTAGTTAATAAATCAATTACATTGATAGGTTGATTAGGTTTTGTGCTCATTGTATCAATTGGATTGTGCAATCCAATAAATAAAGTGACCATTTGAGATTATTGCTATTAAATCCTTTGTTTTTTGCTGGGGTATGTTGCGTTTTGATGCGCTTTCCAGCCAGTGGCGTCTGATAATGGTTCTGGCATTTCTTAGATGTCCCACGCCGTAATGCGCCTCGGTATTTATTAGAGACGATTTGACAGGAATGATTACCTCATATAGTAGCATACCATATCTTACGACCAATGCTCCCGTTGGTCTATGCTCCCAGCAAATACGGTTGCCATAAGGGTGATTTTTTAATTCATGAAGATGTATTTTAAGCTTCATGATAACTCCTTTCAATTTGCGTTGTTTACTAATATGCGTTGGTTGTTAGAAGCATGTGTATACGAAAGAAAATACGCCGCACTTCTTCGTCTTGGTGATTGAGCAAAAAATCGGATATACTTTTATTTTCAGCCTTTATAAATTCGTCAATTTTATGCCTCAACCCTTTAAGCATAAGATCGGAAGCTTTAACTGCGCAGCTTTTATCTCTATATAAAAAACCAAGCTTTAACATGAGCTTTAGCTCTGGTTTATACCGGGTGTATTTAATTTTTATAGATGCTTCTTCATGTAATGGTTCGCTAACCCAAAAGTCACCACAAGCCGCTGATTTAGCACCTACAAAATGAAATATTTTCCTATTTCCCTTAACGTATGCACGCATGTATTCAGCAGCATCTTTAGCCCCTTGTCTGGTTAGATATACAAGGTTCCGATTTAATCTCATATTATCCGTATCCGTATCCATCCACTCATCAATAATAAAACCATCTGGGCTTGTAGGGTCAGCAATGAAAATTATAGTGTTCTTTAAAGGCTTTCTTTTTACTGGGAAAAAAGGTTGAGTCATTTCAGTCTCCATGTTTATTATTTGTTGGTTGGCAAAACTAAAGCCCGCTGGTTGGCGGGCTTGGCTATTTAGGTCTAGGAATTTCGGATAGAAGCATATAGTGGGTAACATGAATATCCGGATCACCCTCGTAATCCTCCCATATTTTTATCCCGGGTTGATAGTAAGCTAAATCAACCCCGTGTATACCCTCCCCACAGGTAAGATAAAAGTCTTTTCTATCTGGCAATCCATCTTTTTCAACGCTTTTCCAGTTGAGAAAATTATCCATTGCATTGTTATCCTTAACCATGTCCAATGACGCTGATATTATTTGACCTCTAAGCATTTCTGAAAATTCATACTCTATTCTTTCTCCTATAAACAATAGGATTAACTGTTCTTTTACGTTTAGATTCCTTGATACTTCTGCATAACCGTTTGCTGGTGTCATCCCTAACATCGCTAAGGCAGCTAGCCGAGCTGGGTAGGCTAAAGCATCTACTTCATCAGTGTCCTTTAAATTTAGTTCTGAAAACTTAACCTTAAGCTCCTCAATATCATAATCATCAAAATGCAAATATAGCGATTTATACTCCTGATAAATTGCTTTTGCTGATTGAGATTTGACTCCGGCTTTGATGGTTAATTGAAAAAACACAACGATAGTAATTATGAGGCCGGATATTATTGCGCTACACAATCCAGCTACCGTGCAAATAGCCACGAGCATCAAAATAAGCGCAGCCAACTTATCTAGTCGACCGAAAAACTTATACATAAATTTTTCATACCAAAATGAATAGGCAATCGAAAATTTTAAGTGTTGCGCCGTTTGTTCCCAGTTATCCATGCGTATTACCTCCATCTGTTATTAAGCTCAAAAACTAAAGCCCACTCGTTAGAATGGGCTGCGATTTTTAAACTCGTTTCACACTTGTCTCAGATCTTTCGACAGCTTATTTAAAGAACAATGAACAATCTATTGTCGCTATCAACTTATGCAGCGTGGCAACCTAGCCTGTACTTCCTTTTGCTGCGTTTCCCCAGTTCTTTTTCATACTGAGGTCATCGGTGTCTGTATTTGTTCGATGCAACAAGTATAGAAAACTAAACAAGCAAGGTCAATAATAAATTTAAAAAAATATACATTATTTCCTTAAATTTATTATATACATTTGATTTTTAATTATAAAAATGTATATAAAACTATACTCAAGAAGCTCCAGCCTCTGTAATATTTTTCATTGGTAAACATGTATAATTTATTATTTTTAACTAAGGAACATACATATGAACAACCGAACACTGAGGCTGCGTTATTTAATTGAGCGAGGTTTTGGAGGTAGTCAAACTGCATTTGCAAAAGCAATTAAGCGCAATACTGCCCAAGTTAATGCATTGGTTAAAGGCGGAGAGGTCAAAGGCGGTAAGAATCTTGGAGATGCTTTAGCATTATATATTGAGCGGACATTAGGGCTAGTAATAGGATGGTTTGATGAGCCAATTGACGGCGAGAACAGTCTTTCAAAGCCCAATAAAACAGACAACAAAATATTAGGCAAAAAAGCGGGCTTGTCGAGAGTGGGGTTTGTTGAGGCTTTCGATGAGTCAAATGATTTTCTGGATTGGGGGGTTGATATCCCGCTTTATACTGATATACGCCTATCAGCCGGCAATGGATTTTCGGCTGATATTCAAGACTATAATAATTTAAAATTAAGATTTTCAACCAATATGTTGCGTCGTTATAATGTTAAACCTAATTATGCGGTATGCATTACTGTGGACGGAAGTAGCATGGAACCGGGGATGCCAGACGGAGCAATAGTTGGTATAAATACAGAAGATAAGATTCTTCGGAATGATAAGTTATACGCAATAAATTATGATGGGCTTTTGTGCATTAGAATTTTACGCAAACTTCCTAGTAGTAAAATATTGATTCAAAGTTATAATACAGCATTATACCCTAATGAAGAGGTTGGTATAGAAGATGTAAGTATTATAGGGCGTATATTCTGGTGGTCTGTTTTTATTTGAAGTTAACGCATATTAATTTGTTTGTTTCATTGAAATATTATCTCCCTTTTATATGATTTCAACATAACAGATCATAGAAGTTATTAGAAAGATAGAAAAACTAATTATAAGCAAACATGTAAGATGGAGGATAGATAGGATTAAATATCTATAAAATCAAGTGGCAATGCTTTCCAAAATTTCCCATGAACAATTAAACGGTCAAGTTCATCTGGAGTAATCTCAAAGTCAGTATCCTTATATAACTCATTATCAGATATTACTTTAATAACTCCAGACTTCCCCCTTGCTAGGCGTTTGATATATGTATAACCATCAAAGGTAATTAAATAAACACCACTATCTTGGAATTTATCTATATCAGTTTTAATTAAAGTAATTGAGCGTCTTGGGATGGTTGGTTCCATACTGTCGCCATCTGGTGGCATTAATTCAACACCATTTAGATTTTGTGTTCCAAGTAGTTCAACAAGAGCATTATTAGGAATTTCTATTGTTCTTAAAAGTTCGGGAAAATCCGGATTACAAGACCCGAAACCGCAGGATGCGCGCATATCATATAGTCTCAATATAGTTGTGTTGCTTTGTGTAGGTATTATTGTAGTTGACAAGGTGGTTGTGGTGACGTTTTCATTATCTCTACCTGATTTATATTTATTTCCAGAGCCTTCTGCTAGCCATTGAGAAGAAAAATTTGTTTTCTTATCAAACTCTAATAATGGTTTTTTGCCTAGCCCAGTATCACCTTTGAACCATTGATTAACTAGCCCTTTAGAAACCTTTGCAAAATCTGCTAAGTCTTGTTGCGTAACAAGCCCATGTTCTGACATTAATTCCTGTAAACGTTCTCTTAGTGTACTCATGTCAAACAATCCCTTTTATTTTGTTCAGTAGTCTAAACAAAAAACCGTATAGTATGCTTGACTTGTTCTAGTATAGAAAACTATACTTAATTTAAGTTTAATTCTTGAGGCGTAAGCTATGCACACAAAAGACAATGAATTCATTGATGCACTAGGAGGCGTCACAAAAGTTGCAAAAATTTGTGGGATAACGCGGGGAGCAGTTTCTCAATGGAGGCAACGAGGGATTCCTAAAGCCCAGCTCAACTATTTAAGAACACTGCATAAAGAAATGTACCTATACATATTTCATGGAAGGGCTAATTAATGACAACTAAAACAGCCCAAGCAAGCCAGATTTTGAATAATCAAAATACAGAAGCAGCAGAGGTTGTGATTAACCTTGCTGCTATTCGATATCAAGCGAAAAGATTACAAGCGCATTTTCTTAATGCTGGCTTTCAATTCAGCGATAGCGAGTTCTTTAATTTGGCTTTTGATTTTATCGAGATCGTTTCTAGTAAAGACGTGCCCGCATTTATCGCACGGCAAGCCTATGAGCCGGGAAAAGTCGTTTTTTCCCCCTTTCTTCGTCTTAAGCCCTTTTTTGCCGCATTGAGGGCAAGACAGTGGTATTGAATTAGGTAAAGCCATGTAACACCCTTTCGGTAAATAGTTGTGTGAGAACGTCTATTTTACCACGGGCAAAGCGGAAAGACGCTTGACAGCCGGACAGACGGCGGTACGAAAAACACTGGTTAGAGCTGGAGGATGAATATGATGACAACTAAAGCAACTCAAATTTATCTGCAAGATGGTCAATCTGAGGTTGATTTTAAATTCAATGATGAATGGTGCCAGCTTAAAGAGCTGATTCGCTCCGGTAGGAAAGAGGAGGCGCATCGGTTATTGGATGTGCTAAGTGAAATATACCGAAACCGCCCGATTGAGGTTGTTGAGGCGTTGGAAGAGGAGATGGGGCTGAGATGAATAACAATAAAAAAAAGCCCACGGGACTGGGCTTTCGGAAAACGGCTGTTTGGCAGTCGTTCAATTCTTTAAATAACTACAGTTAACTACAGGTGTAATTATGACTTCAGTAGCAAATCTTGTCAATGATAACTCTTTAAAAATAGGCGATATTATCGGAGATGTTACATGTGCCTACAATCCGCGTCTGAAACGTATATGTAAGGGCGATATTAAGGCTGGGCTGGTTTTAAACCAGTTGCACTATTGGTGGCAGTACTGTACCAGTACGGCAAAGGGTTTTTATAAGTCTGTTAAGGAATTGGCTAGTGAACTGGATTTAAGTGAATATGCGGTACGTAAGTCTATTAAGCTGCTGGAAAGCCTTGGCTATATCCGGCGCAAGATTAAGAAGCTTGAGCATAGAACTTATTATCTGGTTGATGAGGCTGCGATTAAAAAGGCTGCTGAGTGTTTTGATGCTGATAAAGCTGACAAGCCTAAATATCGTGTATTTACTGGTGTGCTTGGTCGCATTTGCCGAGGTGCAAAATATGACATTTCCCGAATGACGACATGTCGCAATTCGGGAGTGGTGACATGTGACAATTCGGGAGTGGCGACATGTCAACACTCGGGAGTTGCGACATGTGACAGTTCGTATAAAGAAGAGATTTATACAAAGAATTATTCAGAGAATTATTCAGAGATAGAGCGCGCTAGTGATTCTGAGGATTTTGAGTTAGTCCCAGATGGTGAACAGCCAGAATCGAATGATGATAATGCTGATGGTGTTGAGTATGCGCCAATAGGGCTGCATAAGAAATGTGGCTGGTGTGAAAACTGGGTAATGCCGGATAAATATCTGGATTACGCGGCAGCTAAGGGGCTTGTTGGGACTGCGCTAGAGATTGAGATTGAGAAGTTTGTGAATTACTGGCTATCTGGTGATGCTAAGGATTCCAAGAAGCGCAACTGGGAAGCTACATGGCGCAGATGGGTTTTAACGTGGTCAACTAGCAGTGCTGGCAGAATGAGTGCCAATAAACGCCGGAATGAATGGGATTGTACTAATGCGCGCTATGTGGAGGTAAAACCGAATCTGCGGGTGTATGGGGTAGATGTTGGCGGACGCAGGGTGTTTGTTTCTGTTCTCGGAACAACTGGCGAATGGAAAGCGCCGAAATGGGAAGAGGTAGGCAATAGCTCAAGTGCTGATGAGTTGTTTATGGAAACTGTGCGTCTGTGGAATGAGGCTGATTATGGATGCTAGGGAGGTGTCTCAATTGCTGGCAGATAAGGCGTTGAGTGTGTCTGAGTATCTGCTCCCCAATGGCAGGAAAAATGGCAATGAGTGGTGCTGTGGCTCGGTTAATGGCGAGGAGGGGCAATCGCTAAAGGTGCATTTATCCGGCAGTAAGGCTGGTGTCTGGAAAGATTTTAGTGATCAGGACAAAGGTGGCGATTTGCTGGATTTGTGGGCAGCCTGTAGGGGATTAAGCTTTGTTGATGCGCTTAAGGATGCCTGTAAGTGGCTGGGGGTTGAGTTTTCTCCCAAGTTTTCAGTTGCCAGTAAAAAATCATTTACGCGCCCGTCTGTACGCTTGGGGGCGGTGATTCAGCCAAAAGAGGATGGTTATTTTGACAGGCGGCGCATTAATGGCAGTACGCTTAAAGCCTACAATGTGGCCAATCATGACAGGGAAATTGCTTTCCCGTTAATGGTTGAGGGGGTTATTTATAACATCAAGTACCTGACACCACGGCGTAAGGGTGAGGAGAAAAACCGCTGGCGACAAGAATCAAACTGTGAGCCATGTTTGTTTGGGTGGCAGGTAATCACGCCTGATGACGATAAGGTTGTGATTACTGAGGGTGAAATTGATGCTTTGAGCGTTTTTCAGTCTGGGGTAAAGGCGCTGTCTATGCCTAGTGGCGCTAAAAATCTGGAGTGGATTGAATACGACTGGGAGCGGTTGCAGCAGTTTAGGGTGATTTATCTGGCCTTGGATAATGATGACCCGGGACAGTTGGCCACGATGGAGGTTTTGCAACGGCTTGGTGAACACCGGTGCAAGTTGGTTGATTGGGGCGATTTTAAAGATGCTAATGAGTGCCTGTGTAAGGCTGGTGAAGCTGCTGTACTGGATGCCATAGTCAGTGCCAAGTACAAAAAACCGGAAGATTTAAAAAACGCCATTGAGTACGCGGACATTTTGTTTCAGGATTTTAATGGATTACTTGAGACTGCCGCAGGTAATACTACGCCATTTGTTGGGATGAAAGATTTTAAGTTTGGCATGGATCAGTTGACGGTATGGACTGGTTACAGTGGGCACGGCAAAAGCCAGCTATTGGGGTATTGCATGTGTGAAATGATACTGAGGCAGAAAGAACGCATTTGTTTGTTTTCCGGGGAGATGAAGCCCTACAAGGTATTAAATCGCATGGTTAGGCAGGTATGTGGAAAGCAGCGCCCTGATATTGCGGATTTAACAGAGGCATTAAATTTGCTATCTGGCGGGATGAATATCAATGGTGAGCGTTGCACGGAAGACAATGGCAATGAATCTGGCGGGCTGTGGATATATGACGTTAATGGCGCCGCCAGTCTGGAAAGGATGCTCAATGTATTTAAATATGCCAAGCAACGATATAACTGCCGTCATTTTGTTATTGATAGCTTGATGATGTTGGGGGTGGCTGAGAGTGATGTGGACAGGCAGAAAAAGATAGCGGAAATGCTGCGGGATTTTAAATCCCAAAACAATATACATATCCATCTTGTTGCTCACCCTCGTAAGCCTGATAACGGCGATGAATCCAAGCCTCCCAACAAGCATGATGTCAGGGGGTCGGCGGGGATTACTGATCTTGCTGATAATGTTTTGGTTGTGTGGAGGAATAGTGATGCTACAGGTTACGGGACAGACCCGGATGCCAAGCTTATTTGTCAAAAACAACGCGATTCGGGTTATCAGCCCATGGTTAATCTGTTTTTTGACCGTGAAAGCTGCCAATACCATGAGCGTGAAAGGGAAGCCATTAGCATGATTACAGGTGAAAGAGTTCGGCGGGATTTTAAGTCACAGCTTGTGCGATGATGATGTCAAGTTTAGGAAAGAGCGAAGAGTTAAAGGGTATATTTGATGATTAGTAAGATTGAGATAGACACTGCTGCGGATGTGCTGGCTGCGTATGAGCGAACTATGGCCGATCGGAAGAGGCAAGGGCATTGTCTGAGTGCTGAATGGCGCTACGGGAAAGAGAAAGTTATCAGGGAATATGCTTTTGATGGTGTGCACTACAAGCCTGAGGTGTTTGCATTGGTAAGAGGTGCGTTGTCGTTATTGGCACAAAACAATCGGGAGGCGTTTAATGTGCTAGGTATTGAGTATGGGCGCAAGAGCCACTACTTTAAGCGCCGTTCAATCACTGCACGCCATCGTGCTATGGTTAATAGGGGCGCATGGGCTGAACAGGTAGAAAGGGCGTTAATGCTGTTTTGGGCATATATGCAACATTGTGAAAATTTTGATAAATATTTTTTTAATTCACCCTTGCACATGACTTGAATATTTAGTATATTTCTAATCACTAATCTGTTTTTTTCCTTTTTAATGCCGGTGGCAGCTTTGCTGCACCCACAAGAAAGGCATTAACATTTTCTCCTTTTAAGTTGATAAACTTTACTACTACGCCCGCCGTCTCCCTGGCGGGTTTTTTTTATTGGGCGTCTGTATGTGGTTAGCTATTGCACATATAGGGCGTTGATAGCATGTGATAATGAGCACCTAATTTTTTTCATAAAACCCATCTTTTAACTAGCATTCTGGCTTGTGCGGCCAATCCTATCAAGCGCAGCTTTAGCTAGAAAGTTGGAACGGGTATCATGGGTTAATGATACGTAATTATCGACCTTGTCTAAAAGATACTTTGGCCAGCTCACATTAAAGCGTTCAGGCTTCAGGGTTAGGTGGTCAATATTAACCTCGATACCAAACCATTGAGCACCAGCATAATCGGGGTTGGTTATCAGGGTATCAAGTGTCGGCTGTTGTGTTTCAGGCTCCTTGCCGTCTTCGAGCATGCCTTCTATATGAAACAAAATAGCCTGTTTAGCTTCATCAATGGCCTGATTAAGTGTATCGCCATATGAAAAGCAGCCAGGTAAAGATGGTACGGTTACACCGTAGCCAGTGTTTTCATCTTTGTTAATAGCGATGTATAGAAACATGATGCGCCTTTCATTGTAACCGCCGGCTTATTTAAGGCCAGCTTGTTTTAGCTGCGGTTGGTGAAGAGCTTAAAATTACATCAAATTGAATCGAAGCACTATTGCCCGCCTATCGCTTTGACGGGCTTTGATCATGCAAGTAAGTCTAGTTGACCTTCATGAATACCCAATGCGGTAGCCAATTTAATTCTTGTGGCTTTACGTGGTTTTTTTGATGATTCCAGTTGTGAATAAGCTGGTTGAGTTATGCCTAATTTTGTAGCACATTCTTCTTGTGTAAGTTGCAAGTACTCACGCCATGCCCGAGCAGGTGAGTATTGTTTGTCGAACAATAAATCTACCACTTCACTAGGCACGCCATCGGTAAGATTAATTTTAGACGAGCTGGTTAACTGCAAGTATTTATCATAAGGAACTAGGACATATTCAGGATTACCAAATCGATTATTTATAATCTGATAATTAATAAGTGCGGTCATCGCGTTTTTTCACCTCTTCAATGGAGACGATGCTAATATCGCCATCATAATTAAACAACACCCGATAATTACCAACTCTTAGTCTGTAATCATACTGGTGATTATTAAGCTTCTTAACATTTAGGCAATTGGGCATGTTGGAAAGATTTGCAATCTTATCCCTAATAATTTTATGTGTAGGGATTTTGCTAAGTTGCTTAATAGCTTTGGGTTGGTAGATTATCCTATTCATAAGTAAATTATAAGATAAATATAAGTTATTTGCAATATTTTATAAGTTTTTGTGTTTGTTATTGAGATTTAATAGATTGAATTAAGACAAGTCCACGCATGCGCGCGTGGGCTTTTTTATTGGAATTGGGATATGAGTAACTCTATAGATTTTGCACAGGCGTATTACAACGGCCTTGAATTTGTCAGAAATAAGAAAAAAGAGGCGGCAGAAATTGATGCTGTGCTTACCCGGTTTTGCGAAGAGGTACATACTGCCAGCAAGGGCGAGCTGGCGTGTGTGGTGGGTTGGCCATATGGTCATGATTTATCTGAAATAAAAACAGTTTTGCTAAAGCGGGGGAAAAACAGAGGGGTTAGATCGATATTCGAGATTGAACCATCTCAAGGTGGTTACCCGTGTGTTGTTAAGTGTGGTGATTGGCATAAGTCTGTTATGGATAAAAACGACCTTGAAGCAACGCTAGCCGAAGCACTGCAAAGCTATAACGTTGCCTCTAATATTCACAAGACACTGATGCAAATCCGTAAAGATGCTGGTGCTTAAAACAGGTGGATGGAGCTATGAAGCTAACAGCTAAAGCCAGCCGACTAAAACCTGCGGGTTGTAACAGTCGGCTTTCATCTCCCCGACAATGCAAGGGTAAAGCTGGTGTATGGGGTCGTGGGCGTGGTGGTAGGCCATGGCGTCGCTTGCGTGAGGCGGTGCTGTTACGGGACAAGTACACCTGTCAATACTGTGGGTATGCTAGCGTTGAGGGTATGGAAGTGGATCACATTGTGAACATTGCAGCAGGTGGCACTGATGACATGGGTAATTTGCAGACGTTATGCAAAGCCTGCCATGGGGTGAAGACTAGGCTGGAGAGCCGGCGCGGGTAATGCTATGAGTGCAATTAATCCGTTTGATAGTGAGTACGTGATTTCTTGATGAGATAAGCACGCCAAGGTTAGCACTGCATTCTATAGTAACATCATTTAATAGTAACTTTGAGTAATCATTTATTATTGTTTTAGACTGCTTAAAAAATAGGCAGAGGGGTATTGTAAAGTTGGGTTAACTTGCAAGCGGTCACCGCCTGCCCTCTCAATCGCGGAAAAAATTCCCCTTTTTAACCTGTTAAAGGCTTTAACAGGCTAGGATTTTACCAATAAATTTATTGATTTAGGCCTATTTTGGCTTGTTAAACGCGCTTTGGCGCGTCTTTTTTTAACAGGAGTTTTGCAATGGCTATGAACGAGCAAAAAGAGTTGTTCGCACGCGCTATTGCTATCAGTGGCGGGAGGATTTCAAACCGGGAGGCAGCGATTGAGGCCGGTTATAGTGAGAAAACAGCCAGCGCGACGGGTAGCCGCTTGCGCAAAGACCCTGAGGTGATAGCACTTATCGAAAAATTAAGTACGCCAATGGCTAATTCTGCCAGCCAACAGGGTGATGATCTGGCGAAAGCTGCGGTAAAGGTGGCTGATACAGTACCCGCATTACAGGCTGATTCGTTTTACGGTGAAGTGATTGTACAAACGGGGCTACAGGTGGCGATTGGTGATAAAAATTATTCGTTACTTGATCCACGCGATTTGCTGACGCTGGCCGGCATGGGGATAGTTACCCTAACACAGTCGCAGATTAAGAGTTTGCAAACGGTATTGCCCTACAAGTACGGCAAAGTGGGTGAAACGGGCAAGAAAGAAGCGCAACAGGCTGCGGCGGAAGAAATATTGCAGACTGATACGTTTGCACCGTTGCGATCACCGTCCATCGGGCGGTTGCAATGAGCGCACTGGTGGAATCTGCTACGCCTGAATGGACTACGGCATGCGTTGACTGGCAGCAACGGATTGTTAACAGGCAAAGTTTGATTGTGACACCGCCGTTATTTCAGGAATCAGCGGACGCGGCGCTGCGCATATTTCGCGCCCTAAGGCTGTGTGATGTGCCGGGGGAGCCGCGGATTGGTGATCCGGGGGTATCGAAGAACTGGATATTTGATTTTGTAGCGGCGATTTTCGGTGCCTATAACCCTGATACAGGGGTGCGGCTGATTAATGAGTTCTTTTTGCTTATCAGCAAGAAAAATTCCAAATCGACATACAGTGCCGGAATCATGCTGACCGCGCTGGTGCTTAACTGGCGTCGGGATGCTGAGTTTTACATCATTGCGCCGACTAAACACGTTGCTAATAACAGTTTTAATCCGGCGCGGGCAATGATTAATGCTGACCCGCAGTTGCGCCAGCTTTTTCAGGTGCAAGAGCATAGCCGTACGATTACCCATCGCGGCACTAATGCAAAATTGCAGATTATTGCGGCTGAATCGGATACGGTATCCGGGGTAAAGGGCACAGGGGTATTGATTGAGGAAGTCTGGCTGTTCGGTAAGCGCGCTAATGCGGTGAATATGTTTACTGAGGTGACGGGTGGGATGGTTTCACGGCCGGACGGTTTTACCATTTATCTGTCTACTCATTCAGATGAAGCACCACGCGGGGTATTTGCTGACCTGCTGAGCCGGGGACGAGCCGTGCGCGATGGTGAAATAACGCAGAACTACTTTTTACCGGTGCTGTATGAATTCCCGCCGTCGATGCTGGAATCAAAAGCCTATATGAATCCGGACAACTTCTACATTACTAATCCCAATCTGGGCGCATCGGTAGGCGTTGATCAACTGCGGCAACTATGGGACAAGGCGAAAAACGGTAAACCGGAGGAGGAGCGGCAGTTCTGGGCTAAGCATCTGAATGTGCCGATTTCCATAGCTTTAACCAATGATGTATGGCTGGCGGCCAATTTCTGGGAAAAAAATACACTGGAATCTATTGGCACGCTAGATGAATTACTGGCCGCTTGTGAGGCGGTGACGATAGGGATTGATGGTGGTGGCCTTGATGACCTGCTGGCACTGGCCGTGGTGGGCAGACGCAAGGGTGCACCGCGCCAATGGATGGTATGGGCTTATGCATGGGCTTCCCCGATTGTGCTGGAGCGGCGCAAAAGTATTGCTTCTACGCTGGAGGGTTTTGCGGCTGCGGGTGAAATGACGATTGTGTCGCAGGTTGGCGATGATATCGAAGAGATTGCCGATATGGTGAAGTACATTTATGACCGTGGCTTGCTGATTGAAATTGGGCTGGATAGTGCCGGTGTAGGCCAGATTGTCGATGCCATTCTGGAGCGTCATGTGCCGCAGGATTTATTAAAAGCGGTTACGCAGGGGTGGCGATTAAAAAATGCGATTCAGACGGTAGAGCGCAAGCTGGCGGAGGGAACATTGCAGCATGGTAATAACGCTATGTTTGCCTGGTCGATGTCTAACGCCCGTACTGAATTACGTTCTAACAGTTTACTGATAACTAAACAAGCGAGTGGCTGGGCGAAGATTGACCCGGTGATGGCCATGCTGGATGCGGTGCATATTCTGACCGAAAACCCAAACGCTGAGCCTAGAAACGATAAATCAGTATATGAAACGCGCGGGGTTCGATATATCAGCTATGAGTAAAAAAGATAAGAGAGCGCGCAAAAATTCTTCGCGAGGTATTCGTAGCGAGGGTTTACAGGCGTTGCGATTTGACGGTGTGGATGATCCGGCATTTAAGGAATTTATCCGCAATAGCGTTAGTGGTGGCGGGGTGCAGATTGGCGAAAATAAAGCCCTGATGAACTCGGCATTAAACCGTTGCGTAAATGTAATTTCGGAGTGCATCGCCTATCTGCCCATCAGGTTACTGACAGATACGGATGAAAAGGAGGTGCTGAAAGATGACCCACTATACCGGTTGATCAAGAAAAAGCCCAATGATTGGCAGACGGCCTACGAGTTCAAGCGGCAGATGCAAACACTGCTGCTGGAATACGGTAATGCCTATGCCCGGGTTATACGCAGTGGCAAGCGGGTGGTTTCTCTAGTGCCGATGCATCCAACACGGGTATCAGTAGAACAGCTAGATGATTGGTCACTGCGCTATACCTATACTAGCGCCAAAGGTAAGCAGACGCAAATGGGCGCCGATGAGGTGTTTCATCTGCGCGATTATTCGGAAGACGGGATTAAAGGTATTTCACGGGTAAAGCTGGCACGGGAAGCACTGGGCATAGCTTTTAGTGCGGAGAAAGCCACCCGGCGGACATTTGCACACGGGGTTATGGCCAGCGGGGCAGTAGAAGTACCAAAGGCTTTAACCGATGAGGGTTTTAACCGTCTGCGGGAATCACTGCGGGCGGCTAATAGTGGTGCTGAAAATGCCGGCGGGGTGATTCTGCTGGAAGATGGCGCCAAGGCGGCCAAATGGTCGAGTACGGCGGTGGATGCTCAGTTGCTGGAAAACCGCGCGCACCAAATAGAAGAAGTTGCCCGCTTTTTTGGGGTACCGCGTCCGCTATTGATGCTGGACGATACTTCATGGGGTTCAGGCATTAATGAACTGGGTATTTTCTTTATTAAATTTGGCTTAAATCCGTGGCTGACCTTGTGGGAGCAAGCACTGGAACGGGTATTACTTGATGACGACGGCAAAATACTTAAATTCAATACTGGGGCATTGCTGCATGGTTCGCTTAAAGATCAGGCGGAGTATTTCAGTAAAGCGCTGGGTGCTGGCGGTACGCAGCCATGGCTAACACAGAATGAGGTGCGGCGCACATGCGATTTACCCCGCAGCAAGGACAAGGACGCTGACAGTTTAAAAAATCCGATGACATCTAAGCAGATGGATAAAAGAGGCAAACAGAATGAGCTTGATTAAATTACCTCAACTGAACGCGGGAGCGATTCCCGAAAAAGTTTCGTATGAGTTAACGCCACAGGCCGCAAAAAAGTGGTCGGCGGGTATTAAGGCGCAGGATGACGATGATGATAACGGTAATGTGATTAATATTTATGACGTTATCGGCGGTTATGACGATGGTGCTGCAAATTGTGACTATGTGGCCAAAGCACTAAAGCGAATTGGTAATAATGATGTGGTGGTGAATATCAACAGCCCCGGCGGTAGTTATTTTGAGGGGGTAGGTATTTATAACCAGTTAAGTATGCACCCCGGTCGGGTAACGGTGCAGGTGGTAGGCATGGCGGCCAGTGCAGCTTCGGTGATTGCCATGGCCGGAGATGAAATTCTGATCGGCTCAGGCGCCTTTCTAATGATTCATAACGCATGGTGTCTGGCTATGGGTAATCGGCATGATTTGCAGGGCATTATTGATGGCTTGGGTGCTTTTGACAAGGCTATGGCAGACCTGTATGCACAGCGGAGCCATCGGCCATTGGATGAAATTGCTGCCATGATGGATAAAGAAACATGGCTGGATTGTACGGCAGCGATGGAATGCGGTTTGGCCACCGGCCGGCTGGAAGTGAAAAAGCAGACTACGGTCGATAGTGAAAGTAAACAGGCTAGGGCGTTAGTAGATACGGCTTTGGCGCAATTGGGTATGTCGCGAAAAGAACGGCGGCAGGTATTAAGTTCATTGAATAAAAACCACAGCATGCCGTGCGCTGCTGAGGATTCTGCTACGCCCGGCGCTGGCAGCGATGATTTTTTGGCTAGTGCAAATGGCCTTTTGAATTTTTTGAATAGAAAGGATTAAGTATGAAAAAGCAAGATGTGAAGCAGTATCCGTTACGTGGTGTGATTGGGGTATATGCCAATACGGGCAGTGATCCGGTGACTATGATTAATGGTATTCGCTCAAGTTTGCAGGACTGGCAAAACAACCAGACTGGTGAAGTGAATGCTTTGCGTGAACAAATGGGAGCCGGGGAAAAAGCGCAGGCGGAATTAAAACAGACGATAGTGGATTTACAGGCCAGTTATGATGATTTGGCTAAAAAAATTGCCGCGGGGCAAATGAACGGCGTGGGTGGTCTAAGTCCCGAGGCGATGGCGCAAAGTGCGGCTATGGTCAGTTATTTGCGTTCGGGTGAAGTCAATGCTGCGCTAACTAAAGATGGTAATCTTGGTGTGGTGGCGCCGTCGGAGTGGGATCGTACGGTAACCAATAAGCTGGTGGAAATTTCGCCAGCGCGGCAATTGTTTAATGTAAAGACCACGGACAACGCTTCTTTCAAAAAAGTTTATAACCTACACGGCTTTGCTTCTGGCTGGGTAGGGGAAACGGATAAGCGGCCGGAAACAAAGACGGGCGAGTTGAAAGAATATGAGTTCAAAACCGGGGAGATTTACGCCAATCCGGCAGTTACACAGACAGCACTGGATGATGCGGAGATTGATGTTGAGGCACTGATTAACGAGGAAGTAAGTAACGAGTTCGCCATTCGTGAAAATGCAGCTTTCTTTGCTGGTGACGGGGCTAATGGTAAACCAATAGGTATTCTTACGTTTGTTGAGGGACAGGCAAACGAAAAAGCGCACCCACTCGGTGCAATTCAGGCAGTTCAGTCTCAACGTTCTAGTAGCTATGAACTATACCCTGATGATCTTTTTGACTTAACTGGTGCATTGCCCTCAGCGTTTATGCCTAAAGCAGCATTTATGATGAATCGCAAGACGATGACGCTGGCACGCAAAATGAAAAACGATAGGGGTGACTATATATGGCAGCAGTCGATGCAGATAGGGCAGCCTAATCGTTTGCTGGGTTATCCAGTGTATGAAGTGGCCGATATGCCGGATATGGGTAGTGGTTCTATTCCGATATTGTTTGGTGACTTTAACCGCGCTTATATTATTCTGGATCGAAAAGGCATCCGTGTGTTACGTGACCCGTTTAGCAATAAACCCTATGTTCACTTTTATACAACTAAGCGCACTGGTGGTGGGGTTGATAATCCGGAAGCGGTTAAAGCGTTCGTTATGTAAGGGGTTTTAAAATGGCTAAATTAATCAAGGATTTTAAATGCATTTTACCGGGGCAACTGTATCCGACGCTGCTTAAAGCGGGAGAGGAGTGCCCGCCGGAGCATGAGCAAAACGCACGTAAATGGGGTTGTTTGCCGCCTGAGGGTGTGGCAGAAGTGGGAGTAGAGGCAGCTAAAGCGGAATTGGAAGCAGTCAAGGCGGAAGCGGAGGCAGCTAAAGCGGAATTGGAAGCAGTCAAGGCGGAAGCGGAGGCAGCTAAAGCGGAATTGGAAGCAGTCAAGGCGGAAGCGGAGGCAGCTAAAGCGGAATTGGAAGCAACCAAAGCGCAAGCAGCCGAGGCGGAAGCAGCGTCCAAAAAGGACGACAAGAAAAACGGCGGCAATAAGTAATGCGTTTTCTTACAGTAAAGCAGATACGTGACAACCAGCGACTGGATACCGATGAGGAAGACCAGTTGCTGGAGCTGATCGGTAGCGCGGCGGAGGCGCATGTGATTGCCTACCTCAATCGCCCTGTGTATGTAGATGGGGATGAGAAGCGCGCGGCAGAAGAGGCGGGTGCGGAAGATGGTATTGTGGTTACACCAGATATCATATTATCCATGCTAATAACCGCAGGATATTTTTATGCGCACCGGGAGGATTTGGGTCGGGCTGAAAATGCCGCCGTACCGGTTAATGCACATAATCTGCTGGATTTACACCGGAAGCGGCCAATGCCTAGATAAACGGGATAAACCGGGGGTGATGTATGCCCTCGGTTTTTTATTGCAGCCGTACCGGATTATGTGGGGGGGATTCATGAGTATTGCGGCAGGCAAACTTGATAAACGGGTATTGATTCAACGCCCGGAAATCAGCAAGGGCAGTCTGGGAGATATTGAAAAAAACTGGGTTGATGTCGGCAAGGTATGGGCAAACATGTCCTATCTGTCTGGCCGTGAATTTGTTAAAAACGGGCTGGATTCGGCAAGTTGTACCGTGTCGATACAGGTGCGCACAAGCAAACTGACAGCCAACATTACTCCTGAATACCGGATTATGTACAAAGGCAGTATTTTCAATATTCAGGCAGTATTACCGGATTCGATTCACCCCGAAGTAATTAATTTACCTTGTACAACGGGTATGAACGAGGGTTAAAAATGGCATTCAACTTTAAGGTTAACGGGCTGGAGCGGTTGCAGAAAAAGCTAAGGCGACTTGGTAAGAGCGTTCAGGAAGACATTGCTAAAAAAGCCACCGGCAAAGGTGCAGCCATCATCCGGGACGAGGCAAAAAACAATGCCTACAAGGCACCAAAACCTTACCGGGTTTACAACAGTGACGGCAAGGGTGGTAAAACCTGTACAGTAGTACAGCCCGGCCATGTCGGGCGCAGCATCATCATGAAGCGCATCCCTGCCTCGGAACGGCACGGACTGGCTTCCAAGCATATTGTTACCGTATCCAATTCCAAGGAAATTCCCAAAGGAGCAAAACAGATTGCCACCTTTGTGGAATACGGTATTAACATGCCGCAGCCACACCCGTTTATGCGTACAGCCTATGACAATAAGCGCGGGGAGGCTAAAAAGGAAGCAACCAAAATAATGCTGGAAGAGGTGCAGAAAGAATGGAAGAAATAGCTATTTTTTACAGCACCATAAAGGATTTATGCGGTGGGCGTGTTTATCCAGACCTGATACCGGTGCAGAACAGCGCCACAGACCCGGCTATGTGGCCAGCGATGCGCTATGTGCTTGTTTCCGGGCAAGTGGAGGCAACAAACTGTTACCAGAGTTTCAACCCGCGGGTGCAGGTGGATATTTATGCTAGTACGGCGCAGGAGCGCGCGCAATGTGTGCAGCAGGTGATGGATACAATACAGGCTAGCGACGAAATCGAATGCCTGCTTAAAACAGCGCCATTCTTTTCTTACGATATTGACAGAAAGAAATATCAGGCAACCTTTGATTATCTGATTGTTTAACTGACAATTGTTTTTTTATACGAGCCACGGTTATCCGTGGCTTTTTTTATGGAGTTTTGTTATGGCAAAAGCACAAGGGCAACCGGCTATTAAGAAAAGTGCGAAGCGCGGGATGAGTTTTAATAGCCGCACTTACTTTTACGACCTGCCGGAGACGCCGACAAAAGTTATTAGTGATTTAACAAACACTAAACCAGCCATTGCTACATCTGTGGGTCATGGCTTGAAAACGGGTGATGCGGTTTGGGTTGAGAGCGTCGAAAACGATGCTATTAATGGCTATTATCTTGTTAGCGTGAGTAACGAAGACTCATTTGCGCTGATGACGCTGGACGGGGAAGATATCGGCACGGTGACCGATGCTAAATTTACCACCGTGAAAAGATACAGCTTCTGTGATGCCACCAGCGTCAAGATAGCGGCGCTCAAGACTAAAGCAATTGATGCAACCACCATCTGCGACGAGGGCGCTGTCACTGAGCTGGAAAAAGAGCCGGGCACCATTAGCCTGTCCGGATTGTGGGCGCCAGACAAAGAAGTTCAGGATTTTCTGGAAGAGATGGCCGAGGAGCTGGAGACCATATTTTTTACCTTAAAACCCAAAGGCAGCAAGTATATGCGCGGTTATCAGGTAAAAATCACCAGCTTGGACTGGGATGGTAAAAGTGGCGATAAATGGCAGTTTTCTATCGAACTGCAAATTAATGGTCGCAGCCGTAAGTTAGATATGACAACAGGAGCAAAATAAGATGACCAACACCGCAAACACAAAAGAAGCCTTTATCAATGCCGCCCGCCAGTATATGCGCAAGGCAGTAATCAGCGCCGTACCGGATATTGCCCCGTACGATGGACATCTGCATGTCAAGATGTTCAATGTGCGCGAAATGACCGATTTTTTTCAGCGGTGCAGCGAATTTGAAAGCAGCTACGATGATGGTTTAAACGGCGTGCGTGAAAAAGCGCTGATGATTGTCGACCAGGATGGCAATCCCATGTTTTACCCGGATAGCCGCGAAGATTTGGAGTTTCTGGCTGACCTGCCCAGCAAAGTACTGGCGGCCGTACAAGATCATTTCTTCCTGATCAACGGAGATGCAGGGTTAAAAAAGCAGTTACAAGACGCGAAAAATTCATAATTGAGCTGTCTTTTCTGTTGCATATCCCGGCCAGAGAAATTGACGGCTGGCCGGTAAGCGAATTTAACCGCTATCTGAATTATTACAACCGCTTCGGCTTCCCGC
>NZ_MDVC01000007.1 GCF_002777425.1 Snodgrassella alvi
AATAATAAATAATATTTGTAAAATTAAAATTGGAAAAATATAAGTAGGAGAAGTAACTCTCAGAACTGGTCGCAACAGTAAAAAAGTATCTCTTTTATTTTAAATAGATTTATGATATGCCTCAGTGAGTTCGTCCCTGAGCGTGATAAGCGCCGATGATTTTGTAAAAATGGCCGGATAAATTTTATCAGCACGGAAAGTCGCGCAGTGAAGTGCTCAAGGAATATGATTTGATGCCATCCGCTTTAGACAGCTGGATAAACCAATCAAGTAAAAGTGATTCATTTAATACTAAAGATAACCGCACTCCAGAACAAAATGAACTGATTGCGTTACGAAAAGAGCTTAAACAGCTACGGATGGAAAACGTTATTCCAAAGTAGGCTGTACTGATCATGGGATGAAAATTAAAACCCTGAAAGTAAACCAACATTGTTATGCTGTAGCGGTACTATGTCGCTGCTTGGGGATAGCCAGACATTATGTCTATAATCAGTGCAAAGCAACCAAACAGAAATTGATTGCCAATTACGCCGACAAGATATTAGCTATTTTTAATCGCAGCTATTAATCATACGGAACCAGACGCATTCGTTTTGCCTTATAACAAGCGGGCATCAGTGTTTTCTTTCGTTACATTGCCTGGGTAATGAGGTCGCTAACATTGATATCAAAGTACACAATTAAACGTTATTGAGGATATCAAACGGCAAGCAATGACGCAGCAACAGCTAATCATTTACAGCGTCAGTTGGATGCAGGTGCCTAACAGTAGATTATAGTGGCAGACTTAACCTATAAGCGTGTTTACCAGCACTGGATTTATTTATGTGTGTTACTGAATTTATCTAATCGACAGATTGCCGGCTATGGTGTTAGTTAATATAAAACAGCGGTTGTAGTGATGTGTGTATTAAGTCAGTTTAAGCTACCGCAATCATCATTAAATCTATTTCATTCAGATAGAGAAAAGAAGTTTAACAATCAGTTGCTAGATGAGTATTTTAATACATTTAATATTTAACGATCGCTAATTAAAAGCTGATTAAAAAAGGGTTTTGCGTATGACGATACAGTAGTGAAAGCAACATTTAAAAGCATTAAAACTGAGTTTGTTAAAGGAGAAAAATTCATGACAACCCAAGAATTACAACAAGGTTTTGCGGCTGATACTTATTGATACAATCCCAAACGGTTACATTCCTCGTTAAGCTATTTGCTTCCGATGGAATTTTACAAATGGCCACTCCTTAGCTTTGTTTCTTGAATATGTGTTGCCATTCCAATCACCATATGAATAATAAATTAATATATGAAATTGATAGTCACTTTCATAAATTTCAAGCAATAAACTGCTTTTATCTGATTTTAATTAATCAGTTTAAGTGAACAGGGATTAGAAAAATTAACAAAGCCGCATATTGCGCCATCCCATATTGCTTTGGGTTAATAGTATATATGAGCTGATTAAAATAGCCACGATGCTACTTGTCACCGTGGCGCAGTAATTATTATTCAGCCAGTGCGTAAATTTCATCCAGATTGCGCCATTTTCCTTCGGCATCCATGCCATAGCCAAATACATAGCGGTTAGGGACATCCAGTCCGACAAAATCGGCCATAATCGGTTTGTCTTTTTCAATCAGCTTGTTGGCAAAAACAGCAGTGGAGCAACTGGCTGCGCCCATTTCCAGTATCTGTTTTTTTACTGCGGCCAGCGTATGGCCTTCATCGAGAATATCATCCAGTACCAGAATATGGCGTCCTACTACGGCGTTTTGCGGGGCACGCAGCCACTGATAGCTACCCCCCTGAAGTTTGTCACCATAGCGTGAAATATGGATGTAATCGAAATCTAGCGGAAAACGCAGCAATGGCAATAATTTGCCGGTAAAGACCACCGCACCACCCATTACCGGTAATACCAGCGGGTATTTGTCACTCAGTGCAGCGGTGATGTCCGCAGCCATCTGTTCCAGTCTGGCTTCACAGGTGCTACGGTCAAACAGCAAGTCTGCTTTATCCAGCATTGCCTGAGTTTCGGCGCGTTTGGCGGTTAAATCAATTGTGCTCATTGGCGTTTTCCATGTTTGTCTGGGTAAAGTAAAACCATTTTGCCACTTTCGGCTGGCCAGCAATATGTACAGGATAGGAGCAGGTGGCGTTGGCTACTGTTTAATTAGGTAAATTTGTGCTGCTGAGGTGATGTTGCTGCACTGAGGTTGATGTGATTTATTGGCTTTATGCAGATAAAAGATAAATTATTCCCAAATTTTACTTACAAGACGCGCATTTTATGCGATTTCCGGCGGTTGCGGGCAGTCTGCGGATGAAGCATGTTGATAACTGGCTGGTTTGTTAATGTAATTTTTCTGGCCAGAATAAGAAAATGCACCGTTGTGATTAGACCGAAGTAATCGGTCAATCGCAATGGTGCAGAACGCTTTGGGTTATGCGGGGCGCAGGTAATGAATTTCCTGATTACTGCTGCCGCGCCAGAGTAGTGACGGGTCTTTCAGTTCCTGTATAAATTTGCCGTCAATCAGGGTGTTAATTTCATCAATGACCTGCCTTTGGGCTGCGGATAGTTCTGATAGGGAGTAGCCGGTCCACAACCAGATATCTTTATGCTCGGTTTCCTGCCGTACTCGTTTAACCAGATGCAGGATGGTACTCAGATTGTGTGGATGCAACGGGTCACCGCCGGTTAGTGACAAACCCTGACGCACAATACGACTGTCGTTGAGGTCGCTGATGATGCGGTCTTCCAGTTGCTGGTCGAATGGCTTGCCGGAATCTACCCGCCATGTGGTGGCGTTATAGCAGCCACGGCATTTGTGTTCGCAGCCAGCTACAAACAAGGTGCAGCGGGTACCGGGGCCATTTACAACGTCAACCGGATAATACTGATGGTAGTTCATGCTTACAATACACCACACTGTTGGCCAAGGTGTTTGACCCGCCGTTTGACTTCTTCCTGTTTGCCCGTGTTAAATGGTCTGGCATCCGGACTGCCCAGATAGCCGCAGACACGACGGGTAACAGATACCCGTGCCGGGTCGTGATTGCCACATTTAGGGCAGACAAAGCCTTTGCTGGTACAGGAAAACTCACCACTGAATCCACAATCGTAGCATTCATCGATGGGGGTATTGGTGCCGTAATAAGGCACATGGCGATAGCTGTAGTCCCATACGTCTTCCAGCGCCTTGAGGTTATGTTGCAGGTTGGGATATTCACCGTAGCAGATGAAGCCGCCGCTGGCCATTTTCGGATAGGGAGCCTCGAAGTCGATTTTGTCGTACGGGTTCACTTTTTTCTCTACGTCCAAATGGAAGCTGTTGGTGTAGTAGCCTTTGTCGGTTACGCCGCTAATCACACCGAATTCAGCGGTGTCAAGACGGCAGAAGCGGTTGCACAGGTTTTCACTCGGGGTGCTGTAGAGGCTGAAACCATAGCCGGTTTCAGCTTTCCACTGGTCGGTAGTGGTGCGCAGTTTCTGCACGATGGCAATGGCTTTCTGGCGTAAGGTTTCGCTGTCAAAGACATGGCTATCGCTACCATACAGGGCGTTGATGGTTTCATGCAGGCCAATATAGCCCAGAGAAATGGAGGCGCGGCCATTTTTAAATATCTGCGCTACTGAGTCATCGGCATTCAGGCGTACGCCACAGGCACCTTCCATATATAGAATCGGTGCCACCCGTGCTTTGACGTTTTCAAAACGGGCAATGCGCGTCATCAGTGCGGTGCGACACAGTTGCAGGCGCTCATCCAGTAGTTGCCAGAAACGTGCTTCATCATGTTTGGCTTCGATGGCAATGCGCGGCAGGTTTAGGCTGATAACGCCCAGATTGTTACGCCCTTCGTGAATTTGTTCGCCATTTTCTTCGTAGACACCCAAAAAGCTGCGGCAGCCCATTGGGGTTTTGAAGGAACCGGTAACAGCCACCACCTGATCGTAGTTGAGAATATCGGGATACATGCGTTTGGAAGCACATTCCAGCGCCAGCTGCTTGATGTCATAGTTAATGTCTTCGGCTTTGTGGTTAATGCCATCTTTGATGCTGAATACCAGCTTCGGAAAAACCGCTGTCTTACCATTTTTGCCTAAGCCAGCCAGACGATTGCGCAGAATAGCGGTTTGGATCAGCCGGCTTTCCCAGCCAGTACCCAGACCAAAGCCAAAGGTCACAAAGGGTGTCTGACCATTGGCGGTATGCAAAGTATTAACTTCATATTCCAGTGACTGGAATGCGTCGTAGCATTCTTTTTCGGTACGGTTGCGGGCATAAGCCTCAATATCGGCAATCTGCCATTCTGTTGCGACGGCAAGGTGTTTGTTGTAGCTGGCACGGACAAAGGGTGCCAGTACTTCATCGATACGGTTGATGGTGCTGCCACCGTAAATATGGCTGGCTACCTGAGCAATAATCTGTGCGGTAACGGCGGTGGCGGTGGCGATCGATTTCGGGGGTTCGATTTCGGCATTGCCCATTTTGAAACCGTTGGTAAGCATGCCGTTCAGGTCGATCAGCATACAGTTGAACATCGGGAAAAAGGGTGCGTAGTCCAAATCATGGTAATGGATTTCGCCACGTTCATGTGCCAGTACCACGTCGCGCGGTAACAGGTGTTGCTGCGCATAGTGTTTGGCTACGATACCGGCGAGTAAGTCGCGCTGAGTGGGGATGACCTTGCTGTCTTTATTAGCATTTTCATTGAGCAGGCTGAAATTAGTTTGTTCTACCAGTCCCTGAATTTCACGATTGAGACGGCCGCGCGATTCGCGTGCCACGTCACGGGAGTGGCGGTACTCAATGTAGGCACGTGCCAGTTCTTTATATTGGCCAGCCATTAACTGGTCTTCCACGGCCTGCTGAATATCATGAATATCAACATATTCGCGGCTGGCAATGATGCTGGTGACGCGTGCAGCTACCTGTGTACAGTAGGCACTGTCATCAATGTGTACGGCGCTGGCGGCTCGCTGTATGGCATCCTGAATTCGGGCTGCATCAAAGGGGACGCGACAGCCGTCTCTTTTAATTACAATGGGTTTCATGCTGATTATCCTTCTGCTACTGCCTGCCATAACAGGCCGCAGTTACTGCTTTGCTATTAACTAATAACAATTTGCCTGATCCGGGTATTTATATATCGTAGATACTATATTTAGTATCAAAGTGCCATTGCGGTCTTTTTTTTTACTATATATGGGATTGGTGTGGTGAATAAAGCGGCATTTTTCGCTTTTATTTGACATAGCGCATCAAGTAGGGTTGACATGGCTATTTAATTTATAAAAATCATATATTTATATAAATGAAAGGGAAGTGTAAAAAATGGTCATTTCTTGCTGGCTGGCGTAGATGCCGGTTTCCTTGGCAAAGGTTATCTGATGCCCCAATTTAAATAGAATATGCACGACTAATTACGAGTATGCTTTAAATATGGCGCTTAGCGTACTGTGTGTAGAGCGAAGTGATAGTCGTGCTAATAAACAGCGACATAATAATCGTCACTATCAGATGGCCACTGCGCAGGCAATCTGGATTGAAGCTGATGCGAATACCTGCAATCAGTAAAGCATTCACAGCAATCAGTAGCCAGTAACGATAGTTAATCTGCACAACAGGCAGATTCGATTGGGGCATGTACAAAATAAAAGCAGCAATGCACAGCAAGCCACCGATTGAGCTGCCATGCTGTAATAGTTTGTAGACAGGCACTGGTTGCAAAAATGGCAGTGTTATTTCCTGCTGTAGCCACAGGCTGTGGCTGACAAACCAGCTGGACGGATGAGTGAATGCATCCCAGAATACATGCGACAGACTACCGAGAAATAGTGAAAAGATAACAATCAGGTAGTGCCGGCAGAAATATTGAGTCCAGTTGAATGTCAGATAAACATTAAAGCGCCGCTGTAAACTGGACGGCAGGTGTCGAATTAATGGATTGCGGATGATGAGGTGAAAAATAAAAGCCACAGTCAGGCCGGTAAGGATATTGAGTAGGCAGATACCGGTATAGGCGTGTCCATATATGCCGGACATTTTCATGCGAATATAATATTCAAAATCTGGTGACATGCTGCCAACAATCAGCCCAGTCATGGAAAACCATTTGCTGTAACGATACAAAGGCAAAATAATGGCCGGATGAGAGAGGGTAAAAGGCATGAGGAAGGCACCCTGAGAAAATAAGTTAATCAGTTAGCGGTATGAATGGCGTGTGCTGGCTGCTATTGCGCCCATTCGCGGCACAGAGCCAGAATATCTGCACCAAAATTTCTGATTTTACTTTCGCCCAGTCCATAAATATGATTTAAATCAGCTAGTGTGGCAGGTGGATGCTGTACCAAATCCTGCAAGGTGCGGTCGGCAAAAATGGTATAGGCGGGTACATTATTCTCGCTGGCACGCTCTTTACGCCAGCGGCGCAAGGTTTGCCACAGACGTTCTTCGCGTTCGGTGCGCAGCCAGATATCATTACTGCGGCTGCTGCGGGTTTTGTCATGTTTCAGTGGGCGCAACCAGACCTGCTGCTGGTTTTTTAATACTGCGCGTGCCTGTTCAGTCAGTTGCAGGGCTTGATTGGCCATATCAACATTCAGGTAGCCGGCAGCAACACATTGTCGTACCACTGTGCGCCATTCCTTGACACTCAATTCACGGCCGATGCTAAAGGTGGATAATTGCTGATGACCATAGCGTAGTACCCACTCCGATTCACGGCCACGCAAAACATCAATCACATGGCCGGTAGCAAAACGCTGCCCCACCCGATACACGCAGGAAAGTAGTTTTTGCGCCAGTATGGTACCGTCAAATCGGCGGGGCGGGTCAATGCAGTTATCGCAATGCCCACAGGGCTGGCTGTCCTCTCCAAAATAGCGCAGCAGCAGCTGGCGGCGGCAGTCGGCAGTTTCACAAAAGGCCAGCATTGCATCTAATTTTTGCAAATCTATGCGTTTTTGTGTTTCATCCCGCTCGGCTAGCTGAATCCGTTCGCGCAGCAATACCCAGTCATTCAGGCCATAACACAGCCAGCTGGTGGCCGGTAGGCCATCACGGCCGGCACGTCCCGACTCCTGATAAAAATGTTCAATACTGGCCGGCATGTCCAGATGAGCTACAAAACGCACATCCGGCTTGTCTATACCCATGCCAAAAGCCACTGTAGCCACTACGATAATGCCGTCTTCCTGCGTAAAACGGCGTTGGTTCTGGCTGCGGGTATCCCAGTCTAATCCGGCATGGTAGGGCAGGGCAGTCAGCCCGTTTTCCCCCAGAAAAGCAGCAATATCTTCCACACGTTTGCGCGACAGGCAGTAGACAATACCGTTCTCACCATGCATCTGGCTGCGGATAAATTGCAGTAGCTGTTTTTTACCGTTATTTTTTTCAACAACCTGATAATCAATATTCGGGCGGTTAAAGCTGGAAATAAATACTTGTGCATCTGTTAAGTCCAGATAGTGCTGAATATCGGCACGAGTGGCATTATCGGCTGTAGCAGTTAGTGCAATTCGCGGTATGCTAGGAAACTCATCCGCCAGTACGGATAACTGTTGATACTCTGGCCGAAAGTCATGTCCCCATTGACTAACACAATGAGCCTCATCAATCGCAAACAGACTGATGCGGGTATTATGTAAAAACTGTAAAAAACGCGGCATCACCAGCCGTTCCGGAGCCACGTACAATAGCTGCAAATGTTCGGCTGCGATTTCATCGGCGATGCGCTGTATTTCCTCGCCACTGGTACCACCATGCACACAGGCTGCGGCAATACCATTGATATTTAAAGCCGTAACCTGATCCTGCATCAGTGCAATCAACGGCGATACCACGATGGCGACACCATCGCGCATTAACGCCGGAATTTGATAACATAAAGACTTACCCGCGCCGGTGGGCATCAGTACCAATGCATTATTGCCCTTTGCCACGGTGTTAATAATTTCGGATTGTTGGCCGCGAAATTCCGGATAGCCGAAAACATCGTGTAAAATTTGCTCAGCATGGGTCACATAACACCTGTTACACTTAATCTGAAACGGGCATTGTACTGCAACTTACCTTTATTTCCGACAGTCATCCGCTGGCTGTTGCAAGGAATTAGCATGAAAATCATTTATCTTCGTCAACTGATGGCCAGTCTGACTGTTTGTACCATACTGGCTGCATGTACAACAACCAGCGTGCCCAAAAAAGCAGATGGTAGCTGGATTGAGCTGGGCGTATCTGCTAGCGGTAATGTTCAGCATGCACTGGATAGCAACAGCATCAGACGTCAGGGCAATCTGGTTACTTTCCGTGACCGTAAAATCGTTATCGACCCGAAACAGCAGTATTACAGCAATACCCCGGCCTATAAAACAGCACTGAGCACCACCCAGATTGACTGTAGCCGCAAACTGTTCCGGGTACTGGATGTAGAGCTGCTGGATGCACATGGTGAACTGATTCGTCAGGACCATTTTGGCGAAACTGATTTGCGCCCGATGGGTATTACCAGTGGTTCAGCCTCCGAGCAGCAATATCAGCGAGTATGTAGTCATCAACTCTGAATAGAGAAAGTGATCAGGCATGAAAGCAAAATATAGCTTGTGGTTATTTTTGAGTCTGGCTGTTACGGCATGGGCTGAGTCTCCTGCCGATGTAGAGCTGCTTAGCGCGCAGAAAGCCTATCAGGCAGCACTCTCAGGGCAAAGTGCCAGTCAGAACAGAGCTTTGCAACTGCAAACCCAGTTACAATCGGCACAGTTACAGCTGAAAAATGCACAGGATAATGTTACCCGTCTGCAAAGTGATTTTAATCAGGCTGATGTTCAGCGTCAGCAGGCAGATGCTGCGTTGCAGGCTGCTGGAGCCAGACTGGATGCCGCATGGCAGGCCGTACACAGCCGTTAAAACAGCATACGACAACAGCAAGGTCTGTGGTAAAAATCTCTTTGCATTTTTACCGGCCTGACAAATAGCAATAGCTCGCGTAAAATAACAACCTTTTGCTTAAACGTTGTTCCGTGAAAAAACAACGTTATGGAATCAACTGTTGTCAAAATGAATTATCCGATTGAATACGATGTGATTGTGGTAGGTGGCGGCCATGCCGGTACCGAAGCCGCTCTGGCTGCCGCACGCATGGGCGCAAATACATTATTGCTTACCCACAATATCGAAACGCTGGGACAAATGTCATGCAATCCGTCTATTGGCGGCATTGGCAAAGGTCATCTGGTGCGCGAACTGGATGCACTGGGCGGAGCAATGGCATTAGCTGCCGATCACAGCGGTATTCAATTTCGGCGTCTGAATGCATCAAAAGGGCCGGCAGTACGCGCCACGCGCGCGCAGGCTGACCGCATTTTATATAAAGCCGCTATCCGTTCCGTATTGGAAAGCCAGCCGAATTTGCAATTGTTCCAGCAACAGGTGGAAGATATTATTGTCGAGCATGGCCGTGCCGTTGGTGTGATGACATCAATGGGTGTTTCGTTCCGAGGTCGGGCGGTGGTGCTGACCGCCGGTACTTTTCTGGCCGGTAAAATTCATATTGGTCTGGAAAACTATGCTGGTGGCCGTGCCGGCGACCCAGCCGCCCAGCGGCTGTCTGGCTGCCTGAAAGAACTGAATTTACCGCAGGGACGCCTGAAAACCGGTACGCCGCCGCGGATTGATGGCCGCAGCATTGATTTCAGTCAGCTCAAAGAGCAGCCGGGTGATAGTCCAGCGCCGGTATTTTCTGTGCGTGGCAGCCGTGCCATGCATCCGCAGCAGATTTCCTGCTGGATTACCCATACCAATAGCCATACCCACGATATTATCCGAAGCGGCTTCGACCGCAGCCCGATGTTTACCGGCAAGATTGAAGGAGTAGGGCCACGCTACTGTCCTTCTATCGAAGACAAAATCAATCGTTTTGCCGATAAAGACAGTCACCAGATTTTTCTGGAGCCGGAAGGATTAACCACACACGAGTATTACCCTAACGGTATTTCCACCAGCCTGCCGTTTGATATCCAGCTGCAACTGGTACATTCCATGCCCGGATTACAAAATGCACATATCCTGCGCCCCGGATACGCCATTGAGTATGATTACTTTGATCCGCGCAACCTCAAGGCCAGTCTGGAAACCAAAAGTGTAGCCGGTCTGTTTTTTGCCGGACAAATTAATGGTACCACTGGTTATGAAGAGGCTGCCGCACAAGGATTACTGGCCGGAGCCAATGCAGTGCTTTATACCCGTGAAGCCGAACCACTGGTGTTGCAGCGTGATCAGGCTTATTTAGGCGTACTGGTTGATGATTTGATTACCAAAGGCGTAACCGAACCCTATCGCATGTTTACCAGCCGTGCCGAATATCGCCTGCAACTGCGTGAAGATAATGCCGATATGCGATTAACTGAGCTGGGGCGGGCAGTAGGGCTGGTGGGTGATGAACAGTGGCAAATGTTCCAGCAGAAACAGGAAGCCGTAGAGCGTGAACTTCAACGCCTAAGCCATACCTGGTATACCCCACTAAATCTGCCCAAGAGTGAACAGCAGCGTGTACTGGGACAGCCATTAAGTAAGGAATCCAGTCTGCTGGACATGTTGCGCCGGCCAAATGTCAGCTATGCCGCCTTAATGACTTTACCAAATGCGCAGCAGGAAACACTCAGTACAGATGCCGCAGAACAGGTAGAAATTCAGGCAAAATATCAGGGCTATATCGAACGGCAAAACGAGGAAATCAGTCACCGCCAGAATCTGGAAAAACTGAAATTGCCAGCCAGTATTGATTACACACTGGTGAAAGGCCTTTCCGCTGAAGTACAACAAAAACTGAATCAGTTCCGCCCCGAAACTGTAGGGCAGGCATCACGTATATCCGGCATCACGCCAGCAGCGGTGGCATTATTGATGGTACATCTGAAACGGGGTTTTGAGGGAGCAAAAACAGCATGAGCGACATGAAAACCATGCTGCAACAAGGTTTGCAGCAGATGAATATCAACCTGACAGTACCACAGCAATTACAGTTGCTGGCTTTTGTAGAACTGTTAAAAAAATGGAACAGCACCTACAACCTGACTGCACTACGTAACGATCAGGATGTCATCAGCCATCATATTCTCGACAGCCTAACCCTGTTGCCCTATGTAGAACGTGCCCGTGGCCTGATTGACGTGGGTAGTGGTGGCGGCATGCCCGGAATCCCCGTGGCCATTGCCCGTCCGGATTTGCCCGTAGCCCTGCTGGACGCCAACAGCAAAAAAACCTCATTTCTGCAACAGGCAGTTATCGAGCTGGGCTTAAGCAACGTACAGGTGATTACCGCACGGGTAGAAGCTATGGTGGGTGAACAGTTTGATGTCATTACCAGCCGAGCTTTTGCCGAATTAAACGACTTTGTCACCATCACCAAACAGCTAATGGCAAAAGGTGGTTACTGGGCAGCCATGAAGGGCGTGTATCCGTATGAAGAAATTGAGCGCCTGCCAGAAAATGTAGAATTGGTTCAGGTAGACAAACTCAATGTTCCCCATCTGGATGCAGAACGCCATATGGTGCTGGTACGCAAGAAAGATCATGCATGAGTGCACATATTATTGCCGTAGCCAATCAAAAGGGTGGTGTGGGTAAAACCACCACTGTCGTTAATCTGGCCGCTTCACTGGTAGAAAAAAAATCCAGAGTCCTGATTGTTGACCTCGACCCTCAGGGCAATGCCACTACCGGCAGCGGCATTAACAAAGGCAACGTAACTAGCGGTGTTTATGCCGTATTGCTGGGCAATGAAGAAATTCACAACGCCATTATGCCCGCCCAAAATGGTGGTTTTGATGTTCTGCCGGCCAATCGGGCTCTGGCTGGTGCCGAAGTAGAGCTGGTGCAGGAACTGGCTCGCGAAATGCGCCTAAAAAATGCCCTGGCACAGGTAGTTGGTCAATACGATTATATTATTATTGATTGCCCGCCAACACTAACCTTGCTAACCATCAATGGCCTAGTAGCGGCACAACACATCATTGTACCCATGTTGTGTGAATATTATGCTCTGGAAGGTATTTCCGACCTGATTGCCACTGTGCGTAAAATTCGTCAGGCAATCAATCCGCAACTGGATATACTGGGTATTGTTCGTACATTATATGACCCGCGCAGCCTGCTGGCCAAACAGGTAGATGAACAGCTAAGTGCCCATTTCCCGGATAAACTGTTCAGCACACCTATTCCGCGTAATATTCGTCTGGCCGAAGCACCCAGTCATGGGATGCCGGCACTGCAATATGACCCGCGTGCTACCGGTACCAAAGCTTATCTGGCACTTGCCGATGAAATTTTGGTGCGTACAGCGGTGAAACAAGCATAAAATCACTTATTCAACCTAACAACAGCATCGACACAGCAGATAGTGTCAACCAACAAACTTAAAGAGTAATACATGGTAAAAGCAAAAGGTTTGGGCGCAGGATTGGATGCCTTACTCGGTTCCGGCAGTGACATCACCGGTGGAGATCGTTTAACCAGAGTAGCGATTACCGATATTATTCCCGGGCGTTACCAGCCGCGTACCCAGATTGATGATGAATCCTTGCAGGAATTGGCCGAGTCGATACGCGCGCAAGGTATTATTCAACCGATAATCGTGCGCGAAATGGGTTTGCAGCAATACGAGCTAATTGCCGGTGAGCGCCGTTGGCGCGCTGCACAACTGGCAGAGTTGCAGGAAATTCCCGTGGTTGTTAAAAGCATTTCCGATGAAGCTGCTTTGGCCATGGGGCTGATTGAAAATATTCAGCGTCAGAACCTCAACCCAATTGAAGAAGCACAAGGTTTAAAACGTCTGGTCGATGAATTCGGCCTCACCCATGATACTGTTGCCAAAGCAGTTGGTCGCAGCCGTAGCAGTATTTCCAACAGCCTGCGCTTACTTAATCTACCTCAGCCAGTTCAGGATCTGATGTATAGCCGGCAACTGGAAATGGGGCATGCACGCGCTTTATTAACCTTGCCGGTTATTCAGCAGATTGATCTGGCACAAAAAGCAGCACAAAATGGCTGGTCAGTGCGGGAAGTAGAACGCCGTTGTCAGCAGGCACAGGCCAAACCGGAAACAGACGCACGTCATCCGGCTGAAAAAAGTAGCGAAATACAACAGATTGAAGCCGCACTAGAGCAGCGTTTTTCCGTACCAGTGCAGGTACAAAGCCGCAATCAGCGCAGCGGCCGGATTATTCTGCAATTTGATAATCCTGAAACATTAAGCCATATATTACAAAGATTGGGACTGGAATAAGTCTGACAAACAGAGACTAACTGCACAAAACTGTTCAGATAGGTTATCAATTCTGTCAATGTTAATGTTATAGAAATATATAGAAAAATTAATTAATTAGCTAAGATTTATTTAACGAAATTTCACAAAATCACTTGACGATATTGTATTAGTTGATTATATTAAGCGTAGCTTACCGTAGCGTTTTTCAGGGTAACAGAATGAAGTCAATCATGTTTTGGCAAACAGTCATGTTGTTTGCCGCAGTTTTTGTGTCTGCATGGTTGTGGGATTGTTCTGCTATCTGGTCAGCAGTATTGGGTGGACTCAGTTATCTGATACCTACATTACTGGCGATATTAACCATTATCGCTGCAAAAAAATTACCGGCGCTATTACCTGCAACACTATTAATGGCTGAAATCAGCAAAATCCTCATGATATGTCTGATGATGTTGCTGGTGTATATATGCTATTCTTCTGTTAACTGGTTTGCTTACCTGACAGGACTGATACTGGTCAGTCAGGCTGGATTGTTCACATTTAGAAAAAGATTGTTACTATGAGCGGCACAGAGATGACTCCGGGCGAATATATTAGCCATCACTTAATCAATTACACCCAGAAATCACCAGATTATCAGACAAATATGGTTGATTTCTCGTTTCTTAATCTGGATACCCTGTTTTTTTCCATCCTAACTGGTGTTATCGCTTCTGCCATTCTGTTTGCGGCAGCGCGACGCATGAAAGTAGGTGTACCCACCCGCTTTCAGGCGGCCATAGAATTACTGATTGAGTTTGTAGATGGCATCTGCAAGGATATGGTTCACAATGAAAAGTCCCGTAAAATCATTGCCCCGCTGGGGTTGACCGTATTTATGTGGATTCTGTTCATGAATATGATGGATCTGTTGCCAGTGGATCTGTTGCCATGGGCTTGGCAACATACCACAGGTGATCATCATGCCTATCTGCGTGTCGTGCCTACTGCAGACCTGAATACCACCATGGCCATGGCTATTTCCGTTTTGTTTTTATGTATTGTTTATAATATCAAAATCAAAGGTTTGGGTGGTTGGATACATGAATTGTTCAGCGCACCATTTGGTAACAAGGTTTGGTTGTTCATCCCCAACTTTTTAATGAATATCATTGAATTCTTTTCCAAAACCCTCTCGCATGGTATGCGACTGTTCGGTAACATGTATGCGGGTGAAATTTTGTTTATGGTTATTGCCTTGATGGGTGGTGCCTGGGGTATGTCTGGTGCTGCTGGTGTTAGCGATGTGGTTCTCTTCATCCTGCAAATCATTGCTGGTCTGGCTTGGGCTATATTCCATATTCTGGTGATTGCCTTGCAGGCGTATCTCTTTATGGTACTGACCTTTGTTTATCTGGGTCAGGCTCACGATTCCCATTAAGGGTAGTTTATTTGTTGTAGTATTCTTTTCTTTTATTTAAGGAGTGAAGTAAATGGGTGGTTTAATCGCTATCGCTTGTGGTTTGATGATTGGTATTTCTGCCATGGGTGCCTCTATCGGTATTGGTATGCTGGGTGCAAAATACATGGAATCTTCTGCCCGTCAGCCTGAATTAATGAACTCATTGCTGGGTAAATTCTTCATTATCATGGGTATGATTGATGCTGCGTTCATTATCTCCCTGGGCGTATCATTCTTGTACTTCGCCAAAATCGGCGGCTGATAAACTTGGATTTGCTGGTTGTTAACTGTTTTAATTAATAAACACAAATTCTAAAGGTTTAATCGTGAATATCAACGCAACCCTAATTGCACAAGTGCTCGTTTTTGTCATGTTTGTGCTATTTACGATGAAATTCGTATGGCCACCCATCGTCAAAGTACTTGATGCCCGTGCCGACAAAATTGCCGAAGGTTTGGCTGCTGCCGAACGTGGAAAAAACGATTTTGCCCAGGCGGAAAAACGTGTTGCTGATATCTTGGCCGAGGGCCGCAGTCAGGTCTCCGAAATGGTGGCCAATGCGGAAAAGCGTGCCGCGCAGATTGTTGAAGATGCCAAAACACAGGCATCGGAAGAAGCTGCCCGCATCATGGCTCAGGCAAAAGCTGATGTTGAGCAGGAAGCCAATCGGGCCCGTGAAGCACTGCGTCAGCAGGTAGCAGATTTGGTTGTTAAAGGTGCCGAATCCATCCTGCGCAGCGAAGTTAATCCTTCACGTCACGCTGATTTACTGGCGAACCTGAAACAGGAGCTGTAATCCCATGGCTGAGTTCGCAACCATAGCCAGACCATATGCCAAGGCATTGTTCAGTCTGGCACAAGAACAGAATCAGATTGAGTCTTGGTTGGACGAACTGAAAACACTGGCTGAAATTATCCTGCAACCAAAAGTGCAGTTACTGATTGACGAGCCGGAATGCGAATACGCACAAAAGGCAAAAGAAATCCTGTCATTAGTCGATTTTACGCCTGCTGATGAACTGAAAAATTTCATCTTTGTGTTGGCGCAGAACAAACGCTTAACAGTTTTGCCAGAAATTTATACGTTATTCCAAGACTATGCTTTGTCCCTTAACGACATAAAAGAAGCCACCGTATATACGGCCTATCCCATTGATAAGGTGCAGTTTGCACAAGTCGTTGTGGATCTGGAAGCCCATTTCAACAGCCGGTTGAAAGCGCATCAGGTGGTTGCCCCGGAATTAATTGGTGGCGTAAAAGTAGAAGTTGGTGACCGAGTATTGGATTTGTCGGTGCAAGGCAGATTAAACAGCCTGCATGCGGCATTGATGAATTAGGAGAGTTTTCATGCAGCTTAATCCTGCTGAAATTAGCGATTTGATTAAAGCTAAAATCGCAAACCTGAACGTAGATACAGAATTACGTACCCGTGGTACCGTAATGTCTGTAACTGACGGGATTGTGCGCGTTCACGGCTTGTCAGACGTGATGCAAGGTGAAATGCTCGAGTTTCCCGGCAATACATTTGGTCTCGCCATGAACCTGGAGCGCGATTCTGTAGGTGCCGTGATTCTGGGTGAATCAGAACATATTAAAGAAGGCGACGAAGTTACCTGTACCGGTCGTATTCTGGAAGTACCGGTAGGCCGTGAGCTGGTAGGCCGTGTGGTTGATGCACTGGGTCGTCCGATTGATGGCAAAGGCCCAATTAATGCCACACACACAGCTCCGGTAGAAAAAATTGCCCCGGGTGTGATTGCACGTCAGTCTGTGGATCAGCCCATGCAAACTGGTCTGAAAGCCATTGACTCAATGGTGCCGATTGGTCGCGGCCAGCGCGAGCTGATCATTGGTGACCGTCAGACCGGTAAAACCGCCGTAGCTCTGGATGCCATTGTTAACCAGAAAGATACCGGCGTAATCTGTATTTATGTAGCTATCGGCCAGAAAGCTTCTTCCATTGCCAGCGTAGTACGCAAACTGGAAGAACATGGTGCGATGGATCACACCATTATTGTTGCTGCTACTGCTTCTGAAGCAGCTGCTCTGCAATATATTGCCCCATATGCTGGTTGCAGCATGGGTGAATTTTTCCGTGATAACGGTGAAGATGCGCTGATTGTTTATGATGACCTGTCTAAACAGGCCGTAGCATACCGTCAGATTTCCCTGTTGTTGCGCCGTCCACCTGGCCGTGAAGCTTATCCGGGTGACGTATTCTACCTGCATTCACGTCTGCTGGAACGTGCTTCCCGCATTAATGCACATGAGGTAGAAGAGCTTACTAAGGGTGCAGTAAAAGGCAAAACCGGTTCATTAACCGCCCTGCCGATTATTGAAACTCAGGCTGGTGACGTATCTGCATTCGTACCAACCAACGTTATTTCTATTACAGACGGCCAGATATTTCTGGAAACAGATCTGTTCAACTCTGGTATCCGTCCTGCCATCAATGCCGGTATCTCTGTATCCCGTGTAGGTGGTGCAGCACAGACCAAAGTTATCAAAAAACTGGGCGGTGGTATTCGTCTGGCACTGGCTCAGTACCGCGAACTGGCTGCATTCTCACAGTTTGCTTCTGATTTGGACGAAGCAACCCGCAAACAGTTGCGTCATGGTGAAGTTGTGACAGAATTGATGAAACAGAAACAGTTCAGCACCCTGAGCACTGGTGAAATGGCGCTAACCCTGTGGGCGATAAACAACGGTTCTTATGATGATGTACCAGTTTCAAAAGCTTTGGGCTTCGAAGCAGAGTTTTTAGGCTATGTGCGTACCCAGTGTCCGAACGTTTTGCAGGACATCGATACAACCGGTGCCTTGAGCGATGATAATGCCAAAGCATTGGACAACGCCATGAAGACCTTCAAATCGTCTTACAGCTTTCAGGCGTAAGCGTGTCATTGAAAGGAGTCTGAAATGGCAGTAGGAAAAGAGATTCTCACCAGAATTCGCAGTGTTCAGAATACCCAAAAGATCACTAAAGCGATGCAGATGGTGTCAACCTCTAAAATGCGGAAGACTCAGGAGCGGATGCGTCAGGCGCGTCCGTATGCCGATAAAATTCGTCTGGTAATGAGCCATCTGGCACAAACCCATTCCAGTCATAACATACCTTTATTGCGTAGTACTAATGATAGCAAGCGTGTTGGCTTCATTGTTATTACTACCGACAAGGGCTTGTGTGGCGGTTTGAATGCCAATATCCTGAAAGCATTCTTCAGTAAAGTGCAAGAATGCAATCAGCAGGGGCTAGATGCCGAAGTTGTGTGCCTGGGCAGCAAAGGCCTGGCAGCATGCAACCGAGTGGGTTTGAATGTCATTGCCAGTGCTGTGGGCTTGGGTGATACACCCAGAGTGGCTACATTATTGGGTCCGTTAACGGAAATTTTTCAGCGTTACGCCGAAGGTAAACTGGATGCAATTTATCTGGTTTATGCCGGCTTTATCAATACCATGCGTCAGGAAGCACGTCTGGAAACACTATTGCCAATCGGGCAGAATGTTCTGGACCAAGTACCCGAAAGCAAGGAATACGGCTGGGAATACGTGTACGAACCTTCACCACAGCAGGTGCTGGAATTTTTAGTCCGCCGTTATTTAGAGTCTGTGGTTTATCAGGCCTTATCTGAAAACATGGCTGCCGAACAGGCTGCGCGTATGGTAGCGATGAAAGCAGCTACTGATAATGCGAGCAATGCCATTAAAGAATTGCGTCTGGTGTATAACAAATCGCGTCAGGCAGCGATTACCACAGAGTTGTCAGAAATTGTGGCCGGTGCTGCTGCTGTTTAAGCGGTGCGGGTCAAATAAACTTAGGATGCGATAATGAGCCAAGGCAAAATCGTACAAATCATTGGTGCGGTAGTGGACGTTGAATTCCCACATGACTCCATTCCCAATGTGTATGACGCTCTTAAACTGGTTGATACTGATTTAACTCTCGAAGTTGAACAGTTACTGGGTGATGGTATCGTGCGTACCATTCCCATGGGTACTTCCGATGGTCTGAAACGCGGTATGGCCGTGGTCAATACTGGCGCCCCGATTACTGTTCCAGTAGGTACAGTCACTCTGGGTCGGATTATGGACGTTCTGGGTCATCCAGTTGATGAAGCTGGTGAAATTCAAACCAGCACCACCCGTTCCATTCACCAGCAGGCACCAAAATTTGATGAGCTTTCCAGCTCTACCGAATTGCTGGAAACCGGTATTAAAGTGATTGACCTGCTATGCCCGTTTGCTAAAGGTGGTAAAGTTGGTCTGTTTGGCGGTGCCGGTGTAGGTAAAACCGTGAACATGATGGAACTGATTAACAACATTGCCAAAGCACACAGCGGTTTGTCTGTGTTTGCCGGTGTAGGTGAGCGTACTCGTGAAGGTAACGACTTCTATCACGAGATGAAAGACTCAAACGTACTGGACAAAGTGGCAATGGTGTATGGTCAGATGAACGAACCACCAGGTAACCGTTTACGCGTGGCATTGACTGGTCTGACCATGGCGGAATATTTCCGTGATGAAAAAGACGAAAATGGTAAAGGCCGCGATGTATTGTTATTTATCGACAACATTTACCGTTATACACTGGCCGGTACCGAAGTATCAGCACTGTTAGGCCGTATGCCGTCTGCTGTGGGTTATCAGCCAACATTGGCCGAAGAAATGGGTCGTTTGCAGGAGCGTATTGCTTCTACCAAAACCGGTTCCATTACTTCTATTCAGGCCGTATACGTACCTGCGGATGACTTGACCGATCCGTCTCCGGCAACAACGTTTGCCCACTTGGATGCGACCGTGGTATTGAGCCGTGATATTGCTTCTTTAGGTATTTATCCGGCGGTAGACCCACTGGATTCCACTTCACGTCAGCTTGACCCAGCAGTAATTGGCCAGGAACACTACGACGTTGCACGTGGAGTACAGACTACTCTGCAAAAATACAAAGAGCTGAATGATATTATTGCAATTCTGGGTATGGACGAATTGTCTGATGAAGACAAGCTGACCGTAAACCGCGCACGCAAAATCCAGCGCTTTTTATCACAGCCTTTCCATGTGGCCGAAGTGTTTACTGGTGCACCGGGTAAATACGTATCCCTGCGTGATACTATTGCTGGCTTTAAAGCAATTCTGAATGGTGAATACGATCACCTGCCGGAACAGGCTTTCTACATGGTAGGCAATATCGAAGAAGCTGCTGAAAAAGCGAAAACCCTAAACTAAGGAGCGCTTGATGAGTACCATGCAAGTGGAAGTGGTGAGTAATGAAGAGAACATCTATTCTGGAGAGGCCAGTTTTATAGTTGTGCCAACTCTGGAAGGTGAGCTGGGTATTTATCCTCGCCATGAACCCATTATGAGCCTGGTGCGTCCTGGTGCCCTGCGTTTGACAGTTCCTGGCCAGAAAGAAGAAATTCTGGTGGCGGTATCAGGCGGCGTTCTGGAAGTGCAACCGAATAAGCTAACACTTTTGGCAGATGTGGCCGTTCGCAGTGAAGAAATGGATCAGCAACGTGCCGAAGAAGCTAAAAAAGCAGCCGAATCCGGTATCCATGAGGCCAAAGATGATGTTTCTCTGGCCAAAGCACATGTGGCTTTAGCTGCGGCAATTGCCCAACTGAAAACGCTGGATTACCTGCGCACACATCGAAAATAAACAGCCATAATAGTAGCCACCAAACTGGTTTGGTTTCTATAAGGAAATGTTTAAAAAGCCCGGCAGATTGTCCGGGCTTTTCTACATGTGGGAAAATATATGGCACAGCACAAATTAATGTTTGATATCAGCGATTACCAATGCGAGAATCAAGCTTCAATTTTCGTAAATGGTGTTGCACTACAGCGATTAAAACCAAAATTCAGTACTGACCAATCTATCAGAAATTTCAGCTGATATGAGATTAAATATATTGCAGAATTCAATCATCTGAATATATTTAAATATACGGGTTAATTAAAATTTATTGGGTTATTAAGCATATTTCTAGGATTAATCGCCCAACAGACTTTATATATACACTTTAAAATTTCACATTCCCGCAAAGTAAAAGCCGTCCCACAGGAAGCGGGTACGGTTGTAAGGCTTGCCTTCGCGGTCTAACTTCTGTTTTTCGATGCGTCGGCCAAGGGCGTCATAGAGGTAGCGGTATCGTTCGGTTTTGTTGAGCTGTTCAATGCGTACTTCGCTCAGACGGTGTTCGGCATCGTAGTGGTAATGCTGGGTAGCACCGGTGATCTGTTTACTGGCAGTTCTGCCGTGCTCGTCGTAGCGGTAGTGGTGCCCTCTGAAATGCAGGAGCTGGTTACAGCGAATCAGGTTGTGGTTGCTGTAGTCTTCTCTGTATTTGCTGTCCAGCAGGTTGGCTGCGGCATCGTATTGCAGGGTTTCCCAGTATCTCTGGTTGCGACAGCCTTCGATTCTGCCGGTGTGATCATAGCGGTAATCGGTCTGGCCGTGTTTGCTGTGTTTTTTGCTTACCAGTCGGTCTAGGTTGTCGTACTGGTAGCTGCGTTCGAGCAGGATATCGGGCAGGATGGGGTTCTGATTGCGCTGTATCTGTTTGCGTTGCAGCCGGCTGTTGCGGTCGTATTTGAACTGGGTGTTCAGGCGTCCCTGAGTGCGTAATACTTCGCGGTGCAGGTTGTCGCGTTCGATATCGCTGATGATGTGGCCGTCGATGTTTATCTGGTGCAGGTGGCCGGAGCCGTAATAG
>NZ_MDVC01000008.1 GCF_002777425.1 Snodgrassella alvi
CCGCCTAAACCTATCGATCCGCCTAAACCTATCGATCCGCCTAAACCTATCGATCCGCCTAAACCCATCGATCCGCCTAAACCTATCGATCCGCCTAAACCTATCGATCCGCCTAAGCCTATTAAAATTCCAATGCCTTCGGATGACCCCTCCAAATTTGATAGTTCCGAACGTGCCAAAAAAGTACCATTAAGTAAGAATCAATATGGTGGTGATAATCAACAGGCTAATCGTTTGAATTTAAAAGACGCACGTGATCAGGGACTTGATGGTAGTGGGGTAAAGGTAGGAATAGTTGATCTACCAGCTCATATTCAACATCCAGCATTACCCGAAAATACAGTTGATCTGGGTGAATTTGGTACCCATCATCCTCCACAGAGTAAGCATACCCACGGAGATATAGTAGCATTAGTACTAGCAGGTAAAAATGTTAATGATCGGGTATTGGGAATAGCTTCAAACGCTAATTTACATGTCGCTGGTGTGTCTCACAGTACTCCAGGCCTCATAGATGGATATGGTGCAGCATTACGTGCATTTCATGCTCTTAATAAGGAGGGAGTAAAAATTGTTAATAATAGCTATGGCAACAATTATGCAGATCATAAGCAAAGATATATTGATTATGCTGATGAATATTTAAATGCCATTACTAAAGAAAGGTCTTATATAGGTCAGGTTACTTCTCTGGTACAAGACGATATGCTTTTTATCTGGTCAGCAGGTAATAGCGGTGAAGACCAGCCGGGTGTTAACAAATTGTTTCCATTAATTGAACCTGAATTACAGAAAGGTTGGCTTGTTGTAGCTGGGGTAGATCGGGATAATAACATTAATAAGCGTTCTAATCGTTGTGGCGATGCCAAAGAATGGTGTATGGCTGCTTATTGGCAAGTTGACATGGCTAATCTAGAAGCACAGCCTGGTGAGGATATTAATTCGTTACCACTTTCTGCCGCGGCAGGTACCTCAATCGCAGCGCCTCAGGTTACAGGTGCTGCCGTATTGGTGAAACAAAAATACCCATGGATGACTAATGACAATTTACGTACCACCTTACTCACCACTGCTACCGACCTTGGTGCCAAAGGCGTGGATTCTGTTTATGGCTGGGGATTATTAAATATCGGTAAAGCAGTTAATGGTCCGGCACAATTTGCTTTTGGTAATTTCTCTGCCAATGTGACTGACGGACAATATATATTCAGTAATGATATAAGCGGAAAAGGCGGATTAATTAAAAATGGTAGCGGTACGCTGATATTACAGGGGCAACATACTTATCAGGGTGAAACCTGGATTAATTCAGGTATGCTGGCTTTAGATGGCAGCAATCAATCAGAAGCGCACATTGTTCATAACGGTACCTACCAGGTTAAGGGTAGCACTGGTACTGTTAATAATGCAGGTACCTTTATAAGCCGTGATGCCACCATTAATGGCAATTTTACTCAGACAGCAGACGCCACCTTCCAAACCAATCTAGGTAGCAAAACCACCATCAATGGTACAGCAGATCTGGCCGGACGCTTGTATTTTGATGCACTTAAATCTGGCTTTGTCCCAGAAACAGGAACAAAGGTTGAAGTGATAAATGCTCAGCAACGCAATGGTAAATTTGATAAAACAGAGTTATCCGCCAATATATTATTAGATGGCAAAACCGTTTATGATAGCCATAATGTTAACTTTGATATTACCCGGATTCCTGCGAGTACAGCTGTTTTAGCCAATCATCTTTTAACACACAGTGCAGCAGATCAGGCGATTCAATCGGCAGCCGATGCGGTAGATAAAACCTTTACCCATTTGGATAGCTTGCAGATGTCTGAGCTACAGGATACGCAAAAGCAGGATTTAGTGGAAGGTGCTGTTAGTATCCAGAATGTACAATCAGCGCAAAGCCTGAAGCGGTCGCTATATTCTTTATCAGGAGCGGTATATAGCAATGCTAATGTGGTGAATACATTGGCAATGGGCAAGCTGAATAATGATTTTATGTCATCTGTTCAAAACACTTCAGATAGAGTTGAAGCGATTGTTAAATTTAGCCATTCTAAAAACCGTTGGAATCCATCTGGAATCAAAGGTAAACAAAATACCAATAGCGGTATACTGGGCGCCAGCAAAAATTTCGGTAATGGCGTATCCGGAGCTATAGCCTATACTTTCCAGAATTCGAGCTGGAATGAACCTGATGCAAGTGCTGATGTCAAAAGCAATGGTTTGATGATTGGCTCGTTCTATGCACCGGATGCATGGAAAGGCGTATTCCTTACCGGTAGTTTAGGCTATAATCGTTTCTCCAACGATGTTAATCATCAGATATGGTTAGGAGAAAAAGTTGAGCAGAGCGGTGTCAAAGTCAAAGGAAATTTATGGCAACTGGCAGTTAACGGCGGTAAGCCATTTAACCTCAACAGACTGACGCTCACGCCACAATTGGGTATGAGATATGACTATTTGCAACAAAACAGCTTTACAGAGGATGGCGCACACGGATTTGGCTTGCATGCCAGAAAACTGGATAAAGGGATAATAGCAGGTACAGCTAATTTATTAACCCAATACCGCTTTGATATCAATGATACATTGTATAGTATCTTTGGTTCAGTAGGGGTTGAGCATGATTTTCAGGATAGGGATTATGCTACCCGTGGCGGTTTTGCAGGTATGCATAGCAATGAAAAAGCGGGCAGATGGTCTTCGGCCAAAACACGCTGGAATGCAGCGGTAGGTAGTAATATACAAATCGGCCGAAATATCAATGCTGGTATACAATATCAGTATGAAAATGGTAGTCATTGGCATAGTAATTCTGCCAAAGCGAATTTAAACATTCGTTTTTAATAATGGCATAAATTATTAGCTGTTTGATTATATAACTGAATTCCGGGATAACCGGAATTCAGTTTATAACTATCCCATTCTTAGTACACAACTTACGCAAAAAATTACGCTGCGTGTTTCAGGGTTTTATATCCATTTGGTGTCACATTGCTGAATGTCTCATAAGTTTTTCGGTACCATAAACCGTTAGCCATTCTTCAATTACTTTCCTTGCTTGCTCTAGCTGATTAAAAAAGTATAAATTCAATACTACTGGGCAATACGTACGCTTAAATCGCTCAATATAGCCATTTTGATATAAACTGCCCGATTGAATATCAGCCATAGCTACACCATTAATCATAATCAGAATATTAACCTTGTCTAATTGTTAAAATTTTATTAGTATAATTAAATAAACTTAATTTCGGAGTATAACTGTGTAGTTTATAGCGAGTTGTTTCTATCAAAAATAATTACAATTACTCGCGTGATGCACAGAAATCGTGTTTTTTCCTATCAAATTTTGATAACGTTATAAATGCATTGCTTCACGCTGTAATTCTCTTTTGTTTTTTCAGTGGTGATTAAATTCAATGCAATCCTTACGTAAAGAATGGTTTTCAAATATCAGAAACGATGCGCTATCCGGGCTCGTCGTTGCACTTGCCCTTATTCCTGAAGCAATTGCTTTTTCAATCATTGCCGGTGTTGACCCCAAGACGGGACTCTATGCAGCTTTTTGTATAGCGGTTATTACTGCTTTTACAGGCGGTCGCCCCGGTATGATTTCTGCTGCTACCGGTGCAATGGCGTTATTAATTGCTGGTCTGGTTAAAGCGCATGGACTTGAGTATCTACTGGCCGCGACCATCTTATGTGGTATTTTTCAAATTATCGCGGGTTTTCTTAAATTAGGAAACTTAATGCGCTTTGTTTCCCGCTCTGTGGTAACCGGTTTTGTCAATGCATTAGCTATCCTGATTTTTTTAGCCCAACTTCCCGAACTCACTAATGTAACATGGCATGTCTATGCGATGACTATCACTGGGCTTGGTATTATTTATCTCTTTCCTTATATCCCTAAAGTTGGAAAAATTTTCCCTTCGCCACTACTGTGTATTCTTATCCTGACAGGTATCTATATGTATTTTGGAATGGATATACGAACAGTTGGTGATATGGGTACACTACCCACAAGCTTACCTACTTTTTTACTCCCGAATGTTCCTTTTAATCTCAATACATTATTGATTATTTTACCTTACTCCATTTCATTAGCTATTGTTGGCTTATTAGAGTCGATGATGACTGCAACCATTGTGGATGATATTACCGATACGCCCAGTGATAAAAACCGAGAGTGTAAGGGGCAAGGTATCGCCAATATCGTCACAGGTTTCTTTGGTGGTATGGCCGGTTGCGCGATGATTGGTCAATCAATGGTTAATATGAAGTCAGGCGGACGGACGCGTTTATCCTCACTTATCGCCGGGACTGTACTTTTATTGTTAGTGGTGTTTTTACAAGACTGGGTGAGCCAGATACCCATGGCAGCGTTAGTTGCTGTTATGATCATGGTTTCAATTGGCACCTTTAACTGGGACTCAATCAAGAATCTTAAATCATATCCACTTTCAACCAATATTGTTATGCTCTCTACCGTGATTGTGGTTGTATTTACTCACAATCTTGCTTATGGCGTATTTGTGGGGGTATTACTGGCATCATTGTTCTATGCCAATAAAGTTGCCCATTACCTTCAAATCAAGACTGACCAACCCAGCAGCGAGCAACGTATTTATACAGTATATGGACAAGTATTCTTTGCATCATCCGCAAAATTCATCAGTTCATTTGATTTTAAAGAAGTTGTACAAAAGGTAACAATTGATCTTACCCAAGCACATTTCTGGGATATAACCGCTGTAGCAGCCTTAGATAAGGTTGTGCTTAAATTCCGCCAAGCAGGCGCACAAGTAGAAGTTTTAGGGCTGAATAAAGCCAGCAGTACAATTGTTGACCACTTTGGTGTTTATGATAAACCGGATGCTCAACAGAATTTAAATAATCACTAAGAGAATATAACAACGAAAAAAGAATGACCTGCACTGGTGGCGCGAAATGAGTATTTATTGTTTGTCACTCGGTAACATGAAGCATGTAATAAACTAACTATGCCCATAGTACTACTACATAAATACATCATCGCCACCACAGGTTATTCAAGCAAAATAAATGGCACTGACTATCAAATTGAGATCAAGGCTGAATGTTCCATAACTGGCTATCATTCTTTATCTAATTTAATTAATAATAAAATTCATATTTCATTGGCATCGTTATTTTTAAGCAGTTTAAGAAACCATAATCAGACTCTTCTGCCTGTGTTCTTAAATTTGAGCATAATACCTTAGCCAAACATCTGATTTACTAGTTTATATTTATTAATCAAACAAAAATTAATTCATTATATCCAATATCCCGTAGTATTATTCGTACTACTAAATGATAAACTTACACCTGAAAAAAAGTCCGTTACCGTTTTATTTTGGCGTGTGATATCAACTTGGCTGCATCTGCAATTCTGCAAGCTATTGCAATAAATTTATCACTGAAAATTAAAACATACAGGCAAATAAAGTAATAATTTGGTGCTATACTTTACTTATAGCAAAATTAATTATTTGATAATAATTAATTTTATTTCACCTTAAATATTAAATATTAAAATTAAAAACGTATAAATATACATTATGCAATTATATTCATCTAACTATTACCTATATTAAAAATAATTGCATAGACAACAACTTATGTAATCAGCTACCTTACAAACGGAACATTGGACAACAAACCGAGAGCCACTCGTATAAACAAGGAGATAAACATGAACAAACGCAAACCACTAAAACGTGATATTAAATTCAGCACTACCGAAGAATTGCGTGCCAACGCGCGCAAAAGTTATCAGGACGGGGCGGTAACATCAACCTATGAACTGGATGTTGAGCGGGTAATTGAATTGCTTAATATCGCTTTAGCCTCAGAATGGGTATGTGTGCTGCGTTATTTGCGCCATTACTATATGGCTAGCGGCCTGTTTATGGATGCAGTAAAAGAAGAATTTATGGAACATGCCCAGCAAGAACAGAAACATGCGGCCATGCTGGCTGAGCGCATTACCCAGCTGGGCGGTGAACCGGATCTGAATCCTGATGTTTTTATTCAGCGCTCACCTACCGAATACATCGAAGGCGAAACCTTGCGTGATATGGTGGAATCAGACTTGATTGCAGAACGCATTGTTATTGACCTGTACCGGCAGACAATTATGTATGTTGGTGATTATGACACCACTACCAAACGGATGCTGGAGCATATTCTGGCTGAAGAAGAAGATCACGCCGATGAATTATCTGACATGATGGAAGGTTTGGACGGCAAACCGGTATCAGACAAAATAATTTAATTGCTGAATAAAAAATATCCGTGGCAAACCCACGGATATTTTTTGTGGCCAAACTGGCCACAGCAGTACATTTCTCCAGACAATAGTAATCTTAATACATCTGCAAACCTTTTATTATGGCAAAGAAATCTGCACAGCCATAGCCGTAAATGGCTAATAATTGAGATAGATTAACAAGCAGACAAACCTTTTACTCAGCATGGCTTCAACCGCCAACAGAAAATTGTTATACAGATATCTTTGCACTACAATCAGTTAAAGAGTCTGGTAATTCTGGTAGTATAATTTTTTAATGGTTTAAGGGAGTAAAGAGTATGAAAGCAATGGTATACTACGGTGCGGGCGACATACGATTTGAAGAACGCGCCAAACCGGTAATAATCGAACCCACTGATGCAGTTATTCGCTTAACCAAAACCACAATCTGTGGCACTGATCTAGGCATCTGGAAGGGCAAAAATCCAGAAATTGAACAAACCGCAATCCAGAAAGAAGGAAAATTCAATGGCCGCATTCTGGGGCATGAAGGCATTGGTATTGTTGAAGAAATCGGCAGTGGTGTTAAAAATTTCAAAAAAGGTGATAAAGTCATTATTTCCTGTGTCAGCCGCTGTGGAATTTGTGAAAACTGCCAAAAACAGCTCTATGCACATTGTCAAAATGGTGGTGGCTGGATTATGGGCTATATGATTGATGGTACACAGGCTGAATACGTGCGTACACCATTTGCTGATAACTCTCTTTATCGATTACCAGCAGATTTAAACGAAGACGTTGCTGTGCTGTTATCTGATGCACTGCCTACAGCGCATGAAATCGGCGTGCAATATGGTGATGTTAAACCCGGTGACACAGTCGCCATTGTTGGTGCTGGTCCCGTAGGAATGAGCTGTTTATTAACCGCGCAGTTATATTCACCCAGCCAGATTATTATGATTGATGTGGACGATAATCGTCTACACATGGCCAGAGAACTTGGTGCGACCCAGATTATTAATTCCGCCAGTGAAGATGCGGTGGCACGTGTGCTGGAATTTACCAGTGGCCGCGGCGTAGACTGCGCCATGGAAGCTGTAGGGCTTGGTGCTACTTGGGATATCTGCCAGCGGATTGTAAAAGAAGGCGGCCATCTGGCCAATGTTGGTGTACACGGGCAATCAGTGAATTTTGAGCTGGAAAAACTGTGGATCAAAAACCTTACCATTACCACCGGTCTGGTTAATGCCAATACTACCGGTATGCTGCTGAAAACCTGCTGTTCTGGCAAACTGCCCATGGAAAAACTGGCTACCCATCATTTCCACTTTAATGAACTGGAAAAAGCTTATGATGTATTCAAGCATGCCGCAGATAAAAAGGCCATGAAAGTGATTATTGATTACTGAGCCATAATTGAATAAGCCAAAATAGTTATATCAGGCTTCCATAAATAAAGCAGCCACCATGGCTGCTTTTCTATTGTCTACCTGTTGTTTATTTTCTCATCATATTGATGATGGCAATTTAATTTATGAGCAATTAAATCAATCAGCCAAATAACACAAATATTACTGTGGCTAAGCAGACAGATTGCAGTATGGCTACATAATCGGACAGCAGTTATGTATCAAACAGGATTCAGATACTGGTGCCAGCTTATTCGTCTTCATCTTCGTGCACACTAACACTGTGTTCAATCAGGCTGGGTACCACAAAAGAAGTGTCGAGTGTATTTTTATCCGCAGACAAGCGTTGCAGATAAGCTTCATCCACATCAGCAGTGATATAGCACCCATCAAAACACGAGCTGTCAAAGCCTTCAATCTGCGGATTCAGTTTTAATACCACAGCCTGTAAATCGCTTAAATCCTGAAACACCACTGCGTCTGCACCAATTTCAGCAGCTACCTGCTCTGCATTGCGGCGATAGGAAATCAACTCTTCACGGGTAGGCATATCAATACCATAAACATTGGGGAACAATACCGCCGGTGCCGCAGATGCAAAGTAAACCTTTGTTGCCCCCGCCTCACGCACCATCTCCACGATTTCCCGGCTGGTGGTACCGCGCACAATCGAATCATCCACCAATAGAACTTTTTTACCGCTAAACTCATAATTCATTGGATTAAGCTTCTGCCGTACCGATTTTTTGCGCACGGCCTGTCCGGGCATGATAAATGTCCGGCCAATATAACGGTTTTTAAATAATCCTTCACGAAAGGGTTTATTCAGATGCTGTGCCAGCTCCATCGCACTGGGGCGGCTGGTATCCGGTACAGGCATAACCACATCGATATCCTGCAAATCCAGCGTCCGTTTTACCTTCTCCGCCAGCGTAACGCCCATATTCAGCCGCGCCTGATACACAGACACCCCGTCAATCACTGAATCCGGGCGGGCAAAGTATACATATTCAAACAAACACGGCATCAGGTGTGGTTCCTGAGCACACTGCTGTGAAAATAGTTGCCCCTCATTACTGATAAAAATGGCTTCCCCAGGTGCCACGTCACGTACCAGTTCAAAATCCAGACTCGGAAACACCACTGATTCAGAAGCCACCACATAATCAGTATGTCCGTTCTCTACCCTTTTGCCTAGACACAGCGGCCGAATCCCGAATGGATCGCGAAAAGCCAGCAAACCATAGCCAGCAATCAGTGCCACTACGCCATAGGCACCATGCACACGTTTATGCAAAGTGGCCACTGCAGCGAAAATATCTGTCAGTGTCAGTGCAGTACGATTGCCCACCTGATTTTCCAGCTCGCGAGCCAGCACATTGAGCAATACTTCCGAATCAGAACGAGTATTAACATGGCGCAAATCAGTAAAACAGACATTCTTGAACAATTCTTCAGTATTGGTTAAATTACCATTATGTGCCAGCACAATACCAAAAGGCGAATTGACATAAAACGGCTGTGCTTCGGCACTGCAATTGGCATTGCCAGCAGTCGGATAGCGGACATGAGCAATGCCAATATTACCAACCAGCTCTCGCATATTGCGAGTACGGAATACATCACGCACCATGCCACGACCTTTATGCATATGAAACATTGTGCCTTCAGCGGTAACAATCCCAGCAGCATCCTGTCCGCGGTGCTGCAGCATTTGTAAACCATCATACAAAAGCTGATTTACCGGTTCATGCGCAACAATACCCAATACACCACACATTATTCTCTCCATTCAAGACAAATAAACACGCGCGTTTTTATAATCAAAAAACGCGCGTTGTATCTGGTTACTTTTATTCATACCGTTATACCGATGGCGAATTCAGTTTATTAGCAAGAAAAGACGGTAAATATGGCACTGTTAGCTTCGTCAGTTGCTCAAACATTCCTGCTGTGACTGAATTGCGCCACATGGGAGATTTCGGTAAATCAGTAAAGTTACATATTAGCACTACTAAAGTAACAATAATAATGCCTTTAACGGCTCCGAAGCAGGCTCCTAGAAAACGGTTAACGCCACCCAAGCCCATGGTTTGCAATGCTGATGTAATTAGCGTACGCAACAGACGCTGCACGATCCATAAAACCCCGAATACCAGTACAAAAGACAAAGAAACGGCCAGAGCTCGCGGCTGCATGCTGCTAAAGACCATATCGGCCACTGGCACGGCCAGTACTTTCGCCCCGATAAATGCTACAACCCAGCATAGTAATGAAGCTATTTCACCTACCAGTCCACGCATCATAGCAACCAGCGTAGTTAACAGAATCAGGCCTAGAGCCAATACATCAAACAGGGTCATGCCAGCATCAACTTCCTATAAACCAATTACCAGCCCATCCAATCCCACTGCACGCACCTTATCCAGATTCTGCATGGCCTGATTGCGGCTATTATAAACACGGCTACGCACCCGATATAGTGTACCCTTACTGGTCTGACTGGCGCTTATACTGGTGGGCACACCGGCAACAGCCAGCCTTTGCTGTACCAGATTAGCCTGTGCCTCTGTGGTATAGGCACCAATCTGAATCACTGTGCGTTCCACAGCTGCTTTACTGTTGCTGGTAGTCGCAGCACTGGTGTGGTTCTGATTGGATACAGGCTTTTTAATCACATGAGCGGCAGCTTTATTTTCCAGAATTTGCTGCGGTGTCAGCCTGCCTTCTGCGGTGCTGTTTATTGCACCTGTTGTATTTTTGGCGGGCTTGGCAGGAGTAATCGGTTTTGCCGTAGCAGACGTGTTATTTATGGTTTTGGGTACTGTTGCCGTTCCAGCAGTGCTCACAGCTTCACTGTTTTTTCCGCTTGTAGTGGCAGTGGATGTTTTTCTGGCCGGCTTCGCCGCTGCTCCAGCATGGGCTTGGCTGTTTGTGGCTGCAGGCACTTGTACCGGTGCATTTTTCTCTATTGTTCCTGCTGGCTTGGCTATGGCCGCTTTGGTTCTGGAGGCTGGTACTGTCTGTGTATTATGCTGCCGATTCATTTCTATGACTTTTTTGTCAGCGGGCTCGCTGGTCACTGCCCTTTCGGCTGCTGGTTTGGATGGATGCACAGATGCTCTGGTATTTGCAGAAATAATACCATCCTGCTGCTGCGTAGCCTGAGCAGGTGTTCTGACTGGGACTTCGTTTGGTGTTACTGTCGCAGCAGGTTTCGAATGCTGTACAGTCGCCTGCGATAATGGTACTGGACTGGATATAATGCTGTCAGATTCATGTTCAGACACAGCCGAAGCTGCTGGCATAGTGTTTACCCCAGCAGCAGGCACTGTTAACGCAGAGGTAGGCGCATTGTCTACCGGTTCCAGCACTACTGCAGAAGCCGCCTGAATATCCAGTTGCGGAGCCGGTACTGGCTGTGGTGTACGACGGTTCAGCATAATAACCAGCAAAATGGCGGCAATGACCACCATGATTAATGCACCTACCAAACGACGGCGATTACGCCGTTTCAGCTGTTCATAGTTTTCCTGTGCATTCATGAATTATCACCTCCTCTATCCCATTCGTTCCTATTTCAAATTTTACTACTGTGGTACGTCCATCACCTCTGCTACGGTATGAAACGAACCAAATACCACAATTCTATCATTCTTACCCGCTTGTGATAAAGCTGCCCCGTATGCATCCTGAACAGAGGGATAAGCAGTCACAGCAACAATATTATGCTGGCTAAACTTCTGCTGTAATGCCTCTATGGTCATGCCGCGCGGTAACGCCAGCGGTGCAATCAGCCAGCAGTCAAACTGATCCTTAACAATTTCCAGAACTGTATCAATGTCCTTATCCGCCAGCATACTAAATACAGCCATGCGTTTTTCAGCATAGGGCAAAGCAATTAAACTGCTGCGTAATGCACGTGCAGCGTGAGGGTTATGCCCCACATCAAGCACAGTAAGCGGCTGGCCGGGCAATATCTGAAACCGTCCCGGATGGTGCACCCGCAACAAACCTCGCTTGATCGCACCAATGTCCAGTGGCAGACGTTCAGACAAACACTCCAGTACAGTTAACGCACAGGCTGCATTATTGAGCTGAAAACTCCCACGCAATACCGGTATCGGTAACGCATGGCGAGCATGTTCACCTGTATACAAACTGCTGTATTGCGGATGAAAACGATACGACCACTGCTGCATTTCCAGTTTATGGTAATCAAAGTCACGTTTTAGCAGCAGTAAATCCGCTCCTACTGTATCTGCATGTGCCGCCAAACTGTGCGGTACTGGCAACTGGCCACATATCACCGGCTTCCCGCAACGCATAATACCTGCTTTTTCAAACGCCATTTTTTCTATCGTATCGCCCAGAAATGCCTCATGATCCAGATCAACACTGGTAATCACTGCAACATCAGCATCGAATATATTCACTGCATCCAGCCGGCCACCCAGCCCTACTTCCAGCACCATCACATCTACCTGCTGCTGCACAAAAATATCCACCGCAGCCAGCGTATTGAATTCGAAATAGGTCAATACCGTATCCGCCCTTGCCGCCTCAATGCGTTCAAACGCAGCGACAATCAGCTCGTCAGCAACTGCCTGCCCATTAATGGCAATACGCTCATTAAAACGCAACAAATGCGGACTGGTCAGCGTGCCAACCCGATAGCCCGCTTCATGATAAATCTGAGTCAGATAGGAGCATACCGAACCTTTGCCATTAGTTCCACCGACCATAATCAGTGGGCACTGCGGCTGTAAGCCCATGCGTTCACGAACGGCCTCTATCCGTGCCAGCCCCATTTCAATCTGCCCCCCAGCAACACCATTTTCCAGATGTTGCAGCCATTGAGCTAACCCGGTTGCATGAAATTTTTCTGTCATTATTCTAATTATTATCCTTCAGTCTGAGCCAATGAATTACCTTATACAAGATTAATTGCCTTAAAACAGGCTGAGCCTTATGCGGCTGACACCAGCGCACCCACACCTGTAAGCGTCGCCATGCCTGTGCATCCATCATATCGGGTAACAAAAGCTGGTGTACACTACCTTTGGCCGTTTGCCACTGCAAGGCCATCAGCTTTGCCCTGACCATACTGCCCGAGCACAAAATGGCCGGTATAGCAGTTTTCCTATGCATAAGCACCAGACTGACTTGTCCCTGCTGGCTGATTTTAATCCGTTTTACCCTTGTCTGGCGCAGACCATAGCCTGCCCACAATGCAGAAAACAGCCACGCCAACAACCATAATAAACATTGCCAACCTGCGCTATACAACACAATGGCACCCAATACCAACCCGTGCATACCGACTGCCAGACATTGAGCACCCAAAGACGGTCGCAACCGCACAACACATGCTAACATCAGACAATGCGCTTACGCTTCACCATAAACTGGTGATATCTGCAAATCAGTATCTACCAGATCCAGCACCATATCGTGCACCTCAACTGTGAAAAAATTCCAGAACTGGTCAATATCCATTGCCGGCCACAGCTTGCGGTCAACTTCCCATGCAGACAGCTCTGCCTCAAAAATCAGCCTAAAGCGCTCACCAATATAACCAATTGCCTGTTCCGGTGTTTCAAATTCCGGCACCAGTAACGTAGTACAATTACTCTGTAACTGAGCCAGAGTTAAATCAGGCAAATCATCACTGGTATTTTGCAGCCAGTCGAGAAAGGCCTGAGCAGGTTTCAGCACCACTGCACTACGATCAACAAAATACATGCCACTTCCTTACTAATATTACACAATAGCAATATTGTACTGTAAACCTTGCCTGACAGCGTATATTTACCATGCCAGCAGTGCCAGTGCCGTACAATCAGCCTATCGCATCTACAAGGCTAACTGCTATGTCAACTACTACTCACCTTGCCCAATTACGGCAGATACTTACACCCAGCGACATCCTCACCGATGACGGACTCATCGCCCCGTTCTGTACCGACCAGCGCAACCGGTATCAGGGACAGGTATTTGCCGTATTACAACCCCATACCGTAAAGAGCGTACAGAATATCCTGCGCTATTGCCAGCAGCAGCATATCCCCGTTACCCCGCAGGGCGGTAATACCGGATTATGTGGCGGTGCCACTCCCCATGCCTCTATTGCCGGTAAAGGGATTATCCTGTCACTAAGCAAACTCAATCGCATGCGCCAGCTCAATCTGACTGACAACACCATTACTGTAGAAGCAGGCATGATACTGGCTGAAGTTCAGGCCGTAGCCCGTGATGCCAACCGCTACTTTCCACTGAGTCTGGCCAGCGAAGGCACCTGCCAGATAGGAGGCAACATTGCCTGCAATGCCGGCGGCCTGAATGTAGTGCGTTATGGCACCATGCGCGATTTGGTACTGGGGCTGGAATATGTACTGGCCAACGGCGAACTGGTAAGCCATCTGTATCCACTGCATAAAAACACCAGCGGCTACGAAATGTATCAGCAAATCATCGGTAGCGAAGGCACACTGGCCATTATCACCGCGGCCACACTAAAGCTGTTTGCACCACCGCAAAGCGTATTAACAGCTTGGGTTGGCGTAGAAAATATACACGCTGCTACCAGTCTGCTATCGACACTGAAAAATCACTTTGCCGAACGCCTCTCCAGTTATGAATTAATCAGTCATGATGCCCTCAGCCTGTCGGCCAGCTATAGCCAGCTACGCGAACCCACCAGCGCCAATTGGCATATTCTGCTGGAACTGAGCGACAGTCTGCCAGAACAGGATTTAACCGAGCCCTTAATCAGCGTGCTCGAACAGGGCAACTGGCTCAATACCGTGATTGCCCAGTCAGAAAACGACCGTCAGCACCTGTGGACATTACGCGAAAATATATCCGCGGCACAACGCAGTCTGGGTGCCAGCATTAAACACGATATAGTTGTACCGATTGAACATGTTGCTGATTTTGTCGAAAACTGCCAGCAACAACTGGCCAGAATCTTTCCGCAAACCAAAACCATCCTGTTTGGCCATCTTGGCGACGGCAGCCTGCATTACAATGTGTTTATTGCCGACATTCTCAGTAATGATGTCTATCACTACGAAGACAATATCAACCAACTGGTATATGAACAGGTGTTACACCATCATGGCAGTATTGCTGCCGAACATGGTATTGGACAGCTAAAAAATCAGTGGCTGCCACGAGTACGCAGTAACGCAGAAATCAAATGGATGTGGGCACAAAAACACTATCTCGACCCACAGGGCATTCTCAACCCCGGAAAAGTTTTACCGCCCCAGACATGATATAGTTAGTCCTTTTCAAAACAGCCTATGAACATGAGCGAAGTAACCTTGTATACCGATGGTGCCTGCAAAGGTAATCCCGGCGTGGGTGGCTGGGGTGCTTTCCTGCAATCCGGCAGGCACAGTAAAGAACTCTTTGGCGGCGAAGCCAATACTACCAATAATCGCATGGAACTAACCGCAGTGATTCAGGGGCTAGCCGCCCTGAAACGCCCCTGTATCGTCAACATCTATACTGACTCCCAATACGTCAAAAACGGCATGCAGGAATGGATTCACAACTGGAAAGCACGTGGCTGGAAAACTGCATCGAAGCAGCCAGTTAAAAACGTTGAGTTGTGGCAGGCACTGGATACTGAAGTGAATAAGCATCAGGTACACTGGCATTGGGTAAAGGGGCATGCCGGTGATCCAGGCAATGAGAAAGCAGATGAACTGGCTAATCGCGGTGTTGAGCTGGTTAAATAAGCCTTGCAATAGCACAGATAAATAAATTTTTTACTTTCTTTCCCCCAGTACTATTCTGTGTAGCAACATACTGCCAGCAAAGACAGAAGTGCTAATTCATCAGGCTTTTATGCGAAGGGTAAAATTTCCCATAGGTGATAAGTAACTTTACAAACCCAAAAGCCTACTCATGCAGATTTAATGCCAAACTAAAACCAACAATAATAGCTCAGAAGAGAGAAGAAACCTCCTGAAGACGTCAATTAATTTGCTTAAGGATGTGCAACCATATCATACCCAGCAAATATTAGCCTTATCGAAAAAACCATCGCTGACCTACAGTTGTACTAGCTCAAACTTAATCTGACAAACACTACCTACTCATCGGCATTCGTTCTAACACAATGACTGTCTGATGAGTAAAATAAATTCTCTAGCTGCTTTTCTTTAGCCAGTCCTTTTGTCTCTACCCAAGTTTGC
>NZ_MDVC01000009.1 GCF_002777425.1 Snodgrassella alvi
GAAATTGAAGTATTACCTAAAAATTTATCTATTGGAGGTAATTTAAATTTAGAATCCACAAAAATAAAAGTATTGCCTGAAAACTTATCGGTTGGTGGTAAGTTGTATTTAGATATAGATAAAATACAAAATATAGCTTATTCGCAAAAGTGCGAAGATAGCTCACAAACAATTTTTGCTTGTTGGGTTAATAACGGATTCGCTATTCAAATGAATGACTTTTTTGGCACATTTCATGAGTTTGAAAATATGGTTGATGCAAATTATTCAGAAGAAATTGCTATAGAATACAAAAAATTGGCAAGAACATGTATAAAAGAGTTAACTGAAAAATTAAAAATACTGTAGTCTTTATTTAGTAAGGTTATTAAAAGAGCAAACATATCTGAGAAGAATGCAAATAGAATTTAGACTATGAACCACTCGATAACGTCAGCGGCATCAACTTTACCGCCGGCAGCAGTGCCGAAATTACCCACCGCTTCAAACGCGATGCCATCGGCCGCCTGATCGGCAAATACACCACCGACGGCAACACCGCTTACCAGTACGACCAAGCCGACAACCTTATCAAAGTCGGCTACAAAAAAGCCGGCCAGCCTGCTGAAGCTGAACCCGATATCATCACTTTCAGCTACGACCAACTGAGTAACCTGCTGAACGAAACCACCGCACAGGGCACCCTCAGCCACCAGTACGACCCTCTGGGCAACCGTATCGCCACTACCCTGCCGGACGAGCGCACCATCAACAGCCTCTATTGAGATTTAAATCTAAATGTTAATCAATTAAGGAATAATCAGCATGAGTAAAGTTGATTTGAATAAAGTTGCTATTCAGCTATGGATAGGCAATAATTTTTCTTCAGATGAAGAATATCAACACTATTTTGAAGAAATAGAAGATATGCCCTTTGATTTAGTTACACCGTCATGCTTATTCTGTGCTGATATAGGCGAACTTGTTTACATGACAAATCGGCTTGTTGTACCTGATAGACTTTCTTCGCCTCAAGATATTAATTTGATTATTGATAAAATAGAAGTGAATGAAAGTGAAAAGAAAAAAATTCGTGAACAATGCATTAAATTAGGTATCACAACAGCCAATGCGGTATTCTGGTATGTAAATAACGATTATTCATTAAATTTAGAGGTACAAAAACCTTATAAAGAAAATTATAACGGACTTAAATATATAGGCGAATTTAACGCAGATACTAAATATCCATTCAATGCATTTGATCCAACAAGTGATTCCCACCTGTGGATAGGAACAAACCATATGCCGCTTGATGAGTTCAACCAATATTTTGAGCTGGATTTTACTGAAGAATTAGGTAGTCCTGAATATAAAATTTGTGGCTTTTGTAAAGATACAGGTAATGAATGGTACGACGAGGATTTTATCGGCTATCCAGAACCGCTGAAAGAGGAGGTTGACATTGCAACCCTTGTTGACCAATTGATTACCACTGACTTGGACTGCAAGAACCAGATAGTTCAGACCTGTAACAAACTGGGTATAACTAAAGCAAATGCCGTAATTTGGTATACGGCTGAGAGCAAGTATGATAGTGACTTCAAACTTCAAAAACCCTATAAAGACAGCTATAACGGTCTTAAATACATAGGAGTGTTTAAATTCTAATATCAACACGCAAATAGTTGGTAAGCTTTACACTAATCTACCACACAAGCCTGAGTCTTATCGCTCAGGCTTTTTAATTGAATTAATCTCGCAAGCTATTTTAAGAATATAATTATTACAGCCGACTGCAACGCAAACAGATTCGGCGCAATCAGAATCCCATCCTGCCTGATATCCTCTTTGCCGCCGGCAGCAATGCCGAAATCACCCACCGCTTTAAACGCGATGCCATCGGCCACCTGATCGGCAAATACACCACTGACGGCACCACCGCCCACCAGTACGACAACCTCGACCGACACAGGCAGACCGATTACCGCTATGATCACACCGGCAGAATCGAAGGCTGCCGTAATCAGAGATACTGGGAAACCCTGCAATACGATGCCGCCGCCAACCTGCTAGACAGTAAACACAGAGAAGAATACAACAACCACAACCTGATTCGCTGTAACCAGCTCCTGCATTTCAGAGGACACCACTACAGCTACGACGAGCACGGCAGAACCCAAACCAAACAGACCATCGGTGCCACCCAGCACTATCACTACGATGCCGAACATCACCTGAGCGAAGTACGCATCGAACAAACAGACCGCAGCCAGCGTTACGTCTATAATGATCTGGAAAGGAATTTTTACAAGCAATGCGTAAGTGATAAAATGGAATATTACAAGCTGACTGGATATTATGGTTATCTGTTAAAAATAGAAGAATGGCTAACGACTAATACCTAAAGACCTTATAAATAAAGCATTAAATAACATAACGCCAACTGAGTATAAAACAATGAAACAGGTAGTGTAATTTTCTACTTGTTTCGTGTACTGAGTATGGGATATTTATATTGCGACTTGCAGTTTGATGATATGGCTTTATTTGGGTTGCTTAATCTTCCGAAAGAATGGCTGGCTTGACCGAGTGCCCATGTTGTAGCAGGCCGGAAAATATATTTTTATACTTTTGGCAAATATTCACGTGCTAACCAGCGAATCTGCATTTGTGCACCTGGTAGTAGTTGTTGTAATTCAGCAACTGCTGCTTCAACCAGCAACTGCCCGCACATGAAAATATCAATGGCAGCATAGTGATGCTCCGGCCAAGTATGAATGCTGATATGTGATTCTGCCAGTAACAGTACACCAGTTACGCCGCCGCAGCCGCCAAAGGTATGAAAATGGCTGGCCAAAATATGCGCCTGCGCCACCTGTGCTACCTGAACCAATACTTCTTCAATGGCAATGGCATCCTGCAACCAGCTACTGGTCAGTTGATATACATCTAGTAGACAATGTTGTCCTATAGCCTGATTAAGCTGCATTATTTATGCCACCGACCGCCACTGCCACCATAATAGTGGCTATCAGTAGAAGTACCAGCTTCTTTATCGCTGATATAGATAGCATAATTGCACCAAGTAAATATGATGACAATCAGGGCTGCTAAATAAGGGTTATATTTTTTGGCACTATCTGTAGATTCAAATATACCCCATGTCCAATAAGGAATTTTTACAAGCAATCCGTAAGTGATGAAATGAAATATTAATGACGTGATGCCAAACTCATTATCATCCAGTCCTCCTATAAATATAAATATCGGTAAATTCAAAATAATAAATAAAACCATCCAAAATTCAACAGTACGAACATCAATGTCGGGTTTAATGAAAGCTTGCAAACGCCATTTTCTGATATTACCTATAGTAAAATCTTTTGCCTTGAGTCTTTGATGTTCATGGACGATTTTAACGGCTTTATCAGCTGGCAGTGGTTTTGCCTTGATGCTGATATTTTTATTACCCTGAAACCATGCGGCTACCAATGAGGCCGGAATACTGCTGACAACCGACCACGACTGTTCGTTACGGGTTAGCGTTGTGGATAACTTACGCTGTTCACAGCCATAATCGACGTAATACATACTGTCGCCCGGTGCTACCTGCCAATAAAAAGCACCAGCAGCATAAAGAACCTGAGCAGCATAATCATAAAGAAAAGGAATTTCATCCTTTCTGAAATCAATTGGCTCTAATGGTCTGTTTAAGGCAGGCCAGTCATCAAGTGTTGAAGCCAGTGCCCATTGATTGTTTTCCAGCTCCAGCAGCCATAAAAACCCTTTTTTGGGGGAATAGAGCAGATATTCCGTCCAGCCAAGCGTTTCTGCTTCAGTTTCCTCATGCTCGGCTACTTGAATATATAAAGGTACTTCCTGCATGACTTTATTAACAGGTACTTCATACAGTACCATCGCGCCCAGTACCCACCAGCTTTCATTGCCAATCCGTGCTCTGCTGCCGATTTTAATGGTCAACTGACTCTCTTGTTGCTGGCGCATTTCACTAGTCGCGTGCAGCTGGGCAGTTTCTTCACCCATGTCCAGCTGACTACGGCAATACTGGCACACAACATAATCAGCAACGCCACTTACCCAGCGGATTTCGCCACCGCAATTAGGACATTTGCCTCTTTTGGCGCTGCCCTTAACATGACCCGCACGGGTGCGAATCTGCTCGGGTGTACGGATATTTTGCAAACGCAGTGATTTTAGTGCTATACCCTTACCAGCAAATACCTGCGGCTGAACCTCTCCGTCTGAATAATCCAGCGTGATAAAAGATGCACCATTGCGGCAATCGGCTACCCGAGCAGTTTCAGACCGCGGTAAGGGTATAGGCAACTCCCCCTCGGCAGCATACTGGCCACGCTGGATATTCCGGATATCGGCAACGGCATAACGGCGCTCTTTGTATTTGAAAAAGGTATTACCAATTTTCAGGCTGTTGAATTCAGGCAAGGCACGAAGATCAGGCAGTGCTGGTTGCAGACGGGTGAAAACAAAGCGGTCGTTGGCTTCGGAAAGCCACGCACTGCTACCATCATGCATCAGCGCATGCCATTCATTCCACGAACCGGCATCGTAATTAACCTGCATGCGCCCGATCAGGGTAAATGGTTTGCCCTGCCACACACCGGAGGTACCGATTTGTAGTGGCGACAAATCATTTAAAACCGCAGAATGGCGGCCAGACTGAACCAATTTATTCTGATTAATTAATAAAACAGAATGACAATAACCACAAACAGCAGTTACAGCGGTAGCTGAATGAATGCCGATTTCAGCCCCGCAACTGGGACAGGGACTATGCAGTAGATAGGAAGAACTGTTCATACAGCCAGTTAACCAGTAATTTTTTTGATAATCTCAGCTTTGGCAGTATCGTAATCATTCTGGCTAATCAGGTTTTGCTCCAGCAGGGTTTTGAGTTGTGCCAGTTTGGCAGTCAGGTCTGTGGCAGCGGTTTCAGCACCACCAGCAGGTGCAGCCGGTGTGGCTGTGGCACCGATAATACCTGAGGTCATGACATTGGCTATATTCATTCCTGCCGCCAGCCCAGCGCCGATACCGGCAACACCGCCCTCATTCTGGGCAGCCAAGGGGATGGCCTGTGCAGTCTGATACTGAGTATAACGTGCCATATCGCCAACTATACCCATACCCATGCGTTCATCCAGACGCTGTTGCAGGCTTTCGGGCAGGGTAATACTTTCTACGGTAAAGTTTTCCAGCTCCAGCCCGATGGCGGCAAATGCCGGTTGCAGCAGAGTAGTCATTTGCTGTGACAGCATCAGCTGATTGGCGGCCATATCCAGAAAAGGAATATCAGAACTACCAAAAGCGCTGGCCAGCTGGGTAACAGCCAGATTACGTAACTGCTCTTCCAGTGTTTCAGTGCGATATTCCTCACATACGCCGCTTACTTCGCGAAAAAACACCGCCGGTTGAGCAATACGGAAGGAATACATACCAAATGAGCGCACGGAAACGGCGCCGAAATCACTGTCGCGAATGGTAACCGGCTGTGCTGTGCCCCAGCGTCTGGATAGCTGCTGGCGCATGTTGAAAAAGTACACATCAGATTTGAATGGCGACTGAAATAATTTACCCCAGTGTTTCAGGTTGGTGAGTAACGGCAGGTTCTGGGTATTCAGAGTAAACGTGCCGGTGCCAAACTGGTCAGCAATGGCTCCTTCATCCACAAACATGGCATTCTGGGATTCCCGTACTATCAGGGCAGCGCCATTCTGGATTTCCTGATCCTGTAACGGGAAACGCCACATTAATACCTCGGGGTCGGGATTTTCCCACTGGATAACGTCAATAAATTGTTTCTTGATGAAGCCACCCAAACCATTACTACCAAAAATTGAATTCAGTACCATTGTTCGTATCCAGATTTAAAAATTTGATTATTAACTTAATGCAGCAGCATTGAGAATACCAATAGCTACAGACAGGCCAAAAAACAGAATGCCAACTGCGATATTATTGTTTGCCAGTTCCTGATTGGCTTTGGGAATAAGCAGAGTGGCAATAAAATACACCAGAATCTGCACAATCATGGCTGCCACGCCCCAGATAATGAAACTGATCAGGCTTACTGATTGCAGCATGCTGGAAATCAGGGTGATGCAAAAACCGGTCATGGCGCCACTGAGTGAAGTAGCACAGGCTATATTGCCCTGTTTAATTAATTTCAGCTCAGCTACAGGAGTGATGCGCAGGTAGACAATAATAAACCCGATTAGCAAAAGCAGAGCAACAGCGAAGTATTTTAAATACTGCAAGTACTGCCATAAGGTAATTGCCATATTTCATTTTCCTGATTATTTCTGCTCTTAAACATACCGTATAATAATAGTTTTGTATAGTATGTTTTTACTTTAACCAGTAATAAATTAACAATTGAATCTGCACAGATTGTTCTGTAGCCGGAATAGCTTGGATTCCGGCCATTGTTATGGGCTAGCAAGGCTGCTTTACAGTAATGGCAGGGCTTACTTGTGAAACTGGTACAAATCACTGTACCTGCAATATTAGAAATCAATAAAGGATAAATTGTGAATCCTGCATTAATTGTGTCGGTGTTTGTGGTAGCCAGTTGCGGGCTGGCCTATGAGTTGATTATGGCGGCACTGGCCAGCTATCTGCTTGGGGATTCGATACTTCAGTTTTCGTCGATCATTGGTGTGTATATGTTTGCCATGGGTATTGGCGCTCATCTGACCCGTTATATTCATGACAAGGATGCGTTAAGCCGCTTTATTGATATTGAAATTCTGGTGGGCATTGTCGGCGGTATTTCTGCACTGCTTTTATTTGTGCTGTTTGGTTTTTCCGCTGCTCCGTTTCGTTCGGTACTGTATGGGCTGGTGCTGATTATTGGCATCATCACCGGTATGGAACTGCCGCTGGTGATGCGGGTGCTCAATTTGCGTGAGGTTGAGTTTAAGGAAGTGGTTAGCCGGGTACTCACCTTTGATTATCTGGGTGCGCTGGCCGTTTCGCTGCTGTTTCCGCTGATTCTGGCACCGAAGCTAGGCATGGCCAGAAGTGCTTTACTGTTCGGGATTCTGAATACAGTTGTTGCGCTATTAACTGCGCGCCTATTTAAGAAAGATTTGCACCATTATCGGCACTTGTGCCTGCGTGGCAATATAGTACTGCTTATTCTGCTGCTTTTTTTCTGTTACGCCAATCAGATTACCAACAAGGCTGAAGAGCATTATTTCGGTGACCCTGTGGTGTATAGCACGGCTTCTCCTTATCAGCGGCTGGTAATCACCAAATGGCATAATGATACCCGACTGTTTATTAATGGTAATTTGCAGTTTTCTTCCGTGGATGAAGCACGCTATCACGAGGCACTGGTGTTGCCAGCGATGGAGCAGAACCCAAGGGCTGCTAATATTCTGATACTGGGCGGCGGTGACGGGCTGGCGGCGCGCGAAGTGCTGAAATATTCACAGGTTAAACAGGTTACGCTGGTTGATCTGGATGCCAGCATGACCAAAGTATTCCGCACGTCGGCACAACTGCGCGAACTCAATCAGAATTCACTCAATCATCCGAAAATGCGCATTATCAATGCCGATGCTGCACAATGGCTGGAACATAATCAGCAAAAATTCGACGTAATTATTATCGATTTTCCCGACCCTGCCAATTTTTCTCTGGGTAAGCTGTATTCTGTACCGATGTACCGCATGGTGGCAAGGCATTTAAATCCACATGGCAATATTGTGGTGCAATCCACTTCACCCTATTTTGCACCCAACGCTTTCTGGTGCATTGTCACTACATTGGAAGCGGCCGGACTGAAAACCCTGCCCTATCATGTTTATGTTCCTTCCTTTGGTGAGTGGGGCTATGTGATGGCCAGTCAGGAGGGTGAGTTTCTGATTCCCAATGATTATCGTGTACCAACCCGGTATCTGGATGCTAACAGTACTCGCGAAATGTTTAACTTTCCGAAAGACATGCAGCGACGTGTGGTTGAAGCCAATCATCTGAATACGCAAAAGCTGGTAGAATACTTTGAAGCAGACTGGCGTGCGGTGATGCGCTAAGGGAGTATTAAGGATGAAAATCAGTCGCCGCCGCTTTCTCGGCCATGCACTCGGTGTCAGCATGGTGGGATTAACCAGCTACGAGGCGTGGCGTTATTTTGTGCCCGGAAGACCGCCAATTAGTGTGGATTTTCCGGGCAAGGCGATTGGCCATGTTATTCGTGATGCACAAATGCACCCGCCTGCAAATATCCCCACACGCTACGCCAATACGGTGATTATCGGCAGCGGAGCCGCTGCCTTATCCGCCGCTTGGCAATTATCCAAGGGCATGCAGGACTATATCCTGCTTGATGGTGCGGAACGTAATGGCAATAATCGCGGCGAAAGTCAGTTTGGCGTGGATTATCCAACCGGCGCTCATTACCTGCCCCTGCCCTCGCCCGAGTCTGAACACATTCGTGAATTACTAGGCGATTTACAGCTTTACCAGCATGGGTTGTATGATGAGCGTGCCTTGCTGCAAGTGCCCAATGAGCGCTTATTTTATCAGCAGCACTGGCAGAATGAACTGCTGCCACGCCGTGATGCCGACAGTGAACGCTTTTTTCGCTTTATCCATCAACTCAGCAATCAGCGCGGCGCCGATGGCAAACGCCTGTTTACTATTCCGCTGGATTTGTCCAGTACCGACAGCCACTGGCGCCAACTGGGACAGATAACATTTGCACACTGGCTGCAACAGCAGGGTTATCATTCACCAACATTATTATGGTATCTGGATTATTGCTGCCGTGATGATTACGGACAGGGTATCAGCCAAATCTGTGCCTGGGCAGGTTTACACTACTTCTGTGCACGCGGTAATGAACAAAATGAGCATGGCTCAGTGCTGACATGGCCACATGGTTTGCATGAGCTGTCGCAACGAATACGCGCATTCTGCCGCCTGCAATCACTGGAGAGCTGGCCGAAAAGCAGCCAGCCATTTAAGCAACCATACAGTATAAATGCCTTTGTGGCTTCGATTGAAGAACATGCACAGGGTGTGCGCCTGTTAGTCTGTACCGGCCAGCAGAAATATTTCTGGCTTGAAGCGCGCCATGCCATCTGTGCCATGCCGCTGTATATTGCTGCACATGTGGTTAAGAATATTCAACAGTATGGTTTTAAGCCCGAAAGCCATATGCCGCAGTATGCACCGTGGATTGTGGCTAATTTCCTGTTACGCGGAATGCCACCAGAAAGCAGGGGCAGCAGGCTGGCATGGGACAATATTCTGTATCAGGGTGCGGGGCTGGGTTATGTAGTGGCTACTCATCAGCAAATCCGGCAAGGGCCACCGGCTTATACTTCTTTTACGGCTTATACGGCACTGAATCAGGATACACCGGCCAATGTGCGCCGCTGGATGCTGTCTGCCTCTCCCGAGGAGATTTACCAGTGTGCCGCAGCGGAGCTGGAACAGATTTACGGAGTAGCCTTGCGCCGGCGCATACTACAGGCACGTTTAAGTCTGCGCGGCCACGCCATGGCGGTACCGCAGCCGGGCTATCTGGCCAATCAGGGCTTACAGGCACTGCGTTCTTATACGGGGCGTTTACAGTTTGCTCACAGTGATTTATCCGGTTATTCGATTTTTGAGGAAGCCTGCTACTGGGGCAAGCGTGCAGCAGTACAGATACTGGCACAGCAATAATCAACTGATCCTGTAAGGTGGCAAAAACTTTCGCACCTTTTTGCTAATCATTTTGCACCGCGCCAACAATTTTACTGGCGTATTCTTTTGTCAAAAAGATAAGTTTTTCTTAGACTTTTGCTTGCGCCTCTAAATATGCAAAAATATACCGCTTAAACTCTTGCATAAAAAAATTGATATATTTAAATAAAATCAACATACAAATCAATGCAAACATCTGCATACTCATTTGCATATTCGCACTTATAATAATGTAAATACTCCCCACAGATCAATCTAAGTCAGCCCATTAGGCGCATACTGATACAGATTAAACCCACCCAGCAACCCAATCGGGTCTGGCTGGGTAAAGCGTCCTATATCCGGATCATAGTACCTGAAAGTATTGTAATGTAAGCCGGTTTCTCTGTCTAAATATTGTCCCTGATATCTGAGGTTTTGCTCTACTGATTCGTGTTCGATTTCATGAATCCGCTTTCCCCATAACTGAAAGCTGCATCCCCATAGTATTGCACCGTTTGCATCGGTAAGCTCTTCCGGGCAGCCGTTCAGGTCGGTGTGGAAGTAGCGGATATGTTGTTCTTGGTTGCCGTCTGTGTCTATCCGCGCCAGTGGTTCGTAGTTATTCTGGTCTGTGTAGATATACAGGCTGGTAGGGTGATTCGGGCCGGTTTCCTGAATCATTCTTAAGCCGTCCCACAGGAAGCGGGTACGGTTATAGGGTTGGCCTTCGCGGTCTATCTGATGCTTTTCGATACGCCGGCCAAGGGCATCGTAGACGTAGCCGTAACGCTGGCTGCGGCCTATTTGTTCGATGCGTACTTCACTCAGGCGGTGTTCGGCGTCGTAGGTGTTTGCTGTGTTTTTTGCTTGCCAATCGGTCTAGGTTGTCGTACTGGTAGTGGGTACGCTGCTTTAGGGGGTCGATAACGCTGCGCAGGTTGCCACGCTGGTCGTAGTAGTAACGCCATGTGCTGCCGTCGGGGTCGACGCTGATGGTGGGTAAAGCCCAGTGTGGCAGCCACTGGGTCTGGGTGGTACGGCCAAGGGGATCGTAGTATGCTACACTATAAAAAATGTAAAACTTTCACGACTGATGAAGCAATGTAACAAGCATCAGAAAAATGAACAATGCTGGTTAGAAACTAGAAATATGTAATAATTAATATACTATAGAAATAGGTGACATAATTAACTGTCACCTATGGCAATTAAATATATAAAATTTAATAGGATCTAAAATAATTAATAGACTTCATCTAATCAAAATAATACTATATTGAAATTATTATATATTTATTTGAAAAATGCTGCTTGATTTTTAACTGACGCTATTTCTACAAAAGACCTTCTTCTTTAAATTTGGCAAGTACTTCGCGCCCTTTTTCAGATAATTCCAGTTTTTTTAAATAAATTTTAAGTCTATTTTCTGATGCTGTAAAAAAAACCTTTGAATATTTGAGCATTGAAGATAATGTTTCATCAGGAAAAGGAATGTTAGGATTGTTATATTCATCTTCATCAGGATCATAATCATTTTCAACTTCACTTTTAATAATCATTGATAAAAATGCATCAAACGAATTTGCAACAAACTTCAGATTAGTATTTTGTTCTAGATAACCATTTTTTACAGACATGTCAAAATAGAGATCATTAACTTCATGATCCCAATAATAAACTTCGCCATTTGGGCTTAAGCAAAGTAGATCGCCATAATTAAGTGTTGCTACAGCAAAATAATTCTCAGGTATTCTATTCAGATATGTATCGTTAGTAGCTAATAAATCTTCTCTATTTTCTTTTGAAAAACCCAAAATGACCTCTAATGGTAATGATTCTCCATCACAATCAATACAGTAGTCAAAATTAACTTCAGTATCAAAAACAACTACATTATATTTTTTCAAAAAATCAATATAAGAATTGTTTGAATCTATTTTTAACTGTAACTTTGAAATACGTTTATCAATGTTTTTTGGAACATTATATTTTGATTTAAGCATGCTAACTCCTAAAATATTACCCATGTATAAGAACGGATGCACTGCCTGTATGAGGAAAGTTGTTATGCAACTCCGCATCCAAAAGAATCATATAATCTTTATCGACATGATGCCAAACCTTTCCAGGAGGAGCTTTGTCACCAGAATAACCAATTTGTTCATTTGCTATCTTATTATCATGTGCTCGATTACCATTAAATTTATTTGATGTTGCATATTGTTCAGCATACGGGGAAAAATCAGCAACACCATCTTTACTATATGTTACAGCACGTCCTTTATGATCATAAAAAGTTACAGAACCATCTGCATGGTATGTTGTTTTAGAATGATCTAAGTTTTTATTCTTTTTTGAAGGCATTCGATTTTTTCTAGCTGTTCCACATTTAACCCATCCCCACGGATCAATCCAAGTCAACCCATTAGGCGCATACTGATATAGATTCAACCCACCCAGTAGCCCAATCGGGTCTGGCTGGGTAAAGCGTCCTATATTCGGATCATAATACCTGAAAGTATTGTAGTGTAAGCCGGTTTCTCTGTCTAAATATTGTCCCTGATATCTGAGATTTTGCTCTACTGATTGGTGCTCAATTTCATGAATCCGCTTACCCCATAACTGAAAGCTACATTCCCAGAGTAATTCGCCGTTTGCATCGGTTAACTCTTCCGGGCAGCCATTCAGGTCGGTATGGAAGTAGCGAATATGTTGTTCTTGGTTGCCGTCTGTGTCTATCCGCGCCAGTGGTTCATAGCTGTTCTGGTCGGTATAGATATACAGGCTGGTAGGATGATTCGAGCCGGTTTCCTGAATCATTCTTAACCCGTCCCACAGGAAGCGGGTACGGTTGTAGGGTTGGCCTTCGCGGTCTATCTGATGTTTTTCGATACGTCTGCCAAGGGCGTCATAGACGTAGCGGTATCGTTCGGTTTTGTTGAGCTGTTCGATGCGTACTTCGCTCAGGCGGTGTTCGGCATCGTAGTGATAGTGCTGGGTTGCGCCGATGGTCTGTTTGATTTGGGTTCGGCCGTGCTCGTCGTAGCGGTAGTGGTGTCCTCTGAAATGCAGGAGCTGGTTACAGCGAATCAGGTTGTGGTTGCTGTAGTCTTCTCGGTATTTGCTGTCCAACAGGTTGGCAGCGGCATCGTATTGCAGGGTTTCCCAGTATCTCTGGTTACGGCAGCCTTCGATTCTGCCGGTGTGATCATAGCGGTAATCGGTCTGGCCGTGTTTGCTGTGTTTTTTGCTTACCAGTCGGTCGAGGTTGTCGTACTGGTAGCTGCGTTCGATGAGGATATCAGGCAGGATGGGATTCTGATTGCGCTGTATCTGTTTGCGTTGCAGCCGGCTGTTGCGGTCGTATTTGAACTGGGTGTTCAGGCGTCCCTGGGTGCGTAATACTTCGCGGTGCAGGTTGTCGCGTTCGATGTCGCTGATGATGTTGCCATCGATATTTATCTGGTGCAGGTGGCCGGAACCGTAATAGAGGTTGTTGATGGTGCGCCCGTCCGGCAGGGTGGTGGCAATGCGGTTGCCCAGTGGGTCGTACTGATAGGTGGTGGTGTCGGGGGTATATTTGCCGATAACACGGCTATAGGCATTATAGCTAAAGTCAAGCCTACTAGAGACTAAACAACTGGTTTTATTGTCACAATTGGTTTATTATTTTTAACCATCTATTTTCTTTAATTGTTTTAAAAACACAATCAATATAATCCTGTCTATTTATAATAAGTAAAGGACAATCCTATTTTTCCCTACTAAATATTCTTTTAATATATTAATGGCATAAATAGTCAGGACCTACATCAAAATATTTACCTTATTTAGGTAATTAAATATTATTTAATGTTAAAAATATTTAATTTATTAATTTTTATTATATGAGTATAAT
>NZ_MDVC01000010.1 GCF_002777425.1 Snodgrassella alvi
TAATAATATTAGTAAAGATAATTTCTTCAATGTCTAGCCTCAACTTGTTTGTTTTTACTTTTGAGTATTTTTCCTGATATTTATTAGGAATTTGCACCAAAAGATTGAAAGTAACACATTTAGTTTTTACCAAAAATAAATCCTAAACTTGCAGTAAATAACCATGATCAGGAACTGTACAAATATCTGCCCCTTGGAAAGTTTTTTAAAATATTTATTTTTATTTTAGAAGCTTGTATAATTTTTTGATATTAAATAAATATTTACATCACTTATTGAACATTCCTCATATGAAGAATCACTTTTGGTAACTACCTCGTAAGTATTTCCTTTTTTATCGTAAAAAATAAAGTGGTAAATTTGAGTATATAAATCCTTTCCTTTTTTCTCTGAGGCCAATAAAGTTATTTTTGTTTTAGATTCATCTAAATTATAGATATCAGTAATGTTGGCATTTTTTAACCAACTTTTAGTCATATTCATAGGCCAATTGTGGCAATCAGGTGCTTTTGCAAAAGATAGATTAGGGAATATGGCTAATAACATTATTAAAGGGAAATTTTTCATTTCACTATGCTCACCTTTTTAATCAAAGAAATCGAAAGCAACAAGTTTATGTTGCCGTCTAGTGGACATCTTTCCTGAAAAATCATATCAAATTTACTAATGGGTATGGCTTTTAGATATTAAATAGCTGTCTATATCATCTAGTAAACATTCTTTCAGTAAATTTTCATAATATATGATTAGCGAACAAGTATTCCTTTATTCATCATAGTAGATGAAGACACAAATTTGTTTATCAACAGTGACCGTTAGCTACCTATTAGCTGATTTTAACGAGAATCCATGTTTGTTTTAATTGCTAATATCAGCTTTTGATATTAAATAGCTACTTACACTACTCATTGAGCACTCTTCATATGAAGAGTCATTTTTTGTAATTACCTCGTAAGTATTCCCTTTTTTGTCATAAAAGACAAAGTGATAAATTTGTGTATATAAACCCTTTTTCTTTTTCTCTGATGCTAATAATGTTATTTTGCTTTTAACTTCATCTATATCTGCCATGTCAACTATCTTAGCATTTTTCAACCATACCGCTGCCATAGTCATAGGCCAAGAGTGGCAATCAGGAGCTTTTGCATAAGACAGAAGAGGGAATAACCCTAATGATATTATTAAAAAAAATTTCTTCATTCTATTACCTCTACTTGCTTATCATTACTATTCCACATTTGTTCTCGATATATACGATCCAAAATAATACATCCATTTGAAGCTGTACCTGGATTTTTAATACTATCTCCATGAATCAAAAAACCTGATCTACCATGCATTTTATTATATGGTGCAGGCTGTAGTCTTATTGAATAAGCTCCAGTATGAGGATGACGTTGAATTAGGTCTATCATTGTATATTTTCCTTTAGGAATTGGGCCTATATTGCTTACACTCTCCATCTTAGGGTTATCTTTACCAAGCCCTTTACCTGAATATCCTTTAACTATGAATTTTCCATTATGTTTTAATTCTCCGGTACTTTGACTATATGTCCAAGGCATTATATTACTCCTTTACCTAAAGTTTGAAATTTCACATATGAGCTTTTGAAGCTATCAATATATCCAGTTTTCTTAATATATTTACAACAAAATTTATCAAATAATTTAAAAAATTATCAATACTGCATTCTAACTTTTCAGTTATATTGCTGTCAATAAATGAGATTAGGTGTTATGAAAAATTTGTGGCAAAAATTTGACCGGTCATTTTTACGTGGGCAAAAGCTTTCAAAAGTATTGGTAGTCATGATTACAATTTGGCTGTTTCTGGCTACCAGTCTGGTAGGGCTGTCGCTGAATACATCGTGGCGGCTGGAGGAGCTGGGGATGGCGATTAATGAAGCTGGCAGTCTGCGCAAACGGGTGTTTTATATGGTGCTGGTGACGAAAACGCCGGGAGCTGAACAGCAGTTTGTACATGAGCAGCGCCAGTTTGAGGCGATTCTTGGTCATTTGCGTCAGTTGCATGAGGCCGGATTTGTTAATGGTTGGCGTCATCGGCAGTTACGGGCACAAGTGGTTAAGGTAGAGGCTCAGTTGCAGGTTTTTTTCAGCGACCGTGAGGCATATTTGCAGGGCAGGTTGGACGATGCGGTATTTCTGGCGCAGGCGCAGAAGTTTACAGCGGTAATTGATCAGCTGGTGCTGCTGATTGAGCAGGATAATACGCATAATATTCAGTTGCTGCGCTGGTTGCAGGCGCTGTTGCTTGTAATGGCGGTGGTTTCGGCGATTGTGTCGCTGGTGCTGCTACATCATTTGGTGATTGTGCCGTTGCTGCGTCTGAATCAGGGGATTAGTCAGATTGGGAAAGGCTATTTTGATACGCGCTTGCAGCTTGGCACGGCTAATGAGTTTGGGCAGGTTGCTGATGGTTTTAATCTGATGGCGGCAAAGTTGTATGAGGTATATGACACGCTGGAAAACCGGGTGGCAGAGCAGACTCAGGCAGTGGTGAAACGCAATCGTGAGCTGGCCGTGCTGTATGCGATGACGTCGTTGTTTCAGGAACAGCATGATTTGGCGGTGCTGGTGCAGGTGTTTATGCACAAGATGAAAGCCTTTAGTGGTGCGGATGCGTGTGTGGTGCAGTTGAAAAATCGTCATTCGCAGATGCTAGAGGTAGTCGGTTCGGACGGGCTGACAGAAGAGCAGGTGGACAGGTTTCGCGATTATCGCTGTGATGGCGGGCACTGCACGCAGTTGCTGCAATCGGGACAGATGATTACGAATGAGCAACTGCGGATTCATGCTGTAAATGATGGTTGCTGTCAGATGAGGCAGACTTTGCCTTTTTGTTTGACGTTTGCGGTAAAGTCGGTGGAAGATGAAATCGGTATGCTACATTTGTTTGCGCAGGTGCCGTTTACGCTGAGTGAGGAGAATCAGCGTCTGATTTCAACGGTATGCAGCCAATTTGGGATTGCGATTGAGAGTATGCGCCTGAATGAGCTGGACAAGCAGATGGCGATTCTGGAGGAGCGCAATCTGATGGCGCAGGGCTTGCATGACAGTATTGCGCAGTCGTTGTCGTTTTTGAATATGCAGGTGCAGGTGCTGGAAAAGGCACTTTCGGAGCAGAAGGAGCAGCAGGCGGCACAGACGTTGGATTTTATCCATGAGGGCATTCAGCAGTGTTATGATGATGTGCGCGAGTTGCTGTCGAATTTTCGGGTGCGACTGGTGTCTGAGGGGCTGATCAGTTCATTGCAGGGGGTGATGAAGCGCTTTGAGCGGCAAACCGATATTGCGGTGGATTGGTCGGTAGAGGGGGATGTGTATGAGGTGGAGTCGGATGTGCAGTTGCAGGTGGTGTTTATTGTGCAGGAGGCTTTGTCGAATGTGCGTAAACATGCGCAGGCCAATGCTGTACGAGTGCAGCTGGCGTATATGGCTGATCGTTTGAATCTGTGGATTGAGGATAATGGTGTGGGTTTTGCTGAAGATACGCTGGTGCAGAAGGAGCAGCAGGGGCATGTGGGTATTCATATTATGAAAGAGCGTGCCGGCAAGATTAACGGGCAATTAAGGATTTTTGCACGGGCAGGCAATGGGGCGTGTGTGGAGCTGATGGTGCCACGTCAGTATATTCATACGCAGGAGTAATTTTTTTGGGGGATGTTGATGCTTGACGGGAAAAAGTACCGGATTCTGATTGTGGATGACCATACGTTGTTTCGGCGTGGTTTGCGTGCGCTGATTGATAGTTGCGCGCGGTTTGAGGTGGTGGGTGAGGCCACAGACGGGCTGGAAGGTGTGAAGATGCAGCAGCAGTTGCAGCCAGACGCGGTGCTGCTGGATTTGGATATGCCAGTGATGCGCGGGCTGGAAGCGCTACCGCAGATGATGAATCACAATCCGCAGCAAGTGGTGCTGATGCTGACGGTGTCGGAGGATGGTAGTGATCTGGTGGAATGCATGCGACTGGGAGCACGGGGCTATCTGCTGAAAAATATTGATACTGAGTTTCTGCTGGACAGTATTGAGAAGGCGATTAATGGAGACAGTGTGCTGTCGCCGGAGATGACCAGTAAGCTGGTTACGCAGTTGCGCCAGCAGGAGCAAGTAGCTGATGAGGTGAAAGAACCGTTAACGCCGCGGGAGCGGGAGATTCTGCGCTGGCTGGCGCGCGGCAACAGTAATAAGCTGATTGCCCGTAATCTGGAAGTTACGGAAAGTACGGTGAAGGTACATGTGCAGAATATTCTGCGCAAGCTGAATGTGGTAAGCAGGGTGCAGGCTGCGGTGTATGCGGTTGAGCACGGTATGGATAAGTAGTTATGGGGTAGTTGCTGTGTGATAGTTGTGCAATTTTTGAGTTTGTATATGGCCTATTGATTTTGTCAATAGGCCATTTTGCTTATGTGAGCTTGTTCTTTTGGGTTACTGCTTCTGCATCTGATGACTAATGGGATATGCAGGGATGATTCCGTACACTAGGCAAAGTTATTTTTGGGAGTGGCGGGATGGATTCTGGAGTCAGGAAGTCTGTAACTGTGCTTACATCCAGCACGATTGCGTTTGTGACTTGTTTCATGATCTGGATGGTGTTTGCGGTGCTGGGTTTACCTATCAAGCAGCAACTGCATCTTAATGAGACGGAGTTTGGTTTGCTGACGGCGATGCCGGTGTTGTCGGGGTCGCTGATTCGGGTGCCGCTGGGTATCTGGGCTGACCGCTTTGGTAGCCGTATTGTGTTTTTTCTGGTGATGCTGGTGTGTGTGCCGGCGGTATGGTTACTGGAGTATGCGCATACTTATAGCCAGTTTTTGTGGATTGCATTGTGGCTGGGCTTGGTAGGCGGTTCGTTTTCAGTGGGTACGCCGTATGTGGCCAAATGGTTTCGCAAGGAGCGCCAAGGGCTGGCAATGGGGATTTTTGGTGCCGGTAATGCTGGTGCGGCACTGAACAAGTTTCTGGCACCGGCGCTGATTGCAGCTTATGGCTGGCAGGCTGTACCACGGGTATATGCGGTGATTCTGCTGGTGATTACGGTGCTGTTCTGGTTTTTCAGCTATCCGGAGCCTAAAGCTGTTAATGCTAAACAGCCAAGTTTGAAAGCACAGTTGCTACTGATGAAAAATCCGCAGGTATTGAAATACAGCCAGCTGTATTCGGTGGTGTTTGGCGGCTATGTGGGTATTTCGCTGTGGATGGTGAGCTATTACGTTAATGAATATCAGTTTGCTTTGACACAGGCGGCATTGCTGGCAGCGTGTTTTTCGTTGCCCGGTGGTGTGCTGCGCGCCTTTGGTGGGTGGCTGTCGGATAAATATGGTGCCTATAAGGTGACTTGGGCGGTGATGTGGGTATGTTGGGTGGCATTCTTTCTGCTGTCCTATCCGCAGACACAGATGTCTATTCGTACGGTAAGTGGTCATCTGGATATGCATATTGGTTTAAGTGCGACAGTATTTACGGTGCTGCTGTTTGTTGTAGGTGTGGCGCTGGCGATTGGTAAGGCTTCGGTATTCAAGTTTATTTCCGATGAGTTTCCAGAGGATATGGGCACAGTATCTGGTGTAGTGGGTCTGGCCGGTGGTCTGGGTGGTTTTCTGCTGCCGATTATGTTCGGGGTGTTGGTTGACTGGACAGGGATACGTTCCAGTTCGTTTATGCTGATGTTTGGTACGGTATGTATCAGTTTAATCTGGATGCATTTTTCATTAAAAAAACAGAAGCATCAATAATGTGAGGTTAGTATGGGTAAGGTTTTGAAAGACTGGCGGCCGGAAGACAAGCAGTTCTGGCAGGCCGGCGGTCGTGCGGTGGCACGCAGGAATTTGTGGATTTCAGTTCCTGCACTGTTGCTGGCATTTGCTATCTGGCAGGTGTGGAGTGTGACGGTGGTGAAGCTGCCGCTGGTGGGCTTTAAATACAGCAGTAATGAGCTGTTCTGGCTGGCGGCATTACCGGCATTATCTGGGGCAACTTTGCGAATTTTTTATTCGTTTGTGATACCAATTTTTGGCGGACGTAAGTGGACAACAATTTCTACGGCCAGTTTGCTGATTCCGGCGCTGGGATTGGGTTTTGCGGTACAGAATCCGAATACTTCTTATAGCACGATGTTTGTGCTGGCACTGTTGTGCGGTTTTGGTGGCGCGAATTTTAGTTCGTCTATGTCGAATATCAGTCTGTTTTTCCCGAAAGCAGAAAAAGGACAGGCGATGGGTGTAAATGCCGGTTTGGGTAATCTGGGTGTTTCTGCGGTGCAGATTGCGGTACCGCTGGCAATTACTACCTGTTTGTTTGGTGCGCTGGGTGGTGAGGCGCAGACAATTACTACGCCACAGGGCAGTACGCAGGTGTGGCTGCAAAATGCTGGCTTTATCTGGGTGCCGTTTATTGTGCTGAGCACGCTGGCTGCGTGGTTTGGTATGGATGATATTGGCAGCCTGCATTCTTCGCTGAAAGAGCAGTCAGTTATTTTTAAACGTTTGCACAACTGGATTCTGTGCTGGCTGTACGTGGGTACGTTTGGTTCATTTATTGGCTTTTCTGCTGCTTTTCCTTTGCTGATTACTCGATCTTTCCCGCATATTGATGCAATCAAGCTGGCTTTTCTAGGGCCGTTTGTGGGCGCGGTGCTACGTGTGGTGGGTGGCTGGCTGTCTGACCGTATGTCGGCTGCGAAGTTAACAGAAATCAGCTATGCAATGATGATTGCTGGTGTGATTGGCGTGCTGGTATTCCAGCCAATGGGCGGTAATGAAGGCAATTTTGTTGGCTTCTTTTGTAGTTTTATGCTGTTGTTTGCGTTCAGTGGTATTGGTAATGGTTCGACTTATGCACAGGCGCCACGGATTTTCTCGCTGTTTCACCGGGAGCTGCATCAGGGTGATGTTAAAGCTGCTGAAATGCATGCAACCAAGGAATCGGCCACGGTGCTGGGCTTTATGGGGGCAATCGGTGCTTATGGCGGTTTTCTGATTCCGAAAAGTTTTGGTTCTTCAATTGAGGCTACGGGCAGTGTATCCATGGCGTTGTGGGGCTTTATCGTTTTCTATGTGAGCTGTCTGCTGATTAATTACTGGTTTTATGTACGTAAACAATCGGTGACACGCTGCTAGTTTGCTGTAGTTACGCCATTGTCGCTGATGATGGCGCTAAAAAAATATAAATCAATAAGAAACTGTTTGGGGCTACGGCCTCTATGGAGCACAAATTCATGAGCCATTTTTTAGACAGACTGAATTTTTTACGTAAAACCAGAGAGACTTTTTCTGCCGGACATGGTGCTGTGGTGGCAGAAGGGCGTGAATGGGAAGATGCTTACCGCCAACGCTGGCAGCATGACAAGATAGTACGTTCTACTCATGGGGTGAACTGTACTGGTTCATGTAGCTGGCGCGTTTTTGTGAAAAACGGGCTGATTACATGGGAAATGCAGCAGACGGATTATCCGCGTACTCGTGCTGATTTGCCTAATCATGAGCCACGTGGCTGTCCGCGTGGGGCATCTTATAGCTGGTATGTGTATTCAGCACAGCGGGTGAAATATCCGATGATTCGTGCATCTTTGCTGCGTATGTGGCGCGAGAAGCGCCAGAGTATGGGTGCAATTGAGGCATGGCAGAGCATTACTCAAAATCCGGAGTCAGCGAAAAAATATAAATCCCAGCGTGGTCTGGGTGGTTTTGTCCGTTTGGACTGGCGTGAGGCTTATGAAATTATTGCTGCCGCCAATGCATTTACGATTAAGGAATTTGGCCCTGACCGTGTGATGGGTTTTTCGCCAATTCCGGCAATGTCGATGGTGAGTTATGCTGCTGGTTCGCGCTATCTGAGTTTGATTGGTGGCGTACCGCTGTCCTTTTATGACTGGTACTGTGATTTGCCGCCGTCTAGCCCGCAAACATGGGGTGAGCAGACTGACGTAGCAGAATCAGCCGATTGGTATAACGCCAATTATCTGATGGTATGGGGCTCGAATGTGCCAATGACGCGTACGCCGGATGCGCACTTCTATACTGAAGTACGCTACAAGGGAACGAAAACGGTAGCGGTATCTTCTGATTATGGTGAAATGGTGAAATTCAGTGATATCTGGATGGCACCGAAGCAGGGTACGGATGCGGCGTTGGCGATGGCAATGGGACATGTGATTTTGAAAGAATTCCATCTGCAAAATCCATCGGCTTATTTTGTTGATTATTGCCGTCGTTTGACAGACATGCCCAATCTGGTGGTATTGAATCAGGATAAGGGCCGTTTGTTGCCTGGTTATTTCCTACGTGCCAGTCAGATGGCCGGCGGCTTGGATGAGAATAATCATCCGGAATGGAAAACGCTAGTCATTGATGAAAATACTGGCGATATCGTGGCACCGAAAGGTTCGATTGGTTTCCGCTGGGGTGAGCAGGGTAAATGGAATCTGCGTGCGGAAAAATCCGATAGTGTAGAAATCAAAGCGCTGATTTCCCTAGAAAAGAATCATGATGAAATTATGGGCGTGTCTTTTGACTACTTTGGTGGTGAAGATGCGGCTGAAGTGCTTGTGAAAAATATTCCGGTTAAACGGATTACTAATGCTGATGGTGAACAGATACTGGTAACCACAGTATTTGATTTGATGTGCGCCAATTATGGTATCGACCGTGGTTTTGGTGGTGATGGCGTTACTGATGATTATATGGCGGATGTGCCCTATACACCGTTGTGGCAGCAGAAACACACGGGCGTGAAACCTGAGCTGGTGATTCAGGTAGCACGTGAATTTGCACAGAATGCGCATGAAACGCATGGCCGCAGTATGGTGATTGTGGGTGCCGGTCTGAATCACTGGTATCACATGGATATGGCTTATCGCGGCATTATCAATATGCTGATGATGTGTGGCTGTATTGGTCAGAGTGGTGGTGGCTGGTGTCACTATGTGGGACAGGAAAAACTGCGTCCGCAAACTGGCTGGGCGCCGCTGGCCTTTGCTGCCGACTGGAACAGGCCATCACGGCAGATGAATGGCACGTCATTCTTTTACGCGCATACCAGTCAGTGGCGGCATGAAAAGCTGAGTATGGCGGAAGTGATTGCGCCCACTCATGCCGGCCAGATGGCAAATATGAGCCAGTTGGACTTTAATGTAAAAGCTGAACGTATGGGCTGGCTACCCTCGGCACCACAGTTGGCACGTAATCCGCTGGATGTGACCCGTGATGCGGAAGCACAAGGTAAAGATCCGATTGCTTTTGCTGTTGAGCAAATGAAAGCTGGCACGTTGGATATGGCGTGTAACGATCCGGATAATCCGCAGAATTTCCCGCGTAATCTGTTTGTATGGCGCTCGAATATTCTTGGTTCATCCGGTAAGGGACATGAATATTTCCTTAAATATCTGCTTGGTACTCAAAACGCACTGATGAGTGATGAAAGCACTGCCATCAAGCCAATTGATGTGAAGGTACGCCCGGCTGCTGAAGGCAAGCTGGATTTGCTTACCGTGCTGGATTTCCGTATGTCTACTACCTGTTTGTATGCCGATATTGTGCTGCCAACAGCTACTTGGTATGAAAAGGATGATTTGAATACTTCGGATATGCATCCGTTTATTCATCCTTTGAGCGAAGCGGTGAAGCCATTATGGGAAAGCAAGACTGACTGGGATATTTACCGTGGTCTGGCCAAAGCTTTTTCGGAAACCGCCAAAGATTATCTGGGCGTACGCAAAGACTTGGTATTAACACCATTGATGCACGACAGCCCGGAAGAACTGGCACAGCCGTTTGACCCGAAAGACTGGAAACTGGGTGAATGTGAGCCGGTGCCGGGTAAAACCATGCCGAAAATGACGGTAGTGGAACGCGATTATGGCGCGATTTACGATAAGTTTACTTCTGTTGGCCCATTACTGGAAAAAATCGGTAATGGTGGTAAAGGCATTAGCTGGCAGACCGCTGCGGAAGTTGATTTGTTGCGCAAGCTGAACAACACCCAGCATGAGGGCGTAGCCAAAGGGCAGCCGAAACTGCACAGTGCCATAGATGCAGCAGAAATGATTCTGACGCTGGCACCGGAAACCAATGGCCATGTAGCGGTTAAAGCATGGGAGGCTTTATCCAAAAATACCGGTATTGACCATACTCATCTGGCAGTTGCACGTGAGGATGATGCCATTCGCTTCCGTGATGTGCAGGCGCAGCCACGCAAGATTATTTCTTCGCCTACATGGTCTGGTCTGGAAAGCGAAAAAGTCAGCTATAACGCTGGTTATACCAACGTGCACGAATTGATACCGTGGCGTACGCTTACCGGCCGCCAGCAGTTTTATCAGGATCATAAATGGATGCGGCTGTTTGGTGAAGGATTGGTTTCCTATCGTCCGGCGGTAGACCTGAAAACCACGCTGAATGTGCAAGGCCATCACAGTAATGGCAATCCGGAAATTGTGCTCAATTTCATCACTCCGCACCAGAAATGGGGTATCCACAGTACCTATTCTGACAATCTGCGTATGCTGACTTTGTCTCGTGGTGGTCCGCATGTCTGGGTATCTGAAATTGATGCTAAACGCGCAGGTTTGCAGGACAACGACTGGGTAGAAGTATTCAATGTGAACGGTACTTTAACCGCTCGTGTGGTAGTGAGCCAGCGCGTACCGGAAACTATGATTCTGATGTATCACGCGCAGGAAAAAATCGTTAATGTACCCGGTTCGGAACTGTCTGGTAAGCGTGGTGGTATTCATAATTCCGTCACTAAAGTGGTGATGAAGCCAACTCATATGATTGGTGGCTATGCGCAACTTTCATGGGGCTTTAACTACTATGGCACGGTAGGCACTAATCGTGACGAATTGGTAGTGGTACGCAAAATGAACAAGGTGGACTGGCTCGATCAACCGGCCAAAACACCGGTAGCAGAATAAGTAAGGAACACAATCATGAAAATACGTGCACAAATTGGAATGGTGTTGAATCTGGACAAGTGTATTGGCTGCCATACCTGTTCTGTTACCTGTAAAAATGTCTGGACCAGCCGTGATGGGGTGGAATATGCCTGGTTTAATAATGTTGAAACCAAGCCGGGTATAGGTTATCCGAAAAACTGGGAAGATCAGGAACAGTATAAGGGGGGCTGGGTACGCGAACGTTCTGGTAAGTTGAAACTGAAACAGGGTAATAGACTGAAAATATTGGCTAATATCTTTGCTAATCCGAATATGCCGGCTATTGACCAGTATTACGAACCATTCACCTATGATTATGAACATCTGCAAAAAGCACCACTGATGCAGACTCCGCCCACGGCGCGGCCGGTTTCGGTATTGACCGGGCAGAAAATGGACAAAATCGAATGGGGGCCAAACTGGGAAGATGATCTGGGTGGTGAGTTTGCCAAACGTTCGAAAGACAAACTCTTCGATGGGATTCAAAAGGACATTTATGCCGCTTTTGAAAACACCTTTATGATGTATCTGCCACGTTTGTGTGAGCATTGTTTGAATCCGGCCTGCGTGGCTAGCTGTCCGTCTGGTTCGATTTATAAGCGTGAAGAAGATGGCATTGTGCTGATTGATCAGGATAAATGCCGTGGCTGGCGCATGTGCGTATCCGGTTGTCCGTATAAAAAGATTTATTACAACTGGGTAGCTGGTAAAGCTGAAAAATGTATTTTCTGCTATCCGCGCATTGAAGGCGGACAGCCAACCATCTGCTCGGAAACCTGTGTTGGCCGAATTCGCTATCTTGGCGTACTGCTTTATGATGCCGATCGTATCAGCGAGAGCGCAGCAGTTGAAAATCCGCAGGATTTATATGAGCAGCAACTGGATATATTCCTCGACCCGAACGATCCGGAAATTGCTAAGGAAGCACTGGCACAAGGCATTCCGGCCGACTGGATACAGGCTGCGCAAAATTCACCGGTTTACAAGATGGCGGTTGAGTGGAAAGTGGCGTTTCCGCTGCATCCTGAATACCGTACCTTGCCGATGGTATGGTATATACCGCCGTTATCACCCATACAGTCAGCAGTTGAATCCGGGGTAATCGGACAAAATGGTTTGATTCCGGAAATCAAGGATATGCGTATTCCGCTTGAATATCTGGCTAATCTGCTGACTGCCGGTAAGACTGAACCGATTGTGAATGCGCTACAAACCATGATTGATATGCGTAAATACATGCGCAGTAAATCTATTTACTCAGACGAGCAGGCTTTACAGGAGTTGTCTGGCCACCGACTCAGTGCCACACAGATTGAAGAAATGTATCAGATTATGGCCATTGCCAATTATGAAGACCGTTTTGTCATTCCGAGTGCGCATAAAGAACTGGTGAGCAACACCTTCGAAGAAAAAGCCAGCTGCGGCTTCTCTTTTGGTGATGGCTGCCACAATGGCCACAGCAAGGAAAGTCTGTTTGGTACCCGCAAAGCTGCGCCGATTGTTTTTCATGGTCTGCGCAAGAAAAATGACCGCCAGTCAATTTAAGAGGATAGAAATGTACAAGATTTTATCCATTTTACTTAGCTATCCGCGGCAGGAATGGCTGAACCATGCTGAAGAGCTGTCTGATGCTGTCAGCAAGCAGGCTACGGCTGAGCAGGCAACAGCCTTACAGCCATTCTTTGCCCATTTGCGTGCCCACGATGAAATCAGTCTGCAGGAAGTATATGTCGATACCTTCGATCGCAGTCGCAGCCATGCTCTGCACCTGTTTGAACATTTGCATGGCGAAGACCGCGCCCGCGGACAGGCAATGGTAGATCTGCTGGCTGAGTATCAGGCACGCGGACTGGAACCGGAAAATAATGAATTGCCGGATTATCTGCCCTTATTTCTGGAATTTTTGTCCAGTATCGATATGCAGGAGGCTGAGAATCTGCTTGCTGATGCCGTACATGTGATTGGCTATATTGCGGAAAATCTGCATAAAAGCCAGTCTGTGTATGCGCCGGTAATGGATGCTGTAGTGGCTTTATCCCCTGTGGCTCCAGAACCGTTACAGGCAGCGCCGGTGCGTAATATGGATGAAGCATTGGAAAAATTTGGCCCCACCGCAGAAGGACTGGAACCTTTATTAAACCAGCCATCAGTGCAGGAAGTGCAATTTTTCCGCAATAAAAAACTTAGTTAAGCCGGGAGACAGCATGTATTATCTCAATCAATTTATTTTCGGCATTTATCCGTATATTGCCGTCAGTATTTTTTTTCTGGGCAGCCTGATTCGTTTTGATACTAATCAATACTCATGGAAATCCGAATCCAGCCAGTTACTGTATCCGCGGCTGTTGCGCGTTGGTAACATTTTGTTTCACATCGGTGTACTGGGGCTGTTTTTCGGCCATCTGGTTGGTTTGCTGACGCCGGTTATCGTCTGGGATACCCTTGGAATCAGCCATGAAGCCAAACAGCTTACCGCCATGATTGCAGGCGGTACTATGGGTACTCTGGCTTTGATTGGCCTGCTGATGCTTATCTATCGCCGTTTCAGCTGTGCGCGTCTGCTGGCCAATAGCAGCTGGCGTGACAAGCTGGTTTTAATCTGGCTGCTGATAACACTTTGTTTGGGGTTGGGCACAATTCATGTTTCTGCTCATCATCTGGATGGGGAAGAGATGATTAGCCTGATGCAGTGGGCGCAGCACATTGTGACTTTTAGAAGTGGTGCAGCGAACATCATTGCCCATGTCGACCCGATATTCAAGTTACACCTGTTTATGGGGATGAGTGTATTTGTGATTTTTCCATTTACCCGTCTGGTGCATATCTGGAGTGGGTTCGGCGCCTTAGTGTATTTGAAACGTAAGGCTCAATTAGTGAGAAGCAGACGTTATTAATATAGCTTGCTAGCGATCAAAAAGGCAGTACTGGTATTCAGTACTGCCTTTAAAATATTTGTTATCAGCATAAAGCAATCAGGCAACCTAAACCAATATCGCTTCAATTACTATTGATTTTATACGGCTTAATAAAGCATAATTACACCAATCTTATTGCATCTATGATGCTAATCTTAGCCAGATGGCCATAATATCCAAGCAGTTTTGTAATCTCTTTATATCAGGCCGACATTCAATCAATACCATATATAGTGGATTAAATATATATTTTAAATTTTTCTACCACTACGCCGCATATATGAAAGCGTTGAGACATTTCGATAATCGGATAACGATTATTCAGTGGCTTCAGATAGTGGTGGCTACCTTCATTGATATATTGCTTGAACATGGCTTCGCTACCATTTTCACGCACTACAACAAAACAGCCGTGGTGTACAGGTTGTTCCGGTTCAACAATAATTCTGTCGCCAGCCGTAAATTCAGGTTCCATACTGTCGCCTTTGATTTCCAGCGCAAATGTCTGTGCTCCTGGCTTGCGTAATGTGGGTACCCAGCCACTGCTGGCCGCAGTTAAAGTATCCATGTCCAGTTGTTTGGCTGCATCTATCCATGATAGCAAGGGTACTTTGTAACCATTGAATAAAATTTCATTTGCTTCAAATGAACCAATACCAAAATGTTCTGGCTTTACTACATCAGCAAAATAAGAAACCAGCTTGTCAATATGTGCCTTATCTATGCGGCCGGTCTGAATCCAGCTGGTTACAGAAGGTGGTTTAATTGCGAAAGCGCGGGCTACATCAGCTTTTCGTACACCTTTAAGCTCAATTGCGGATTTAATCGCCTCACCTAATTTTTTACCCGTATACATAATGATCCTTAGTTTTTGCCTAATCTTATTTAGTGGCTGCATAATTAGGCAATGAATTGCAATTTGTTAGTTATTGGCTTATTATTACGCTTATTCTAATGTGTGACTATACTTTTTATTAATCAATATCCAATTTTTGTTAGGCAAGTAGTAAAATATATTTATTAAACTACAACATAATACCTACTACAAATTTTAATTTAAAACTACATCATAGCAATCTAAGAAAAGGGAAGAGTATGATTTTGCTAAATATCTGTTAAATAAATGTTTAATCTTATTATATATCCAAGGTATTAACAAACCAAAGATGAATTCACATCTGGTTAAATACTTTATGAAATTATTAAGTATAACTTAAATGTTTTAGCCATCACTTAGTTAAGGTGTATCTATGACAGACTATAAAGTAGAAGTTGATCTAGCAGAAAATGTATTGCGTGCTTATGAATACTGTATGAGAGATACCATTAAAAAAGGGCATTGCCGCAGTATTGAATGGAAATATCAGGCTACTACACATGTCAAAAATAATCAGCAGGCACTTTATCCTACCTATCAGCCAGAAGTATATGATATGGTAAAAATCACAATGGGAAACCTGTTTTACAAAAATCGTGAAGCATTTGCTACATTATCAAGCAAATATTGCAAAATAAGTCCTTTATATAAGCGTCAGAGTCAGCATGGTGTTAAACGCAACCAGCGCCGGCGCTATTCCAGTAAAGACTGGAATAAGGCCATAGAACAAAGCCTATGGCTTTTCTGGCAGGAAATGAAGCAGCAACCCCAGTTTGAAAAATTTTTTCGTTATACTACTTGACACATTCTGTACAAACTTTATAATAAGTTAAAAATTACAGGTATGCTTCACCTTAAACAGCTGATAGATAAAGTTCCCGAAAGGGAGCTTTTTTGCGCCCTAAAAAATATTTAGCATGTGAATGCTGATTATTATTTTGATTATTTGAAGCAAATGGCTATTATCTTAAAATTGGATACTTTTTGAATGGATCCGGTTTTTATTAAGAGCTTTTTTGAAAATTATGGAAACTTACATCCATGAGGTGAAGTGTACTATTTAAACTTATTTTACAAATATTTAATGAAGAAATTTATCTTTTAAACAAGATGTGTTTCAATTTTGGTCTGGTTATTAGTGCATAATCAAATCGGTGAATTCTTACTGCTTGTGATTGTGTAGCGGATAGAATCATTTTAATCACATAAAGACACAACGTTAATAGTAATCAAAAGCTTCAATGTTTATTCATACTCCAAATAGTGAAATTCACTAACTAACTCAATTGCTAGCCATAGCTGGCGGTTATTTAAAGGTGAACTGCCTGCTACATTTAGATATAAATGCATAGAAATATTTCAAAACAATTTGTTAAATATGAAATGATAAAAGGTTATTTAACTAAGATTTTTAAAGTTAAGAATCTCTAAGTATTGGGCTGGATACTTTGTTTGGTATCCAGCTAATCATCTGCAATAAAATGATGACAATTAAGATTACTAATTGGCATTGATGTACTTATAAAAATCCAGCTTTGTACACGATTTGCCCGATAAGTTCAATATCACTTAATGCCACAATTTCATCGGGGTATTCATAATTGTTGTAACTTTTCATGCGTATTTGCTGATTTGGTAAATTTTGCAGAATTTTGATTCTGAACAGTTCTCCCTGATTAAAGGCATACATCTTGCCATCAATCGGATTTTTCTTGGAAATATCAATAATGAATTTATCACCATCATTCAACAGGCTTTGCATGGAGTTCCCGCTCATGGTGGCACAAACCAGATTATCTATCTGCAAATTATGTAGATTTAGTTCTGTTTTTAAAATGGATAATTGGGTGTTCCATAAAGTGGTACCCTGATTAACGAGTGGAGGAATATTAATGAAAGCACTATCATGGCTACTAATTTGGGATGTAGTAACAGTTTGCTGAAAATTAAGTATTTCCATGATTTTATTGACTGTTTCTAATCTGGGTGTGATTTTACCCAATTCATATCTGGATATCAGGGATGGGGTAATGCTGGTTTTCTGGGCTAGTTCTTTCTGGGAGAGGCCGGCCGCCAGTCTGGCTGCTTTGAGTTGATTAGCAAATTTCATGATAGAAAAAATAAGATGTTAAGAAATAAAATTTAATTCATAAATGATAAAAAATTGGTCATAAATGGCCATAAAATGCTTGTAATTATCTTTTATAGATTTTAATATAGCCATATATGGCTATGGCTGATAACCAGTTAGGGGTATATTACCTTAAATTATATAGAGTCAAAACTGTCACTAAGTTTTAACTGAAAGTATTTGTAAATAAATTCAACTTAAATTAACGATTGATCGATACAAGGTGGAAATAAAAATTTTTAAATATATTTAACAATATTAGTATCTGAAATGGAAATACCTCAAAGGCTGCCACCTTTGAGGTATTAAGTAAACAAAAATCCCAAGATTGAAAAAGGAGTTTTGAATGAATAATAGTATCACATTTGTTTCTTTTTATGGGAGTAGCCTCGCTACAGTTAAAGTTAAAAATACAGTTTACGTATGTATGAAATCGGTGATTAATGGGATCGGTTTAGACTGGTCAACCCAGCACCGTAAACTAAAGGGATGTTATCAAAAATATGGATGCGGATTTTTGTCTATTCCGGTTAAAAACGGCACCAAAAGAATTCTGGTGACGCCACTAAAAAAGCTAACTAATTGGCTACAGAGTATCAATCCGAAAAAAGTTAAAGATAGCGTGAAAGAGCTAGTCTTGCTTTATCAGCGCGAGTGTGCTGAGGCGATTCAGGCTCACTGGCGTAAGCCCCGAACTGTGAAAAAGCCGCGTTGTGAGGAAGTGGCTGATAAGAATGGTTGTACTGGTTTGTTGCCTAACCAGATTTCTATCATCAAGGCCTTACACAGACAATTGGTATTAGCTGTTGCCAAAGAAAAACAGGCTGAGCTGGCGATGACTTTATGGCAGGCTGTGCAAACACGTTATGGTGTCAGTTATGAGAAAGTACCTTCATCCAAATTTGTAGATGTGATCTGCCTGTTAAGCCGCGTTGCAGTCAAGAAAGCCAGTATCAGTGGTTTGGAATCGGATAAAGATTGCAGTGATGAACTTAATGTTCCGTCTACAGTGCTGGTTAATCTGTATGAATCATTTGCCTGTTCGCAGAAAATGCGTCTGATGTATGAGCATTTATTTCCGGCTTTTCGTATTCTGGGTAGTAAGTATGAGTCGCAGATTCATGAATTTGCATATGAGATGGATCGGATATTTAACAAATGTCACAAGGCTTTTTTACCATTGTTTGAAAAAATGCCAGAATCCGAAGCTAAAGAATCAGCACGCAATTATCTGGCCAAACTGATGTAAAAATCTGGTTGGTTTGAATAAAAGTAGTTGTAAGCTTTAGCCACACCTTTAAAGCATCTTGAAATCGAGCTGTTTAATGTGTGGCTAATATATGTCTGATATTTAGCTGTAAATTGTTATCATTATAAATTTTAGCATGTATTTAAAATAAAAAAGATTATTATAA
>NZ_MDVC01000011.1 GCF_002777425.1 Snodgrassella alvi
GTGGCCTTGAACGCATCCAGTAGAGATGTGGAAGCCATACCGGCAAATACACCAGCACCGGCAAATAGCCACGGGTGGTTCTGCGTGAAGAAATATTCCGTTAATGCTGCCGCAAAAACCATGCCTATGATGATGAACGTAACGGTTAGTACTGTCCCATAGCGTTTGTAATCAGACACCACCAGCGCGCCTAGAAAGCCGCCAGCAAGGGCAAAGCAATTGGCTAGTGTGAAAGCCTCGTCCATTATTCACCGCCTTTTTTGTCTTCTACCCGTTTGGTGTGTTTGATTAGATTCCTGCCGGCAAGGGCGCAGATGATGGCAATAATGGGATAGGTGGTCATGCCTGTAGACAAAGGCGGGTATGCTGCGATAAATGCCCCGGATATAACAACCCAGATTAATGCCGACCAGATCAGGAAACAGCCAGATAGGATATTGCTGCGGCTGGAATGAAAAAAGGCAGCAAATAGCTGCCCTGCTGCCACAAATACCAAGATGGCCACGAATATCTTAGGATGAAGATGTAGGAATTTTTCATATAAATCCTCTTTAATCATCTCCTCGCCATGCAGTGCAAATACAAGGGCAAACCCCAGCATGGCAAACCCGCTTAGTACCTCAATTATTCGTGTGCCGGTACCAAATAACCAATCTTGGAATTTATCCGGTAAAAAGCGTAAATCAAGCAACCAGTGTAACCATTTAAATGCTTTAAGCATGGTGAATTTACTCCATAAAAATACCGCCAGTAGGCGGTTAGTCGTTTAATAAAAAAGCCAGCTAGTAGCTGGCTTTTGGAAACACATAACTTATCTAATATTTAGCTTTTGAACAGGACGCCCATGCTTTATCAAATTCTTCATCATCCATTTGTCCCTCACCTTCAATAACAGTAATACTAGGGGTCGGTGCCATAAAGCGTTTAAATCCTGTATAAGCACCAAAACCGTTTTTTGAGTTCACTTCCCCGCAACTTCCTACCATGTTACGAAATGTAGCTGAATCAGGGTCTTTTAAAACACTTTTTACGTTTTCTTGGGCGCTGCTGTTTAAAATGTATTCTTTTTGCTGCTGGTTTTCTATACGTTTTCTTCTTTCTTTTTCTTCTGAACTTTCGCTACAAGCCGAATAAAGAAAAAAGATTGTTAGTATCCCGAGTGCTATAGGAGTAATATTTACTCCAGAATTCGAAGATTTTTTTACTACTTTATTGGTACTTCGCGCTACATTATTATCGGCATTCTTTTCTTTTGCAGGCTTTTCCCCTTCATCCAAAAACTCTTCTAAGCTTTTTGGGTACTCCTTAAAGTATTCAATGTTATAAGCTTTGCGGGCTTCATCATTCAATAATGTTTTAACACATAGCTGTAAATCAGCTAATTCAACAGTCTGAGTTTCAGCGCCGTGCTTAATCGCTTTCCTGATATCTGCTGTAGTTGCAGTAAAGGGTACGTTTAAAATTTCATACAAGTTTTTAAATGCCATAACTTTTCCTTTGCGTAACACGCAAATGTTATCACAGCATCCGGAAAGCCAGCACTAGGCTGGCCTGATTTTGTTACATAATCAAATAGTAAATTTTGTGTGCAGCTCTTCAATAGGCACGTCTAATCTTGACAGACTGCACTCTCCTTGTACCACTCTCATCCGCTTCGCTAATTCGAGTAAGTACTCAGCTTGTTGTCTTGTCTGTAGCATCAGTTTTTCAAATACATCCACGTTGACACAACTGCAATCGGATATGTTCTTTACATGGGTAACTATGTTGTTTCTAACTACTACTAACCATCTGCCATCTTTGTTGATGTTAGGCAACACCTGCCTGTCGGTAACAGCGGGTTTAAACAGCTCCGGCGCATCTGGGACGCTTTCCAAGTATTTCAGTGCAGCGGTGTAGTGCTCTACCGGCATGGTTCTGTAGCTGTCAATTCTCAGGTAAGCATGTAGGCCGGCATATATCTTCTGGTACGATTCACCTGTACGCTGGCTACGCTGCTCAACTGCTAATTGAATCTGTAGTGTTTGCTCTTTGTTAATTAGATGGTAATCATTACTAAGTCTTTTACAGTTAGCTTGTTCAAAATCCAAAAAAGTACGAATTACTTTTAATGAAAATTCTGGGCTTATCCACATGCCGTAATGAATTACCAACTCCATACATACAAACGTTCCAAGTCCTTGTTTTGATTGAATAGACGGAATTCCGTCTATCTCCAATTGTTCAATTAAATCATGGGTTTGTTTATTTTGCAGCCAACGGCGTGGAGCGTGCTTATCAAGTGCCCCTGAAGCTTTATGCAGGTCATTCAAAGAATATAAGCCATTTTCATTACGGATTTTAGTGCCAGAAATAGCTACGATTGTGTTCATGATAGATTCCTTTTGGTTACTTTCGATATTCACCCAACGGGTGGCCGAGAGGTTCGAAAGCCCCCAAAAGTAAGGCTGGAATTATTTCCCTTGCGGGTATTGTATTCTTCACCCTCTCGGCCATAAAAAGGAATCACATGTCAAGGGGGATAAGTAGACATGGAGATTTTACAGGCACAAAAAAATCACGATTACCGCCGTGATGCGGCTTTTGGGAGGTTTCGACACCTCATAAATCAATCATGCCAATACCAAATCAGTTTGTCAACAACTTATACAAATTTAAACATCCGTTGTTGTCGTAATCGTGCTGTTGGTAGCAAGGCCACGGCAGGCATCTGTAAAGTCGTTACGTAAGTCATAGGACTTATTAGCCACTCTCATATACACCGCTATGGCATTACCACCCTGCAACTGTGTGCCCAGCTCAACACCAGCACCACCCACAGCGCTATCCAGCCCTGCTTGCGTCAGCGATAACTTGATATCCGTATGTCTGTACGCTTCACCCAGCACGGTAAACCTTGCACTGCCGGAAGCACCCGAGCCACCGTTATCTATCCACCACCTTGGCTCTTCGCTGCCGGTTACGCCCTGAGTAGTACACCGGTAAATATAGCCATTGGGGTGGCTTGGCTCGATTATGTTGTTCCAGTAGTAAAACTTGTTAGGCTCCCATTTTTTTATCAGGTCAACCGGCTTGAGTATGATTTGTGCATCGGTTTGCGGTTTTAATACTTCGTCACTCTGGTTACTGCCAAAATACAGCACTGTGTCCAGAATGCCGGTACCGTTAAATGCAAGGCGGATATCGGCCGGCTTTTGCATTTTTTCATCTGCATACAACATAAAAGCCATTTTAATCCTCACTGTTCATGCAAAAAGTGTCCGGCTTGAGTGGTTCTTGGTCACCGGAACCGCCAATGTCAACTTTATCATCGCCATTACCACCTGAACCACCATTGCCGCCCGTCCCACCTGGCGGGTTATTGCTGCCGTTGCCGCCGCCGGTACTTACCTCTTTTGTCTCCGTGTAAATTTCGGCCAGCACTCCGCCGCTCGGCTTGTCTATATAAATCACGCCCTGGTCATCATTATCATTGTACTCACCCAGCAAGGTACCGAATTCATCGCCGGATAAAGCATTACTATAGACTTTGGCTTGTGCCACACCGCCGTTAAAAGGTGTTATGTCCTCTTCGTCTTCATACCACACCCATGTATCAGTGTTAAAGTTAAATAGCCAGAAATAGCTGAACTCTTTCAGTGGCACAATGTTTAATTTATGATAAGTGAACTTATGATAAACGCCGGCCAGCCCGAAGCCGTTGCTACTGCTGAAATTCAGCCCGATGCTGCTCCAGCGGTCATTATTATTCAGGTATAAGCCTGTTTGGTTTTTTATTACGTCATTATCTGCGGCATTGCGCTTGCGATAGTATGTGACAATCTGTAAATCCTGAATAGCAATAATCAGTAATTCATCTCGGCCACGATCCCCTTTTTCGCCATACAGCACACATAAAATCAGGGGGAAGCCAGCAAACTGTCCAGGCTTAATGCGTATGGTTAGCGCATTACCATACAGAATTGATTCGTAGGAGCTGATTAATGCGCTGCTGCTTGGCCTGTTCTCGGCTGTTTTATAGCTATTCAATAATAGCCCCTCATCGCTGCCGTGAATCGGGTTGATCGCCCCCTTTGCCATTTCGGTATTCTGTGGCATGACATAGCGGCCACTGATTTCGTCCCGCCATTCGGTATTGCTTTGATACTGCGCACGCCCAAAGGGGAATGATGCAGTCGGATAAGGCGCAATCTTGCCCAGTGGCCGGACATAACACCAGCCGTTATGCTTATAAACTTTTAGTAACATGCCCATTATTTAGCCTTTTAATAGTGTTGCGTTTGCAAAAACCGGCAATTGGTCTACGCTATCAATGCCTTTTAATTCCAGCAACATTTCATCGCCATCATGCATATGTGCAAAAACGACGGGATAACCCGCCGTTTCGTCGCCATCCTCCACCGCTGGCAATATCTGCGTGCTGCCGTTGTGTGCATCTATGGTCAAGATGTTTCCGTCATCAATTTCCCATCTGTCGTTAACATAGGTTATTTGACTGGGCTGAAAGCTCTGTGCTGTAGGTGCGCATAAAATCCGCGTCCCCGCCGGCCATGCTGCCGGTGCTGTCTCTTCCATGCCGGCACGGCAGATTCTCAGGCTTTGGTTATACTGGTTATAGACATCTATCAGCTCATATTCAGCCGCGTCAGCGCTTTGCAGTGTCAGCCGCATGTAATGCTGTCCGCGGCTTTCCGGTATGGCCTGTAAAAGTAATTCCGTGGATTCTTCATCAAGGATTAGCTCGGCATTTTCTTTGTTTAATGCCAGCTCTTCGACCAGGGTGGTACTAAAGTTGTTTTTATAGCATCTCATTATTGTCACCTTTTTCTTTGGTTGCCAGTGTGTAATCGCCGTGTATGATCTTCCACGTTTTACCCGCTGCCGCGCTGTGCAGTAAAAAACCACCGTCGGTTAAGGTGATGCTGTAGAGGTTGTCTTCTTCATCCTTGAGGTTTAAACCGCTTAAATCTTTCAGGTTGTCGGGCAGTAGTGCCGGAGCAACTGGGTGCGACGGGTCAAATCTGCTTGTTTTCGGGTTAAATCTCAGATCAATGATGGCACTATCCGGGAAGATGTCCACGCTCCATAATCGGGTAACGCCTTTTTCAGACAGGGTGATGAAAGGGACATTCATGTCTTCGCCGGTCTCGTTGCCATCTTCATCGTATTTATTCCGATAGTAAAAGGTTACGTCCTGTTCAAAGTACTGTTGCACACCCTCTGAATAGTCAAACGAATGGATGAAATGGTCAGCAAATTTAACGTTGGCCACATTATCCGCGGTGATTTCTTCATCCCGGGTAATACCTGCGCTTTGCAGGGCATAATCTTTAATCAGGCTAACGCCGTATACCAGATCATCTGCAAATTTCCAGCGTGATTCATACACTTTGTAGTTATCTGCCGGCAAGCCCCAATAGGCCTGTCTGGCGTCTAATGTCCAGTTATGTGCTGAACCGTATAGAAACGGTTTTGCGGGTGTTTTCCATGTATAAACCCTCTCCCCGTCTTCGGGAATTTTTTTGCCCGCATAGCGTTCGGTATCTTTAATGAGGCCAATCAGTTTAGGGAAATTCATTTCCTCCGCTATCAGGCTGTTTTTTTGCTGGTAGGCGGCGTATAGTTCCAGCCACGCATCACGATTGTATTTGCTGCCCTCGTTGAGGTGAACACAGACAAAATCAAAAATCTGCTTTACCGCTTTTTTGTACTCGTCGCGATTGGTGGCCAGTAAATTTTCTTTTATCGGGACGGTTGTAAAAAATGCTTTGGCATTTAATGCGTTGGTTTTCAGCATTTTATAGACTACATCTTTAAGCGTATTGGTATTTGCCCGTGTAGGGCTAATTTGCAATCCCCTACCAGGCAGCGGTAGGCTTAATACATCCAGCCCCACCGGCCACCACCGGTTCGCAAAGAAGTCATTATCATGGTCAAACCCTGTGCCTATTAAGACGGCTTCATGCTTATTTTTAAGCTGCAATTTGTACCATACGTAATCGCTGAAACGTTCCACGTCGCTGTTTTCGCAAATCATGGCACTAGGGTCAAGAAATATGCGCACCTGTCGACCGGTGTTTGCTTCAAATAAGCCATCAATCGCGCGGGCGCTGGCAATGGATGGCTGGCCGTTGCTGTTGAAGTGCAATAAGGCGTATTTGTCCAGACAGGTATTGCTTTTGGGCATATCACCGCCATAAGGTATGTTGGACACCCCTATTGCGCCGCGCAGTCGCGGGCGGTTGGGGGTGCGCTCATATCTGGGACGGACGTTACCAAACAGTTTGCGGAAATCTTCTGCTAGGCTCATGTTCATTACTCATTTTTTATGACAGGTTAACTGTGGAGATGGCTCATTGTGTGGTATGGCCAGATTAAACGTTTTATCGGCGGCATTAACGTCCAGTGTGTCGGTGCTCTTTTCTTCTATGTCCGGCGTCTGTACTCTGAATGCAAGGCCGCGTTTCATTTTGGTGCCTTTAAAGGTGTAACCGGTTTCTTTTCGTATATAGCCATTACATTCATAG
>NZ_MDVC01000012.1 GCF_002777425.1 Snodgrassella alvi
GCTGGCTTTTTTATTAAACGACTAACCGCCTACTGGCGGTATTTTTATGGAGTAAATTCACCATGCTTAAAGCATTTAAATGGTTACACTGGTTGCTTGATTTACGCTTTTTACCGGATAAATTCCAAGATTGGTTATTTGGTACCGGCACACGAATAATTGAGGTACTAAGCGGGTTTGCCATGCTGGGGTTTGCCCTTGTATTTGCACTGCATGGCGAGGAGATGATTAAAGAGGATTTATATGAAAAATTCCTACATCTTCATCCTAAGATATTCGTGGCCATCTTGGTATTTGTGGCAGCAGGGCAGCTATTTGCTGCCTTTTTTCATTCCAGCCGCAGCAATATCCTATCTGGCTGTTTCCTGATCTGGTCGGCATTAATCTGGGTTGTTATATCCGGGGCATTTATCGCAGCATACCCGCCTTTGTCTACAGGCATGACCACCTATCCCATTATTGCCATCATCTGCGCCCTTGCCGGCAGGAATCTAATCAAACACACCAAACGGGTAGAAGACAAAAAAGGCGGTGAATAATGGACGAGGCTTTCACACTAGCCAATTGCTTTGCCCTTGCTGGCGGCTTTCTAGGCGCGCTGGTGGTGTCTGATTACAAACGCTATGGGACAGTACTAACCGTTACGTTCATCATCATAGGCATGGTTTTTGCGGCAGCATTAACGGAATATTTCTTCACGCAGAACCACCCGTGGCTATTTGCCGGTGCTGGTGTATTTGCCGGTATGGCTTCCACATCTCTACTGGATGCGTTCAAGGCCACAGCACCAAAGATGGCACAAAAGCTGATTAATGCGGTTTGTAACAGGGCAGAGAAGATGATTGGTGATACTGATGATGGACAGAAATAGGGTGTCTGTTGCGTTCCCTTTATCATTATGTAACCGTTTCAAGCCAGCTTAGTGCTGGCTTAATCTGAAACACAGAGCAAATTTTAAGATTAGATTTCTAGGATGGGATTGGAAACTACAACTGCAAAACTTTGTTTCACATTCATTTCTATTGCAAAATTTTTAAAACATCATTACAGTAGTAATGAAATATAAATGAACAGACAATGATTTTAAAAGGTGTTGTATATGGCAAATTTACAAATTCGCATAGATGATAAGTTGAGAGACGAGGCGCAGCAGATTGCTAATGATTTGGGTATGGATTTAACGACCGCTGTTAGAGTTTTTTTAAAACAAATGGTTAATGACAGAGGTTTTCCATTCCGACCCGACTTAGACCCATTTTATAGTCCCAAAAATCAGGAAGCATTAAAAGTTTCTATTGCGCAACTCAACGCGGGCGAGGTGGTTAGCAAAACACTGGACGAATTGCAGAATGAATTTTGACTTCACACCGCAAAGCTGGATGGAATATACATATTGGCAAACCCAAGATCGTAAGACTGTAAAAAAAATTAATACACTTTTGAATGATATAGCTCGTAACCCTTTTGAGGGTCTAGGCAAGCCAGAAGCCCTTAAAGAAAACCTGTCAGGCTTTTGGAGTAGACGTATAGATGACAAAAACAGAATTGTCTACAGAATAGTCGATAATCGTTGCCAGATTATCCAATGCAAAGGACATTACAGCGATAAATAGACGCCCGCAGTAGATTTCAGCCTAGCCCTAAGAGATTTCCCTCCTAGTCCGATTAAAAGCTACAAATTTATTATTTGATTATGTTTCAAATTCAAGCCAGCTAATAACTAATTTGTAGTAAGGTACTATTTTATTAGGTCTTTTAGATAAAAAACTTGATTTCTTAATATTATATGCCATAATTAAAAGTAACTATTAGTAAAAATTTTAAACAAACTAACTTAAAAGGCACTCATGAAACGTATTTATCATGTTGGGTGGGATGGTAATGATTAACATACCTAAATGGAAGTAACTGAATAATATTGCCGAGGTAAGTAAACTTGGTGCTCATTATTTAAATTGAAAAAAATAATAAAATCCATGTAACTAAGTATGGAGACGGATATGAAGGTAATCAGTAAATCTTTTATTGTCGGAATGAGTTCCGCCTTTGATTTATTTCCTCAGAACACAATAAGTAAATTGCCTTTTCAAGCATCTATTGAAAATGGTCAGATTCTGGATGTTTTGGCTCTCCAAGGGGATATGAAAAAAATTGGTGGTGATTTTCAGCAGGCTATAAGAAAAATTAAAGACAAAGATAATGAACGATAATCAACGCCGTGATAGCGAAGAAACAAAGGCGCCATGCCCTCAATCTCAAAATACTGAGAAAGAGATATGTCAACTAGAGGAATTAGATATACTTGATAAACTGGAAGAAAATCCTCAACTTGTAAGTAAGATAATTGCTAGATTTCATTCAGGGCCACTTCCCAGTCCTGAAGATTTGGCTATATATAATCAGCTTATACCTAATGGCGCGGATCGGATAATGCAGAGTGTCGAAAGGGAGCAGTCGGCAAGGATTGAATTAGACCGGCATAAGACAGAATGCGATATCAATTACATAAATAAATCTCTTCAACTGCAACAAAGAGGACAGTGGATTGCTTTCGTTACGGTTTTATTGTTTTTCATATTATCTTTCCTGCTTATATGGACTGGTTCGCCAGCACTAGGTGCATCAATAATGGGAGCCTCTCTAGTTGCTATCGTAACTATATTCATAACAGGGAAAGCCATTAAATCCAAATCTAAATAATTTGAATCTGTAACAGATTCAAGCCAGCCTAATGCTGGCTTTTTTAACACAAAAAAATTGCCCTCAAGGATTCGCACTCCTTGGGGGCATTCGTTATTCAAACGAGGCTTTAAACAACATAGCTAATGATAAACGATTTACGTTTAAGTATCTAGGAGATTTTATGGAAACTATTAATTTTACACCAAAAGAGTTGCGTAAAAAGATGTGGACGGCAGCACTGATTCTACTGTTGCTCATTTTGGCATGGCGACTGCCTGAAATGATCAGCGCGATTAAATGGTGGTGATTTTTATAACAAACGACGAGGCAGCCATTTCGGCTGCTTTTTTTATGCATGAAAGGTTTTGATATGTACAAATTAGGCAAACGTTCTTTAAACAATCTACAGGGTGTTAATCCTAATCTGGTTAAGGTGGTTGAGCGAGCTATTCAGATTTCTACGCAGGATTTTACTGTTGTTGAGGGTAAACGCAGTAAAGAACAATGTTCAATCAATTATGGCAAAGGCCGTACGGCCAGTGAGTGCATCAAAAAAGGCATCGACCCTAAATACGCCCGACCCAACGAAAAAAAGGTTACATGGGTTAGCACGCCATTGGCCAGCAAACATGCAACCGGCCGCGCTGTTGATATTTACCCTTATCCAATAAATATGAAAGATTCTGACCCTAAAAAATTCGAAGCTATTGCGGCAGCTATGAAACAGGCAGCGGCAGAATTGGGTGTAAAAATCAATTGGGGCGGCAACTGGCAGAAAACCAAAGATTTACCACACTTTGAGGTGTTGTAATGAAAAACATTAATTACCCAGCAGTAGGCGCTTGGGCTTTGCTTGTTTTGATGGTGCTGTTTGCAGTGCTTAGCTACGGCAGCAAGCAGTACCAGAAAGGCTATAGCAAGGGTGCGGAAGAAGTTCAGCACCAGTATCAGGAAGCTTTGGCCAAACAACAGGAGGCGGCTAACAAAGCCAGCCAAGAATATGAGAAACAGAAAGCGAAGAGTGAGGTAAAACAAGATGAACGACAAGCACAAGTTACAAAGATTGTTAAAGTTCCTGTGTACACTAATGTGTGTCTGGATGCTTCAGGGGTGCGCATCATCAACGAAGCAGTCAGCAGTCGCTAGCATTCCAGCTAACCTTACAGAGCCATGCCCTGCATTAAGCCAGTTAAACGGTGCTACAGGCGCAGACATCTTGCCGTGGGCAGTTGGGGTAGTAGGGAAGTATAACGACTGCGCAAGGCGGCATAGCGCGCTAGTAAATGCTATTCAGTAAATCGCGTAAATAAAAGATTAACCGTGGTGGAGATCACCACGGTTGAAATGTATTACCTGGTACCCAAATCGTTCATATTTTATCATAACCATTTGATAATTATATATTTAAGATGGTACCCAAACCTATGCTCATACACACAACTACAACTAACCATTTTGGGGTTGATATTGTATGGGATAGAAATTCAGTTGTTGGGGAGATCACCACAACTGAAATATATTTGCGTGCGCCCGTTTTTGGACTTACGTGAAAGGGATGTAAATTCAGTTGTTGCGGAGATCGCAACAACTGAGTAATGATGCTTCAAATCAAGCCTAATTTACAATGATAGATAAATAAAGCTATTCCGCAGAAAAAAATCGGTATTTGATTTACAATAGCTTTTTTAGAGCTATTTAGGGATATTTGCGGAATGGAAAACAGTCGCAAAACACCGTCTTATAAGGGTTTATTTTCTGCATTTGAAGCAGCAGCGCAGCAATTGCATAGTGTACGTGATTTTTTACGTTTTACAGTAAGCCAGTTTGAAGAAGCAGGGCTGTTTTATGGCCATGGTAATGATAGTGCCTATGATGAAGCAGCCTATCTGATTCTGCATACCTTACATTTACCGCTGGATACGCTGGAACCATTTTTAGATGCACGCCTGCTGGAAACAGAAAAATCAGCCTTGCTGCAACTGGTACAGCGCCGTATCAGCGAGCGGATTCCAGTTGCCTATCTGACCAATCAGGCCTGGCAGGGGGAATATGAATTTTATGTGGATGAGCGGGTGATTGTGCCGCGTTCATTCATTTATGAGCTTTTGGGCGAATCGCTTCAGCCGTGGATTGAATATGACGAGCTGGTACACAGGGCGCTGGATTTGTGTACAGGCAGTGGTGCGCTGGCTATCCAGTTGGCACACTGTTATCCGGATGCGCTAATTGACGCTGTTGATATTAGTCTGGATGCACTTGAAGTAGCTGGTATCAATATTGAGTCCTATGGTTTGCAGGAACGCATTAATCTGATTCACACCGATTTATTTACAGGTATCGATACTACCTATGATTTAATCGTATCTAATCCTCCTTATGTAGATGCTGAATCCGTTGCGCAATTACCGGATGAATACCTGCATGAACCGGAGCTGTCGCTAGGCAGTGGGATTGATGGGCTGGATGCTACCAGACAGATTATCCAGCAGGCAGCCAAATATCTGAATCCGAATGGTGTATTACTGGTTGAAATCGGCCATAACCGCGAAGTGCTGGAGCAGGCATTTCCCGAGCTACCATTTACGTGGATGTCCACCAGTGGCGGTGATGGTTTTGTGTTCCTGCTAACTCGAGAACAGTTATTGGGCGAAGTATAAATTGTTGCCTGTCTGGTCAGCTTGTCGCACATTATGGAATCTTGGGTATTTACCATAAGGTAAACGGCAGACTGACCAGATTGCTATTGTAATAGCGTGGGTCATCCGATACTTCCTGTCCAATCCAGTCTGGTAAGACAATTTGCTGATTAGCATGATTTAATTCGACCTCAGCCACAATCAGCCCCTGATTAGCGCCTAAAAATTCATCAACTTCCCACACCAGACCATTCAATGGTATGCGATAACGGTATTTCTCAATTATTGGCTGTTCGGCCATATCACTGAGCATATGCCGAGCGTCTTCAGCAGGTATTGGGTATTCAAATTCGGTGCGCGTAATGCCCCGATTAGTACTTTTGATGGTTAGCCAAGCTTGAGTGCCACAGATGCGAATACGTACCGTGCGCTCCTTGATGGTGGACAGATAGCCTTGGCAAAAATGTATCGCAGGTGCCAAGCCCCGCCAGCCATTGCCTTTTACCAGAAATTTGCGTTCAATCTCTTCTGCCATAATCAGTATTTGCTATTAAGTTATGTGGTGAATAAAAAAGCACCAGAAACTGCCTGACAGTTATCTGGTGCAGATTACATTAAGCTGAATAATAGCAGTTATAAAGCCAGCTTGTTGGCAATAGCATTAAACATCAGTGAGGCTTCCAGTGGTTGCTCCAGCATGGATGGCTCTGCTTTAGGCCAGATTGACCATTGTACAATAACCAGTTTCTGTGCCTGATTAACCATAATAATCTGTCCGTAGATACCTAAAGCCCACATACTGTCCTGATAGCTCAAACCTGTTGTGGGGGCAACATCGGTAGCCGTGGCTGGAACACTGTTATTCCACCATTCATAACCGTATGTACCTTCCGGATGCAATTTACTGACAGAATTTTTCGCCTTATTCCAGTTACGTGCATCTTTCACCCAGTTTTTCGGCAGAGTCTGCTGGCCATTGGGCAGTGTACCGTTATTCATAACAAACAGGCCAAATTTACCCCAGTCTTCCAGTGTGGCATTAAAGCCATGAGCACCTACATCATGTTTGCCCACAGCGTAGCTGTGCCATACACCATCGCGGCTCATCCCATAAGGTTGCCAGATTTTATCCTGAAGATATTTGGCGATACTTTCTCCAGTGGCTTTTTCTAGCGTATCGCCCAGTAACCAGGCTCCACCGGAAGAATATGACCAGGCTTTACCCGGTTTGGCATAAGCTTTGCGTTTTGGATCTTTTACCAGACTGTTAACACAGGCATAAGTATTTGGATGTGCCTCACACTGGGTAAGCTGAGAGAAGTCCGATTGCGGATTGGTGTAATCTTCATTCCAGTTTACACCTGAAGTATGCTGCAACAACTGACGAACAGTAACGTGCTCCCATGCAGTACCACGTACATCGGGATTGTATTTCACTACTTTGTCATCCAGTGATTTAATTTTGCCTTCTTTCAGAGCTACACCCACCAGTGTGGAAACAATGGATTTACCTACAGAACGTGATGTCCACAATGTAGTGGAATTATTACCATTGGCATAGTAATCCCATACAACCTTGCCATCTTTGATTACCATCATTCCAGTGACATTATTACGCTTCAAATAGTCTTTCAGTTGATATGACCGCCCATGTAACTGATAACCCACTTTAGAAAGGTTCTGCAGGGCACGTGGTAGCGGTTGGCCATTGGCTGCATGAAAAACATCGCCGTCATAGGAGCGGTAGTCATTACGGAAACCAATGGTACGCTGTTGCTGATTCCAAGTGAGCATGTTTTTTACATCAGGCAGTTTGCTGTCAACAGAGGCAGGGCAGTTGTTCAAATGCAATGATTTACAACTATTCAGTGCTGGCCCAGCCTGAATATTAAAGGCTGTAGTTAGGCATAAAGTCAATAAAGCTGTTTTTATTTTCATATATGTGAAATACATTAGAATCTCCAATGTGCGTTCAAAACTAACAACCAGACCTTCATTAATATATACCAATAATATTAATATTATTTTGCTTTTATATGCAAGATTTGAATATATTTTTGTTTGCAAATGGATTTTGTCATATATTTTAACCG
>NZ_MDVC01000013.1 GCF_002777425.1 Snodgrassella alvi
TTTTATATAAAAGTTAGGAATAAAAAGAAAATTTAGAATTTTAAAATAAACTTTTGAAAAATATGATTAATAGATGAATATTTTAATATTAATAGGTATTAAAACTGGCTTTTGAGCCAGTTTTTTTGTTTTTGAGGATTTGATGGTTGATTTATGAAAAATGTGGAATTGGCATTGCAGCTACTTCATTCGCTGCTGGACTTGAGGTTTTTGCCTGATAAATTGCAAAAATGGTTATTTTGTACAGGTACACGGGTAATTACAGTTACCAGTGCGCTGATTATGATAGGTTTTGCTGGCATGTTTCTACTGGGTGGCAGCGAAGTTTTTAATCTGAAATTGTATAAAGGCTTTTTGTTGTTGCACCCTTATACATTGTCGATATTACTGATTGGAGTGGCATTGTTGCAGCTGATTATAGCGATATTTAAATCCAATCGTTGTAGTGTGCTTTCTGGTTATTTACTGATTTTATCTGCACTGATATGGGCTGTAATATCAGCTACGTTCTGGGCATCATACCCGCCTTTAACAACAGGCATGACTACTTATCCTGTGTTAACCGTGGTGTGTGCACTGGCAGGGCGTAATTTGATCAACTACACAAAACGGGTTGAAGATTTGAAATATAAAGGACGATAAAGTATGGAGTTAGTGAAAGATGCTTTTTCGGTCTGTATTTTATTTGCGCTGATGGGTGGGCTGGCTGGTTCTTTACTGGTTACAGATTACAAACGTTATGGCTGGTTTATGACGATTTTGTTTGTTTTGCTGGGAATGATATTTGCTGCGGCAGTAACCGATTATTTTTTCCCGCAAAATCATCCATGGCTTTTTGCCAGTGTGGGTGTGTTTGCCGGTATGTCAACAACGTCATTTTTAGATGCGTTCAAGGCAGCCGCACCGAAACTGGCACAGCGCATAATTAATATTGTGAGCAAAAAAGCAGAGCGGTTTGTTGGTAGTGATGAGTCAACAAAAGAATAATTATAAATAAGTGTCCGGCAGCCTGAGGGCTGCTTTTTTATGGATTATAAAAATGTATAAATTGAGTAATCGATCATTGCAACGTTTATATGGGGTAGATGCTAGTCTGGTTAAGGTAGTCAAACGGGCAATTGAACTGACCAGACAGGATTTTATGGTGACGGAAGGTCTGCGCACGCATGAACAGTGTTGTATTAATTATGGCAAGGGCCGAACCGCGCAGCAATGCAGTCTGAAAGGTGTGCCTGCTAAATATGCGCAGCCGGATTTGAGTAAAGTAACCTGGTTAAATAATCCGTTTGCCAGTAAACATGTTACCGGCAGGGCTATAGATTTGATTCCGTATCCGATTGACTGGAATGATTTGAAAAAATTTCACTTGATTGCTGCGGCTATGAAACAGGCTGCTGCTGAGCTGGGGGTAAGAATTATGTGGGGTGGTGACTGGAAAAGCAGTAAGGATTACCCACATTTTGAGATATGACAGACCTGCTTGGCATTACTTGGCCACTCGTCAAGCTTGTTGATGATTATCTGCTAAATATCAGTTTATTGTGTTATGCTTTGCGTCAATTTGCTATAGATCAGAGCTTTGATAAATGTTAGGTGAATTGATTAATCTAACAGTAAAACTGAGTTCTTCTAAACAGTTTGACTCTGATAGAGCAAGTGGCAAGGAGTGTATGATATTCAGACAGTTATAAAATTGATTTAATCAGATAATTTACCATTTATGATAACCGGCTTATCAGGCTGTTCTATTATTAGATTTAGACATTAATTTGTTTTTTTTCGGGGATACTGTGCTTAGGGTTTATGAGCACGGATTTGCCATAGTGTGTATGGATTGTACGACGGCCTATAGCTGATGATATGATTTTGGCTGCAATGATATATTCAATATTATGTTGTTATCTCACTGAAATAAGTATTGGTTAATTGATATAGCATCAAATCAATTTATAAACTAAATTTATTTTTATTTCAATATGTTAATATATATTATATTGACGTAAACCAGAAAAATAGCTATAATTTAAATCAATTAATAGGTATGCTTCACCTTAAACAGCTGATTAAAAAGTTCCCTAAATGGGAGCTTTTTTGCGTTCTGAGGTGGGTGAATTGTTTATGATATTTTTATCGCTGTGTCTATGCAGATGAAAGGCGAAACGCAGTAATTAATAAATTTAGATGTCGTATCTAAAAAATAGGTAGGATAAGTGGTGGAGGCGGGGGGAATCGAACCCCCGTCCGAAAGTCCTCTACAGAGCGATCTACATACTTAGTCTTGCCAACTTCGAATCTTATTTACAAACCGCCGACAGACAGGCTGTTTGTAAACCAGTTGCCGTAAATCTCGTTCAATGCCAGACAACACAACATTAAACCAGCCAATGTAAATGTCGTTGCGGTGAGTTGCCTCACACGGCCCATTGGCGAACCGTTGCAACGTTTAGCCTTAAGCGGCTAAAGCGTAAGTTTCGTCGTTTGCGACTATATAAATTCAGTGTTTTACGGGAATCTGAGACCCCGGTATGCACGCATCTGCTTTGCAACCCCCGTCGAAACCAAGGTCGCCCCCAGATGGTTTGCCAATTATACTTTATTTTTGGTGTATATGCATAGTCATAAAGTTATAAGCTGATTTTAAACTAATTACTACCATCAATCGGCATTTAAAAATCAGACTAAAAATAAATTTAAGAGGGAATAACATCTTTTTTAATCAGTAATTAAGTAAAAATTTCATTGGCATTTTATTCATTCGTCTGAATAAAAACTGCTAATAATTGCTATTGCTATGAGTGCTAATTTCCAATAAACTAACATTTAGTTACATTTTTTATCAAGATAGTTGATGAGGCAAGCTGTCCGGCTTCAAGATAACCACATAATGTTAATTAAGGAAAATAAATGGCTTATTTAGCGAATCTGAATGATGTTAAGAAAGTTGTTGATGAGAACCGCAAAAGAGACCAAAAAGATGGAATTTATGTTGGAGAATCTCATGAATGTGTTGCTGTTGTAAAATATTTTGCAAAAGCGCCACAAACTACGATCTGGAAAAAAGGCGCTCGAGTTAAAGGTAATAATAGTATTCGACCAGGTACCGCAATTGCGACATTTGACAGTAGAGGTAAATACCATGGTCATGCTGCAATATATATCAATCAAACCGCAGCAGGTATTAATGTTTATGACCAATGGAAGGGACGGCCGTTATTCAGTCGTACGATTTTTTTCAATCATCACGAATATATTTCTAATGATGGAGATCAATTTTATGTTATCGAATAACAAAAAAATAGCGATACTATTAACCGGCCTACTACTGAGCATAGTATCCATCAATTGTCAGGCTCAGACTCCTGTTGTAAGTTGCCCGTCAACTTTTCCTAATACACACACCGTTTATCACCTTTATAATGCCAGTCTATTTGATGGCCCAATAACTGATAATGCAGAGTTAGTTCCTGAATTTAAAAAAGAAAAATCAATATGGAAAATTGGCTCACGAATAGATCCTTATTTAGTCTGCGAGTATGCCGGAACTAGGCATACCATCGTTTTTTATGCTAAGGGTGCAACTTATTGCGAAAAAAGCAAAGCTCCAGTACAGGCAAAATGCATGCCATAAAATTTTGCTGCTAAGTACTTAAGCTGTTAATGAAAACGGGTATTTTATTTACTGACACTTATGTTTATAACATGGTTTTGATGTGATACATCCTAATCAAACAGCAAGGTACATCAGTGTTTATGAACAATGGAAGGGACAGCCATTGCAAACTCGTGAGCTTGAATTCAGAGGGGGGGGGTTATGTTTCTAATGATGGAGATCAATTTTATGTTATCGAATAACAAAAAAATAGCAACATTATTTACTAGCCTGTTACTTAGCCTATTATCAATCAATTGTCATGCTCAGCCCCCTGTTGTGAGTTGTCCAGCAACTTTTTCTGATGAACACGGTACTTACCGGCTTATTAATGTCAGATTATTTGATGGTCCAATCTGTAATAAAGTTGAGTTAGTGCCTGAATTTAAAAAAGAAAAAGTAATATGGATTCTCGACACACGAATGGACCCCTCTTTAGTCTGCCTGTATAACGGAACCAGTCATTACATTGTCCTTGATGCCAAGGGTGCAACTTCTTGTGAAAAAAAAGGAGTGCCAGTGCAGGCAGAATGTATGCAATAACAATTTTCTGCTAAGTACTTAAGCTATTAGTGAAAACGGGTATTTTATCTGCTCCTCTTATGTTTATAACATAATTTTGATGTGATACATTCTAATCAAACAGCAAGGGACATCAGTATTTATGAACAATGGAATGGACAGCTCTTGCAGAATCGTAAGATTGAATTCAGAGGTCACGGTTATGTTTCTAATGATGGGGATCAATTCTATGTTATCGAATAACAGAAAAATAGCGATATTATTTACCAGTCTATTACTCAACATAATATCAATTAATTGCTATGCTCAGACCCCTGTTGTGAGTTGCCCAGCAACTTTTTCTGATGGTAACAGTATTTTCCGGCTTATTAATGTCAGTCTATATGATGGTCCAGTATGTATGAAAGCAATGTTAGTGCCTGAATTTAAAAAAGATAAACAACTATGGGTTCTTGATACACTAATGGATCCCTCTTTAGTTTGCGAGTATGCCGGAACCAGACATTACATTGTTCTTGATGCTAAGGGTGCAACTTATTGTGAAAAAAAAGGAGTGCCAGTGCAGGCAGAATGTATGCAATAACAATTTTCTGCTAAGTACTTAAGCTGTTAGTGAAAACGGGTATTTTATCTGCTGCCTCTTATGTTTATAACATAATTTTGATGTGATACATCCTAATCAAACAGCAAGGGGCATTAGTGTTTATGAACAATGGAATGGACAGCTCTTGCAGAATCGTGAGATTGAATTCAGAGGGTGGGGTTATGTTTCTAATGTTGGAGATCAATTTTATGTTATCGAATAACAAAAAAATAGCGACATTATTTACTAGCCTGTTACTTAGCCTATTATCAATCAATTGTCATGCTCAGACCCCTGTTGTGAGTTGTCCAGCAACTTTTTCTGATAGACACACTATTTATCACCTTTATCATGCCAAGCTATTTGATGGTCCTGTATGTAAGAAAGTACAGCTGAAGCCAGAATTTAAAAATGACAAAGAAATATGGGTTCTCGATACAAGAATGGATCCCTCCTTAGTCTGCATCTATGACGGAACCAATCATTACATTGTTCTTGATGCCAATGGGGCAACTTATTGTGAAAAAACCAATGCACCAGTGCAGGCAAAATGTATGTAATAACAATTTGCTGCTAAGTACTTAAGCTGTTAGTGAAAACGGGTATTTTATCTGCTGACTCTTATGTTTATAACATAGTTTTGATGTGATACATCCTAATCAAACAGCAAGGGACATCAGTGTTTATGAACAATGGAATGGACAGCTCTTGTAGAATCGTGAGATTGAATTCAGAGGTCATGGTAAAATTGTTAATGACGGAAAACAATATTATGTTATTGAATAACAGGAAAATAGCAATATTATTTACCAGCTTATTACTTAGCATAGTATCAATCAATAGCTATGGTCAGACCCCTGTTGTGAGTTGCCCAGCAACTTTTTCTGATGAACACGGTACTTACCGGCTTATTAATGTCAGATTATTTGATGGTCCAATCTGTAAGAAAGTTGAGTTAATGCCTGAATTTAAAAAAGAAAAAGTAATATGGATTCTCGACACACGAATGGACCCTTCTTTAGTCTGCCTGTATAACGGAACCAGTCATTACATTGTCCTTGATGCCAAGGGTGCAACTTCTTGTGAAAAAAAAGGAGTGTCAGTGCAGGCAGAATGTATGCAATAACAATTTTCTGCTAAGTACTTAAGCTATTAGTGAGAACAGGTATTTTATTTGCTGACTCTTATATTTATGACATAGTTAGGATGTGATATATGTCAATCAAACTGTAAAGGGTATCAACATTTATGATCAATGGAACGGTAAGCCGTTAAAAAGTTGTGAGATTGGGAGGGTATGTTTCAAATGATAGGATTAAATTTTATGTTATTGAACAACAAAAAAATAACGATATTATTTACCAGCCTGTTATTCAGTCTTTTATCAATCAATTGCCTTGCTCAGACTCCTGTTGTGAGTTGCCCCGAAACTTTTTCTGATAAACACACTGTTTACCGCCTTTTTAATGCCAGTCTATATGATGGTCCAATAACTAATAATGCAGAGTTAGTTCCTGAATTTAAAAAAGAAAAAGCTATATGGAATATTGACCCGCGAATGGATCCTTATTTAGTCTGCGAGTATGCCGGAACCAGACATACCATTGTTTTTCATGCCAGGAGTGCAGCTTATTGTGAAAAAAGCAAAGCGCCAGTGCAGGCAAAATGTATGCCATAATAATTTGCTGCAAATGACTTAAGCTGTTGGTAAACAAGATTGGCTTTATCCGCTAGCACCTATATTTATGATGAATTCATGATGATTTGAATATCCAATCGCCTGCCAGCTACTTTTTTACGTTCCTTATGGTGCTGATAATTAGCAAAATATTTATGTTATACAGGAAATTATACGGATAGAGATGAATACTTTGCTGTTAGTTACTGTTAATTGATTGTTGCATAATTTGATTTTGTAGATAATTCAGATATGGATTTTATGCTAGCCGACAAGCTGGCAGGAAATTATCGATGTTGGCGGCATTGATTTATAATTTGCATTATTTTGTTTGGAATGAATGCTGTTATGTATGATGTCAATACGGATGATGTGCGCCTTTTTTTTGCAGATGTGTGGCGTAAGCGTCAGCAGCCGCAGTTGCTGGATGCTTTACAGCAGAAGGCGTTGCGGATTATTGCTGCACATACTGAGTATGCGCCCTATCTGGAAAATGTTGAACAGTTTTTAACCCGGACATGGCGGCCGGAAGAAGGGGAAACGAATCCTTTTTTGCATTTGTCGCTGCATTTATCGGTACAGGAACAGGTAGCGATTGATCAGCCGTTTGGGATTGCCGCTATTCATCAGCGCTTGTGTGAGCAGTATGCGGGTGACTGGGTGAAAGCAGAACACGATATGATTGAGGCACTGGCAGAAACGCTCTGGCAGGCGCAACGCTATGGACAGGGGCTGGACGTGAATGCTTATATGACACGTTTGCGTAGTCTGGTGGATTTGGGGCAGGAAGATGAGGCGCGTTTAAATCCTCATGAAGTGGGACAGGCTTCAAGCAAAGAGGTTTGAGTTTGCTCATGCTTTGATTATGGTTTATTGTTTGACACCTTTGTGTTGGTCAGCTGCGATGTTGGCTGAATGCGCATGTGGAAACTATTTTCAATAATCTTTAAGCAGGGGATAAATATGTCTTTCTGGGCAAGTAATGCAAATGCTTTGTTGCTGTTGCTGTTTGTGGCTTTGGGTATCGTGGGAAATAATCCTTCAGTAACCATTTCGGCGTTGATTATTTTGCTGGTACAGCAAACGCCGTTACTTAAATATGCGCCGGTACTGGAAAAGTATGGACTGCAACTGGGTATTATGCTGCTGATGATAGGTGTGCTGGCGCCCTTGATTACGGGCAAGGTGCAGCCGGCACAGATTGCTGCGCTGGTAACTAGCTGGAAAACCATTGCTGCTGTGGTGGTGGGTACAGTTGTTGCCTGGCTTGGTGGGCGGGGTGTGCAGTTGATGCAGGTAAACCCGACAATTGTGACTGGTTTGATGATTGGCACCATTATCGGGGTGGCTTTTTTACGCGGTGTGCCGGTGGGACCACTGATTGCGGCAGGATTGCTATCGCTGATTTTATAAGCGTAGTGTTGCTGAAGTTCTTGCCAGAAAGTTAAGGTCTCGCTATAATGCGCGCAATTCCATTCTCACGGAGAGGTGGATGAGTGGTTGAAGTCGCACGCCTGGAAAGCGTGTATACGTGAATAGCGTATCGAGGGTTCGAATCCCTTCCTCTCCGCCAGATTTTAGATTAAATCCGCTTTGAAATAAGCGGATTTTTTTATGGGTATAAAAATTGCAATTATATATTTATTTAATATTGATAAATTAAGATCAATATTAATAATACTTATTTGCTAAATTGCGGTTTTCGCGTGATTTTATACTCATATTTATGGAGGTTGAAATTTAAATTACATAGCAGATAACTAAGAAAAAATCTTGCTACGTAATTTTAACTAAAACATCCGTTTTAATTTTTATAAAAGGATTGAATTATGGAGAATAAGCTGGACATGACTACCATTATAAATAGTGAAGAACAAAATGATTTTCCAAAACCGGATTTCGAAAATAATTCCACAGGTTATAAATATGGTTATTACAGTATATCTTACAATGATGGAACCACATGGATACAGAATGGCTTTTGGTGGGCACCAATAAGTGGAAATTTTGCATTTCCTAAAGTTGGATCGTTACTTAAGCGAACAGATATTATTGATAAAAATCATAATATTATTTATTCAATTTGTGCAAA
>NZ_MDVC01000014.1 GCF_002777425.1 Snodgrassella alvi
ATTAAGTTTAAGCTAGTACATATAAGCACACCAAACACACTTTCCTTGATAGGTTTGCATAGATTCAGGATAATCCACACTGTATAAACCCTGTCTCACACAGCAAGGTTCAGCACATTACTTTACACAGCTATTGCAACCAGCTATTTCCCCTCATCAAAAGGCAACTTCATGGCATCACATCTTGCTAATGCAATTCGCTTCCTGGCAATGGACTCAATTCAACAGGCCAACTCCGGCCATCCCGGCGCACCAATGGGTATGGCCGAAATGGCTACAGTATTATGGCGCGAATTCCTGCAACATAATCCGGCCAACCCCAAATTCTACAACCGCGACCGCTTCATTCTTTCCAACGGTCACGCATCCATGCTACTGTACAGCCTGCTGCACCTGAGCGGCTACAACCTCAGCATCGAAGACCTAAAAAACTTCCGTCAGTTGCACAGCAAAACCCCCGGCCACCCAGAATATGGCTATACCGATGGCGTAGAAACCACCACCGGCCCATTAGGCCAGGGAATCGGCAATGCCGTTGGCCTGGCGCTGGCAGAAAAAATCCTCGCCGCCCAATTTAACAAATCCGGTTTTAATATCGTTGATCACTATACGTATGTTTTCGTTGGCGATGGATGTCTGATGGAAGGCATATCCCACGAAGTGTGCTCACTGGCCGGCACCCTGAAACTGGGCAAACTGATTGTCCTGTATGACGACAACAACATCTCCATCGACGGCAAAGTAGACAACTGGTTCAGTGAAAATATTCCCGAACGTTTCGCTGCTTACGGCTGGCACACCATTGCCAACGTAGACGGCCATAACGAAGCAGCGATCCGTGCCGCCATTATTGCTGCCAAAGCCGAAACCGACAAACCATCAATTATCTGCTGCAAAACCAGAATTGGCAAAGGTGCAGCCAATAAAGAAGGCAGCCATAAAACCCATGGCGCCCCGTTAGGAGCCGAAGAAATTGCGGCTACCCGTATAGCCTTGAACTGGGCGCATGAACCATTTACTATTCCACAAGAAATCTATGACGAGTGGAATGCTGTCGCAACCGGTGCACAACTGGAACAGCAGTGGCAGGATTTATTTAGCCGCTACCGGCAACAATACCCAGCCGAAGCAGCGGAATTTATCCGTCGCATGGATGGCAAACTGCCAGAAAACTTTACCGAACACGTCCAAAATGCATTAAACGATGTTTGCTGCAAAGCAGAAAAAGTGGCTACCCGCAAAGCCAGTCAGAACAGCATCGAAATTCTGGCACAAATCCTGCCTGAATTTGTCGGTGGTTCTGCCGATCTTACTCCGTCTAATCTCACCGACTGGTCAGGCAGTACAGCAGTCACAGCCACAGGTGGTGGCAACTACATCCATTATGGCGTACGCGAATTTGGCATGGCAGCCATCATGAACGGCCTGAGCCTGCACGGCGGTATCAAACCATTTGGCGCTACCTTCCTGATGTTCAGCGAATATGCACGCAATGCCCTGCGCATGGCTGCGCTGATGCAAATTAACCCGATATTTGTGTTCACGCACGACTCTATCGGCCTAGGCGAAGACGGCCCAACACATCAGCCAGTTGAGCAAATCGCTACCTTGCGTCTGATTCCCAACATGAGCGTATGGCGTCCTTGCGACAGTGCCGAGTCATTAGTAGCCTGGGCTGATGCTGTAGCTGCAGATAATCACCCCAGCTGCCTCATATTCAGCCGTCAGGGACTGCCATTTATGCCGCGTGATAGCCAACAATTGGCCAATATCCGCCGTGGCGGCTATGTCCTGAAAGCAGCCTCTGAAAAATCTGCACAGGCAGTACTCATTGCCACAGGTTCCGAAGTTGAGCTGGCCATCAATGCCCAAACCAAACTGGCCGAACAAGGTATCGCCACTCACGTCGTATCCATGCCCAATACCCATATCTTCGACCAACAGGACAAAACCTATCGTGACAGCGTACTGCCTGCCGGTTTACCGCGTATTGCCATAGAAGCCGGCGTAAGTGATTCATGGTACAAATATGTCGGTAGCGATGGTGCCATTATCGGCATCAACCGTTTTGGCGAATCCGCACCAGCAGAACAGCTGTTTCAGGAATTCGGCTTCACAGTTGATCAAGTTGTCGATGTGGTTAAAAGCGTTATTTAAATCCAGCCACAAAAAAAGCCAGCAATATCTGCTGGCTTTTTTTATATCAGCTTACAGCCAATTTAATCTTTAACATTGACATGACGCGTTTCCGGCATCATCAAAATCGCGATAATAGATAATATACTGGTACCAACCACATAATAAGCCGGTGATATCGCACCGAAATGCTTAATCATCCAAGTCAGTACAAATTGCGCAGTACCACCAAACAAAGTTACACCAATAGCATAAACAATTGATACCCCTGTGGCGCGCAGTGCAATCGGCATCATTTCCGGAATCGCTACCAGACTACTGGCACCAGTCATACCAGTTAACAGCGTTACCATCATCGTCACCAGTAACAGCATTGCCACACTTTCCGTTTTCACCAGCAAATAAAACATCGGCACAATCAGCAACATCAAAGCCACACGTGGCCATAACATAATGCTTTTACGGCCATATTTATCGGCCAGAAGTCCCGCCAGCAAAGAAAACAGAAACATCATCAACCCACCTAAAATAGTACAGACTTGTGCAATCTTTGGGTCAAATTTCAGCGTATTGATAGCAAAAGTAGTCATATAATTGCCTACCTGAGCAGTAATAGCAGTTGCCATCAACACCATAATGCCCAATATTACCTCTTTTCTATAGCGGGTGAATATTATCGTCAGCATCTCAGCATCATTGTGATATGTTGGCTCTTCCAGAGTTTCCGGCAAGGCACGGCGAATATACAGAGCAATTGGAATCAGAGCCAGACTCACCAGAAAAGGTATGCGCCAGCCCCAACTGGCTAATTGTTCCAAACTCAACTGAGCAGAAACCAAATAACCAACTATCCCACCAACAGCCACAGCAATACCCTGACTTGCCATCTGCCAGCTAGCATAAAAAGCGCGTTGATTAGGTGGAGCTGATTCGATCAGCATTGCCGAAGCTGGGCCTACTTCCCCTCCCAGCGCCAAGCCCTGTACCAGACGTGCGAATAAAACAATAATTGGCGCAGCAATACCTATACTTTCATAACTCGGTGTAGCAGCCAGCCCCAATGTACCAATTGTAATTAATGTTACCGTTAAAATCATGGCTGCTCTACGCCCTTTTTTGTCAGCATAAGCGCCAATTAACACACCCCCAAGTGGACGGGTAAAAAAACCCACACCATAAACTGCCACAGCAGTTAGCAAACTGATAAATGCATCATTATTAGGAAAAAATGATTGCCCAATATACACTGCAAAAAACGAATAAATAATAAAATCGTAAAATTCCAATGCATTTCCGGCTACCGCCGCCGCAATCGCCTTCGCCGGAGGCTTGTTGTGCTCTACAGCCGCCTGTCCTGTATTCATATCAATACTCCCTTTATTCTATAAAAATTCAAAATCGGATTTATTGCAGAAAACGTTCTGCCAGTGCTACCCAGTAAGTCGCACCAATGGCAATATTCTTATCATTAAAATCATAATAAGGATTATGCAAATCAAAACCAGAAGCAGCATCCAGCTCTTTCAAACCATTACCAATAAACAAATAGCTTCCCGGGCATTTTTCCAGCATAAATGCAAAATCTTCACTACCGGCCATCGGCTCAGTCTGATCAACAATATTCTCCTCAGCCACCACTTCGCGCGCTATCTGACGCGCAAACTGTGTTTCCTTAGTGGTATTAAATACAGGAGCATAGCCATGCTGATAATCCACCTCAGCCACCACATTAAAACTTTGTGCCTGAGCCTGTACTATCGCCACAATACGCTCCTGTAATAGCTTGCGTACTTCTGGTTTGAAACAACGCACGGTCAGCTTTAATTCCGCCTGTTCCGGAATCACATTATTAGCCACACCGGCATGGAACATACCCACAGTCACTACAGCAGAATCCAATGGATTCACATTACGTGACACAATCGTCTGCAAGGCCATTACAATAGAAGAAGCAGCCACAATCGGATCGTGCGTATTATGCGGCTTCGCACCGTGACCACCTACTCCTTTAACCGTAATCGTTACCACGTCAGAGGAAGCCATCATCCATCCATCATAAAAATGCAATTGCCCCTGTGGATAACCCGGCATATTATGCATCCCATATACCGCATCACACGGATACTTCTCAAACAGACCATCAGCAATCATCCGCATCGCACCACTACCGGATTTACCATACTCTTCTGCCGGCTGAAAAATCAGATTCAGCGTACCATTAAACGACTTTCTGCCCGCCAATACCTTGGCTGCGGCCAACAACATGGTAGTATGCCCATCGTGACCACAAGCATGCATCTTGCCCTCATGCTTGCTAGTGTGAGCAACACCGCTTTCCTCAGAGATCGGCAACGCATCCATATCGGCCCGAATACCAATACACTTTGAACCATTACCAGCACGAAGCTGAGCAACCAGGCCAGTACCACCAATACCCCGCTCAACCGTATAGCCCCATTGCTCTAACAAACCAGCAACCAAATCACTGGTTCGATTCTCTGCAAAAGCCAATTCAGGGTGTTGATGAATATCATGCCGCAACTGAACAAAAGTACCTAACTCAGCCTCAACCAGTTCCCTCACTTCTTTCATAAACATACCCTTACACATTTAGTTAAAAGAAAAGATTATAGCTTAACAAACAGCATTAACATTGACAAAACAAAATAATTTAATACCTGAACTTAAAAATTTCATATTTAACATAAGCAATTAAAAAATCAAAATATTTAAAGTGATTTATATTCGGATTAATCACTAGAAAAAACAATGGCACTATTCAAATTAATAAGTACTAAAATAAAAAACAACTTCAGTGTAGCTACCCCTTAATTTTGTTGTTTGAATATGTGTTGCCATTCCAATTCACATCCATTATTGGAATGGATACATTCAATAGTATAAGGGCATTGGGCTAACACATCATTTTGTAAAAACTGCGCTGAGCTAAATTGGGATTTGTCGAGTAAATGCCCACATAGAGCTCAAGTGATAAATCATCAATGCCGGCAAATAAATATTCTCTAGTATTTTGTTTCATTTTTAAGTAAAGGTAAAAGCTTGGTGTCGACATGTAACATTTCACCTGGATAGGTTTTGTTATAGTGTTTAGCTTGACGTCTTAATTTATCTTCAACAGACTTCAACATTAACCAGACATTTAATACCGTAACAGATAGTTTTATAAAGTTCATTTTTTATTGATTAAGGAAACAAAAAATTACAACCGGACTTTCTTCAGCCCGTTATAAATAATTGGATGACAGATCATAAAAGCATTTAGCCAAAGCAGTGATGGTTATTTTTTCTTTATAATATAAGCGCCATATCTCTTGTCAGTGATAAGGTATTAACTTTGTTTTTTATGTATATTCATTACTGCAATTTCTCAAATTACAGTAAATAACACGAAGACCTCATACGACAATGTTATAAATTTTTCTGAAAGTTTTATCTACTGTGGTTCGGTTTTTACACATTAGCTATGATTTCCACTTGACAAAACGTAGCCTAGTCCAAAAATTTATTTGATGTGTTAATCACCACCCAAAAATCCGTCATATAATGCATTAATTTTATTTATTTTTTTAATTTTTTTGAATAACAATAATTTATCATTAACTTTTAACATAACTCACCCTTTATTATCATAAAACTTGACAATAAATCAGCAACTCTTAATAATAGTGCCGTTTTTTTAATCTAATAACTTTATTATAACGAGGTGGCAAAATGCCTGTAGGTAACAATTTATCTTAATGCCGACGTGGTATTTCTATCATATTGTCTTTTTCTTAGCCTTTTCTAAGCTTCTACGTTGCAATTCAATCTATAGATTTTTCCTTGTCGGTTTTCCCTTATTTTTGGAGAAAATATTATGGCAATGGAATCTTATATTCAAAATTTAGAATTAATTAAATATCCACGAACACCTCATTTAGAAGGATCACGATTACAATTTGGTGATAGTGAACATGGACAACGTCCTTATAAACAATTAACTGGTCAATATATTGTTGTTGAAGAAAAACTTGATGGTGCAAACTGTGCAATTAGTTTTTCAGCAAGTGGTGAGTTATTGCTTCAATCCCGAGGGCATTATTTGATGGGTGGCGCTAGGGAGCGACAATTTAACCTATTAAAACACTGGGCTAGCGTACACGAAAATTGGTTGCTTGAGCGGCTAGAAGATCGTTATATCCTTTATGGCGAATGGTTACATAAAAAACATGCTATTTTTTATGATGCATTGCCTCATTATTTTTGTGAATTTGATATTTGGGATAGACAACAAAACTGTTTTTTATCGACTTTAAAGAGACACCAGTTATTAGCTGGCGGTCCTATTTTATCGGTACCTGTGTTGTTTGCTGGGGTTGCTCCTACTAAATTAAGCGATTTATTAGTACTAATTACCCCCTCTTTAGCTAAAACCGCTAATTGGCGTGCTTGTTTTGAAAAGATAGTAGCGCGTGAAAAACTTGATTTAAGTAAAGCTTGGCAACAATGTGATGATTCTGATTTGATGGAAGGGTTATATCTTAAAATCGAATCAGAAGAGCAAACGATTGATCGCTTAAAATGGGTTAGGCAAGATTTTGTTCAGGCGATTTTAGATGCAGGTCAGCACCATAGTGAACAGCCTTTTATTCCAAACCAATTGGCTCAAAATGCTGAGCTATATAGTCCACAATTAACGGTGAATTGGAATAATCGATGCCTAAATGGAGGTAAATAATGAATTACCAATCATTAAAAAAACAAATAGCGAGTACCTTGGCAACCGATGATTTTAGCCCATGGTTAACGTGTATTCCTGAGTTGAATGACTTAATCATCACTCCACAAGATCCCTCACACCATGGCGAGGGTAACGTTTGGGTTCATACGCAAATGGTAGTGCGTGCATTATTAGCGGAAGAAGAGTTTACCAACGCAACACAAGATGAGCAGTTTGTATTATTTATGACGGCTTTATTACATGATATCGCTAAGCCTGAAACCACGGTTATTGATGAAAATACAGGTAAAATTACGCAACCAAGACATTCCAAAAAAGGAGAGATTCGTAGTCGTATTTTATTATGGCGAATGGGTGTACCATTTGATTTACGCGAGCAAATCTGCCGAATCATTAGTGTACATCAAGTGCCTTTTTTTGCATTAAGTGATACGCATAGAAATAGATCGCCTGAATATTTAATTCATCGTTTATCATGGCAATTGCCTATTTGGATGTTATGCCTGCAAGCAAAAGCGGATATGAAGGGTCGCATTTGTGCTGATAAACAAAGAGCACTCGATGAAGTCGAATTATTTAAGCAACTAGCGCTTGAAGAGGGATGTTTACATCACCCTCGCCAATTTGTTGATGATTATACTCGAGTACAATATTTTCGAGGCAGTAATGTATTACCTGATTATTCATTATTTCCGCGAGAAGGTTCTAACGTAATTATGCTCTCTGGTTTACCAGCCTCGGGTAAAAATAGTTGGATCAGAAAGCATTACCCAACATGGGCTGTTGCTTCTTATGATGATGCCAGATCTGAGCTAAAACTAAAGTATGGCAAAAACGAGAGACTTGTTATTCAATTTGTGCTAGCAAAGGTCAAACAATGGTTAAGAGAAAAACAACCTTTTATTTGGAATGCGACCCACTTATCGCAGGAAATGCGTCAAAAAGCGCTTGACTTGCTTTATGCTTATCATGCGAATGTGGAAATCGTCTATCTGGAACAAGCAGAAAAAGAGTTGTATCACCGTAACTCGGCGCGAGATACTACATTGCCAAACAAAACCATTCAGCGATTATTAAATAAATGGGAAGTTCCCATGCCAACGGAAGCAAATAAGGTGAGTTATTTGATTAATTCATAACTATTAAGCATATTTAATCATATTCATTGGAACTAATATGTAACTATCCCCTAAAATAGTACAGCTCTGAAGTAGAAAATTCTCTTTATTAACCCACAGAGGATTTAATCATGAAAAAAATGACTGAACATCAAATCGTATCTATTTTAAAAGAAGCTGAAGCCGGTATTCCTGTTAAAGAACTTTGCCGTAAATATGGTATGGCTAATTCACTCTATATAGAGTAAGCACAAATACAAACAGCAGCACTAAGGCTGCTGTTATGTTTTGCTAGCAGGCATCTATATTCATTGCCTTCTAGCCTTTAGCCAAAGCAAGAAACCCGGCTGATCTCTCAACCGGGTTCTTCTTATGGGGAGTCTGGCGGTGTCCTACTTTCACATGGGCATCCATACTATCATCGGCGCTAGGTCGTTTCACGGTCCTGTTCGGGATGGGAAGGCGTGGGACCAACCTGCTATGGCCGCCAGACATTAAACTGTCAAATCAGAAAGCCTTAATCTTGGTGATGTGTATTCATCAGTAAGCTTTTATCATTTCTTCTGTACATGCTCTCATGTATGAAGTCCTTCAAATGATAGAGTCAAGCCTCACGAGCAATTAGTATCGGTTAGCTGCAAGTGTTACCACTCTTCCACACCCGACCTATCAACGTCCTGGTCTCGAACGTCTCTTTAGAGGGATTAAATCCCTAGGGAAGTCTCATCTTCAGGCGAGTTTCACGCTTAGATGCTTTCAGCGTTTATCTCTTCCGAACTTAGCTACCCGGCGATGCGACTGGCGTCACAACCGGTACACCAGAGGTTCGTCCACTCCGGTCC
>NZ_MDVC01000015.1 GCF_002777425.1 Snodgrassella alvi
ACCTATATCCGGATCATAATACCTGAAAGTATTGTAATGTAAGCCAGTTTCTCTGTCTAAATATTGTCCCTGATATCTGAGGTTTTGCTCTACTGATTCGTGTTCGATTTCATGAATCCGCTTACCCCAAAGTTGATAGCTGCATTCCCAGACGATTTCGTCGTTTTCGTTAGTCAGCTCTTTTAGTGTGCCCTAACTGCATATTTCTAATTGTTTATACAATAATGAAGATGTACTTCATATTCATCATCATTAATAACCAGTATCCTTTCAGGTTCTAAAAACAATAATGATAAATCAAAAGTTTGATTGTATCTAAATATACTATTTAAAAAATCATCTAAATTATTAATATTTAAATGAATAGCAATTTTTTCTTCAAATAATTGAATGCATTTTGAAAAAGTCTTATTTTTCAAAATTTTATTGATAATTTCAATTAGCTCTTTTTTGCTAATTGGATGCTCTAATGTTATTAGACTATCAATTTGATCAATCTTGAAAAAAAGTTTAAGCTGTTTTTTATACCAAACAAAATCTTCATCATTAACATATGAAATTGTAAATGATTCAATTCCTTTTAATTGGCTAACATATTCTTTTGCTTTTATATAAAGTAATTTTTTTTCGAGTTTATTATTCATAATATATGTGATGATCATTTGTTAACGGATCAATAATTTTTAGATATCGCTCTTCTTTGAAGTCATAGGTCATTGAATTGGCGCCACGTTTTGGTTGACCTGCATGTGTATGAACACTTTTGGCTCTTGGATCATTTGTATGTTCTACAATGACACGTTTATGTCCTTGTGCATTTTTATATTCATAATATCTTCCATGTGAACCTAAATCTTCAGAATATTTATAATTTCTTTGGCCTCTTCTAATTTGGTTATTTCCAACAATCCATTGTCTCTCTATTTGTTGAGAATGAGGAATATTAGCCAGATCTTTAGCTTTATTTAAAGCCTGTCGTCGATTAAGTTTAGGACACCACCCCCACGGATCCACCCAAGTCAACCCATTAGGCGCATACTGATACAGATTAAACCCACCCAGCAATCCTATCGGGTCTGGCTGGGTAAAGCGTCCTATATCCGGATCATAATACCTGAAGGTATTGTAATGTAAGCCGGTTTCTCTGTCTAAATATTGTCCCTGATATCTGAGGTTTTGCTCTATGGGTTCGTGTTCGATTTCATGAATCCGTTTACCCCAGAGCTGAAAGCTACATTCCCACAGTATTTTACCGTTTGCATCGGTGAGCTCTTCTGGACAGCCGTTCAGGTCGGTGTGGAAGTAGCGGATATGTTGTTCATGGTTGCCGTCTGTGTCTATACGTGCCAGTGGTTCGTAGCTGTTCTGGTCGGTATAGATATACAGGCTGGTGGGGTGATTCGGGCCGGTTTCCTGAATCATTCTTAAGCCGTCCCACAGGAAGCGGGTACGGTTGTAGGGTTGGCCGTCGCGGTCTATCTGATGCTTTTCAATACGCCGGCCTAAGGCGTCGTAGACGTAGCCGTAACGCTGGTTGTGGTCTGATTGTTCGATGCGTACTTCAGTCAGGCGGTGTTCGGCATCGTAGTGGTAGTGCTGGGTGTCCAGTAGTTCTTTAATCTGAGTACGGCTGACCAGTTAGCGTATAAATTCAGGGCGATTTTTATTTAATCTGAGCATTATTGTGCTGGTTTCAGGGTATAGCACAAGTACTACTCCTGAAATAAATAAAAGCTGGAAAAAGTATCATACTCTTCCCAGCATGGTTTCAGATATCCTTTAATAATTCTTTTCTAATATTATAGTCACCCAATGGCGCTACACGAGGTAGGGATTCGGCTTCTTTTCCAGATATAGGAATTTCATTTTCCCAAATATCCATTTTTTTACACCACGGTTCTTCTCCATAGGTGAAATATACGCCATTCATATCGGTAGGCACATAGTTTTGTTGATGCCCGATTATTCTCCACTCACCTTCTGATTTCCTATCAAATAATGAGTAGCTGTCTAATATCACTGGTTCAATCAATCGCCGGGCTTGTTTGATTTCTGCCTCAGATATATCAGGAGAATTAGAAATGTTATCAAACAGCTCGGCAACATGACCAATAAAAATTTTGATAATAATTCTGCCAAAACAATATCTCTGTTCATCCAGCTTAAAGCAGAATATGTCTCCTGCCTTGATAAACCGTAGCATGGTGCGTGGTTTTTTATCCCAACCCCATAGTTTGAAATCACTCATCAGCATTTTCCTTTTCCTATACGACCATTCATACTATTGCCTTTCTTACTATGATAAGCTTCTTTGAATGCCTTAGCTCTGTCATCAGTGCGATTATGGTCAAATGAGTTATATTTATTTCCTCTATTTGTAGAAGAAATTTCCTCACCTATGGTACCGGTTCTGGTTTCGTGTATTTCAATATAGTATTGTTCGTACCCTCTGGCCTGACCATAGGTTACATTTTTTTCTAGTACTTCCATTCTTCCTGACGTTAATCTTCCCGTATCTCGATGTTCATTTCTTCTTCTTTCAACATTATTGGTAATACCAATGTAATAAGGCTTTGTTGCGCCAGGGTCATATAGTCCATAAACATGATATCCCTCAGCATTAACGGACGTTAATCCTAACGGATCCACCCAAGTCAACCCATTAGGTGCATACTGATACAGATTCAAGCCACCCAGCAACCCAATCGGGTCTGGCTGAGTAAATCTACCTATATCCGGATC
>NZ_MDVC01000016.1 GCF_002777425.1 Snodgrassella alvi
CGGTTTCCTGAATCATTCTTAAGCCGTCCCATAGAAAGCGGGTACGGTTGTACGGTTAACCTTCGCGGTCTAACTTCCGTTTTTCAATGCATCTGCCAAGGGCGTCATAGTGTTAGTACCATTAGTCATCCTGATTTAATTTCAGTTTTTCTTTTTAACTTAGAAATATTTTTTCAATATATTCGCTTACTTTTGAATTAATATTACTTATATACTCCATGTCTTCATAAGAACCAAAGTTTAAAGCACCTTCTAAATTGTCATGCAGGACTAAAAGATTATATGCTAATTCCTTTGAAATAAAATTTTTTTCTTTATAATTAGTTACCATCTCATCCAGTGAAGTATAGAGATCATTCATTGTTTGTTCATCTAACTTATCTAGTAATCTAATTTTTTCAACTACACCGATAATCTTTTCATTAACATCAGAATTTATAATTTTCATAAAATACCTAATTAATTAGTTTTATTGCATTTGCTGGAATAGGTGCGTCAAATAGCACCTCCGAAGAACCTTTAGCTAATCGTCTTGCAAATTGATTACCTAAGAGGTCAAGACCTTTAGTAGAAGATATATCAATTGCCCCACCCGAAATTTTACTCAAGTCTATTTCAACTATTCTATTTCCAGTTTTACTAGCCCATTTTTCAGCGATACTTAAATCTTTGGTTGCAGATATAAACTGAGATGGAGAACGACTTCCTGATGTTACATGTCCTGCAACCGTTTTTATATTATTTGGGTTTAGTGAAAACAATCCAGAAGATATGTTTTCATCTTGTCTAATAACTCTATAGACTTTACCACTTTTTATACGATCAAACTCACTTACTTTAGCACATGGTGCTAATCCTAATGGATCAATCCACATTAGAGAATTAAATGCATACTGATACAGATTAAACCCACCCAGCAACCCAATCGGGTCTGGCTGGGTAAATCTACCTATATCCGGATCATAGTACCTGAAAGTATTGTAATGTAAGCCGGTTTCCCTGTCTAAATATTGTCCCTGATATCTGAGGTTTTGCTCTACTGATTCGTGTTCGATTTCATGAATCCTTTTACCCCATAACTGAAAGCTACATTCCCAAAGTATTTTACCGTTTGCATCGGTTAGTTCTTCTGGGCAGCCATTCAGGTCGGTGTGGAAGTAGCGGATATGTTGTTCTTGGTTGCCGTCTGTGTCTATCCGCGCCAGTGGTTCGTAGCTGTTCTGGTCGGTGTAGATATACAGGCTGGTGGGGTGATTCGGGCCGGTTTCCTGAATCATTCTTAAGCCGTCCCACAGGAAGCGGGTACGGTTGTAGGGTTTGCCTTCACGGTCTATCTGATGCTTTTCAATACGCCGGCCAAGGGCGTCGTAGACGTAGCCGTAACGCTGGCTGCGGCCTATTTGTTCGATGCGTACTTCGCTCAGGCGGTGTTCAGCATCGTAGTGGTAGTGCTGGGTTGTGCCGATGGTCTGTTTGGTCTGGGTTCTGCCATGCTCGTCGTAGCGGTAGTGGTGCCCTCTGAAATTCAGGAGCTGGTTACAGCGGATGACATTCTGATTGCTGGGGTCTAATTCTATTGGCCGTCTGTGGTCTAATAGGTTAGCAGCAGCATCATATTGCAGGGTTTCCCAGTATCTCTGGTTACGACAGCCTTCGATTCTGCCGGTGCGATCATAGTAGTAATCGGTCTGCCCGTGTTTGCTGTGTTTTTTGCTTACCAGTTGGTCGAGGTTGTCGTACTGGTAGCTGCGTTTGATGAGGATATCGGTAAATCATCTTCAATAGTTATATTCTTAAAATAACGTACAAGATCAATCCAATTAAAAAGCCTGAGCGATAAGACTCAGGCTTGTGTGGCGGATTATTGCAAAGCTTACCAACTATCTGCATATTGATATTAAAAATGAAATATGCCTATATATTTAAGTCCATTATAATTTTCTTTGTATGGCTTTTTAACCTTAAATTCACTCAGTTCATTATTTGCTATATACCAGATTACAGCATTGGCTTTAGTTATGCCTAATTGATGACATTTTGCTTTAATTTTTTGTATGCATTCTGAATCATCAGTTACCAGCTCATCAATGAGTTTATCAATTTCAACATCATTTTTTAATGGTTCCGGATAACCAATAAAATCCTCATCATACCAGTTATTACCTGTGTCTTTACAAAAGCCACAAATTTTATATTCAGGACTACCTAATTCTTCAGTAAAATCCAGCTCAAAATATTTATTATATTCCTCAACTGGCATTGTATTAGTCCCTACCCATAAATAGTAGTCGTCTGTGGGATCATATACCTCTAGTGGATATTTAGTATCCGCGTTAAATTCGCCTATATATTTAAGTCCGTTATAATTTTCTTTATAAGGTTTTTGTACCTCTAAATTTAATGAAAGATCATTATTAATGTACCAGAATACCGCATTGGCTGTTGTAACACCTGATTTAATACATTGTTCATAGATATTTTTCTTTTCGCTTTCATTCACTTCTATTGTATCAATAATAAGATTGATATCCTGAGGTGAAGAGAATCTATCAGGCATAATAAGCTTTTCTCTTATATATGCAATATGTCCCACATCTGCACAAAATAAACATCGTGGTTTAGGATTTAATAAGTCTTCTTGTATACCTTCAAATTGGTGAAAATATTGCTGATATTCTTCATCTGAAGAAAAATTATTGCCTATCCATAGTAAAATGGTAACTTTATTCAAATCAATTTTACTCATGATGACTACTCCTTAATTGATTAACATTTAGATTTTTTTCTCATATGCTTTTCATGCATATTATCAATTATATCCATTGCTTGTGTTTTCGATTTGGCTCCCTTCAATTTTCTTATTAGCTCCTTATGGAACCATCTGCCAGCACGAGAGCCATGATGAGCTCCTTCAAGTATTTCTCCTGTTTTTCCATGTTTAACACCGGTAAAATAAATATCCTTTGTCGGTACAGTCAGTGCTTTTAATTCCTGAGCGGTAAAGCCTAATGACTTGGCTTTTGCTGCTAGACTAACAGGGAACATTTCATGCTTACCGTCACCATTTCGTAAAGCATCTTTTACAGATCCAATATTGGAATAGTGGTTTCTTTATCCTTGTTTTCTTTGATAATCATTCAGTTAAATAAAAAAAGGGTAATTTCGTTTTCTTTTGGCTATCTGCTTAACGAAGTGGTTCTGGTAATCGCCGTGTCAGGGGACGTAATTTTTCTCTGTCATTCCATAAACCAGGGAATACTTCAAACTTCAGATCATCACGGTTAATACCTGTATCAAAATAGCGGCAGAGACGGTCTCTTAAATCTACATCGCCCCACATATTAGTCAGTTCATATTGTTCAATAAGCTTACGATCCTGTGGAAGAGTTAAATCTTCTTTGATAATTGGTGCTCTAGTTGTACTTAAAATGCCATTAGCATCAGGGACGAGGTCTATTAGTTTTCCTCCTAAAAAATGAAAATTAAATCTGTCACCTTTGTAGTGCCCATAATCTAAAATTGTATAGGGTTTAATCCAATATCTTTCGTTGGGCTTTGAGCTGGGTATTACTGTAGTGGATTTTATTTTCCCCTGAATTAATGACTTATTAATTACATTCCCAACAAAAACTCTGAACAATGGTTCTATTTTATTTAAATCTAAATTTTTCCATGCTCCATCTGAATTGAAAATATCATAAAAACGCATTTCAGGGCTGGTTAGCATCTGTCCAATTGTGTATAAATTATCACGTAATTGGATATTGACTAGATCATTTTTCTTCCAAACAACACGCTTAGCCATAATTAGCATCGACCTCTTTTTTTAGGAACACTCTTTCGACCTTCAAGATGTTTATCGGCGGCTTCAAGATAAGCCTCTCTGTTAGCATTATGCAAACCAACTGGATGTTGTTTATTTGCAGTACCTTCAAGACGACCAAGCTCTTCAA
>NZ_MDVC01000017.1 GCF_002777425.1 Snodgrassella alvi
ACCGGCACCACCATTAAGAATATCATCACCTTCACCGCCATTTAATATGTCGTCACCATCGCCGCCACTTAAATAGTCGTTTCCACTTTCTCCATACAGCTCGTCATTACCTGCTCCTCCAAAAAGGTTGTCTATGCCATCTCCTCCATATAGCTTGTCATTACCCGGTCCTCCAGCAATGGTATCGTGAGATTTCCAGCCTCTGAGTACATCATCACCTGATGTGCCTCCCAAAATAAATGACATGGCAGCTATATCATCAACACTTAATACTTTGTCATCAAATACAAAGTTAAATGCCCTGCTATAATAATTGTTGAAATAATCAGGCAGAGTAACAGAATCATCAGTACCATAAGCTTGAATAACCAGATCATTACCGGAACGGGTAAAGTGAGCGTCAGCCAGAGTGGCGCCCTTGAAGACAACATCATTGTAATGATTCGTATAGCCGGGGTATTCTTTATCGTAAATCACATCCTGACCATGTCCTGCTTCGAACTCATAGCGATCTTTATGATAATTTCCTCCTTTAAGAATATCATTACCAGTACCGCCAATGAGGATATCGTAGCCGGCACCACCAATCAGGGTATCGTTACCGTCACCGCCATTGAGGGTATCATTCCCATCTTCACCATTGAGAATATCATCGCCTTCATCGCCATTGAGGTTATCATCACCAGCTTTACCCCATAAGGTATCATTACCTTTACC
>NZ_MDVC01000018.1 GCF_002777425.1 Snodgrassella alvi
TGGGAATGCAGCTTTCAGTTATGGGGTAAACGGATTCATGAAATCGAACATGAATCAGTAGAGCAAAACCTCAGATATCAGGGACAATATTTAGACAGGGAAACCGGCTTACATTACAATACTTTCAGGTATTATGATCCGGATATAGGTAGATTTACTCAGCCAGACCCGATTGGTTTAGCTGGCGGATTGAATCTATATCAGTATGCGCCTAATGGGTTGACTTGGATTGATCCGTGGGGCCTGAGTAAAAAATGCATGGGTGTAAAATCATCAGGGCATCATGTGCCTGCTGTTCGTAAATCCAAAGGCCGTACATTTGAAGTTTCCCGATCTGATAAGACTCGACCTACTTTATTCCCTAAGGGGAAAAATCCTGAGCATGATCACTGGCGCTTACATAATGCAGAAAGAGAGATTATTGGACCACGACAAGGCGATTTTATAGGTTCAGATAAACAACTGTTTGATGCATATCGTAAAGCATATTCAGGCTTAGATGACATCAAAGTAGATGTCAAATCACCAAATGGGACTTATAATTTAGGCACTAATGTAACACCATCTAAAGCTGTCGACTTAATGGAAAGTTGGCTTAAAGAACAAGGACTAATGAAATGAATAACAAAAATCTTATCGAAATTGATGATTATTTATCTGTTCTAACAAATTTCGATTTTTTAAAATTATTAGACGTAGATAATGCATTGGATCTAAGAGATGAACCTAAATTTGATAACCAGTGGATGAGTGTCTTTAATTCTTTGAAAATGTATAGTTTTAAAATGGATGAAATTAAATTTATTGATATGTTACGAGAAAAGGCTTTTAAACAATCTTTTAAAATAATTAATAATTCTGAAATATCTTCCCGAATTTCTGACGATATTGAGATAATAGCTAAGAGTTTTATTGCTAGGGAATATAATAATTGGGCTATTACGCACTTGTGGTCAGCCTATAAAAATAAAAAATTTCCAATATAATTAGTACAAAAGAATAAAAATTTTAATTATCTCTAATAAATTAGTTAGCCCATTTTATTCAATGTATTAAACTGTATCAACTAGACAGCGAAGGCAAAGGGAATACAGCTACCAACTTGGAGGGAAACGGATTCAGGAAATTGAATATGAATCAGTAGAGCAGAATCTCAGATATCAGGGACAATATTTAGACAGAGAAACCGGCTTACATTACAATACTTTCAGGTATTATGATCCGGATATAGACCGCTTTACCCAGCCAGACCCCATTGGGCTGCTGGGTGGGTTTAATCTGTATCAGTATGCGCCTAACGGGTTGACTTGGATTGATCCGTGGGGGTTGAGCTGTGGATCTGATGCCGCAAAATTACGTAAAAATATGAAATTTTAAGGTAAAATTGAGCCTCTGTATAAAAATTCAGCACATCATATTATTATGTCTAATTCAAAAAATGATAAAATGCAAAAACTTAGACAAAAGATGAAATCATTGGGTTTCGAAATAAATTCAGCTGATAATGGTGTTTACTTACCAACTTCTACGAAAGTAAAGGATAATGCAAATACACAAGCAGTTGCTCACTCAAAGGTTCATACAAAGGAATATACAAATAATGTATTTAATAGGCTTAAAGATATAGACAATGCTGCAGACTTTAAAAAGGAATTAAATAAGATTGCTAATGAATTATCAAACGGTACATTTAAATATTAAGTTAGGTGAATTAAATATGATTAATGAATTAAAAATTCTTAAGAAAAAATATGAAGAAATTATGCTATCTTCTGCAAAGATAGAGAGTGAGTATTTTCAGACTGTTATGTCAAGCTATGCATATAAAAAAATTTCTAAAGGTCCTAGTTTTAATATCAAACCTTTTGATTTTCAACAAGCAGGTTTTAAAAAAGGTAGAGATTTAAAAGTGCTTCCTAAAGTAATTGATAATACTTACGTGTATTATTTTAATAGTGAAAATAAAATTTTATTAACTGAAAACTACGGAGAAACTGATAACTTTATTAATAGAGAATATTATTTTTATCGTGGAAATTGTATTGAATCAATTTATTTTGGAAGTGGTAATAGTGGAGTTGGAAATGTTTCATTATTAATAGGTATAAAAGAGCGACCAAATTATTGGGTAACCTATGCTACATACGGATACGCTATTTGGGAGTATATTTATAATGATGATATTTTAGTCGAAATAAATGTTAAATGTAAAGAACATGAACAAACTGAACTTACATTTTTTAAAACATGTTTTGAATATAACCATGGTGAGTTAAATAAAATAATTCTTAAATATCCTAATGGTTACGAGGTTCAGCGCTATCCATAAAATAATTGGGTTTTAATTAAAATTAATCATTATTATTTTAGCATTTTAAATTAAATAACATGTAAAATAGATAACATTCAATTGTAATTATTAATTACGTTTTAAGGAGATAAGTTTTGATTACTTTTTTAAATGATAGAAATATAAAATATAGCATAGAAAATAAAAATATTTATATTAAGGATAATTTAGATTTAAATTCTACAGTAATCAAATCACTACCTGAAAATTTATCTATCAGTGGTGATTTAGATTTAAGATATAGCTATATTAATGAATTGCCTGAAAATTTGTTTATTGGAGGCAGTTTAAATTTAGAGTCTATAAAAATTAAGAAATTACCCGACAATTTAACCATTAAAGGTGATTTAA
>NZ_MDVC01000019.1 GCF_002777425.1 Snodgrassella alvi
TTCAGGTATTATGATCCGGATATAGGTAGATTTACCCAGCCCGACCCGATAGGCTTAGCTGGCGGGTTTAACCTGTATCAGTATGCGCCTAATGGGTTGACTTGGGTGGATCCACTTGGCCTAAGAAAATGTACAACAGGTTTTAAAAACGCCAATGATGCGGGGCGAGCAGCACTTAGTAAATATAATCCAATGTCGATATTCAAAAATCGTGAATATGGTGGGATCATATTTAAAGCAAAAGATGGTACTTATGGCTATACAAGGGGGCGACTTGGTTCGGGTAGAACTGCACCAACATTTAAAGAATCAGCAGGAGGTTTACCTAAGGGCTCAACACCAGTTGGTCAATATCACACACATGGTGATTACTCTGATATTAATTTTAATCGAACGAATAAAGCTGGTGATGTTCATAATAGTGATAAATTTTCTAATAGTGATATTAGCATTCATAATCGTGCTAATAAAACCTTTCCTAATTATACCAATGTATTAGGAACACCAAGCGGGAGCTTTTGGAAGATATTTGGTAAAGTTAGTGGGCCAGATGATGCTATACCGTTATAAGGAAGTGCATATTATGTGTGAAAACTACATTTTTAAGCTTGATAAAAGATATACCCCTTTTCTATTTAAAGCTATAGAAGCAGCCAAAAATAGTGAGTTTGTTTCCAAATGTAAATATGATATTAATAATTTTTATATTTCTTTTAGTAATCATATAACGATAAAAAAAGAGATTAGATATTATACAATACGTTTCTATTCAAAAGAGATTACGCAAGATAATTGGATGGATGTTGGAGTTGGTGGAATAGAAATAGATGATATAAATGTTGATATAAATGTTGATACAGGTGAAGTAATTTACGTTTATGGGAGTCGCTGACCAGTTGATCGGTAAATACAATAATAGAAAGGTTCAAAGCGATTATCTATAAGATTTAACCATTAGAATTTAAATAAAAAATGCCAGTAGCACCCAGAATTCTAGCTACAACGCCCTTGGCCGGCGTATCGAAAAACATCAGCTAGACCGTGAGGGCCAATCCTACAACCGTACCCGCTTCCTGTGGGACGGGTTAAGAATGATTCAGGAAACCGGCCCGAATCACCCTACCAGCCTGTATATCTATACCGACCAGAACAGCTACGAACCACTGGCGCGGATAGACACAGACGGCAACCAAGAACAACATATCCGCTACTTCCACACCGACCTGAATGGCTGTCCGGAAGAGCTCACCGATGCAAACGGTAAAATACTGTGGGAATGCAGCTTTCAGTTATGGGGTAAACGGATTCATGAAATTGAACACGAACCCATAGAGCAGAATCTCAGATATCAGGGACAATATTTAGACAGGGAAACCGGCTTACATTACAATACTTTCAGGTACTATGATCCGGATATAGGACGCTTTACTCAGCCAGATCCGATTGGGCTGCTGGGTGGTTTGAATCTGTATCAGTATGCGCCTAATGGGTTGGCTTGGATTGATCCATTTGGATTAATGAGTTGTAAGCCAAATCATCAGGCAGGGAAAAGTTCTAAAAAATATGGGCATGCTCGTAACGAACATGGCTCTCAAAGAAAAGCACAAGAATTAACTGACAGAGCAAAAACTAAAAATATTCCCCAAGGTCATTTTAGTGATAATAGAATTATAGAAGAAGCGTTTGCTAAAGCACCCAATACACATGGAGTACATGATGTTAAAGTATCACTACCATCAAAAGTATATTATCCTGATGGAACAGTAAAAACAACTGATATTGTAAGGGTAGTCATTAGAGACAAACCTATTACAGCCTATCCCTATATTCCTGGAGATTAAAATGGAAATCATAATTAATATTAAATATAAAAATCCTATAGGCGATATTGATGATGATATTGATGATGAACTAACTCCTTTTCAATATGCATTGGAAGAGTTGAGAAGATATGTTGATTGTGAGTTTTTTATTAGACTGAAAGATAATTACAAAGTAAATCTTGATCTTTATCCTGATATAACAGTATGTTATGAAGATATTGTTAAATCTATCAAACGAGTAAAAAATAATTGGACAGGCAAAGATGATATTTGGTTTTGTGAGCAAGGTTCTGATTTTTACTTCTATTATGACATTAAAGATAAAGGTGTAGAACTTGAATATAAGAAGGGACCAGATGTAGGCATATATAATGGAAAAATTCCGGATATGAAAATTTTTATCAGTAAATTAGAGTACGTACAGGTTTGGGAAACTTTATTTAAAAAATTATCTACGCTTATTGAAGTAAAACTGAATAAAAAAATTAATTTACCATTTTAATAATGTTCAAAAGTATGTAATTGGTTTGGAAAACGTAATACTAATACAATATTCACGGACAAATCGGCTGCAAACAAACCAACGATACTACCCAGCACTACCATTACGACGCCGACAACCGCCTGAGCGAAGTACGCATCGAACAAACAGACCGCAGCCAGCGTTATGGCTACGTCTACGATGCTCTTGGCCGGCGTATCGAAAAGCATCAGATAGACCGCGACGGCCAACCCTACAATCGTACCCGCTTCCTGTGGGACGGCTTAAGAATGATTCAGGAAACCGGCCCGAATCACCCCACCAGCCTGTATATCTATACCGACCAGAACAGCTACGAACTACTGGCGCGGATAGACACAGACGGCAACCATGAACAACATATCCGCTACTTCCATACCGACCTGAACGGCTGTCCGGAAGAGCTTACCGATGCAAACGGTAAAATACTGTGGGAATGCAGCTTTCAGTTATGGGGGAAACGGATTCATGAAATCGAACACGAACCCATAGAGCAAAACCTCAGATATCAGGGACAATATTTAGACAGAGAAACCGGACTACATTACAATACGTTCAGGTATTATGATCCGGATATAGGTCGCTTTACCCAGCCGGATCCGATAGGATTGCTGGGTGGCTTTAATCTGTATCAGTATGCGCCTAATGGGTTGACTTGGGTGGATCCGTGGGGGTTAAAATCAATATTGCCAGATGATGCTATTGTATGCAGAGGTGGAGCATGCCTTGCTGATTCATTTAAAAATGGTAGTGGTGTTGTAGTTGATGGTACAGGCAAGTTAGATGGAATTTCAGTAAATAGCGCAGCAGGTAAGACATTAGATCAACTAACTGAAGGTATTCCACACAATAAAGTAGGCGTTACAACGGTTGGAGATATTCGAGCAGCAGGTGGAGATGTTATACCTTCTCCAACTAAAAATAATCCCCATCATGCAACTTTATCAGGTATTACAGCAAAGCAAGCAGAAGCTTTAATGACACCTACTCAGAAGAACCCATCGGCCAAACCAAAATCCAACAAAAGGAATTGTTAATGCAACAAAATAATAAAATATCCGATGATGAATTGAATTTAATAAAACAACGATGTGATAAAGCGACTAAGGGGCCATGGATATCTTACGTCGAAGATAGAGATCATTCCAGTGGTTCTAATTTTATTATGACTGGAGATGAAAATAATCGCGGGGATGATATTGAGCTTATTGGCGGAACAATAGATGATCAAGAGTTTATTGCACATGCACGACAAGATATTCCTCGATTAATTAATGAAATTAAAAGACTAAAAAAACTAATTGTA
>NZ_MDVC01000020.1 GCF_002777425.1 Snodgrassella alvi
GTTCATCCAGCTTAAAGCAGAATATGTCTCCTGCCTTGATAAACCGTAGCATGGTGCGTGGTTTTTTATCCCAACCCCATAGTTTGAAATCACTCATCAGCATTTTCCTTTTCCTATACGACCATTTATACTATTGCCTTTCTTACTATGATAAGCATTCTTTTAATGCATTAGCTCTGGCATCAGTGCGTTAGTGATATTTAAACTATATGATAATTTTAAAAAACACCCTTTAGTTTTTTTCTTGATATCTTAATATCTTTGGCGATTATTTCAACATAAAATGAATCACTTTGAATAATATAATGAGTGTATTCTCCTACATCATATTTATCCCAATCAGGGAAAAAGGAACGTCTTTCAGCCTTTAATTTTTCCAACCATGATGACTCTGGAACAATCCAATAACATGCATGGAAATCATCATCTTCGCGTGGAATATAATAACTTAAATCTTTATTACGTTCGAATCGCATAGCCCAAACGTAAGAGAAGTCAAATATACCTGTAAATACAGAGTATTTAGCAGAAGAACTCCATATTTTAAAAAATGCAGTTAATGAATCGCCCTTTGATTTTATTATAATATCATCATTTGGGGCTTGCCAATAAGGGAGTTCTACTGCATAAGCAAAATCTTTTTTCATAACATTTATCTCTTATTTACAAATCGGAATTTTAGTTGTCCCTGTATTACGCAGACCATTGTTTCTAAGTCTACCGGTAAAATCTCTTAATTTGTCAACATTTGTTTCAATAATTACTTTTATTTGTTTAGCCTTTGCGCTGCGTGCAATAGCTAAGCGACTATTGCCATCTCTGACTACTAATTGGCCTTTCACGTTCACAGCTTTTATTGCTGGAAAATCTGTGACTTTTACTTTTCCCTTACGAACATCATTTATTACTGATTGTATATTTCGTTTTCCTTCAGGTGTATCAAAAGCACTATTAATAGTTTTCTGAGAGAAATTAACATCTTTAGGATTAACAAGAATCTCATCTGGATCAAGCTTTATTTTTTCTGTTGTTAACCCCCACGGATCAATCCAAGTCAACCCATTAGGCGCATACTGATACAGATTAAACCCACCCAGCAGCCCAATCGGGTCTGGCTGAGTAAATCTACCTATATCCGGATCATAATACCTGAAAGTATTGTAATGTAAGCCGGTTTCTCTGTCTAAATATTGTCCCTGATATCTGAGATTCTGCTCTATGGGTTCGTGTTCGATTTCATGAATCCGCTTTCCCCACAGCTGAAAGCTGCATTCCCACAGTATCTTACCGTTTGCATCGGTTAACTCTTCCGGACAACCGTTCAGGTCGGTATGGAAGTAGCGGATATGTTGTTCTTGGTTGCCGTTTGTGTCTATCCGCGCTAGTGGTTCGTAGCTGTTCTGGCCTGTATAGATATACAGGCTGGTGGGGTGATTCGAGCCGGTTTCCTGAATCATTCTTAACCCATCCCACAGGAAGCGGGTACGGTTGTAAGGTTTGCCTTCGCGGTCTAACTTCTGTTTTTCGATACGTCGGCCAAGGGCGTCATAGAGGTAGCGGTATCGTTCGGTTTTGTTGAGTTGTTCGATGCGTACTTCGCGCAGGCGGTGGGCAGCGTCGTAGTGGTAGTGCTTGGGGCTGCTAACGATTTGTTTAGTCTTGGTACAACCATGTTGGTCTTAGCTGTATTTTAAGTTATATCTTAAAATAATTTTTCTATTAACTTATCCGATTTTACTAATCGCTTGATTAATTTGATATTCTAAGCTGCTTATATCATTAGTAAAATTGCTATATATTGGTTTTTCCCAATCAAAATCTTTTATTAAATAAATATAAAAGCAGCCATTTATATTGAAAGATGGACGCCACCCAATATCTAAAATATATCCATTAGGATACTCAATTTGCAGCATATCTTCTTTTAAAGCATCTAATTGCATTGAAAGAGGAATATTTTTATTTAATGAAAATTCGTTAAATACAATTTTTCCTTTTGGGTTAGATAAATCAATATTCATTATTTCAATAACCTCATATATTCATTTAAAGAAATTGGATGGCCATGAATTGTATTTGCACTAAGTTCAACTCTAATCCATTGTGATGGTTTACCTTCACTTGCCCCAATAACTGTACCCATATCTTTTACTTTCCATTGTTTCCCATTAGTAACAGGCATTCCAGTATGGAATACATCAAACTCTAGTGTCTTAATATCAACATCAGGTTTATATTTTGCAGGCCCTGATTTAGTTGATTTAATTACATCTTTCCATGATTGATTCTTTGGAGGGAAATGTTTATAGTCATGCGTTGTCCAATTTGGCTTAGTTTTAGGTTCACAGCTTAGCCCCCACGGATCAATCCAAGTCAACCCATTAGGCGCATACTGATACAGATTAAAACCACCCAGCAACCCAATCGGATCTGGCTGAGTAAAGCGTCCTATATCCGGATCATAGTACCTGAAAGTATTGTAATGTAAACCGGTTTCTCTGTCTAAATATTGTCCCTGATATCTGAGGTTTTGTTCTACGGATTCATGTTCGATTTCATGAATCCGTTTTCCCCATAGCTGAAAGCTGCATTCCCACAGTATTTCACCGTTTGCATCGGTCAGTTCTTCCGGACAGCCATTCAGGTCGGTATGGAAATAACGGATATGTTGTTCTTGGTTGCCATCTGTGTCTATCCGCGCCAATGGTTCGTAGCTGTTCTGGTCTGTATAGATATACAGGCTGGTAGGGTGATTCGGGCCGGTTTCCTGAATCATTCTTAACCCGTCCCACAGGAAGCGGGTACGGTTGTAAGGTTTGCCTTCGCGGTCTAACTTCTGTTTTTCGATACGTCG
>NZ_MDVC01000021.1 GCF_002777425.1 Snodgrassella alvi
GCGGTGCAGGTTGTCGCGTTCGATATCGCTGATGATGTGGCCGTCGATGTTTATCTGGTGCAGGTGGCCGGAGCCGTAATAGAGGTTGTTGATGGTGCGCCCATCCGGCAGGGTGGTGGCGATGCGATTGCCCAGTGGGTCGTACTGGTGGCTGAGGGTGCCCTGTGCGGTGGTTTCGCTCAGCAGGTTACCCAGTTGATCGTAGCTGAAGGTAATGAGGTCGAGTTCAGCTTCAGCAGGCAGGCCGGCTTTTTTGTAGCCGACTTTGATAAGGTTGTCGGCTTGGTCGTACTGGTAGGCGGTGTTGCCGTCGGTGGTGTATTTGCCGATCAGGCGGCCGATGGCATCGCGTTTGAAGCGGTGGGTGATTTCGGCACTGCTGCCGGCAGCAAAGTGCACGGCACTGACGTTATCGAGAAGGTCGTAGCTGTATTTCTGTTTACGCCCGTCCAGATCGGTCTGTTCGGTGAGGCGGTCGGCTGCATCGTATTGAAACTGGTAGTGTTCGCCGTTTTCGTTGATAAGGGTATTAAGGCGGCCATAGGCGTCGTAGTTAAAGCCGAGTTTGCGTCCGGCAGCATCGATGCGGGTGTGCACCAGTCCGCGCGGGTCGCGCTGGTAGTGGGTGCTGTGGCCGGCGGGATCGGTATAGGTCAGTAGCTGGCCGGCACTGTTAACGCGGTAGTGTTCCTGTCTGCCGTCGGTTAAGGTAACGCCGGTAAGCTGGCCGGCAGCGTTGTAGTGGTATTTGTTGCTGTTACACTGGGCGTCGGAGATGCTGCTGAGATTGCCTGATGCATCGTAATAGAGATGGGTGGCGGTACCGGAGCAGTCGACATGCTGGGTAAGCTGGCCGTTCTGGTTCCAGCGCAGGTATTTGTTGCCACCGCGGGCATCGGTGATCTGAACTATCTGGCCATGCTGGTCGTACTGGCAGTGGGTACGCTGTTTGTGGGGTCGATAACGCTGTGCAGGTTACCGCGCTGGTCGTAGTAGTAACGCCAGATGCTGCCATCGGGATCGACGCTGATGGTGGGTAAAGCCCAGTGTGGCAGCCACTGGGTTTGGCTGGTACGGCCGAGGGGGCCGTAGTATGCTACACTATAAAAAAATGTAAAACTTTCACGACTGATAAAGCAATGTAACAAGCATCAGAAAAATGAACAATGCTGATGTTGTCGAGCGGGTCATAGATTAGTTTTTGTTTGTATTGTTACAGTAGATATTTTTTCCATTTGTTGTCAAAGTCATCATAAACCTCTTTTTTATCAATACGCCACTCATGATTTTTATAATGCAGAGTATAGCGAAATTGATCTTCTACCCCATTTTGTTCTTGAGTATAAATAGCTGCTTTATTGCCTTTTAATTCCTCAGTTTTTAATATCTTTTCATCTGGCGAATATTCAGGCGGATTTCCACACCCTAATGAAATTTGCCTACCATATTTTCGTTCTTTTTTTGTACAAAATTTATTAAATATAAAATTTAAATCATTAATCATTTTTAAACGAACATCATTCGATAAATCATTTTTTACCAATGGATAATAATGGACTTCCCAGTGATTCATCGCAATAATAAATTCTTTTAATGTATTTTTTGCATTTTCTAAATTCATTTAGTTCTCCTAATTGTTAAATATTTCACTCAACACAATCTTTCCATTTTGGGAAACTGAATATTCTATTTGGGTTGGTCTTGTACCACCATTGCCATAAGTAAAACGCCAATCAATATTTACTGCTCCTTTTTTCTCAATATACCGTCTAACTCGCTCTTCAAACATTCGGTATTGACCACGATTTATTCCTTTTAACTGAGGAAAAACATTATCTATGCCTCCTGAACCTCCTAATATTTTCGCTAAAATATGTCCTGCATCATCATTTGCGTTACCTAATCTTCTAGCAAATGCTCTTGAAGAAGGATTAGTTGCTGTGCCTGAGCCTATATCAGCTCTTGAAACTGTCGCTTTTGCTGAAAGAGGTTGACCCTGTGCTCCTCGTTTAACTTTTACTTCACAAATCCACCCCCACGGATCAATCCAAGTCAACCCATTAGGCGCATACTGATATAGATTCAATCCGCCAGCTAAACCAATCGGGTCTGGCTGAGTAAATCTACCTATATCCGGATCATAATACCTGAAAGTATTGTAATGTAAGCCGGTTTCTCTGTCTAAATATTGTCCCTGATATCTGAGATTTTGCTCTACTGATTGGTGCTCAATTTCATGAATCCGCTTACCCCATAACTGAAAGCTACATTCCCAGAGTAATTCGCCGTTTGCATCGGTTAACTCTTCCGGGCAGCCATTCAGGTCGGTGTGGAAATAGCGGATATATTGTTCTTGGTTGCCGTCTGTGTCTATCCGCGCCAGTGGTTCGTAGCTGTTCTGGTCGGTATAGATATACAGGCTGGTAGGGTGATTCGGGCCGGTTTCCTGAATCATTCTTAAGCCGTCCCACAGGAAGCGCGTACGGTTGTAGGGTTGGCCTTCGCGGTCTAGCTGATGCTTTTCGATACGCCGGCCAAGTGCATCGTAGACGTAGCCGTAACGCTGACTGCGGCCTGTTTGCTCGATGCGTACTTCGCTCAGACGGTGTTCGGCGTCGTAGTGGTAGTGCTGGGTGGCGCCGGTGGTCTGTTTGGTCTGGGTTCGGCCGTGCTCGTCGTAGCTGTAGTGGTGTCCTCTGAAATGCAGGAGCTGGTTACAGTGAATCAGGTTGTGGTTGCTGTATTCTTCTCTGCGTTTGCCTGTCCAGGTATTTTTTTACTAGTACACTCCTAATTAATTCAAGTTTGACTGGCTCTTATTCGTTAAAAGCATCTACCCTTGAGTCATTCCTAGACCCATAATACCTTCTGTTTTATCTAAGTCATACTCCTAAATAAATACAAAATAATTCCTTACATTGGATTTTTAAAAATATATTTAATCAATCATAATTAGATTATTTAAATTAAAACAATGATTGATATATCTGATGCTTAGTTATTATCTTGCTTTTTCCAGACATTTAATCGTATTTACGCTAGAATTCTAGTAATTATTACAATGGATATTTGTCCCAATTATTATCAAACTTATCATATACCTCTTTTTTATCAATACGCCACTCATGTTTTTTGTAATGCAAGGTATAACGAAATTGACTTTTTGCACGATTTTGTTGTTGAGTGTAAATAACTACTTTATTACCTTTGAGTTCTTCTATTTTTAGTATCTCTTCATCTGGTGAGTACTCTGGTGGGTTTCCACAAGATAATGCAGCTTGTCGACCATATTTTCGCTCTTTTTTTGTACAAAATTTATTAAATATAAAATTCAAATCTTTAGTCATTTGTAAATAAGCTTCTTCTGAAGAATCACTTTTTAATTTTGGATAGCAAAGTATTTCCCAATGATTCATCGCAATAATAAATTCTTTTAATATATTTTTCGCAATTTCAATATCCATTTAGTTTACCTAATTTTTAAAAATATTATTTAACACATTCTTCCCATTTTGAAAAACTGAGTATTCTATTACGGTTGGTCTTGTGCCTCCTTTGCCATAAATAAAATTCCATTTAATATCCACGGTTCCATGCTCTTGAATATACTGTTTAATTATTTTTTCAAAAGCTCGATATTGACCACGATTTATTCCTTTTAACTGAGGGAAAACATTATCTATACCTCCTGAACCTCCTAATATTTTCGCTAAAATATGTCCCGCATCATCATCTGCGTTACCTAATCTTCTGGCAAATGCTCTTGAAGAAGGATTAGTTGCTGTGCCTGAGCCTATATCAGCTCTTGAAACTGTCGCTTTTGCTGAAAGAGGTTGACCCTGTGCTCCTCGTTTAACTTTTACTTCACAAATCCACCCC
>NZ_MDVC01000022.1 GCF_002777425.1 Snodgrassella alvi
CAATACGATGCGGCCGCCAACCTGCTGGACAGCAAATACAGAGAAGACTACAGCAACTACAACCTGATTCGCTGTAATCAGCTCCTGCATTTCAGAAGTCACCACTACCGCTACGACGAGCACGGCAGAACCCAAATCAAACAGAGCATCGGCGCCACCCAGCACTACCACTACGACGCTGAACACCGCCTGAGCGAAGTACGCATCGAACAAACAGGCCGCAGCCAGCGTTATGGCTATGTCTACGATGCTCTTGGCCGGCGTATCGAAAAGCATCAGATAGACCGCGACGGCCAACCTTACAACCGTACCCGCTTCCTCTGGGACGGCTTAAGAATGATTCAGGAAACTGGCCCGAATCATCCTACCAGCCTGTATATCTATACCGACCAGAACAGCTACGAACCACTGGCACGTATAGACACAGACGGCAACCATGAACAACATATCCGCTACTTCCACACCGACCTGAACGGCTGTCCAGAAGAGCTAACCGATGCAAACGGTAAAATACTGTGGGAATGCAGCTTTCAGTTATGGGGTAAGCGAATTCATGAAATCGAACACGAACCCATAGAGCAAAACCTCAGATATCAGGGACAATATTTAGACAGAGAAACCGGCTTACATTACAATACCTTCAGGTATTATGATCCGGATATAGGCCGCTTTACCCAGCCAGACCCGATAGGATTGCTGGGTGGCTTTAATCTGTATCAGTATGCGCCTAATGGGTTGACTTGGATTGATCCGTGGGGGTTAGCTAAATGTCCAATTACCAGAGGTTCCGAAGTTACCCCTAGCGTTGTTAAAAAAGCTTTAAAAGGGGATACAATGCTGACAACACAAGGGACTGTTTCTCTTCCGGCAGTTCAACGCTATGTAGATAGACTATTAAAAGGAGATATTCCACCACCAATAAAAGTAGATGGTAATGTAATTATAGAAGGAAATCATCGTTATGTGGCTGGAAAAATTGTAGGTATATTACCTCCTAAAACTCAAGGAACACTTGCACCAAGTAATATTCCAAAAATTAAACCTATGTCTGACACAAAAGTTGACCTTTTTGACTGGGGGAATTATTAATGATTAAAATTTATTTTGAATCTGGTTGCACGCAAGAATTTGATGTAACAACATTTGATGGTTTCGATTTTAGTAATTCGATATTACATACAGCTATATTTGCAGGGTATTCTTTGCGTAATGCAAATTTTAAATATGCTAATTTACGTAGTGCAAATTTTTCAGGTTGTATTTTAGATAATACTGATTTTTCAGATTCATTGTTAATGAATTCAAATTTAATGAATTCATCATTATTAAATGCTGATATGTCTAATTGTAAGTTAAATGGAGCTTTTTTACTAAATGCTAATTTGCAAGGAGTTAATTTATCAGGAGCTGATTTATTTAATGCAAATTTCAACGGAAGTAATTTAAAAGGTGGAAATGTAAATGCAATTAGAATAAATGAGGCTAGTTTTATAGGGGCAATATATGACAAATATACTATTTGGCCAAAATATTTCTTACCGGCAACTAAGGGAGCTATTTTGCAACAAATACCATGAATATCAACTTTGCACATTATAGACCACATCTTAATTTTTTGTGTATTTCACTTTTACAGATAACCGTTAATTCTGTCACCAAATTCTGTAATGAAGCGGTTCATTATGCTTTTCAGTTGCAAGTCAATATCAATATCTGTTTATCTTCGTCATACTAACTATATATATTGCTAAATAAATTACTTTCTTTACTAAGTCACCAGTCGAGAAGACTTTATAATTTTTGATGACGCGGCGTATTACGTTGTTAATTTATTCTCTGGTATTTTGGTGCAAATTGCTTAACAGACTTCCTGAGGGTAAGCAACAAACCCTACAACCGTACCCGCTTCCTGTGGGATGGGTTAAGAATGATTCAGGAAACTGGCCCGAATCACCCCACTAGCCTGTATATCTATACCGACCAGAACAGCTATGAACCACTGGCACGGATAGACAAAAGAGGTAATGACCCCGAAAAAGTCATGTACTTCCACACTGATTTGAATGGGTGTCCAGAAGAGCTAACCGATGCAAACGGTAAAATACTGTGGGAATGCAGCTTTCAGTTATGGGGAAAACGGATTCATGAAATCGAACACGAACCCATAGAGCAAAACCTCAGATATCAGGGACAGTATTTAGACAGAGAAACCGGCTTACATTACAATACTTTCAGGTA
>NZ_MDVC01000023.1 GCF_002777425.1 Snodgrassella alvi
TGATATTATGTTTAGACGTAAAATATATACAGAACTGAAAGAGATACAACAAGATATTGAGCTTTGGCTAGAGTTTTACAATCGGGAAAGAGCACATTCAGGGAAATACTGTTATGGTAAGACACCTTGGCAAACTTGGGTAGAGACAAAAGGACTGGCTAAAGAAAAGCAGCTAGAGAATTTATTTTACTCATCAGACAGTCATTGTGTTAGAACGAATGCCGATGAGTAGGTAGTGTCTGTCAGATTAAGTTTAAGCTAGTACATCAAATAAAGAAATTTGCGTTTTCCGTCCCGAAGCCGGCAGCTATATCAGCAATCTGGCCGCAGCCAATACCTTTTTCAGCAAGCGTTTACACGATCGTCAGGAAAATGGCTGGTACACAAGCTCCCTAGTCACAATATATGTATATATTTAAACCATCATTAAATGATTTTTCCAGAAAATCAATAAAATGAATAATTGATCCAAGGTGTAACTTTTTTATTTTAATAAGACTTTCTAATTCCTTTATTAAGGGCTGAATCTCTCCATATAAAATAGTAGTATCGGCATAATAATTATCAAATTTTTTTATTATTGGGTACTGATTTAATGGTTTCGCATCATTAAATAATTTATCATAATCAGACTTCTCAAGTGAAAATACCTGTGTGTTTTCATCTATTTTCTTTTGCTTATTTGATGCTATAAAATCCAAAGCCATAAATACCTCATATTCATAAGCAATATGACCGTTGCCTGTAGTTTGGACTTCCCTTTTTAGTCCATTTAGCACTTAACTCCCACAGATCCACCCAAGTCAACCCATTAGGCGCATACTGATACAGATTCAAGCCATCCAGCAGCCCAATCGGATCAGGCTGAGTAAATCTACCTATATCCGGATCATAGTACCTGAAAGTATTGTAATGTAAGCCGGTTTCCCTGTCTAAATATTGTCCCTGATATCTGAGGTTTTGCTCTATGGGTTCGTGCTCAATTTCATGAATCCGTTTACCCCATAACTGAAAGCTACATTCCCAAAGTATTTTACCATTTGCATCGGTAAGCTCTGCCGGGCAGCCGTTCAGGTCGGTGTGGAAATAGCGGATATGTTGTTTTTGGTTGTCGTCTGTGTCTATCCGCGCCAGTGGTTCGTAGCTGTTCTGGTCTGTGTAGATATACAGGCTGGTAAGGTGATTCGGGCCGGTTTCCTGAATCATTCTTAACCCGTCCCACAGGAAGCGGGTACGGTTGTAGGATTGGCCCTCACGGTCTAGCTGATGTTTTTCGATACGCCGGCCAAGGGCGTTGTAGCTAGAATTCTGGGTGCTACTGGCATTTTTTATTTAAATTCTAATGGTTAAATCTTATAGATAATCGCTTTGAACCTTTCTATTATTGTATTTACCGATCAACTGGTCAGCGACTCCCATAAACGTAAATTACTTCACCTGTATCAACATTTATATCAACATTTATATCATCTATTTCTATTCCACCAACTCCAACATCCATCCAATTATCTTGCGTAATCTCTTTTGAATAGAAACGTATTGTATAATATCTAATCTCTTTTTTTATCGTTATATGATTACTAAAAGAAATATAAAAATTATTAATATCATATTTACATTTGGAAACAAACTCACTATTTTTGGCTGCTTCTATAGCTTTAAATAGAAAAGGGGTATATCTTTTATCAAGCTTAAAAATGTAGTTTTCACACATAATATGCACTTCCTTATAACGGTATAGCATCATCTGGCCCACTAACTTTACCAAATATCTTCCAAAAGCTCCCGCTTGGTGTTCCTAATACATTGGTATAATTAGGAAAGGTTTTATTAGCACGATTATGAATGCTAATATCACTATTAGAAAATTTATCACTATTATGAACATCACCAGCTTTATTCGTTCGATTAAAATTAATATCAGAGTAATCACCATGTGTGTGATATTGACCAACTGGTGTTGAGCCCTTAGGTAAACCTCCTGCTGATTCTTTAAATGTTGGTGCAGTTCTACCCGAACCAAGTCGCCCCCTTGTATAGCCATAAGTACCATCTTTTGCTTTAAATATGATCCCACCATATTCACGATTTTTGAATATCGACATTGGATTATATTTACTAAGTGCTGCTCGCCCCGCATCATTGGCGTTTTTAAAACCTGTTGTACATTTTCTTAGGCCAAGTGGATCCACCCAAGTCAACCCATTAGGCGCATACTGATACAGGTTAAACCCGCCAGCTAAGCCTATCGGGTCGGGCTGGGTAAATCTACCTATATCCGGATCATAATACCTGAA
>NZ_MDVC01000024.1 GCF_002777425.1 Snodgrassella alvi
TTACATTACAATACTTTCAGGTACTATGATCCGGATATAGGACGCTTTACTCAGCCAGATCCGATTGGGTTGCTGGGTGGTTTTAATCTGTATCAGTATGCGCCTAATGGGTTGACTTGGATTGATCCGTGGGGGCTAGATGCTATTCGCGTTTATCACTACACAAGTAAAGATGGATATAACGGGATTATGGGATCCGGTGTAATTAGAAAAAAAGATCCAGGTGTTAGAGGAAAAGGTTCTATTCAGGGCAAACCTCAGGGTGTATATGTAACTACATTATCTCCAGAGGAGCTAAAATCATCAGGCTTGCGAGGTAAAATGGGATTGACCAAAGAAAAGAGTACTAATTTTATTTCATTTGAAATCGATAGCTCTAAGGTTAAAAGAGTAGATCGACAGAATGGATATTTAAGGCTATATATAGAAGAAGATATACAGCTCAGAAGTGCGAATAATAAGCTCCGAGGTGATATTAAACATGGCGCTTCTGGATGCAAATAGTTTAGGAGATAAATATATGACTGAATGGACAGGTGTTATGTATGGGTTTTATACTAATAAGTTGATAGATGATGTATTTTCTTCATTGATCAAAAAAATAGCATCTATTAATTATAAATATAAACGAGATAGTTTTCGAGATGAAGAATTTCTATTCTTCTACAAAAATGATGAAATGCAAGATTATCACCTTGAGAATGGCTATAATTTGGATATTAATGGTGAAGGTTGCTTTGGAATCGAGGCAAAAAATACAACGTTGAATGGAATCGCTACACTATTTGAATTCGATAATGATTCGGATTTTGTGTACTAGCTTAAACTTAATCTGACAGACACTACCTACTCATCGGCATTCGTTCTAACACAATGACTGTCTGATGAGTAAAATAAATTCTCTAGCTGCTTTTCTTTAGCCAGTCCTTTTGTCT
>NZ_MDVC01000025.1 GCF_002777425.1 Snodgrassella alvi
GGCGTATCCAGTACCTCTCCACTATATAGCGATATTCAGCAAACCCTGAAAAGCATTGATAGCACGCTGAAAGAGGCACAGCCGACACTGAAAACCCTGAAACAGCAACCCAATGCCCTGATTTTCAACCGCCGCGGGCATGACCCAGAGCCAAAAGGAGCCAGATAATGAAAATCCTGCTACCACTTGTCTGCGCCGCCACTCTGGCACTCAGCGCCTGTGCCAGCAATTCGGTAACCTATTACCAGTTACCCGGCAGTAATTATCAGTTGCCTGCCACCAGCCAGCGAACCCCTGTTCAGCTTAAAGTCGTACTGGCCGAACGTCTCAATCAAGGAAATCTGGTTTATCAGGACAGCCCAACCACCCTGCATTTTGCCCAGCAACATTTATGGGCAGATGATTTGGGCAATGAAATCAGTTTGGCATTAGCCAATGAACTGAACAAACAGAGCGCTCACTATCTGTTTACCCCTGAGAGCAAACCCAAAGCCGCCACACTAACTGTTTATATCCAATCCTTTCAGGGCAGCTACGATGGTTATATCTACATCAATGGCTACAGTAGCTGGCTGGGTACTGATGAAACAGGACAGAATTTTAACGTCCGCATTGCTCAGCAAGGTAATGGCTACAGTAATATGGTTAAAGCTCTGGCACAGGGATTAACCAGTGTAGCCCAAAGCATTGCTCCATATAATTAAGCATTAATCTGCACCACAGCAAACACAAAACCCGGCCTGTTAAAATAAACTATTAACTGGCCGGGTAATACATAACTAATTGCAAGACGCATAGCCTATTAAATCGGAAACACATCGCGACCTTTAAAAGCTCATCTGATTACCAAAGCGACAGCTTGAATTCAACACAGATATTACCTAATCAAGTGGTTGAAATCTCGATAAAGCCTAAAAATGGCAATTGGAGATAAAATGAAAATATTTAAGTACGCTATTTTATCTTTTTTATTATTTTCATTTGGTTACACCAACGCCAATCAAAATCAAAATAAAACCAATACTAATTTAAATTTTGCTGATTTCTCTGTTGAAACTAAAGCAAAAATAAAAAATGCAAACTTTGCTTATGAATATTTAGTTAAGGTTTATGGGTGTGGTGGTGGTGCAGTTTGTGGAGAAATCAGAAATTTACTTTCTAACACAGTTATTGCTTTACCTAATGCTTATTTAATAGAAGATGAAAATGGAGAGAACGGGTTTTCAATATGTAAATACCCCAAACTTAGTACAAGCTTCAAGTAGAAAATAATACTGCTTGTCTTAGGGTTTTATACTCAATCGGCGTCATATTATTTAATGCTTCATGAGGCCTTTCGGTGTTATAACTGGTTAGCCATTCTTCGGTTACCTTTCTTGCTTGTTCCAGATTATTAAATAGATATAAATCTAGTACCTCTGTGCGATAGGTACGATTAAATCGTTCAATATATCCGTTTTGATATGGACTGCCTGGTTGAATATAATCTATGGTTATATCATGTGATTTTGCCCAGTTAGTAAACGTATTTCCGGTGAATTCCGGTCCATTATCTACTCGTATTTTGAGTGGATAGCCATGATATTCGGCCAGTTTATCCAGATAACGGGTAATCCTGCCAGCCGGCAAACTGACTGCAATATCAATGCCTAACGCCTCACGATTAAAGTCATCTATCACATTGAAAGTTCTAAACCTGCGTTGATTGCGACTGCTGTCACTCATAAAATCCATTGACCAGCATTCACCTTGTTTACTGGGTGC
>NZ_MDVC01000026.1 GCF_002777425.1 Snodgrassella alvi
ATTAAGGCACTTCTCCATAATCATTTTTTAAGACATTATATTCTATATTTCAGTTGTAATTCTCAATTCTATAAGAAAAATTATACGGTTAGTATTATTCATGTTTACAAATATGTCATTCGATATATTTCCCTAAGTGATAAATATCAGTTGCCTCTTTATTCATTTCTAAAGAACCTAAAGCGCCTAAATCCAAACTATATATATTATCAGACTCATTATTTTTCTTGACGTATATAAAATAGCCTATATCACCATCTTGACCTATTAAAAAATAATTGGGTTCAATGTTTTGTATACTATATACATCATTTCTTTCTTGAATGTCATATATGTTATATATGTATATATATTCTTCTTTTTCAGTGATTAATTCATACGGCTCTTTATCTTGGACCTCTTCTGACAAAAATCGTACATATAAACTTGGAAATTTGATATTCATTTCTTTTTCAAGAATATACAATATTTCTATAATTGATTTCTTTTCCATAAAAAATTTACCATTCAATTAATATTCTATAAGTCAAAAAAAGGATTATTTATATTAGCATTTCTAATGCTATCGAAATATTTATAAGAATCATTTAACGCTTTTTTTGCTTGTGCTTTAGGTACACCGGCGTCAAGCATTTCCCTGTAACTTATGTTGAATTCTTGTTTTAAGGTTGTATTCCATCCTCCATTAAGTGATCTTCTAGCTCTTTGTGCTTGACTAATGTTAGCATGTGGTAAACCAGAAGAAGATTGTAATAATGTCGCTGGTGCAGCATTTCTTCGATAACTAGTTATATTTCTTTTAGCCCAAGCGTCTTGTATTGGATGATGGCTTTGTACGAAAGCATCAGATCTAGTGTTTCTATGGCCTAAAGCTCTATTTGCATTAGGAGATAAGTTACCATGTATGTCTACATCACCTTTTTTATAGCCATTTGGAGCTTTACATATTAACCCCCACGGATCCACCCAAGTCAACCCATTAGGCGCATACTGATACAGATTAAACCCACCCAGCAGCCCAATCGGATCAGGCTGGGTAAAGCGGCCTATATCCGGATCATAATACCTGAACGTATTGTAATGTAAGCCGGTTTCTCTGTCTAAATATTGTCCCTGATATCTGAGATTCTGCTCTATGGGTTCGTGTTCGATTTCATGAATCCGTTTTCCCCAGAGCTGAAAACTACATTCCCACAGTATTTTACCGTTTTCGTCGGTCAACTCTTCCGGACAGCCGTTCAGGTCGGTATGGAAGTAGCGGATATGTTGTTCATGGTTGCCGTCTGTGTCTATGCGTGCCAGTGGTTCGTAGCTGTTCTGGTCGGTATAGATATACAGGCTGGTGGGGTGATTCGGGCCGGTTTCCTGAATCATTCTTAAGCCGTCCCACAGGAAGCGGGTACGATTGTAGGGTTGGCCGTCGCGGTCTATCTGATGCTTTTTGATACGCCGGCTAAGGCATCGTAGACGTAGCCGTAACGCTGGCTGCGGTTTAGTTGTTCGATACGTACTTCGCTCAGGCGGTGTTCAGCATCGTAGTGGTAGTGCTGGGTTGTGCCGATGGTCTGTTTGGTCTGGGTTCTGCCGTGCTCGTCGTAGCGGTAGTGGTGTCCTCTGAAATGCAGCAGCTGGTTACAGCGAATTAAGTTCTAGCAGCTTTTGATTTTGCCGATGATATTGTATTTTTAAATTATATATCTACAATTAGTTTTTTTAGTCTTTTAATTTCATTAATTAATCGAGGAATATCTTGTCGTGCATGTGCAATAAACTCTTGATCATCTATTGTTCCGCCAATAAGCTCAATATCATCCCCGCGATTATTTTCATCTCCAGTCATAATAAAATTAGAACCACTGGAATGATCTCTATCTTCGACGTAAGATATCCATGGCCCCTTAGTCGCTTTATCACATCGTTGTTTTATTAAATTCAATTCATCATCGGATATTTTATTATTTTGTTGCATTAACAATTCCTTTTGTTGGATTTTGGTTTGGCCGATGGGTTCTTCTGAGTAGGTGTCATTAAAGCTTCTGCTTGCTTTGCTGTAATACCTGATAAAGTTGCATGATGGGGATTATTTTTAGTTGGAGAAGGTATAACATCTCCACCTGCTGCTCGAATATCTCCAACCGTTGTAACGCCTACTTTATTGTGTGGAATACCTTCAGTTAGTTGATCTAATGTCTTACCTGCTGCGCTATTTACTGAAATTCCATCTAACTTGCCTGTACCATCAACTACAACACCACTACCATTTTTAAATGAATCAGCAAGGCATGCTCCACCTCTGCATACAATAGCATCATCTGGCAATATTGATTTTAACCCCCACGGATCCACCCAAGTCAACCCATTAGGCGCATACTGATACAGATTAAAGCCACCCAGCAATCCTATCGGATCCGGCTGGGTAAAGCGACCTATATCCGGATCATAATACCTGAACG
>NZ_MDVC01000027.1 GCF_002777425.1 Snodgrassella alvi
TATGATCCGGATATAGGTAGATTTACCCAGCCAGACCCGATTGGGTTGCTGGGTGGGTTTAATCTGTATCAGTATGCATTTAATTCTCTAATGTGGATTGATCCATTAGGATTAGCACCATGTGCTAAAGTAAGTGAGTTTGATCGTATAAAAAGTGGTAAAGTCTATAGAGTTATTAGACAAGATGAAAACATATCTTCTGGATTGTTTTCACTAAACCCAAATAATATAAAAACGGTTGCAGGACATGTAACATCAGGAAGTCGTTCTCCATCTCAGTTTATATCTGCAACCAAAGATTTAAGTATCGCTGAAAAATGGGCTAGTAAAACTGGAAATAGAATAGTTGAAATAGACTTGAGTAAAATTTCGGGTGGGGCAATTGATATATCTTCTACTAAAGGTCTTGACCTCTTAGGTAATCAATTTGCAAGACGATTAGCTAAAGGTTCTTCGGAGGTGCTATTTGACGCACCTATTCCAGCAAATGCAATAAAACTAATTAATTAGGTATTTTATGAAAATTATAAATTCTGATGTTAATGAAAAGATTATCGGTGTAGTTGAAAAAATTAGATTACTAGATAAGTTAGATGAACAAACAATGAATGATCTCTATACTTCACTGGATGAGATGGTAACTAATTATAAAGAAAAAAATTTTATTTCAAAGGAATTAGCATATAATCTTTTAGTCCTGCATGACAATTTAGAAGGTGCTTTAAACTTTGGTTCTTATGAAGACATGGAGTATATAAGTAATATTAATTCAAAAGTAAGCGAATATATTGAAAAAATATTTCTAAGTTAAAAAGAAAAACTGAAATTAAATCAGGATGACTAATGGTACTAACACTATGACGCCCTTGGCAGATGCATTGAAAAACGGAAGTTAGACCGCGAAGGTTAACCGTACAACCGTACCCGCTTTCTATGGGACGGCTTAAGAATGATTCAGGAAACCGGCCCGAATTATCCTACCAGCCTATATATCTATACAGATCAGAACAGCTACGAACCACTGGCGCGGATAGATAAACGAGGTAATGACCCAGAAAGGGTAATGTACTTCCACACCGACCTGAACGGCTGTCCGGAAGAACTTACCGATGCAAACGGTAAAATACTTTGGGAATGCAGCTTTCAGCTATGGGGAAAGCGGATTCATGAAATTGAGCACGAATCAGTAGAGCAAAACCTCAGATATCAGGGACAATATTTAGACAGAGAAACCGGCTTACATTACAATACTTTCAGGTATTATGATCCGGATATAGGTAGATTTACTCAGCCAGACCCGATTGGTTTGGCTGGCGGATTGAATCTGTATCAGTATGCGCCTAATGGGTTGACTTGGATTGATCCGTTGGGACTTTCTGCTTGTGCGCCGACCCATCATCTTGCCACAAACAAACACTCTTATTGGTCTGATCTATTTAGAGACCTATTTAAAAAGAATGGACTGGGTAAATTTAAGAATGGAAATTGGCGAAAAGATGTTCTTAATGATCCATTAAATAAAATAGATGTTCCAGGACATAAAGGTCCACACCCAGAAGAAATGCATCAAGAAATATATAAACGTTTAAAACAAGCTAGTGATAAAAGTCCAGAAGCATTTAAAGAAGCTTTAGCAGAACTTGGTAAAGAAGCTGTGACCCCAAATTCATGGTTAAATAAAATATTAACTAAGAGTGACTAATAAATGAAATACTTTAAACTAAATCCAAATGTTAACAGCAAAAAGTGGAGAGGATGTATTATTCCACGTGATGAGTTGATTGATGATGGAGGTAATGTAATTCCCGTTGATTTTTTGTCTTTAATAAAAATACCTACAAACAAAAAACTTTTTTTTAAAAAATTAAGGGATGGTTATTTCTCACCAATAAGTACAATTGGAGCTAAATATCTCCTTTTTGATAGTAAAATTAATAGGATAAACAATATATCGGGTAATGGTGTTAAATTAATTCCTATTTCTGATAGTGAGAAGCCAGAAAAAGCATATTTAATAATGTACCCTTTTGAATGTGTTGATTGTGTTAACTGGGATTTATCTGAAATAGACTTATGGCCATCAGGCTATGTTCCAAAAGAATGGGAATCAAAACGTGGGCGTTTTTTTCTAAAACCAGCTATCCACGAAAATAAAATTCCTAAACATTTAGATGCATTTTGTTTAAATGAATGGGATGGGGCATTTAATATTATTATTTCAGAAAGACTTAAAAATAAAATATTATCACTTGATTTTGATCATTCATTTTTAGAATTTTATGAGCTAGTTCAAACGTAAATTAAATAGCAAAAATTTGTCTATAACCTTTAATTTTATCGTCATAATACAGACTTACATCCAGCCCGATCATTATCTTATTTTAGCGTTTGATAATTTGATAGATGGAAAGTAGAAGTAGGACTATATAGATAACTACTAGTCCTAATTGATGATTTTGGACTGTTGATAATATGACATCAATTACTGGTACAGGTGGTGATGCGACTGATCACGATGCGAATAATAAATTCTTCTAAATAGATTTAAAACTACAACTAGAGTTACTTACGACCCACTGGGCAACCGCATCGCCACCACCCTGCCGGATGGGCGCACCATCAACAGCCTGTATTACGGTTCCGGCCACCTGCACCAGATAAA
>NZ_MDVC01000028.1 GCF_002777425.1 Snodgrassella alvi
TCAATATCTGGGTAAACGTTATCATAATAATATCTTGTTATATTTTTAAAAGAAATTAAAAAAAACTCAATAATTGATAACGCATCAATTAAATTTTCTCCAGAAATTGTTATTTCTTCATTATCTTTTAGCATATCACTTCCTTTGAACTATTTTTGCATTTTTTGATAAAACTATATCTCCCTTAATTGTTAATTCTTCTGTGATGACATTTTTCTATAATATCTTGTCTGCAATCTAATTTGGGAGAGGTTAATTTATCAATTAGTTCTCCTACATCAATCTATTTTTTCAATGGTTCATGATATCCAATAAAATCTTTAATAATATAAATGTGTAAAAAATATATTTTTATTTTAATTTTTTATATTTAAATAATCTGAAAAAATTCTAAATATAGACAGCAATTCATTAAATGAAGTAAATTCTTCCCTTTTATTAATTTTATATTGATCAGTATTTAAATCTATTATTTCAGACATGCAACTTAGATCATCCCAAACAGTAAATCGTGCAATATAAATATCATTTTCAAAATCGATAACGATACTTTCTGATAAATCATTTTTATGATAAACATAAGAGTAGTTAGTATTTTTGGATATCCAAAATTTAAATTTATTTAACATTTTGATTGTATTTTTCCATTAATTTTTTCTGCCTTAACACGAATGTTATTTGCTTTAGGCATCTCAGGCACAGGGAATCCTTTACGTTGTGCTAAGCGACCTTCTAAAGAATTTGGTCCTACTATTTTTGCCCATCCTTCATTTGTGGGAATTATAGATTTTTTAGAAATATCAAATTCAACATATAAAGCTCCATTTTTTGCTTGTTTACCAAAAGCATTAACATCTGCTGGATAAGCCACGTGAGTTGTTCCTATTATGCTTTGTACTACTTTACCGCTATATACCATTTCTTGATATTCTGCTGATCCCATCCATCTGCCAACTGTAACTAATGACAGTCCCCACGGATCAATCCAAGTCAACCCATTAGGCGCATACTGATACAGATTCAAGCCACCCAGCAACCCAATCGGGTCTGGCTGGGTAAATCTACCTATATCCGGATCATAGTACCTGAAAGTATTGTAATGTAAGCCGGTTTCTCTGTCTAAATACTGTCCCTGATATCTGAGGTTTTGCTCTATGGGTTCGTGTTCGATTTCATGAATCCGTTTTCCCCATAACTGAAAGCTGCATTCCCACAGTATTTTACCGTTTGCATCGGTTAGCTCTTCTGGACACCCATTCAAATCAGTGTGGAAGTACATGACTTTTTCGGGGTCATTACCTCTTTTGTCTATCCGTGCCAGTGGTTCATAGCTGTTCTGGTCGGTATAGATATACAGGCTAGTGGGGTGATTCGGGCCAGTTTCCTGAATCATTCTTAACCCATCCCACAGGAAGCGGGTACGGTTGTAGGGTTTGTTGCTTACCCTCAGGAAGTCTGTTAAGCAATTTGCACCAAAATACCAGAGAATAAATTAACAACGTAATACGCCGCGTCATCAAAAATTATAAAGTCTTCTCGACTGGTGACTTAGTAAAGAAAGTAATTTATTTAGCAATATATATAGTTAGTATGACGAAGATAAACAGATATTGATATTGACTTGCAACTGAAAAGCATAATGAACCGCTTCATTACAGAATTTGGTGACAGAATTAACGGTTATCTGTAAAAGTGAAATACACAAAAAATTAAGATGTGGTCTATAATGTGCAAAGTTGATATTCATGGTATTTGTTGCAAAATAGCTCCCTTAGTTGCCGGTAAGAAATATTTTGGCCAAATAGTATATTTGTCATATATTGCCCCTATAAAACTAGCCTCATTTATTCTAATTGCATTTACATTTCCACCTTTTAAATTACTTCCGTTGAAATTTGCATTAAATAAATCAGCTCCTGATAAATTAACTCCTTGCAAATTAGCATTTAGTAAAAAAGCTCCATTTAACTTACA
>NZ_MDVC01000029.1 GCF_002777425.1 Snodgrassella alvi
CGTGATAATGATGGTGGCTGTAAGGGAGTATGCGAGCGTATCCGTCATGTGGATGTAGGGGATTGGGCAACTGATTTAAAATGCACTGGCGATGGCTGTCTGGATGAAAGCCTATTGATTAATTTGCGTACCGTAATGGCCAGATTACCTGATGATGCAGTGCTGGTGTTGCATACGATGGGCAGCCATGGGCCGGCTTATTACCAGCGTTATCCAGATGCATTCCGGCATTTTATGCCTACCTGTGATACCAACCAGATTCAGCAGTGTACGACTGAACAGTTACGCAATACCTACGATAATACAGTGCTATACGCAGACCATATACTGGCAGAAATTATTAGACTATTGCAAAGCCAAACTGGTTTGGCCAGTGCGATGTGGTATTTTTCTGACCACGGTGAATCACTGGGAGAAAAGGGTATGTATCTGCACGCTACACCTTATGCTATTGCACCAGCGGAACAAACCCATATACCCATGCTGTTGTGGGTCAATCATGATTTTGCCAGCACAAGCAAGCTGGATATGAATTGTCTGCGCCAGCATGCGCGGCAGCAGGCGTTTTCACACGATAATATTTTTCATTCGGTATTGGGATTAATGGATGTGAAAACCAGCGAATACCAGACAAAACTGGATTTATTTGCACCGTGCCGGCAGAAATGATTTTCAGGATTTGATTGTAATATAAGCTGCTGGATGACCATTTTAGCTGTGATTTGAATCGTTAATATTTATGTTTGGCTGAATTCAGGCTTGGTATCTGCAAATTGCTGTAACCATTCTTGGGTTGCCGGTATATCAAAAGCCTGACTTGCATAACTCATCAATTGCAGATTTTCAGGCAGATAAGAATCATATTTTTCCAGTTTTCTTTCTGGCACAATTTCTGCAAGTGTCCAGGCTTCACCCAATTGGGCTTGAGCAAGTGTAACTACCCCTTAAAATAGTACAGCTCTGAAGTAGAAAATTCTCTTTATTAACCCACAGAGGATTTAATCATGAAAAAAATGACTGAACATCAAATCGTATCTATTTTAAAAGAAGCTGAAGCCGGTATTCCTGTTAAAGAACTTTGCCGTAAATATGGCATCGGCAACTCGACTTTTTATAAATGGCGGCAAAAATACGGTGGTATGGAAACCTCCGATATCAAACGTTTAAAGAAACTGGAAGCTGGAAGCTGAAAACCGTAAACTTAAGCAAATGTTTGCCGAGCTCAGTTTAAAATCTCAGCTTCAGGAGGAAATCATAAAAAAGCTATAGTGCCTACCAAGGCACGTAAAGCTTGGGCTGTGCAATTACAAGAAAGTCATCCTGTTACTATTGCTATGAGCTGCGCAATTGTTGGCTTAAGCCGCTGTGCTTACTATTATCAACCTAA
>NZ_MDVC01000030.1 GCF_002777425.1 Snodgrassella alvi
AAACTAAATGTGTTACTTTCAATCTTTTGGTGCAAATTCCTAATAAATATCAGGAAAAATACTCAAAAGTAAAAACAAACAAGTTGAGGCTAGACATTGAAGAAATTATCTTTACTAATATTATTAATGTTATCTCCTATCTTATCTTTTTCAAAAGCACCAGATTGCCACAATTGGCCTATGAATATGACTAAAGGTTGGTTAAAAAATGCTAACATTACCAATATCTATAATTTAGATGTATCTAAAACAAAAATAACTTTATTAGCTTCAGAGAAAAAAGAAAAGGATTTATATACTCAAATTTACCATTTTGTTTTTTATGATAAAAAAGGAAAATCATATGAAGTAATCACCAAGAATGAAGCTTCAGATGAAGAATGTTCTATGAGTCAAGTAAATAGCTATCTAATTTCCAAAAGAGACATTAATTACTGAATTCAAATATTCAAAATCTACTTAGGCTCTAAGTATTATCATTTTGAATTAAGTTAAGGTGTTAGCTTACTAACAAATCAATTGGGATTATAGAAATTACAAAACTCTTTATAAAAATATTGCTAGCAATATTTTAAGAGGACTGCACAAAGATGAACATAAACAAATTAAGGTACATAATGGAAAAACTATTTACAATAATATTGTTGAGTATACTTCCTACCTTATCCTTTGCAAAAACACCTGATTGCTACAATTGGCCTATGAATATGACCAAAGCTTGGTTAAAAAATGCTAACATTACCGATATCTATAATTTAGATGAATCTAAAACAAAAATAACTTTATTGGCCTCTGAAAAAAAGAAAAAAGATTTATATATAGAAATTTACCATTTTGTTTTTTTTGATAAACAAGGAAATACTTACGAGGTAATTACTCAAAATGAAGCTTCACAGGAAGAATGTTCCATAAGTGATGTAAATAGTTATTTAATATCTAAAAGCCATACCCATTAGTAAATTTGATATGATTTTTCAGGCAAGATGTCCATTAGACGGTAACATAAACTTGTTACTTTCGATTTCTTTGATTAAAGAGGTGAGATAGTGAAATGAAAAATTTCCCTTTAATAATGTTATTAGCCATACTCCCTACCCTATCTTTTGCAAAAGCACCTAATTGTTACTCTTGGCCTATGAATATGACCAAAATGTGGATGAGAAATGCGAGAATAGTTGACTTCAAAAATTTAGAAGAATCAAAAACCAAAATAACTTTATTGGCCTCAGAGAAAAAAGGAAAGGATTTATATACTCAAATTTACCACTTTATTTTTTACGATAAAAAAGGAAATACTTACGAGGTAGTTACCAAAAGTGATTCTTCATATGAGGAATGTTCAATAAGTGATGTAAATATTTATTTAATATCAAAAAATTATACAAGCTTCTAAAATAAAAATAAATATTTTAAAAAACTTTCCAAGGGGCAGATATTTGTACAGTTCCTGATCATGGTTATTTACTGCAAGTTTAGGATTTATTTTTGGTAAAAACTAAATGTGTTACTTTCAATCTTTTGGTGCAAATTCCTAATAAATATCAGGAAAAATACTCAAAAGTAAAAACAAACAAGTTGAGGCTAGACATTGAAGAAATTATCTTTACTAATATTATTAATGTTATCTCCTATCTTATCTTTTTCAAAAGCACCAGATTGCCACAATTGGCCTATGAATATGACTAAAGGTTGGTTAAAAAATGCTAACATTACCAATATCTATAATTTAGATGTATCTAAAACAAAAATAACTTTATTAGCTTCAGAGAAAAAAGAA
>NZ_MDVC01000031.1 GCF_002777425.1 Snodgrassella alvi
GTAAAATACTGTGGGAATGCAGCTTTCAGTTATGGGGGAAACGGATTCATGAAATCGAACACGAACCCATAGAGCAAAACCTCAGATATCAGGGACAATATTTAGACAGAGAAACCGGACTACATTACAATACGTTCAGGTATTATGATCCGGATATAGGTCGCTTTACCCAGCCGGATCCGATAGGATTGCTGGGTGGCTTTAATCTGTATCAGTATGCGCCTAATGGGTTGACTTGGGTGGATCCGTGGGGGTTAAAATCAATATTGCCAGATGATGCTATTGTATGCAGAGGTGGAGCATGCCTTGCTGATTCATTTAAAAATGGTAGTGGTGTTGTAGTTGATGGTACAGGCAAGTTAGATGGAATTTCAGTAAATAGCGCAGCAGGTAAGACATTAGATCAACTAACTGAAGGTATTCCACACAATAAAGTAGGCGTTACAACGGTTGGAGATATTCGAGCAGCAGGTGGAGATGTTATACCTTCTCCAACTAAAAATAATCCCCATCATGCAACTTTATCAGGTATTACAGCAAAGCAAGCAGAAGCTTTAATGACACCTACTCAGAAGAACCCATCGGCCAAACCAAAATCCAACAAAAGGAATTGTTAATGCAACAAAATAATAAAATATCCGATGATGAATTGAATTTAATAAAACAACGATGTGATAAAGCGACTAAGGGGCCATGGATATCTTACGTCGAAGATAGAGATCATTCCAGTGGTTCTAATTTTATTATGACTGGAGATGAAAATAATCGCGGGGATGATATTGAGCTTATTGGCGGAACAATAGATGATCAAGAGTTTATTGCACATGCACGACAAGATATTCCTCGATTAATTAATGAAATTAAAAGACTAAAAAAACTAATTGTAGATATATAATTTAAAAATACAATATCATCGGCAAAATCAAAAGCTGCTAGAACTTAATTCGCTGTAACCAGCTGCTGCATTTCAGAGGACACCACTACCGCTACGACGAGCACGGCAGAACCCAGACCAAACAGACCATCGGCACAACCCAGCACTACCACTACGATGCTGAACACCGCCTGAGCGAAGTACGTATCGAACAACTAAACCGCAGCCAGCGTTACGGCTACGTCTACGATGCCTTAGCCGGCGTATCAAAAAGCATCAGATAGACCGCGACGGCCAACCCTACAATCGTACCCGCTTCCTGTGGGACGGCTTAAGAATGATTCAGGAAACCGGCCCGAATCACCCCACCAGCCTGTATATCTATACCGACCAGA
>NZ_MDVC01000032.1 GCF_002777425.1 Snodgrassella alvi
GTTTCGGCTTTGGCAGCAATAATGGCGGCACGGATCGCTGCTTCGTTATGGCCGTCTACGTTGGCAATGGTGTGCCAGCCGTAAGCAGCGAAACGTTCGGGAATATTTTCACTGAACCAGTTGTCTACTTTGCCGTCGATGGAGATGTTGTTGTCGTCATACAGGACAATCAGTTTGCCCAGTTTCAGGGTGCCGGCCAGTGAGCACACTTCGTGGGATATGCCTTCCATCAGACATCCATCGCCAACGAAAACATACGTATAGTGATCAACGATATTAAAACCGGATTTGTTAAATTGGGCGGCGAGGATTTTTTCTGCCAGCGCCAGGCCAACGGCATTGCCGATTCCCTGGCCTAATGGGCCGGTGGTGGTTTCTACGCCATCGGTATAGCCATATTCTGGGTGGCCGGGGGTTTTGCTGTGCAACTGACGGAAGTTTTTTAGGTCTTCGATGCTGAGGTTGTAGCCGCTCAGGTGCAGCAGGCTGTACAGTAGCATGGATGCGTGACCGTTGGAAAGAATGAAGCGGTCGCGGTTGTAGAATTTGGGGTTGGCCGGATTATGTTGCAGGAATTCGCGCCATAATACTGTAGCCATTTCGGCCATACCCATTGGTGCGCCGGGATGGCCGGAGTTGGCCTGTTGAATTGAGTCCATTGCCAGGAAGCGAATTGCATTAGCAAGATGTGATGCCATGAAGTTGCCTTTTGATGAGGGGAAATAGCTGGTTGCAATAGCTGTGTAAAGTAATGTGCTGAACCTTGCTGTGTGAGACAGGGTTTATACAGTGTGGATTATCCTGAATCTATGCAAACCTATCAAGGAAAGTGTGTTTGGTGTGCTTATATGTACTAGCTTAAACTTAATCTGACAGACACTACCTACTCATCGGCATTCGTTCTAACACAATGACTGTCTGATGAGTAAAATAAATTCTCTAGCTGCTTTTCTTTAGCCAGTCCTTTTG
>NZ_MDVC01000033.1 GCF_002777425.1 Snodgrassella alvi
TTTTTCCTTTTGGGTTAGATAAATCAATATTCATTATTTCAATAACCTCATATATTCATTTAAAGAAATTGGATGGCCATGAATTGTATTTGCACTAAGTTCAACTCTAATCCATTGTGATGGTTTACCTTCACTTGCCCCAATAACTGTACCCATATCTTTTACTTTCCATTGTTTCCCATTAGTAACAGGCATTCCAGTATGGAATACATCAAACTCTAGTGTCTTAATATCAACATCAGGTTTATATTTTGCAGGCCCTGATTTAGTTGATTTAATTACATCTTTCCATGATTGATTCTTTGGAGGGAAATGTTTATAGTCATGCGTTGTCCAATTTGGCTTAGTTTTAGGTTCACAGCTTAGCCCCCACGGATCAATCCAAGTCAACCCATTAGGCGCATACTGATACAGATTAAAACCACCCAGCAACCCAATCGGATCTGGCTGAGTAAAGCGTCCTATATCCGGATCATAGTACCTGAAAGTATTGTAATGTAAACCGGTTTCTCTGTCTAAATATTGTCCCTGATATCTGAGGTTTTGTTCTACGGATTCATGTTCGATTTCATGAATCCGTTTTCCCCATAGCTGAAAGCTGCATTCCCACAGTATTTCACCGTTTGCATCGGTCAGTTCTTCCGGACAGCCATTCAGGTCGGTATGGAAATAACGGATATGTTGTTCTTGGTTGCCATCTGTGTCTATCCGCGCCAATGGTTCGTAGCTGTTCTGGTCTGTATAGATATACAGGCTGGTAGGGTGATTCGGGCCGGTTTCCTGAATCATTCTTAACCCGTCCCACAGGAAGCGGGTACGGTTGTAAGGTTTGCCTTCGCGGTCTAACTTCTGTTTTTCGATACGTCGGCCAAGGGCGTCATAGAGGTAGCGGTATCGTTCGGTTTTGTTGAGTTGTTCGATGCGTACTTCGCGCAGGCGGTGGGCAGCGTCGTAGTGGTAGTGCTTGGGGCTGCTAACGATTTGTTTAGTCTTGGTACAACCATGTTGGTCTTAGCTGTATTTTAAGTTATATCTTAAAATAATTTTTCTATTAACTTATCCGATTTTACTAATCGCTTGATTAATTTGATATTCTAAGCTGCTTATATCATTAGTAAAATTGCTATATATTGGTTTTTCCCAATCAAAATCTTTTATTAAATAAATATAAAAGCAGCCATTTATATTGAAAGATGGACGCCACCCAATATCTAAAATATATCCATTAGGATACTCAATTTGCAGCATATCTTCTTTTAAAGCATCTAATTGCATTGAAAGAGGAATATTTTTATTTAATGAAAATTCGTTAAATACAATTTTTCCTTTTGGGTTAGATAAATCAATATTCATTATTTCAATAACCTCATATATTCATTTAAAGAAATTGGATGGCCATGAATTGTATTTGCACTAAGTTCAACTCTAATCCATTGTGATGGTTTACCTTCACTTGCCCCAATAACTGTACCCATATCTTTTACTTTCCATTGTTTCCCATTAGTAACAGGCATTCCAGTATGGAATACATCAAACTCTAGTGTCTTAATATCAACATCAGGTTTATATTTTGCAGGCCCTGATTTAGTTGATTTAATTACATCTTTCCATGATTGATTCTTTGGAGGGAAATGTTTATAGTCATGCGTTGTCCAATTTGGCTTAGTTTTAGGTTCACAGCTTAGCCCCCACGGATCAATCCAAGTCAACCCATTAGGCGCATACTGATACAG
>NZ_MDVC01000034.1 GCF_002777425.1 Snodgrassella alvi
AAATTAGTACTCTTTTCTTTGGTCAATCCCATTTTACCTCGCAAGCCTGATGATTTTAGCTCCTCTGGAGATAATGTAGTTACATATACACCCTGAGGTTTGCCCTGAATAGAACCTTTTCCTCTAACACCTGGATCTTTTTTTCTAATTACACCGGATCCCATAATCCCGTTATATCCATCTTTACTTGTGTAGTGATAAACGCGAATAGCATCTAGCCCCCACGGATCAATCCAAGTCAACCCATTAGGCGCATACTGATACAGATTAAAACCACCCAGCAACCCAATCGGATCTGGCTGAGTAAAGCGTCCTATATCCGGATCATAGTACCTGAAAGTATTGTAATGTAAGCCGGTTTCTCTGTCTAAATATTGTCCCTGATATCTGAGGTTTTGCTCTATGGGTTCGTGTTCGATTTCATGAATTCGCTTACCCCATAACTGAAAGCTGCATTCCCACAATATTTTACCGTTTGCATCGGTTAGTTCTTCTGGACAGCCATTCAGGTCGGTGTGGAAATAGCGGATATGTTGTTCTTGGTTGCCGTCTGTGTCTATACGTGTCAGTGGTTCGTAGCTGTTCTGGTCTGTGTAGATATACAGGCTGGTGGGATGATTCGGACCAGTTTCCTGAATCATTCTTAACCCGTCCCACAGGAAGCGGGTACGGTTGTAGGGTTGGCCTTCGCGGTCTATCTGATGTTTTTCGATACGTCGGCCAAGTGCATCGTAGACATAGCCGTAACGCTGGCTGCGGCCTGTTTGCTCAATGCGTACTTCGCTCAGGCGGTGCTCGGCGTCGTAGTGGTAATGCTGGGTGGCGCCGATGGTCTGTTTGGTCTGAGTTCTGCCGTGCTCGTCGTAGCGGTAGTGGTGTCCTCTGAAATGCAGGAGCTGGTTACAGCGAATCAGGTTGTGGTTGCTGTAGTCTTCTCTGTATTTGCTGTCCAGCAGGTTGGCAGCGGCATCGTATTGCAGGGTTTCCCTGTAGGATTGGTTGTGGGAGCCTTCGATTCCTGCCGGCAACATCTATCTGTCTTAAATACCGGTAAGTTTTAATAGCTATTGTTTAAAAAAGAAAACTCTCTTTATCGTAAATATTTTCAGATAATAAAATTAAACAGATTCTTTCAGTGATAATCCGAAATCGATAAACCCTTCAGAACTTATAACAAGACACCATTTATTTGAAGAATCAAAAAAATAATGATGTTGAGGAATGTTTTCTATAGCAAGAGCAAGGAAACTATCAAATTGATTAAATTTTAAATGTACTGCAAAATTTAAAGATGAATCATTTATATAGTAAATATCCCCGCTTTCTCTAATTTTAGTAGATATATCATTATCTTCAATAAATTTTCTTATTGTGTATAACCAATTGGAATAACTTCCAAAAAGTTGCTTGCTTTTGTGTTTAAGAGTTTTTGACCAATCAATTTTTGTTCCTTTCCAGTCAAAAGAATTAGATAATTTATGTGCAATATTTTCCCAATTATCAACCAGCTCTGGTGGTTCTGATAATTGCGAAAGTTTCATTTTTATTTCATCATCAAGAGTCATGAGTCTCTCCGGGGCTTAGAAGGAAGATTAAATAGGCCTTGAAGTTTAGTTACTATTTGCGTGTTGATATTAGAACTTAAATACGCCTTATATTAAGGAGTATTTCATATTTACCGTCAGCATTTATTAAAGAATCTTTATAAATTTAATGTTCGAATT
>NZ_MDVC01000035.1 GCF_002777425.1 Snodgrassella alvi
CCTCTGAAATGCAGGAGCTGGTTACAGTGAATCAGGTTGTGGTTGCTGTATTCTTCTCTGCGTTTGCCTGTCCAGGTATTTTTTTACTAGTACACTCCTAATTAATTCAAGTTTGACTGGCTCTTATTCGTTAAAAGCATCTACCCTTGAGTCATTCCTAGACCCATAATACCTTCTGTTTTATCTAAGTCATACTCCTAAATAAATACAAAATAATTCCTTACATTGGATTTTTAAAAATATATTTAATCAATCATAATTAGATTATTTAAATTAAAACAATGATTGATATATCTGATGCTTAGTTATTATCTTGCTTTTTCCAGACATTTAATCGTATTTACGCTAGAATTCTAGTAATTATTACAATGGATATTTGTCCCAATTATTATCAAACTTATCATATACCTCTTTTTTATCAATACGCCACTCATGTTTTTTGTAATGCAAGGTATAACGAAATTGACTTTTTGCACGATTTTGTTGTTGAGTGTAAATAACTACTTTATTACCTTTGAGTTCTTCTATTTTTAGTATCTCTTCATCTGGTGAGTACTCTGGTGGGTTTCCACAAGATAATGCAGCTTGTCGACCATATTTTCGCTCTTTTTTTGTACAAAATTTATTAAATATAAAATTCAAATCTTTAGTCATTTGTAAATAAGCTTCTTCTGAAGAATCACTTTTTAATTTTGGATAGCAAAGTATTTCCCAATGATTCATCGCAATAATAAATTCTTTTAATATATTTTTCGCAATTTCAATATCCATTTAGTTTACCTAATTTTTAAAAATATTATTTAACACATTCTTCCCATTTTGAAAAACTGAGTATTCTATTACGGTTGGTCTTGTGCCTCCTTTGCCATAAATAAAATTCCATTTAATATCCACGGTTCCATGCTCTTGAATATACTGTTTAATTATTTTTTCAAAAGCTCGATATTGACCACGATTTATTCCTTTTAACTGAGGGAAAACATTATCTATACCTCCTGAACCTCCTAATATTTTCGCTAAAATATGTCCCGCATCATCATCTGCGTTACCTAATCTTCTGGCAAATGCTCTTGAAGAAGGATTAGTTGCTGTGCCTGAGCCTATATCAGCTCTTGAAACTGTCGCTTTTGCTGAAAGAGGTTGACCCTGTGCTCCTCGTTTAACTTTTACTTCACAAATCCACCCCCACGGATCAATCCAAGTCAACCCATTAGGCGGATATTGATACAGATTAATCTTACCCAGCAACCCAATCGAGATTAGCTGGGTAAAGCGTCCGTAGTTGAATATGTATTTATTCTACTTTTTTCTCATGAAGAATATTAATAAATAAATTATGTATATTCTGGCAAAAAAGTGAATTTTCAATTAATTCAGGCAATACAAGTACATAATAAAATACATTATCAAAATGCAAATTTATATCATAAGGTGTAGTAGTCTTTATTTAATCTGACATTTAGTGTATTTTAAACCAACAATGGAGTGTCAGTAATGAATCAATCTGCAAAAATAATTAAACCTAAATTAGGACTTTTAGAACTCGCTAAACAGTTAGGTAACGTTCAGCAAGCCTGTAAAGTCTTGGGGTATAGTCGCGACAGCTATTATCGCTTCAAAA
>NZ_MDVC01000036.1 GCF_002777425.1 Snodgrassella alvi
GGCGATGCGGTTGCCCAGTGGGTCGTACTGGTGGCTGAGGGTACCCTGTGCAGTGGTTTCGCTTAGCAGATTACCCAGTAGATCGTAGCTGAAGGTGATGAGGTCGGGTTCAGCTTCAGCAGGCAGGCCGGCTTTTTTGTAGCCGACTTTGATAAGGTTGTCGGCTTTGTCATACTGGTAGGCGGTGTTGCCGTCGGTGGTGTATTTGCCGATGAGGCGGCCGATGGCATCGCGTTTGAAGCGGTGGATAATTTCAGCACTACTGCCGGCAGCAAAGTGCACGGCGCTGACGTTATCCAGTGCATCGTAGCTGTATCTCTGTTTACGCCCGTCCAGATCGGTCTGTTCGATCAGGCGGTCGGCTGCATCGTATTGAAACTGGTAGTGTTCGCCATTTTCGTTGATGAGGGTGTTGAGGCGGCCATAGGCGTCGTAGTTAAAGCCGAGTTTGCGTCCGGCAGCATCAATGCGGGTGTGCACCAGTCCGCGCGGGTCGCGCTGGTAGTGGGTGCTGTGGCCGGCCGGTTTGGTATCACTCTATAGTTAGCTGGCAGCATTAAATAATATAAAACGTATAGCATATTTTCTATACATTTTCTATCGATTAAGGCACTTCTCCATAATCATTTTTTAAGACATTATATTCTATATTTCAGTTGTAATTCTCAATTCTATAAGAAAAATTATACGGTTAGTATTATTCATGTTTACAAATATGTCATTCGATATATTTCCCTAAGTGATAAATATCAGTTGCCTCTTTATTCATTTCTAAAGAACCTAAAGCGCCTAAATCCAAACTATATATATTATCAGACTCATTATTTTTCTTGACGTATATAAAATAGCCTATATCACCATCTTGACCTATTAAAAAATAATTGGGTTCAATGTTTTGTATACTATATACATCATTTCTTTCTTGAATGTCATATATGTTATATATGTATATATATTCTTCTTTTTCAGTGATTAATTCATACGGCTCTTTATCTTGGACCTCTTCTGACAAAAATCGTACATATAAACTTGGAAATTTGATATTCATTTCTTTTTCAAGAATATACAATATTTCTATAATTGATTTCTTTTCCATAAAAAATTTACCATTCAATTAATATTCTATAAGTCAAAAAAAGGATTATTTATATTAGCATTTCTAATGCTATCGAAATATTTATAAGAATCATTTAACGCTTTTTTTGCTTGTGCTTTAGGTACACCGGCGTCAAGCATTTCCCTGTAACTTATGTTGAATTCTTGTTTTAAGGTTGTATTCCATCCTCCATTAAGTGATCTTCTAGCTCTTTGTGCTTGACTAATGTTAGCATGTGGTAAACCAGAAGAAGATTGTAATAATGTCGCTGGTGCAGCATTTCTTCGATAACTAGTTATATTTCTTTTAGCCCAAGCGTCTTGTATTGGATGATGGCTTTGTACGAAAGCATCAGATCTAGTGTTTCTATGGCCTAAAGCTCTATTTGCATTAGGAGATAAGTTACCATGTATGTCTACATCACCTTTTTTATAGCCATTTGGAGCTTTACATATTAACCCCCACGGATCCACCCAAGTCAACCCATTAGGCGCATACTGATACAGATTAAA
>NZ_MDVC01000037.1 GCF_002777425.1 Snodgrassella alvi
ACAAGATATTATTATGATAACGTTTACCCAGATATTGACAGAGTTGGTTATGAAAAAGAAATAACACGATTTATTGATAATAAGCATTTAATTCAAGAATTGGCCAGATTGCGTGCAATTCTTTCTGAAAATTTTAATGATGAGTTAGGTATTGATGATATGGATGATATTGAGCGTGCAATGGAAAAAATAAAATATTGGGAAAACCTGGAGATTAAATATCTGGAGAATGGGATTGTAAATATCCCATACTTAGGACAATAATCACATAGAAAATTATGTTATATGTTCCATATTATTTAATATCGCTAGCTAATTATAGAGCTATACCGACCCTATCGGCCACAGCACCTACTATCACTACGACGAACACGGCAGAACCCAAACCAAACAGACCATCGGCGCAACCCAGCACTACCATTACGATGCCGAACACCGTCTGAGCGAAGTACGCATTGAACAGCTCAACAAAACCGAACGATACCGCTACCTCTATGACGCCCTTGGCAGACGCATCGAAAAACAGAAGTTAGACCGCGAAGGCCAACCCTACAACCGTACCCGCTTCCTGTGGGACGGGTTAAGAATGATTCAGGAAACCGGCCCGAATCACCCCACCAGCCTGTATATCTATACCGACCAGAACAGCTACGAACCACTGGCACGTATAGATAAACGAGGTAATGAGCCAGAAAGGGTAATGTATTTCCACACCGACCTGAACGGCTGCCCGGAAGAGTTGACCGACGAAAACGGCGAATTACTCTGGGAATGTAGCTTTCAGTTATGGGGGAAGCGGATTCATGAAATCGAACATGAACCCATAGAGCAGAATCTCAGATATCAGGGACAATATTTAGACAGGGAAACCGGCTTACATTACAATACTTTCAGGTATTATGATCCGGATATAGGTAGATTTACTCAGCCAGACCCGATTGGTTTAGCTGGCGGATTGAATCTATATCAGTATGCGCCTAATGGGTTGACTTGGGTCGATCCGTGGGGGTTAACAACAGAAAAAATGAAGCTTGATCCGAATGAGATTCTTGTTAATCCTAAGGATGTTAATTTCTCTCAGAAAACTATTAATAGTGCTTTTGATACACCTGAAGGAAAACGAAATATACAATCAGTAATAAATGATGTCCGTAAGGGAAATGTAAAAGTCACAGATTTTCCAGCAATAAGAGTTGTTGATGTGAAAGGTCAATTAGTGGTCAGAGATGGCAATAGTCGCTTAGCAATTGCACGCAGCGCAAAGGCTAAACAAATAAAAATTGTTATTGAAACTAATGTTAATGAGCTGAAAGATTTTAAACGTAGACTTTGGAGAAATAATATGTACTAGCTTAAACTTAATCTGACAGACACTACCTACTCATCGGCATTCGTTCTAACACAATGACTGTCTGATGAGTAAAATAAATTCTCTAGCTGCTTTTCTTTAGCCAGTCCTTTTGTCTCTACCCAAGTTTGCCAAGGT
>NZ_MDVC01000038.1 GCF_002777425.1 Snodgrassella alvi
GAGACAAAAGGACTGGCTAAAGAAAAGCAGCTAGAGAATTTATTTTACTCATCAGACAGTCATTGTGTTAGAACGAATGCCGATGAGTAGGTAGTGTCTGTCAGATTAAGTTTAAGCTAGTACAGCTAATAATCTTGTGACAGTTTATTAATAAAACAATCAAATGATTCAGATACTAAAACTAATTCTTTTTCATCCATCAACCATATATATATTTCTCCATAATTTTTATCTTTTAATGAAAGTAAAAAGCAATTTCCACCCTCATCATAAGCAAAAGGAATCATATATTTTAAATTAGAAAATTCATCAATTAAGTTAGCATAAATATCTTCTATAGTTAAATCACCATATTTTATTGGATTAAAGCCACCCAATAAAAAGAAATTATGTTCACCGTTTTCGGGAGGGTAACCACCATTAAATTTAATATAAAAATTAATAAATGAAAGTGGAATCTCTTTATCAAAATATTTGCTAAATTCTTCAAGTTCTTCAAAAGATAATTGTTTTTCCGATTCTTCGAGTATTAGTTGCATTTGCTATTACCCTTTCTAGCTGGAAATGTATAATTTTTACCAGTAGTTGCTTTATATTGACTAACTCCACCTGAATGGTTTATTCCTTGGTGTGCTTTCTTTTCAACGAGTTGCATTGTACCTTTATTAGTAACAGGATCATAATCATCAAGATGATGCCAAACATATCCTCTTGGAGTTGTTTTCTGCTTTAGTCCTGCTTGTTTGTTAGCAGCTTCAAAATCTTTAAGATAATCACCGGTATATTCGATTGTTACAATAGGGTTGATTCCCGGTCGTTTATTATATAGTGCATTACTGCCTGAATAATCTAATCCACCTCCTGAAGTTTTAATTACTCCCGTATAGCCACGTTCTTTCAGTTTAGTTATTGAATCTACTGCTAAGCCCCACGGATCAATCCAAGTCAACCCATTAGGCGCATACTGATACAGATTCAATCCGCCAGCTAAACCAATCGGGTCTGGCTGGGTAAAGCGTCCTATATCCGGATCATAGTACCTGAAAGTATTGTAATGTAAGTGTAACTACCCCCTAAAATAGTACAGCTCTGAAGTAGAAAATTCTCTTTATTAACCCATAGAGGATTTAAACATGAAAAAAATGACTGAACATCAGATTGTATCCATTTTAAAAGAAGCTGAAGCCGGTATTCCTGTTAAAGAACTTTGCCGTAAATATGGCATCGGTAATTCGACTTTTTATAAATGGCGGGAAAAATACGGTGGTATGGAAACCTCCGATATCAAACGTTTAAAGGAGCTGGAGGCTGAAAACCGCAAGCTTAAGCAGATGTTTGCCGAGCTCAGTTTAAAATCTCAGCTTCAGGAGGAAATCATAAAAAAGCTATAGTGCCTACCAAGGCACGTACAGCTTGGGCTGTTCAATTA
>NZ_MDVC01000039.1 GCF_002777425.1 Snodgrassella alvi
GTTTAGCGAGTTCTAAAAGTCCTAATTTAGGTTTAATTATTTTTGCAGATTGATTCATTACTGACACTCCATTGTTGGTTTAAAATACACTAAATGTCAGATTAAATAAAGACTACTACAACTTATGACTTCATTCGACCACATTCTAGGTCTTGTATGTTCTGCTTTTACAGATAACCGTTAATTCTGTCACCAAATTCTATAATAAATCGGTTCATTATGTTTTCCAGTTGCGAGTCAATATCTGTTTATCTTCGTCATACTAATTTATATTGTTAAATAAATTACTTTCTTTACCAAGTCATCAGTCGAGAAGGCTTTGTACTTTTTGATGACGCGGCGTATTACACTGTTAATTTATTCTCTGGTATTTTGGCGTAAATTGCTTTACAGATTTCCTGTGGGTAAGCAAAAAGCCAAACAAACCGCCATCGGCATCCAACGCTACTACGACGCCGACCACCGCCTGAGTGAAGTACGCATCGAACAAACAGGCCGCAGCCAGCGTTACGGCTACGTCTACGATGCACTTGGCAGACGTATCGAAAAACATCAGATAGACCGCGAAGGCCAACCCTATAACCGTACCCGCTTCCTGTGGGACGGGTTAAGAATGATTCAGGAAACCGGCCCGAATTATCCTACCAGCCTATATATCTATACAGATCAGAACAGCTACGAACCACTGGCGCGGATAGATAAACGAGGTAATGACCCAGAAAGGGTAATGTACTTCCACACCGACCTGAACGGCTGTCCGGAAGAACTTACCGATGCAAACGGTAAAATACTTTGGGAATGCAGCTTTCAGCTATGGGGAAAGCGGATTCATGAAATTGAGCACGAATCAGTAGAGCAAAACCTCAGATATCAGGGACAATATTTAGACAGAGAAACCGGCTTACATTACAATACTTTCAGGTATTATGATCCGGATATAGGTAGATTTACTCAGCCAGACCCGATTGGTTTGGCTGGCGGATTGAATCTGTATCAGTATGCGCCTAATGGGTTGACTTGGGTCGATCCGTGGGGCTTAGCAGGAGACCCAGCAGAAGCCACACATATAACCTATATCGGCACTGACGCCAAGACAGGTAAACCTTATGTTGGATATGCAAGTATGCCAGGTAAGCAACATCCAGAGGATGTATTAAAATATCGTTATGGGAATGATTTTAGCCGGTTTGGTGGTCAAATGCCTGAAATCATGTATGACGGTTTTGGTCAATCAGGTAAAAATACGGCTCGTGGCTTGGAACAAAGATATTTTGAAGAGCTTGGTCGTCTTGAAGGTACTGCAAATAAACAACATCCAGTTGGTTTGCATAATGCTAACAGAGAGGCTTATCTTGAAGCCGCCGATAAACATCTTGAAGGTCGAAAGAGTGTTCCTA
>NZ_MDVC01000040.1 GCF_002777425.1 Snodgrassella alvi
CGGTTTCCTGAATCATTCTTAAGCCGTCCCATAGAAAGCGGGTACGGTTGTACGGTTAACCTTCGCGGTCTAACTTCCGTTTTTCAATGCATCTGCCAAGGGCGTCATAGTGTTAGTACCATTAGTCATCCTGATTTAATTTCAGTTTTTCTTTTTAACTTAGAAATATTTTTTCAATATATTCGCTTACTTTTGAATTAATATTACTTATATACTCCATGTCTTCATAAGAACCAAAGTTTAAAGCACCTTCTAAATTGTCATGCAGGACTAAAAGATTATATGCTAATTCCTTTGAAATAAAATTTTTTTCTTTATAATTAGTTACCATCTCATCCAGTGAAGTATAGAGATCATTCATTGTTTGTTCATCTAACTTATCTAGTAATCTAATTTTTTCAACTACACCGATAATCTTTTCATTAACATCAGAATTTATAATTTTCATAAAATACCTAATTAATTAGTTTTATTGCATTTGCTGGAATAGGTGCGTCAAATAGCACCTCCGAAGAACCTTTAGCTAATCGTCTTGCAAATTGATTACCTAAGAGGTCAAGACCTTTAGTAGAAGATATATCAATTGCCCCACCCGAAATTTTACTCAAGTCTATTTCAACTATTCTATTTCCAGTTTTACTAGCCCATTTTTCAGCGATACTTAAATCTTTGGTTGCAGATATAAACTGAGATGGAGAACGACTTCCTGATGTTACATGTCCTGCAACCGTTTTTATATTATTTGGGTTTAGTGAAAACAATCCAGAAGATATGTTTTCATCTTGTCTAATAACTCTATAGACTTTACCACTTTTTATACGATCAAACTCACTTACTTTAGCACATGGTGCTAATCCTAATGGATCAATCCACATTAGAGAATTAAATGCATACTGATACAGATTAAACCCACCCAGCAACCCAATCGGGTCTGGCTGGGTAAATCTACCTATATCCGGATCATAATACCTGAAAGTATTGTAATGTAAGCCAGTTTCTCTGTCTAAATATTGTCCCTGATATCTGAGGTTTTGCTCTACTGATTCGTGTTCGATTTCATGAATCCGCTTACCCCAAAGTTGATAGCTGCATTCCCAGACGATTTCGTCGTTTTCGTTAGTCAGCTCTTTTAGTGTGCCCTAACTGCATATTTCTAATTGTTTATACAATAATGAAGATGTACTTCATATTCATCATCATTAATAACCAGTATCCTTTCAGGTTCTAAAAACAATAATGATAAATCAAAAGTTTGATTGTATCTAAATATACTATTTAAAAAATCATCTAAATTATTAATATTTAAATGAATAGCAATTTTTTCTTCAAATA
>NZ_MDVC01000041.1 GCF_002777425.1 Snodgrassella alvi
CTTCAGCTTCTTTTAAAATAGATACGATTTGATGTTCAGTCATTTTTTTCATGATTAAATCCTCTGTGGGTTAATAAAGAGAATTTTCTACTTCAGAGCTGTACTATTTTAAGGGATAGTTACATTAAGAATGGAAATTGGCGAAAAGATGTTCTTAATGATCCATTAAATAAAATAGATGTTCCAGGACATAAAGGTCCACACCCAGAAGAAATGCATCAAGAAATATATAAACGTTTAAAACAAGCTAGTGATAAAAGTCCAGAAGCATTTAAAGAAGCTTTAGCAGAACTTGGTAAAGAAGCTGTGACCCCAAATTCATGGTTAAATAAAATATTAACTAAGAGTGACTAATAAATGAAATACTTTAAACTAAATCCAAATGTTAACAGCAAAAAGTGGAGAGGATGTATTATTCCACGTGATGAGTTGATTGATGATGGAGGTAATGTAATTCCCGTTGATTTTTTGTCTTTAATAAAAATACCTACAAACAAAAAACTTTTTTTTAAAAAATTAAGGGATGGTTATTTCTCACCAATAAGTACAATTGGAGCTAAATATCTCCTTTTTGATAGTAAAATTAATAGGATAAACAATATATCGGGTAATGGTGTTAAATTAATTCCTATTTCTGATAGTGAGAAGCCAGAAAAAGCATATTTAATAATGTACCCTTTTGAATGTGTTGATTGTGTTAACTGGGATTTATCTGAAATAGACTTATGGCCATCAGGCTATGTTCCAAAAGAATGGGAATCAAAACGTGGGCGTTTTTTTCTAAAACCAGCTATCCACGAAAATAAAATTCCTAAACATTTAGATGCATTTTGTTTAAATGAATGGGATGGGGCATTTAATATTATTATTTCAGAAAGACTTAAAAATAAAATATTATCACTTGATTTTGATCATTCATTTTTAGAATTTTATGAGCTAGTTCAAACGTAAATTAAATAGCAAAAATTTGTCTATAACCTTTAATTTTATCGTCATAATACAGACTTACATCCAGCCCGATCATTATCTTATTTTAGCGTTTGATAATTTGATAGATGGAAAGTAGAAGTAGGACTATATAGATAACTACTAGTCCTAATTGATGATTTTGGACTGTTGATAATATGACATCAATTACTGGTACAGGTGGTGATGCGACTGATCACGATGCGAATAATAAATTCTTCTAAATAGATTTAAAACTACAACTAGAGTTACTTACGACCCACTGGGCAACCGCATCGCCACCACCCTGCCGGATGGGCGCACCATCAACAGCCTGTATTACGGTTCCGGCCACCTGCACCAGATAAA
>NZ_MDVC01000042.1 GCF_002777425.1 Snodgrassella alvi
AATAGAAATTCTTCATCTCGAAAACTATCTCGTTTATATTTATAATTAATAGATGCTATTTTTTTGATCAATGAAGAAAATACATCATCTATCAACTTATTAGTATAAAACCCATACATAACACCTGTCCATTCAGTCATATATTTATCTCCTAAACTATTTGCATCCAGAAGCGCCATGTTTAATATCACCTCGGAGCTTATTATTCGCACTTCTGAGCTGTATATCTTCTTCTATATATAGCCTTAAATATCCATTCTGTCGATCTACTCTTTTAACCTTAGAGCTATCGATTTCAAATGAAATAAAATTAGTACTCTTTTCTTTGGTCAATCCCATTTTACCTCGCAAGCCTGATGATTTTAGCTCCTCTGGAGATAATGTAGTTACATATACACCCTGAGGTTTGCCCTGAATAGAACCTTTTCCTCTAACACCTGGATCTTTTTTTCTAATTACACCGGATCCCATAATCCCGTTATATCCATCTTTACTTGTGTAGTGATAAACGCGAATAGCATCTAGCCCCCACGGATCAATCCAAGTCAACCCATTAGGCGCATACTGATACAGATTAAAACCACCCAGCAACCCAATCGGATCTGGCTGAGTAAAGCGTCCTATATCCGGATCATAGTACCTGAAAGTATTGTAATGTAAGCCGGTTTCTCTGTCTAAATATTGTCCCTGATATCTGAGGTTTTGCTCTATGGGTTCGTGTTCGATTTCATGAATTCGCTTACCCCATAACTGAAAGCTGCATTCCCACAATATTTTACCGTTTGCATCGGTTAGTTCTTCTGGACAGCCATTCAGGTCGGTGTGGAAATAGCGGATATGTTGTTCTTGGTTGCCGTCTGTGTCTATACGTGTCAGTGGTTCGTAGCTGTTCTGGTCTGTGTAGATATACAGGCTGGTGGGATGATTCGGACCAGTTTCCTGAATCATTCTTAACCCGTCCCACAGGAAGCGGGTACGGTTGTAGGGTTGGCCTTCGCGGTCTATCTGATGTTTTTCGATACGTCGGCCAAGTGCATCGTAGACATAGCCGTAACGCTGGCTGCGGCCTGTTTGCTCAATGCGTACTTCGCTCAG
>NZ_MDVC01000043.1 GCF_002777425.1 Snodgrassella alvi
ATGGGTTCGTGTTCGATTTCATGAATTCGCTTACCCCATAACTGAAAGCTGCATTCCCACAGTATTTTACCGTTTGCATCGGTTAGCTCTTCTGGACAGCCGTTCAGGTCGGTGTGGAAGTAGCGGATATGTTGTTCATGGTTGCCGTCTGTGTCTATACGTGCCAGTGGTTCGTAGCTGTTCTGGTCGGTATAGATATACAGGCTGGTAGGATGATTCGGGCCAGTTTCCTGAATCATTCTTAAGCCGTCCCAGAGGAAGCGGGTACGGTTGTAAGGTTGGCCGTCGCGGTCTATCTGATGCTTTTCGATACGCCGGCCAAGAGCATCGTAGACATAGCCATAACGCTGGCTGCGGCCTGTTTGTTCGATGCGTACTTCGCTCAGGCGGTGTTCAGCGTCGTAGTGGTAGTGCTGGGTGGCGCCGATGCTCTGTTTGATTTGGGTTCTGCCGTGCTCGTCGTAGCGGTAGTGGTGACTTCTGAAATGCAGGAGCTGATTACAGCGAATCAGGTTGTAGTTGCTGTAGTCTTCTCTGTATTTGCTGTCCAGCAGGTTGGCGGCCGCATCGTATTGCAGAGTTTCCCAGTATCTCTGGTTGCGGCAGCCTTCGATTCTGCCGGTGCGATCATAGTAGTAATCGGTCTGCCCGTGTTTGCTGTGCTTTTTGCTTACCAGCCGGTCGAGGTTGTCGTACTGGTAGCTGCGTTCGATGAGGATATCAGGCAGGATGGGATTCTGATTACGCCGTATCCGTTTGCGTTGCAGCTGGCTGTTGCGGTCGTATTTGAACTGGGTGTTCAGGCGTCCTTGGGTGCGTGATATTTCGCGGTGCAAGCGACCGAAGCCATCGCTATAAAAACGAGGCTTTGACTAAATAATATATTCCTGTTATTTAAATAACTTATATGTACTAGCTTAAACTTAATCTGACAGACACTACCTACTCATCGGCATTCGTTCTAACACAATGACTGTCTGATGAGTAAAATAAATTCTCTAGCTGCTTTTCTTTAGCCAGTCCTTTTG
>NZ_MDVC01000044.1 GCF_002777425.1 Snodgrassella alvi
AACCAGTTATAACACCGAAAGGCCTCATGAAGCATTAAATAATATGACGCCGATTGAGTATAAAACCCTAAGACAAGCAGTATTATTTTCTACTTGAAGCTTGTACTAAGTTTGGGGTATTTACATGTCTAATATCACTGGTTCAATCAATCGCCGGGCTTGTTTGATTTCTGCCTCAGATATATCAGGAGAATTAGAAATGTTATCAAACAGCTCGGCAACATGACCAATAAAAATTTTGATAATAATTCTGCCAAAACAATATCTCTGTTCATCCAGCTTAAAGCAGAATATGTCTCCTGCCTTGATAAACCGTAGCATGGTGCGTGGTTTTTTATCCCAACCCCATAGTTTGAAATCACTCATCAGCATTTTCCTTTTCCTATACGACCATTCATACTATTGCCTTTCTTACTATGATAAGCTTCTTTGAATGCCTTAGCTCTGTCATCAGTGCGATTATGGTCAAATGAGTTATATTTATTTCCTCTATTTGTAGAAGAAATTTCCTCACCTATGGTACCGGTTCTGGTTTCGTGTATTTCAATATAGTATTGTTCGTACCCTCTGGCCTGACCATAGGTTACATTTTTTTCTAGTACTTCCATTCTTCCTGACGTTAATCTTCCCGTATCTCGATGTTCATTTCTTCTTCTTTCAACATTATTGGTAATACCAATGTAATAAGGCTTTGTTGCGCCAGGGTCATATAGTCCATAAACATGATATCCCTCAGCATTAACGGACGTTAATCCTAACGGATCCACCCAAGTCAACCCATTAGGTGCATACTGATACAGATTCAAGCCACCCAGCAACCCAATCGGGTCTGGCTGAGTAAATCTACCTATATCCGGATCGTAATACCTGAAAGTATTGTAAT
>NZ_MDVC01000045.1 GCF_002777425.1 Snodgrassella alvi
CCAGTACGACCAGCATGGCCAGATAGTTCAGATCACCGATGCCCGCGGTGGCAACAAATACCTGCGCTGGAACCAGAACGGCCAGCTTACCCAGCATGTCGACTGCTCCGGTACCGCCACCCATCTCTATTACGATGCATCAGGCAATCTCAGCAGCATCTCCGACGCCCAATGCAACAGCAGCAAATACCACTACAACGCTGCCGGCCAGCTTACCGGCGTTACCTTAACCGACGGCAGACAGGAACACTATCGCGTCAACAGTGCCGGCCAGCTACTGACCTATACCGACCCTGCCGGCCACAGCACCCACTACCAGCGCGACCCGCGCGGACTGGTGCACACCCGCATTGATGCTGCCGGACGCAAACTCGGCTTTAACTACGACGCCTATGGCCGCCTCAACACCCTCATCAACGAAAATGGCGAACACTACCAGTTTCAATACGATGCAGCCGACCGCCTGATCGAACAGACCGATCTGGACGGGCGTAAACAGAGATACAGCTACGATGCACTGGATAACGTCAGCGCCGTGCACTTTGCTGCCGGCAGTAGTGCTGAAATTATCCACCGCTTCAAACGCGATGCCATCGGCCGCCTCATCGGCAAATACACCACCGACGGCAACACCGCCTACCAGTATGACAAAGCCGACAACCTTATCAAAGTCGGCTACAAAAAAGCCGGCCTGCCTGCTGAAGCTGAACCCGACCTCATCACCTTCAGCTACGATCTACTGGGTAATCTGCTAAGCGAAACCACTGCACAGGGTACCCTCAGCCACCAGTACGACCCACTGGGCAACCGCATCGCCACCACCCTGCCGGATGGGCGCACC
>NZ_MDVC01000046.1 GCF_002777425.1 Snodgrassella alvi
ATGATATTCTTAATGGCGGCGATGGCAATGATACATTAAATGGTGGTGAAGGTAACGATATTCTTAATGGCGGCGATGGCAATGATACATTAAATGGTGGTGAAGGTAACGATATTCTTAATGGTGGTGCCGGTGATGACACACTATGGGGCAAAGAAGGTTACGATATCATCAATGGTGGTTCCGGAAACGATACTCTCTATGGCGGTGACTGGAACAAAGATCGGTACATTTTTCAACGTGGACACGGGCAGGATCTAATTGAGGATTTTGAATATGATTCAGCAGTTACCAAATACAATGACATTGTGTTCGAAAATGCAAAACTGGCTGATGCAGTATTCTCGCGTTCTGGTAATGATCTTGTGATTCATGCTTATGCTAATGAAGATTCGGTTACTTTTACCAACTTTTTTAATTATCAGATGCACACCCGTGCCTTTAATTTTATCTTTGTTGATGCAACCATCAGTCATCAAGAATTAATCAATAATAGTGTATATTTAGCATAAAGGATAATA
>NZ_MDVC01000047.1 GCF_002777425.1 Snodgrassella alvi
ACGTTTGATATCGGAGGTTTCCATACCACCGTATTTTTGCCGCCATTTATAAAAAGTCGAGTTGCCGATACCATATTTACGGCAAAGTTCTTTAACAGGAATACCGGCTTCAGCTTCTTTTAAAATAGATACGATTTGATGTTCAGTCATTTTTTTCATGATTAAATCCTCTGTGGGTTAATAAAGAGAATTTTCTACTTCAGAGCTGTACTATTTTAAGGGATAGTTACATTAAGAATGGAAATTGGCGAAAAGATGTTCTTAATGATCCATTAAATAAAATAGATGTTCCAGGACATAAAGGTCCACACCCAGAAGAAATGCATCAAGAAATATATAAACGTTTAAAACAAGCTA
>NZ_MDVC01000048.1 GCF_002777425.1 Snodgrassella alvi
AGAAAATTCTCTTTATTAACCCACAGAGGATTTAATCATGAAAAAAATGACTGAACATCAAATCGTATCTATTTTAAAAGAAGCTGAAGCCGGTATTCCTGTTAAAGAACTTTGCCGTAAATATGGCATCGGCAACTCGACTTTTTATAAATGGCGGCAAAAATACGGTGGTATGGAAACCTCCGATATCAAACGTTTAAAGGAACTGGAAGCTGAAAACCGTAAGCTTAAGCAAATGTTTGCCGAGCTCAGTTTAAAATCTCAGCTTCAGGAGGAAATCATAAAAAAGCTATAGTGCCTACCAAGGCACGTAAAGCTTGGGCTGTGCAATTACAAGAAAGTCATCCTGTTA
>NZ_MDVC01000049.1 GCF_002777425.1 Snodgrassella alvi
CGACAATTTAACCATTAAAGGTGATTTAAATTTAGCATATACAAAAATCAAAATATTACCTGAAAGCTTATCTGTTGGTAGAAGTTTAAATTTAAGAAATACAAAAATTGAAGTATTACCTGACAACTTATTTGTTAATGGTAGTATGAATTTATCATATTCTAAAATTGAGATATTACCTAAAAATCTATCAGTTAATGGTAATTTATATTTAGAATATTCAAAAGTTAAATTTTTACCTGAAAATTTTTCTATTGGCGAAAGTTTAGAATTAGCAAATACAGAAATTGAAATATTACCTAAAAA
>NZ_MDVC01000050.1 GCF_002777425.1 Snodgrassella alvi
ATAATATATAATTTATAAAATCGTTATTTTTTGTAAAAAAAATTGACACAAAATAACGATTGTTATGAAATAATTACCGTACTTGGCATACATTTCCTAAATAACAGATACAAAACTACCCACTGATGGATAGCCGCATCATCGGCCACGCCAAACTGTAGGTTTTTTTGAAGATATTGATTGCCAATGTACTTATCTGCTATTGAGCAGCACTACATAATAAAACTTCATCTACTGGAAAAATAGAAAGGAATTACATTAATGGATAATTCAAATAACCATAAAAAACACCGAAACAACGATAAAGCTACCACTACCTTAAAAGGTCTGGTACCTATCGAACCTAGCAAAAAACTCGTTAAAACAAAATATCCAATCGTACTTGTCCATGGGTTATTTGGTTTCGACAGAATTATGGGATACCCATATTTCTTTAATATTGCTGAATCTTTAAAAAAACAAGGTACTGAAGTTTATACTGTTGCAATTTCAGCTACTAATTCAACCGAAACCCGTGGTGAACAGTTGCTGGCTGAAGTTAAAAAAATACTGAACGAAACTCGTGCCCAAAAAGTAAATCTGATTGGTCATAGCCAAGGTGCGCCTACTTGCCGTTATGTTGCTGCGCTCCATCCTGAAATAGTCGGCTCAGTAACTTCTGTAAATGGTGTGAATTTCGGTTCTGAAATTGCAGATTTAATGTTGGAAATTCTTTCTGGCAAATTGGTTGGCCCTGCTGCTGATATGATTGTTGAAACATTTATGAAATTTATTGGTCTATTTAGTACTAAGCCATGTTTACCACAAGATTTTAGAAGCGCACTACAAAGCTTGTCAACTGAAGGTACTAACGCGTTTAATAAAAAATATCCGCAAGGTCTGCCCGAACAATGGGGTGGCGAGGGTAAAGAGCTAGAAACTAATGGTGTTTACTACTATTCTTGGAGTGGTATTATTAAATCAAACTCGCTTAATGAAGGTTTAAATCTGGCAGATCCATCGCATGCTATTTTGGTTGCATTAGGTACTTTCTTCACAAAAGAGCGTAGACAAAATGATGGTCTGGTTGGCCGTTATAGCACTCACTTGGGTAAAGTTATCTGTTCTAACTACCAGATGGATCATTTCGATGCTGTCAATCAAATTGCTGGTGCGCATCCGATTAAACCAGATCCGGTAAAACTTTATTTGGAACATGCTGCACGCTTGAAATCTAAAGGTCTATAAATTATATTTATGAGCAAAAGCTGGATCATGTGATTTTACAGGGTTCAGCTTTTTTTATTTATATTTGGCGTTTATTTGTTGGTGCAGTGTGGGAATTAAGCTGAATTTAAATAACTAAATATTAACAAGCACACTGTTGGAAATACTTAGTTGTTTATCTTTATTATTAACATACTTGTGTATATTCATTAACAACGGTTAACAGTAAGGATGTAAGTAAAGGTCCAAACTGCCATATACACATACCTGGTGATACCCAATGTACAGGAAATGGAGAGGAAGTTAATTTTAAAGCTATAGGTAATACAATTAATATTGCTAATACCTTTGATATTGTGGGTGGAGGTGATAACGACCCCAAAGCCGATATCGGTAATGGTGGCAGCATGAAGTTGACTATTCCATTAGAATGGCGCTTAGATAAATCTGCCAACTGGAAAAGTATGGGTAGTGTAAAGCAGGATATTGTGCTATGGGCCAATGGCAATATCACAATATCTAGCCGTGCGAATAGAATTCTTGTGCGAAAAATTTATGCATTCAGCCAGTTATAAATAAAGGCTGCTAGTTGTTAACTAGCGGCCTTGGGCATAATTAATTGAAAAATTTATTTTTTCAATTCTTTTGCCAGATACAACCAAGTTTCAATCACGGTATCAGGATTGAGAGAAATGGTTTCAATTCCTTCTTCAATCAACCATTTGGCAAAATCAGCATGGTCAGATGGACCCTGTCCACAAATACCAATATATTTGTTTAACTTGCGACAAGCCTGAATTGCCAGACTGAACATCACTTTAACTGCTGGGTCGCGTTCATCAAAAGTGCCAGCAATCGGGCCACCACTATCACGATCTACGCCCAGAGTTAACTGAGTCATGTCGTTGGAACCAATAGAGAAGCCATCGAAGTATTTCAGGAATTGTTCAGCTAATACAGCATTGGTTGGCAATTCACACATCATAATCAGGCGCAAGCCATTTTTACCGCGCTCCAGACCATTATCCTTCAGGGCACGAACTACATGTTCTGCTTCTTTTAAGGTACGTACAAATGGAATCATGATTTCAACATTGGTCAGACCCATTTCATCACGAACATATTTCAGGGCTTTACATTCAAGCGCAAAACAGTCTTTGAAATCATCTGATACATAACGTGCTGCACCACGGAAGCCCAGCATCGGATTTTCTTCATGTGGTTCGTATTTGTTACCACCCAACAGATTGGCATATTCGTTTGTCTTAAAGTCAGACATACGCACAATCACTTTTTTCGGATAAACGGAAGCAGCAAGTGTAGCAACACCTTCAGCAATTTTATCAACGTAAAAATCTACCGGAGAGGTATAGCCAGCAATACGGTCGATGATAGTGGCCTGCATTTGCTCATCCTGCTGGTCAAAGTCCAGCAAGGCGCGAGGGTGGATACCAATCTGGCGATTAATAATAAATTCCATGCGTGCCAAACCAATACCATAACCAGGCAAGCCGGAGAAGCTGAAAGCCAGCTCTGGATTACCTACATTCATCATGATTTTGGCTGGTGATTCAGGCATATTGTCTAGAGGTATTTCATTAACATCAACCTTCAATAAACTTTCATAAACATAGCCAGTGTCACCCTCGGCACAGGATACTGTTACTTCCTGACCATCCTGCAAGGCAGAAGTTGCATTACCACACCCTACTACGGCTGGAATACCCAGTTCACGCGCAATAATAGCAGCATGGCAGGTACGGCCGCCACGATTGGTAATGATGGCAGAAGCGCGTTTCATCACTGGTTCCCAGTCTGGGTCAGTCATGTCGGTTACCAGCACATCACCTGGCAAAACCTTGTCCATTTCATCAACGCTTTTAACCAGTCTTACTTTGCCCTGACCCACTTTCTGGCCAATGGCGCGACCTTCAACCAGAATGGCAGATTTGTCATTAATCTGGTAGCGACGCAGTACGCGGCTGTTATTTTCCTGTGATTTTACGGTTTCAGGACGAGCTTGCAGAATATACAGTTTGCCATCAATACCATCACGCCCCCATTCGATATCCATTGGACGGCCATAATGTTCTTCAATAATCAGCGCGTATTGAGCCAGCTCGGTAATTTCTTCCGCACTAATAGAGAATTTTTTCCGCTCAGCAGGCTCTACATCCACGGTCTGTACAGACTTACCTGCCTGTGCCGCATCGGTGAAAACCATTTTGATCAGTTTTGAACCCATAGTTTTACGCAGGATAGCCGGGCGGCCTGCACGCAAGGTAGGCTTATGTACGTAAAATTCATCAGGGTTTACTGCGCCCTGTACTACGGTTTCACCCAAGCCATAAGATGAAGTAATGAATACCACCTGATCAAATCCGGATTCGGTATCCATGGTGAACATTACGCCGGATGCGCCTTTATCAGAGCGTACCATGCGCTGTACGCCGGCAGAAAGTGCTACTACATCATGAGCAAAATTCTTGTGAACTCGATAGGAAATGGCACGATCATTATACAGGGAAGCAAATACATGATGCATAGCTTCCTTGACATTTTCATAGCCACTGATATTCAAAAATGTTTCCTGCTGGCCTGCAAAAGAAGCATCCGGTAAATCTTCAGCAGTAGCAGAAGAGCGCACAGCCACGCAAATCTGGTCTGTACCGGCATCTGCTACCATTTTTTCCCATGCAGCCTGTAAATCTGATTCCAGTTCAGGCGGAAATGGGGTATCCATAATCCATTGACGGATTTGTTTACCTACTCTTGCCAATTCGGCAACATTATCGACATCAAGTGCATTGAGTTCGTTATTAATCCGTTCACTCAAACCTTCGTAAGCAAGAAATTTGCGATAGGCTTCGGCAGTGGTAGCAAAACCACCGGGGACACGCACACCTTTTTCAGTGAGCTGTGAAATCATCTCGCCAAGAGAAGCATTTTTACCGCCGACGCTTTCAACATCAGTCATGCGCAAATTTTCAAACCAGATTACGTTATTACCGGCCATGATGGTTATCCAGTGTGGAGTGTGAAAGTTGAAGACGGTCTATTCTAACTAGTCAGGTATAAAATGTCATGTATTTTTGGCTATTTATCTGCTCTTTGTGAATATAGTTTAGCTTTTGTCAAACACCTTTTACTTACAAATCATTGATAGCATAAGTATTTTAATTTCAATATCGATTTTTTAGCTGAATATATCAATTTAATTTGCTTATTAACAATTTAAATTTAAATATATGACAAAAATAGCTTAAAGTATGCGTATTTATGCCGGAATAACGCAAGTTCAATGTGATTTATTTTTCCAAACCAGTTATTGAAAAAAGCCAACACTGAAATATGAGTTAGGAGAAAACTTCATTTACAATAGATAATCTATTCAACTGTCGCAATTTCTTTAACTTTGATTGTATAAATAATTATGAAACCTGTACGCCAAGTTTTTTTTGTTTCCGACCGCACCGGAATTACAGCTGAAAGTATGGGGCTAGCTTTGCTGAATCAGTTTGACAATATTGAATTCAAACGTGCTACCTACCCTTTTGTAGACACAGAAACAAAAGCACGTGAAATTGTTGCTTTAATCAATAATGCTGCAAACCATTGTGAAACACGCCCGCTGGTTTTTTCGAGTATTGTTGATGAAAATGTTCGCGAGCTGATTAAAACCAGTGCCGGTTTGCACATGAGTTTTTATGATGCTTTTATTGGAGAACTGGAAGATGAGCTGGCCACCGAGGCCAATCATTCTATCGGCCGCACCCATGGCATGCATGACACCGAACGTTACGACAAGCGTATGGAGGCAATTAATTTTGCTCTTAATCATGATGATGGTATTACAGATCGGGAATTAAAAAAAGCCGATGTGATTCTGATGGGTGTATCCCGCAGCGGTAAAACCCCTACCTGCCTGTATCTGGCACTACAGTATGGTATTCGCGCGGCCAACTATCCCCTTATTCCTGAAGATCTGGAAAGCAGTGAACTACCCAGAATGCTACAGCCGTTCCGGCAAAAATTATATGGATTAACTATTGACGCTGACCGCCTGCATCATATTCGTTCGGAGCGGCGTCCTGATTCACGCTATGCCAGCAGAGATAATTGCCGGCGTGAAATTTTAACTGCAGAAGATATGTTTCGCCGTTTTAATATTCCTTATACCAATACGACTCATAAATCCATTGAAGAACTGGCCGCCAGTATTATTCTGGCTGCAAAGTTACAGCGTCGGTTTTAAAGTTGTTTAATTCTGTGTATTTTCGCCCTGAAAATTTTCAGGGCTTTTTTTATAGTTGTCAGCCATATTAGTGTGAATATGCTGTTTAGACAGACAAGAAAAATGTTCTTTCTCGCGTGCGATTGGCATTATCTTTCAGAGCATGCAAACAGAAAAAATTTCTCTTCGATACTTTAACTTAAGAATTCTTGCCATTTTTTTCACGGCATGGGATTATGCAATACAGAATTCGGAAATTCTCTTAACTATTAAAACTTTGAGACTGATTTATGGAATTGCGCCCAGTTATTGGTATTCCGTGTGATGTGAAGCAGATGGGTAAGTGGAATTTTCACGCTGTGGGCGAAAAATACATACAGGCCGTACAGGATAGTGTCGGTGATGTGATTCTGCTGCCAGCACTGGCTGACCAGACTGTATTACAGCGTTTACTAACACTAGTAGATGGTGTTTTTCTACCTGGCTCCTATTCCAATATCGATCCAAAATGGTATGGCGAAGCTACTGCCCGTGAAGGAACACTACAGGACACGGCTCGCGACCACACCACTTTGCCACTTATCCGGCAACTTATCGACAAAGGTATACCGCTTTTCGGTGTTTGCCGCGGCTTGCAGGAAATCAATGTCGCACTTGGCGGCACGCTCTATCAGCATTTACAGGAAATACCTGGTTTTCTGGATCACCGGGAACCAGATAATCAACCAATTGAAGTACAGTACGATGATGCGCACATTGTCAACCTGCATGCAGACAGTTTATTGATGCTGTGGCTGGCCGCAGACCAGCAACAGTATGCTGTTAATTCTTTACATCAACAAGGAGTTAAAACTTTAGCACCTGGGCTTAGCATAGAAGCAACTGCACCAGATGGCCTGATTGAAGCATTCAGGATTGATGCCGCGCCGTTATTTGGCTATGCAGTGCAATGGCATCCTGAATGGCTATATGGGCAAAAACCGCTTTCTATCGCTATTTTTAAAGCTTTTCGTGAAGCATGTATGCAATATAAATTGCATAAGCAAAAGGAATCATTTTAAGGTGACTTATGTATGATGGCATATTTAACTGGCTCAAAGAACATGGTATTACTGAAGTAGAATGTATCTTGCCAGATATTACAGGTGTAGCTCGCGGCAAAATTATTCCCAAAGACAAATTCATATCTGAACCGGATATGCGCTTACCTGAAGCAGTATTACTGCAAACGGTTACCGGCGAATATCCGCAGTCCAGTCTGCTGGATGAAACTGATGCAGATATGGAATTAAAGCCAGACCCTACAACATTACGGTTTGTTCCCTGGGCGCAGGAACCCACGGCATCACTGATATTCGACTGTTTCTCCCCAGAGGGTTTACCGGTAGAGACCGCGCCACGCAATGTCCTCAAACGCATACTGAAACTGTATGAAAATATGGGGTTGGAGCCGATTGTTGCTCCTGAAATGGAATTTTATCTGATTTCGCCCAATCCTGATCCGGATGTACCGCTGCAACCACCGATAGGCCGTACAGGACGCAGTGAGTTTGGCCGGCGCTCCTATGCCGTGGATGCAGTTAATGAGTTTGACCCGCTATTTGAGGAAATATACGACTATTGTCATGAACAGAATCTTGAAGTAGACACCTTGATTCATGAAATTGGTGCCGCACAGATGGAAATTAATTTTCTGCATGGCAATGCACTGGATTTGGCTGATCAGGTATTTCTGTTTAAACGTACTGTACGGGAGTCAGCATTTCACCACAAAATGTATGCCACTTTTATGGCCAAGCCTATGGAAGGTGAACCGGGAAGTGCCATGCATATTCACCAGAGTCTGAATGACGTAAAAAGCGGTAATAATGCTTTCAGCAATGCCGATGGCACACCTTCAGATCTGTTTTTCCATTTTATTGGCGGTTTGCAAAAATATCTGCCTCTTACCATGCCATTTTTTGCCCCGTATGTGAATTCATTTCGCCGCCTGACCCGTTTTACCGCGGCGCCAACCAACGTAGAATGGGGCTATGACAACCGTACGGTTGGCTTACGTGTTCCTCGTGCCAGTGCCAAAGGCCGGCGCATTGAAAACCGGCTGGCTGGGGTGGATGTCAATCCCTATCTGGCGATAGCCTGCTCACTGGGCTGTGGCTATCTGGGAATTAAAGAACAGTTACAGCCGCGCACCCCCATGAGCACTAATGCATACTCTCTGCCCTATCAGTTTCCTACCACACTGGAAGAGGCCATAGAACGTCTGCGCCAGTGTGAACCAATACATGATCTATTGGGGCAACGTTTTGTCGAAATGTACATTGCAGTCAAAGAACAGGAAGTATCTGAATATTTTCGGGTAATCAGCCCATGGGAACGTAAATATCTACTGTTGCATGTTTGAACCACGTACATGGCCGGTTCTGCGGGTTTGCTGCTGTTCACAGCAAGCTTAGTAAACAGCCTGTATCATTTTTAACAAAGGAGTATTTTATATGACTAAAAAAACCGATACCAAACACGCCGTAAAACATCACCTGCATCCGTTTTCAGACAATGCCCAGCTTAAAAAACATGGCGTACGTATGATGGTTAAGGCTAAGGGTATTTATGTCTATGACAGTGACGGCAATGAAATCATTGATGGCATGGCCGGCTTATGGTGTGTGAACATTGGTTACGGACAAAAGAAACTGGCTAAAATTGCCGAGAAACAAATGGAGGTTTTGCCGTTTTATAATACTTTTTTCAAAACCACCCATCCGGCTGTAATTAAATTATCCGAAAAACTGGTAGAAATTACCCCGCCTGAATTTAATCATGTGTTCTATACAAATTCTGGTTCGGAATCAGTTGATACCATGATTCGTATGGTGCGTCATTACTGGACATCAGTAGGACAACCAACCAAAAAAATCATTATTGGTCGCTGGAATGGCTATCACGGTTCAACCCTTGGCGGAGCCAGCTTGGGCGGTATGAAAAGCATGCATGAACAGGGTGATTTACCCATAGCTAATATCGTCCATATCGAACAGCCCTGGTATTACGGTTTAGCCAACAACAATGAAAGTGAAGAAGAGTTTGGTATCCGTGCGGCCAATTGGCTTGAAGAAAAAATCCTGTCCCTGGGTGCGGATAAAATTGCAGCATTTGTTGGCGAACCTATTCAGGGCGCAGGTGGCGTGATTATTCCACCAGCAAGCTACTGGCCACGAATTGAAGCAATCTGCAAAAAATACGATATTTTGCTGGTAGCGGATGAGGTAATTTGTGGCTACGGCCGTACCGGAAGATGGTTTGGCTTCGAAACACTCGGCTTTACTCCCGATATCTTTACTACGGCTAAAGGATTGTCTTCCGGATATTTACCCATTGGAGCTGTTATGGTAAATGACAGGGTAACTGAAGGCCTGCTGGCAGGTGGTGATTTTAATCATGGCTTTACTTATAGCGGCCATCCGGTTTCAGCAGCAGTGGCGTGCGAAAACCTGAACATACTGGATGATGAAAATATTATTGAAAAGGTACGCACCAAAACCGGCCCATATCTGCGTAAACGCTGGCAGGAAACATTCAGCCAGTTTAAATATGTTGCAGATATCCGAGCAGAGGGTCTAATGTGTGGTTTCACTCTGGTAAAAAACCGCGAAACGCGAGAATTTTTTGAAAATTTTGGTACCACCGGTTTAATTTGCCGTGATATCTTTTTCAAAAACAATCTGATTTTCCGCGCCTGTGGTGACCACATGGTAGCGGCTCCACCGCTGATTATTTCCAAAAAGGAAATCGATACCATGCTGGCCATTGCCGCTACCTGTATGCGTGAATTTGAAGAACTCATGGATAAAAAGCTGAGCAGTGATGCTGATAAGACAGCCTGACATTCACACAGGCAAAAGACCTGAGCTAGGACTCAGGTCTTTTTAATTCAGTTAACGCTGAGGCTTTACAGCCATGCTAATTATACCCCATGCCTTTTAAAGCCATATTGGTTACCGAATTCAACCCCAGATTCGCAGCATTCTGTGGCGTTAAAGTAAGCGGAACAGTCCGTTTAACCAGCACCAGACCATAAACTGCGGCCAAATGCGGCCACCAGCGGTTACCCATATACTCGATGGCTTGATGATTTTTCCCGAAACAGCCAGGGATGCCATAACCCATAAACTTTCCTTCTTCAAGATACAAGCCATATTGTTGCATCCGGCTCACTACAGCACTTGCAGATAAAAGATTTAAAGCTGGCCGGCTGTGTATGCAGCGCTTATAAAACAGGCGCCAGTATCCCTGAACATTCAGCCCAGTTAGGATAACATGACCTCCCGGCACTAATACCCGTGCTATTTCCGCTATGGCTGCATCATGACTGGATATCATATCCAAACCATGCGGCCAGATAATTGTATCCATACATGGTTGTACCCAAGGTAAAGCCGTACTGTCAGCAACAATAGCCACATTTGCATCAGCCTGTACGCTTTGTACAATATACTGCGACTCTGCGGCAAATACATTCTGAAACTGCCACCGTGGCAAGCCGCATTGCATAATAGTTCCAAAACGCAATACTGATAATTGATGCCTTATAAACTGCTGTTCAAGCTGGCTAAGATACAAACCAAAAGCATGCTCTGCCAGCCAGTTTTCCAATCTCGGATAACTCATTCACAACACCATTGCGCATATGTTAAATAAATATCATAGCCATTTAAAAGATTCTATCGCATTTGCAACATTACTGTAAAAATAGGGATTTATCCTTGACTGTTAAGGAATTCCTCTTTAATATTAATGGGATTTTGCATAAATTTTACGGTTATACGAATGGCTCAATTGAAGCATATGGTACTGGCACTCACTAGCCTGGTACTCGCTCCCTCTATCTCATTTGCCCAATCTTACACCAGTAATGGCATCGGATTATCAATCATGAATTTGAATGCGGCCACCCTTAAAGGCAAAGCGCATCCTGCTCATGATATCTGGGGGCGTATGCGTCAGGATTTTCGTATGACTGAAGTCAATCCTGAAATTGTTCGCAAGCATGAGCAATACTATTCAAGCCACGGCGACTATTTCAATCGTACCATTCTACGCAGTCAGCCATATTTATATCACATTGTGAATGAGGCAGAAAAACGCCAGATGCCGGCTGAAGTAGCTTTATTGCCTTTTATTGAAAGTGCTTTTGTCAGCAAGGCAAAATCTCGCGTGGGTGCATCTGGATTATGGCAGTTTATGCCCCACAGCGGCCGCCAGTATGGACTGGAACAAACCAATCTTTATGATGGCCGTCATGACGTATATGCTGCTACCGATGCTGCTTTAACCTATCTGCAATATCTTTACAGCCTGTTTGGTGATTGGTCGCTGGCACTGGCTGCTTACAACTGGGGTGAGGGCAATGTAGGTAAAGCCATCAAACGCGCCCAGCTGGCCGGCATTGCTCCTACCTATGAAAATCTGCGTATGCCTAATGAAACCCGTAATTACGTGCCTAAGCTGCTGGCTGTACGCAATATTATTGAAAATCCACAGGCATTTGGCATCCATCTGGCTTCCGTACCAAATCGTCCTTATTTTGAAGCCATCAGTATCGACCAGCCGATTGATATTGATGCGGCTGCCCGCTTGGCCAATATTTCTACTTCAGAATTCTTAACACTCAATCCAAGCTTCAAGAGCCCGGTATTCATTCCCAAAGAAAACCGCAAAATGCTGCTGCCGATTACCGCAGTGAATACCTTTGAACGTAATTACCGCAGCGCAGATAAAAGCAGCCTGCTGTCCTGGAATGTCTTTAAAGCTTTTGCACCTACCAGTGTGGCAGATTTAGCAGCCCAGACCGGCATGAGCAGTGCAGAAATCAAACGGCTGAATAATCTTAGCAGTAACACTGTTCCAGCCGGACGCAGCCTGCTGATCAGTAAAAACAGCTTGAATACTCAGATTCTGGATTCTTTCAGCAACAGTGATACCGACCCATTGCTGAATATTGCCATGGCACAGCCTGTGTTACCTCCCGGCACATTCGTGACCCATCCTACTGTAACAGTAGCCCAGTCAAACAATATAGTTAGCAATAATCAGGAAGCCCTAACTATTACCCGTACATCTACGGTGGCTACCACTGCGCTTAATGCCGAACAGCCATTGCCGGAAAATACAACAACACAGACAGTGACAGTTGCTACTGCTACCACCACACCAGCAGCGGCTAATTCACCAGCACCATTAGCAGCAGAAAATAGTGACGCATTGATGCAAATGGCACAGACTGCTCAACTACAGGCCGCCGCTGCCGCTTCTGTACAAAAAGTACTGGCACAGGCTGAGCGCGAGGAAGCACAGGTTTCCCGTGTAGCTGAAAACCGTTCTGAGCGTGCTGCACGCAAGATAATTAATGTTGCCGACAGCCGCCGTAATGTAGCCCATAAAGTGAACAAGGGTGATACTTTATTCTCAATTGCCCAGCGCTATAACATCAATGTTGCCGATCTGGTAACGGCGAATAATCTGCGAGGCCACAACCTACAAGTGGGGCAGGTACTGAAAATTGATACTAATGTTAACAGCAAACGCATGCTGGCTTCAGCACGCAGGACTGGCAATAGCAAGACCAGCATTATTCCAGCGTCCTATACTGTAAAAAAAGGCGATACCCTTACCAGCATTGCCCAGCGTCTGAATATCCCCGTAAGCAAACTCAAGAAAGTTCATGGTAAGCAGGTATTACGCCCGGGGCAAAAACTTAAACTGACCAATATGTAATCTAGTTTTTTGTCAAAGCTTCAGTGCTAAAAATCAGGGTTAGTGCTCAATGCACTAACCTTTTTTATTAAAAGTAAATCTGCTTAGTTCTTTTGCGGAATGAATATACAGGTAGTTGCCACCCCAATAACCATTATCGTACCGGCCAGAACCTGCATACCCACAGACTTTTTAAGCAATATAATTGCCATTATTATTAACCTGAAAACCGTTTTCAGTGCCAGAAAAATACCACTTACACTGACTGAAGCATTTTCTAGTCCTTTATTCCGTCAGCATCAAGCAGTAACCAGAGTTCAATCAATATTCAGTTAAACTATTGCATCCATGTCCTGAATGGAATAATGCCCCACATACACCCAGCACCAGTATCACTGGGTCACCAACAGTATTATCTGTCTGTAACATTAAAGCTGTTGAGATTTTAACGTCCATTCTGTGCAACATGTTCTGCCGCAGACGAATCCAGACAGCCTTTTACAATAGCCGAAGTCAACACCAGCACAGTACCAAGCCATGCAATATTGCTCTTGTCTTTTCCTGTTTACCTTACCCCAATCCCATACTGAAAAAACCACAACATTGATTTCCTACCGATATATTGACCAACGTATTAACAACCATCTTTATTTCCCCCATCACGACTCATAATTAATATTATTGGATATTCCGTGGGCAAAAGCATGCATATTAGCAGACACAATTTTTTATAAACTGCTAGAATCCTGACAGCAGGATTCAGAATTTGATTAAGTCCTTTTCAGACTTCAAAGAAATTTTTAATTATGTTTTATTTTAGTATTAATAGCCCAGACAACCATCATCTTGGTTTTCTGGTGTTGATGGACGAAGATGATTCCACCTATACCAGTGGTGCTACCGGTTATTATGCAATTAAAGCACAGGCAGATGAGGCAGACCGGCAAGCATGCCCGGTACAATGGCAGATATTGCAGCAGTTGTCCCAACATAACAGCCTAAGCTGGTACAGACAGTCCGATTATGTGCAATTATGTGATGCTGAAAACAATATTATCGGCCGTTTGCAGCAACAGTATCTTAGCCTGTGCGGCCAGCATTTTCTGCTGAACGACCTCACCGGCACCCTGTAACCATTCAGTACCTTTTTGCAAGGTCATATATGCCTACACCTGATATATTGCCATCTGGCAACCAGTTTGCTTTTGCCCATACCAGAAGGTTCCTGCCGCTGTTTGGTACCCAGTTTTTTGGTGCATTTAACGATAATCTGTTTAAAACCGCCCTATTTGTGCTGATTAGCTTTTATGGCCTGGGCGCAAACTCCTGGCTACCTGCCAGCCAGATGTTAAATGCCGGTGCCTTACTGTATATTCTGCCCTATTTTTTGTTTTCTGCCCTATCTGGCGAATTATCCAACAAACTGGATAAAGCCATACTGGCGCGCTGGATTAAAGCCGCAGAAATCTGCATTATGCTGGTAGCTGGCCTTGGCTTCTGGCTGCATTCGGTAGCAATATTAATGCTGTGCCTGTTTCTGATGGGAACACACTCTACTCTGTTTGGCCCCTTAAAATACGCTATTTTGCCCGAATACCTGCCACAATATGAATTACTGAATGGTAACAGTCTGATTGAAAGCGGCACCTTTTTGTCTATCCTGTTGGGGCAGATTTTCGGTACCATCCTGGCAGGCACTGACACAACCTGGTTGTTTGGTATTCTGCTGTTTGTGGCCATATTAGGGCAACTGGCCAGCATGTTTATGCCACGCGTACCGGCACAGATTCCCCAGCAGTATATTGATGCAAACCTTTTGCGCAGCACTAAACAGCTACTCAAGCAAACCTATCAGCAAAAAAACGTCTGGGTAGCCATAATCGGCATTTCCTGGTTCTGGCTGATTGGTTCGGTTTACATTACTCAGCTTCCCACTTTCACCCGCCTGAATCTTGGCGGTAATGAGGCGGTATTTAATCTGATGCTTACTTTGTTTTCATTGGGCATTGGTAGTGGTTCGATTGCCTGTGCGCGCCTGAGCCGGCATCAGTTACATCTTAGTCTGGTTATACTAGGTACGCTTGGCATGAGTATCTTTGGTCTGCTGCTGGTGTGGGTCACTCAGGCACAGCATAGTCTGCCCATTGAGGGTATCAGCACATTTCTGAGCCGACCCAATAGCATAATGGTTATGCTGTGCATAATTGGTATTGGCTTTTGCGGTGGTTTCTTTTCCCTGCCTCTATATACATGGCTGCAAACGGCCAGCAGCAATGAATTCCGTGCTCATGCAGTTGCCGCCAATAACATTATTAATGGCCTGTTTATGGTCTGTGCAGCAATATTGAGCGCTGTGCTTATCTGGCTGTTTAACAGTATTAATGCCCTGTATCTGATTGTAGCTTTGGGAAATGTGCCGGTTTTATTTTATTTATGGTGCAATCAGGAATTATGCCTTGATTTTAAGAGATTTATTTTACGCAAATATTAAAACCTTTACTTGACAGCTTTAAATTAGAGTTTTGAAATGGGTATAATACCGGATGGTTTTAATAAACAGTAATTTGATTAAAGCCAAAATCCCATTTCATTAGCTCGGGCAAGGCATTATGTCAGATAACGACAGAATTCATATTCGCGGTGCACGTACACATAATCTTAAAAACATAGATCTGGACATTCCCCGCCATCAACTGGTAGTCATCACCGGCCTGTCTGGCAGTGGTAAATCTTCTCTGGCTTTTGACACCTTATATGCAGAAGGTCAACGGCGTTACGTCGAAAGCCTGTCGGCTTATGCACGCCAGTTTCTGCAAATGATGGAAAAGCCGGATGTTGATTTAATTGAGGGTCTGTCCCCAGCCATTTCCATTGAACAGAAAGCCACCAGTCACAACCCCCGTTCCACTGTAGGCACGGTCACTGAAATTCACGATTATCTCCGTTTATTGTATGCACGGGTTGGTACGCCGTATTGTCCCGAACACAATCTGCCACTTTCAAGTCAAACTGTTTCGCAGATGGTAGACCATATTCTGGCTCTGCAAGAAGATAGCCGGGTAATGATTCTGGCACCCGCGGTACGCGGGCGCAAAGGTGAATTCATAGACTACTTTGCCGATTTACAGGTACAGGGTTTTGCCCGGGTACGGGTTGATGGTGAAGTGTATGCGATTGAAGAAGTGCCCAAGCTACAGAAAAATATTAAGCACGATATTGACGTAGTCATCGACCGAGTAAAAGTACGCACCGATATCAAACAGCGTCTGGCTGAAAGTTTTGAAACCGCACTGCGTCTTGGCAATGAACGTGCCCTTGCCATAGAAATGGACAGTGACCAAGAACACTGGTTTTCTGCCCGCTTTGCCTGCCCTGTATGCTCATACAGCCTACAGGAACTGGAACCAAGGCTGTTCAGCTTCAACAATCCTGTCGGTGCCTGCCCCAGCTGTGACGGACTGGGCAGCATGGATTATTTTGACCCTGAACGCGTAGTTATGCATCCGGACTTGTCTTTGGCCGCGGGTGCTATCAAAGGCTGGGATAAACGCAATACTTTTTATTTCCAGATGATTCAGTCACTGGCTCATCATTTTGATTTTGACGTTGATACTCCATTTAATCAACTGAAAGAAAAAATCCAGAACATCGTTCTGTATGGTTCCGGCAAGGAGCAGATTGAATTTACTTACCTTTCAGAACGGGGTACTAAATTCACCCGTAGCCATCCGTTTGAAGGTATTCTACCCAATCTGGAGCGCCGCTATCGGGAAACCGATTCCGCCACTGTGCGCGAAGAGTTAGCCCAATACCAAAGCCATCGTGCCTGCCCGGCCTGTGGGGGTGCGCGTCTGCGTACTGAAGCACGTTACGTTTATGTAGGCGGTAAGCCATTACAGGATGTAAATGCTTGGCCGCTCACAATCACACTGGATTTTTTCCAGAATCTGAATCTGGATGGTAACAAAAAACAAATTGCCGAAAAAATTCTTAAGGAAATCAATGAACGGCTTGGTTTTCTGATTAATGTTGGCCTCAATTATCTGAGCCTGGCACGTAGTGCAGAAACATTATCTGGCGGTGAAGCACAGCGTATCCGTCTGGCCAGCCAGATTGGTTCCGGCTTGACCGGTGTGATGTACGTACTGGACGAACCCTCTATCGGTCTGCACCAGCGTGATAACGACCGCCTGCTGGATACCCTGAAGCACCTGCGCGATTTGGGTAACAGCGTAATTGTGGTCGAACATGATGAAGATGCCATCCGTGCGGCTGATTTTGTTGTCGACATGGGCCCCGGTGCCGGTGAACACGGTGGCCACGTGATTATTGCCGCCTCACCAAAACAGGTTGCCAGCTGCAAAGAATCGATTACTGGCCAGTATCTTAGTGGCAAAAAATCCATCAGCATACCGGCACAACGCACTCCTGTAGACAAAAAACGCTTATTGATTTTAAGTGGAGCCAGCGGCAATAATCTCAAAAACGTTACTTTGACATTACCGCTTGGGTTGATTACCTGTATTACCGGTGTCTCTGGTAGCGGTAAATCCACCCTGATTAATGATACTCTGGCGAAAATTACAGCACGAGAACTAAACCGTGCCAGTGAAGAGCCTGCGCCATATGAAAATATTCAGGGATTGGAACAACTGGACAAAGTAATCAATGTCGACCAGTCGCCCATTGGTCGTACCCCGCGTTCCAATCCAGCCACCTATACCGGTCTGTTCACCCCAATCCGTGAACTGTTTGCCGGCGTACCGCTGTCACGCGAGCGTGGTTACAGCGTTGGGCGGTTTTCCTTTAATGTAAAAGGCGGACGCTGTGAAGCCTGTCAGGGCGATGGCGTGATTAAGGTAGAAATGCATTTTCTGCCCGATATTTATGTTCCCTGCGAAGTTTGTCATGGCAAACGTTATAACCGCGAAACACTGGAAATCCAATACAAGGGCAAAAACATCAGCGAAATTCTGGAAATGACCGTTGAAGATGCCTGTACTTTCTTTGATGCCGTACCTATAGTAAAACGCAAACTGCAAACACTACTGGACGTAGGGCTGGGCTATGTGCGTCTGGGGCAGTCGGCTACCACCTTGTCCGGTGGCGAAGCTCAGCGTGTCAAACTGGCACTGGAGCTGTCCAAGCGCGATACCGGCCGCACCTTGTACATACTGGATGAACCCACCACAGGTCTGCACTTTGCCGATATTGCCCTGTTACTTGATGTTATTCAGCGCCTGAAAGGCAAAGGCAATAGCATCGTTATTATCGAACATAATCTGGACGTAATCAAAACAGCTGACTATATCGTTGACCTTGGTCCGGAAGGTGGTGATGGTGGCGGTACCATTATTGCAGAAGGGACACCAGAAGAAGTTGCCGCCAATCGTAAAAGCTATACCGGTAAGTACCTTAAGCCAATGCTGGGCAAATAACCTTTCAGCCTGTTTGCCCAATATAGCTAGACCATTTTGGTTACAGGTGACTACTTTACTGATTAACCAAGCTATACTCATATGTAAAAAATACAAGCAACATGCATTTTGTGTTAATGTTAAACAGTATGTTTTATCGTTTATCTTAATCAAGGTTAAATATGAAAAAATTGTTATTTGCATTACTGTCTGTGGCTGCAATCGGTACAGTACTCACTGCATGCAGCCAGAAAAATGAAGCTGCATCGTCAGCCAATACCAGCAGCGCATCAGCTGCTACCAGCGAAACCGTACTTAAAGTGGCAGCCTCACCAGTACCTCATGCTGAAATTCTTCAGGTAGCCAAACCATTGCTGCAAAAAGAAGGTATCGATTTACAGATTGTACAAATGACAGATTACGTGCGTCCGAATATCGCTTTGGCTGAAAAAGATGTTGATGCCAACTTTACCCAGCACAAACCCTATCTAGACGATTTCGTGCAAAAACATAAAATGCAGTTAACACCTGTTGTTAACATCCATGTGGAACCAATGGGTGTTTACTCTAAAAAGGTTAAATCACTCAACGAAACTCCTGACGGCGGTCTGGTAACCATTCCAAATGATGCCTCTAATGGCGGTCGTGCCTTGTTATTACTGCAAAAAGCTGGCTTAATCAAACTTAAAGCTGATGCAGGTATCAGTGCTACTGTACGCGATATTGTAGACAACCCGAAACACCTGAAAATTACCCCAATGGACGCACCGCAGTTACCACGTACTTTGAATGATGCCACCTTAGCCGTAATTAATACCAATTTTGCCATGGAAGCCAAACTGGTACCGACTAAAGATGCTTTGTTCATTGAAGAAAAAGATTCTCCATATGCAAACATGCTGGTTGTCCGCACCGGTGATGAAAACCGCGCAGCAATTCAAAAACTGAAACAGGCCATGACCTCGCCTGAAGTGAAAAAATTTATTGAAGAAAAATATCAGGGTGCAATTATTCCCGCATTCTGATTAACCATGCATTACTAATCAATATAAATAACCCTTATGCCCAAAGGCCTAAGGGTTATATTTTTACATCTGGAAAGAATACCGGTAATTCATTACAAATCGCGCGGGCTAACCGCCTGCCACTGTCCCAAAGGCAGGTGCAGAGAAAAAACATTTAACCGCCCGATACCAACCCGTACCAGACGCAAACATGGCCAGCCTACTCTGGCACACATGCGCCGCACCTGCCGATTTTTACCTTCACTGATACGAATTTGCAGCCAGAAATCTGCTACCGTCTTGCGTTCACGGATTGGCGGCACCCGTGGCCACAGGCGGGCACTATCAGCCGTACTCACCACACTCACCTGTGCCGGAGCTGTCACAAAATCTCCTAAATCCACGCCCTGTCCCAGTTGCTGCAGGCGTTCCGCATCGGGCTTACCCTCTACCTGTGCCCAGTAAGTTTTCACCAGCTTATATTTTGGATGGGCAATTTTTGCCTGCAAACGTCCGTTTACAGTCAACAATAATAACCCCTCACTATCCGTATCCAACCGGCCAGCAGGATAAATATCCGGTAAAGGCACATATTGCTTTAAGGTAGGATATTTTTCATGGGCACTAAACTGACAAATCACCCCATATGGCTTATTCAGTACAATCAATTCCGGCACGGACATTATTTATCCAATCAGCAAATCAGGCTGCCAAAAATACTTTTGACAGCCTGTTAAACAACAATACAGAGACTTAACTCAGCAATAAAGCATCATCAGTTACTTTTTCACCCTGAGTATGCTCAAACATTTTTAACAAATCAGTGACACTCATACCGGCACGCTTATCGCCGGCAACATCCAACACCACCTGCCCCTGATGCAGCATAACAGTGCGCGAGCCATGATCCAGAGCCTGCTGCATCGAATGAGTTACCATCATCGCAGTCAGATTGTTTTCGCGCACAATACGGTCAGTCAGTTCGAGCACAAAAGCGGCTGTTTTCGGGTCAAGAGCAGCAGTATGTTCGTCCAGCAACAAAATTTTGGAATCCTGCAATGAAGCCATTAGCAGGCTAACCGCCTGCCGCTGGCCACCGGAAAGCAGGCCAATCCGGTCGCTTAGACGATTTTCCAGTCCCAGATTGAGCATGGCCAGTTTTTCCCGAAACAGTTCACGATACTGGCGCTTAATTGCAGCACGTAAACCACGTCCGTTTCCGCGCCTGAGTGCTAAAGCCATATTTTCTTCTATGGTTAGCGCTTCACAGGTACCGGCCAGCGGATCCTGAAACACCCGAGCCACCAACGGCGCACGTTTATAGGCCGGCTCATTGGTCACATCTTTATTATTAATGGTAATACTGCCAGAATCCACCAGAATATCACCACTGATAGCATTAAGGAAAGTAGACTTGCCAGCACCATTACTGCCGATAACCGTAACAAACTCGCCTTCAGCAATACTCAAACTCATGCCACGCAAAGCAGGATTTTCAATAGGCGTTCCTGCATTGAATGTCAGGCGTAAATCATCTGCGCGCATCATGCTTTTAATTTCCTTTTAAAATAACTTTTGATTGCTGGCAAACGCAAGGCCAGTACCACCAGAATGGCCGTTACCAGATTCAAATCCTGCGGGCCAAAACCGATATGTTGCAGCGTATCGCTGCCTAATGCCAGCGCAATAAACGCACGATACAGCACTGCGCCCACAATCACGGCCAGCGTAATCACCAAAAAACGCTTACCCGGAATTAGCGTTTCACCGATAATTACCGCCGCCAGACCAACAACAATTGTGCCGATACCAATGGAAATATCAGCGCCGCCCTGCGTCTGCACAAATAGAGCACCAGCCAGAGCAATAAATGCATTGGACATTGCCATGCCCAGCAACAAAATGCGCGAAGTATTCACGCCCTGTGCACGCGCCATTCGTGCATTTACCCCAGTGGCACGCATTGACAGACCTATTTCAGTGGCAAAAAACCAGTCCAGAAACAATTTGGCAACCAAAACAAAACCGAATATCACCAGTGGCTGTACCCAATACTGATTACTGATATCAGCATTGTAAAACGGTGTGAACACACTGGGCTGATCCAGCAGAGGCAGATTAGGCGCCCCCATAATACGCAGGTTCACCGAATATAAAGCCACCATAACCAGAATGCTGGCTAAAAGCTGCATGATTTTCAAAGAAACATGCAGCCATGCTGTCACCAAACCTGCACAGGCACCGGCTGCACCACCAAGTGCCGTCGCCAGCCACGGATTAACACCATGAGTCACGCACACGGCAAACACAGCGCCACCTAGCGGAAAGCTGCCATCAGCAGTCAAATCGGGAAAATCCAGAATTCGAAATGAAATCAGCACACCCAGAGCAACAAGGGCATATATCAGCCCGCTTTCTAAAGCACCAAATAAAGCTATAGAAGACATATTATCCAATTAATAAATTGTAGTTAAAAATAAAAACAACATCGGCAAAGCCAGAATCAGCCTGCCGATGTCACGGTATTCAGCACGAAGACCGGTTATTCTAATCGATTACTTTAGCCTGTTTAAGTAGCTCTGGCGGTAAGGTAATACCCTGTTCCGCGGCATTGGATTTACTTACCATCAAATCCAGCTGTTCGGCAGACACCCGCTGCGGCGCAATACTGCCAGCCTGTTCACCCTTAAGAATCCGACCCACAATCTTTCCCGTAGTCACACCAAGCTCATGATAATTAACGCCCAGTGCCACAGCAGCACCACGTTTCACCGAACCAGTATCGGAAGCAACCAGCGGCATTTTCATATTTTTGGCAACCTTGTACATGGATTCATAGGCAGAAACCACATTATTGTCCAGTGAGGTATAAATCAGGTTTGCCTTACCTTGCAGGCTTTTTGTGGCCATAGGCACATCAGTAGTGCGTTGTGCCGGAGCTGCCGCAACCGTAATACCATCTTTGGCCAGTAAAGTTTGCAATTGTCCCAGCACCACAGTGGAATTCACTTCACCCGGACTATACACATAGCCAACAGTTTTCAGATTAGGTACCACCTGTTTCATCAAATCAATCTGCGGCTGCAACGGCAGTTCATCAGACACACCAGTTACATTGGTTTTACTCGGCTCCCAGTTTGCCACCAGTTTGGCTGCTACCGGATCGGTTATCGCAGCAAATACTACCGGTATCTTGCGTGTTGCCGCCACTACAGACTGCGCACTTGGTGTACCAATAGCCACAATCACATCCGGATTACTACCAGCAAATTTTTTGGCAATCTGGCTGGCTGTAGCTGTATTACCCTGTGCACTCTGAAAATCAATCCGCAGATTCTTGCCCTGTTCATAGCCTTCGGCACGCAGTTCATCTATCACACCCTGACGCACAGCATCCAGTGCCGGATGCTCTACAATCGCAGTGATGGCTACTTTCTTCATACTATTATCACTGGCCTTGCCGCCCTGTTCGGACGGCGAACAGGCTGTAAGCAAACAGGCAGCAGCCAAACCCAGAATCAGTAATTTTTTTTTCGATCCGAGCATATTGGGTTCCTTAGCACAAGGTTATTCAGAAGCAATTGAGTAATAAAATTGCTTACAAGCAGATGATGGTGCAAATTATACAAAAAATCCAGCCTGAATGCGTAATCAAAATTACTTAAGCAAACTGCTTTATACCGAAATAAAAATTCCATACTTTATTTTTATAAGCAATAAAATACCAAATAATAGCTTAAATCACAAAAATAATGCTCATAACTAGCAAACCATGCCATATCTGACTTTTCTTTGCAAAGAGTATTTGCCTAGTTTCAACCAGCCGGCTATACCGGCCGGAAACCACATAGCCAGGTTTTCCAGAACAGCCGCTGCTGACGCGGACGCGGCACAATTAATTGATACTGTAAAACATTTGCCAGCCCATCTTGCTCAATTTCCTCAAGCAGCGCAGAAGAGATTGCCAGCATCGCCAGACTGCTACGCTGCCGATATTTGTCTGCCTGCGGTAACAAAGCCACAATAGACTTAAACTGTCTTTTCAATTCAACCAGCCATGTACTTAATAAAGACATAAATTCTGCACTACCATGTGCATTTAATATCTGATGAGCTGGTACATTAAATTGCTGCAACATCGCTACTGGAATATAAAGCCGTCCCTGCCGCGCATCAGCACCAATTTGTGAAAACAGCTTTACAGATTGGCATAATTCACCAGCTTTTTCGGCAAATTCCAAAGTTTGCTGCTCAGTAAATCCCAAAACCCTGCTACCCAAACGCCCTTGTACCATCCCAGCCTGACATGCATATTGGCGTAACTGCTTCATATCCTGAAATCTAGCCTGAGTTAGCTCCGTACAATGCGCCTTAATCAGCGCCTGCAACTCAGACTGCGGCAAAGCATATTCTGCAATTAGCGGTTGCAGAGCCTGCATCAGCGGATGTTCCTGCATTGCTTTGTCCGCATAAAGCTGGCTTATCTGCTGTTGCCACCAGTTAAGAGTGGTCAGCGCTACATTGGCTTCCGAACAATCCTGTACTACCTCCCGCAACTCCTGTTGCAGAGCATACAACACCACCAGCGCCTGACGCTGTGCACGGGAAAGAAAAGGAAAACGAAAAGCCATAGCATTCCTGCTATGGCAGATTTTCTGATAACAATATTCAAGTGGCTGCACAGCAATAGATTAATTTTAACTTAAATAACTATTGTAACCTGTTCCAGCTGTTTATCCAGCAATATATGCATGCAAAAATTTAATTTTTTAGCGTGTCTTTTTTTACCTCACCCGAACGCAAAATAAAATTCAGCCTGCCTTCCCAGAATTCAATCAGAAATAAATCATCTTTAGACAAGTGTTGCTGCTGCATTTTCTGCTCTAGCCATTTTTCATCTTTGTTTATACGCTGTAATTCAGTTGTACGAACTTCACCATCCTTGAATAAAATCAATGAAGGATATTTGCCCCTGTCGGTAAGTACTGTTAATGACCCACTGGGTTCTATCTGTGCGTAACTAACTTCCTGAAAAGAAGTAACTCCCTGAGCATGCAATAGCGAAGCCACATTCAAAATATCAATCTTATTTTTTTTACGCAGAATATTATCCATCAAAAAGCGCCCGTCTTTCATAATCGGAATCGGTTCTCCAATGGCAAACATTCTAAAAAAACTCACGTGTTTACAGATCCAATTTAAGAGTGAAATCAGACCAACACCAATCAACAGCACAATAATATACTGATGAATGGGGATATCCTCATTATAAATAACGCCACCTATAATTCCACCAAGTACAAAATTACCAATAAAGTCAACTGGCGTCATCTGATTCAGCTGGGTTTTACCGGTAAAATTCAAATGCAATATCACAATTAAAAAGCCTACAAGAAACTTGGCCAGCACCCATAAATAGTATTCCATAAGAATTCCTAACTGTATTTCAAAGTTAAATTCCCGGCCAACAACTATTGGCTCAGGTTCCTTCCCCTCATACAAGCATAATTCCCAACTGTACTGATTACTGTGTAAACATAAAAATTTCAAACACCAACCTGATCCAATAGTATTTCAACCATTTGATAAAAATAAATTTTTTACCAAAAATTTCTAAATTCGCATAAAGAAATGAACTTTCTAGCCACATTACACATTTCATTACAATAAGATAAACTAAACTTTTCTATTAACATAAAAAGTAAATAAAAGTTATAGACAACGCTTTGCCATATAAATAAAATTACATACTAGGTATAACCAGATTGATACACCGATTTCCGCTATAATTAAATTCTTTACATATTGAATTAAACATCTATGTCAAATCAGCGTCTCATCATCGGTTTTCATGCAGTTAACGCCCGTTTATGGCAAAACCCCGCCAGCATTATTGAGCTTTATGTACTTGAGGGTAAACACGATGCCCGTATGCGGGATGTACTAAGCAAAGCTGAAACAGAAAATGTACGTGTCATCAGTGCGGATCAGACACGCCTCGACACCCTGAGCAAACATGCACGCCATCAGGGCGTAGTGGGCTTCATCGATGCATCAAGACAACACGTAGACATAGAGGATGTACTCGAAAACCTGAATGAACCACCATTACTGCTAATTCTTGATGGCATTACTGACCCTCATAATCTGGGTGCCTGCCTGCGCGTAGCAGATGTCATGGGCGTACATGCCGTTATCGCCCCTAAAGACAAAAGTGCTGGCCTCAATGCCACCGTAAGTAAAGTGGCCTGTGGTGCAGCCGAAACCGTGCCCTATATCACCGTTACCAATCTGGCGCGCACCATCCGTGAGCTGAAACAGCGCGGTATCTGGATTATTGGCACCGATATGGAAGGCAGCGAGGATTTATACCACTTTACTGCCCCTGAAGCCGTAGCTTGGATAATGGGTGCCGAAGGCAGCGGTATGCGCCGTTTGACACGTGACCTGTGTGACACATTGGTATCCATTCCCATGTTTGGAACTGTTGAAAGCCTAAATGTTTCCGTAAGTACCGGAATTGTGCTGAGCGAAACCCGCCGGCAGCGAATACTGGCCAACAACGGCAAAAACTGAAATAAATACTTATTACTGATAAGTACTAGACGATTAGAAAATTAAGGAGATACAGATGATTTGGTGCATTGTCGCCCTGCTACTGTTTGTGTTGGAAATGTTCAGCGGTACATTTTATCTACTGGTAATCAGCGCCTCATTACTGAGTGCCGGTCTGACAGAGTGGCTACTGCAAACCAGCAACAATACCAATGCATTAATTGCCACCGTTTTTTCCATTATTGGTATCACCATTGTACGTTTGTGGCAAAAAAAACATCCACGGGAAAACAGAGCTAACGCAAGTGATGACCCGGATTACGGTCAGACTGTGGTGCTCACCCAGCCGCTTACCGATGGCTTATGGCAGGTACACTACCGTGGCACCACATGGCAGGCGCGTTTTACCCAGCCCACCACCGCAAAAGCCGGTGACAGCGCCCAAATCATCAGTCACAACGGCAATATTTTAAATCTCACTTCGCAAATCTCCACTACTTCTCAGGAATAACCATGATTCTGACCTTTCTTTTTTTAGCAGCTATCGTTGTCTTTATCTGCATGGCATTTAAAGTTGTGCCACAACAGGAAGTCTACATTGTCGAACGCTTAGGCCGCTATCATGCCACCATGGTAGCCGGTTTGAACTTTATCATTCCAATTATCGACCGGGTAGCCTACAAACATACCTTAAAAGAAATTCCGCTGGATGTACCCAGCCAGGTATGTATCACCCGTGATAATACCCAGCTTACCGTGGATGGCATTATTTATTTTCAGGTAACTGATCCCAAACTTGCTTCCTATGGTTCCAGCAACTTCGTCGTAGCCATTACCCAGCTGGCACAAACTACCCTGCGCTCAGTAATTGGCCGCATGGAACTGGACAAAACCTTTGAAGAACGTGATGACATTAACCACACAGTGGTTGCTTCACTGGATGAAGCAGCCGTTTCATGGGGTGTAAAAGTTCTGCGCTATGAAATCAAAGATTTAGTACCACCACAAGAAATTTTACGTTCGATGCAGGCACAGATTACTGCCGAACGGGAAAAACGCGCACGTATTGCCCAGTCTGAAGGGATTAAACAGGAGCAGATTAATCTGGCAGCTGGTCAGCGCGAAGCCGAAATTCAGAAATCTCAGGGTGAAGCACAGGCCTCCATCAATGAATCTCAAGGTGCCAAAGTTGCCCAAATCAATCGCGCTGAAGGTGAAGCAGAAGCCCTTCGTCTGGTGGCTCAAGCCACTGCCGAAGCAATCCGTGAGGTTGCCGCTGCGGTTAAAGAACCTGGCGGTACAGAAGCAGTTAATTTGAAAGTAGCTGAACAGTATGTTGATGCCTTTGCCAAACTGGCAAAAACCAATAATACCCTGATCATGCCTGCCAACGTAGCCGATATCGGCAGCTTGGTTAGTGCCGGTATGAGCATTATCAAAGGCCAGAACAGCACCGCAGCTAAATAAACAATTATTCGTGACTAAAAAGCAGGCTACCGGTTAACTCAAACCGGTAGCCTGAATATTTTCAGCACCATTAAATTAACACCGCTTATTCTGTCAGAGTAAGCAATATAATACTGGTTATCCTGATTTGTCTGTATATCCAGTACAGATACTATAATTCTTCAGTTAACGGCCACAGCCATGCCCAGACATTACGGCCTTCGCTGCGCAATACCATAAAAGTACGACATGCAGCTGCCGTAGTCATACTTTCAACACCTATACCTTTCGCTGCCAGTTGCGCCGTCAGGCGCGGGTGAATAAACACATGTTTACTACCAGTGCCAATCAGAATGACTTCCGGCTGCGCTTGCATAGCTTGGGCAAAATCTTCGATAGTTAATGCTTCAGCACCATCTTTATCCAATGACAATACTTCAGTTGTAGTAATACACACAGGCCTAGTGTATTGCTGGCCATTTACCGTAATTCCACCATTATCAAACTCTTCAATCCATAAGCCCTGTTTATCACGGATTTCATCAATCTGCATCAAATACTCCTTATGCTTAACCACATAATCTAATATAGCAGTAGTAGTCAAAAAAGCTGTTTTCCGCTAGCATAGTAGATTAACGTAAAATTGCAAGTATTAAGCAGTCATACAATTAAATTCGTCTAATTTAAGGAGTAAAAATGCAGCCTCTACGCATTGGTTTGCTGGGTGTTGGCACAGTTGGTGGCGGCACCGTCAAGTTGTTACAGAATAATGCAGATGAAATCACCCGCAGGCTCGGGCGTGAGCTGATTATTACCCGAGCAGCCAGCCGTAATATAGAACGCACCCGCGAAATATGTGGGCATCACACCCTCATCAGTAATGATGTATTCGATGTAGTCAATGCTCCAGATGTTGACGTTGTAGTAGAACTGATTGGCGGTACAACAATTGCCAAGGATGCTGTGGTACAGGCAATTAAAAATGGCAAGCACATCGTTACCGCTAATAAAAAACTACTGGCCGAATTCGGTAACGAAATTTTCCAGCAGGCATCAAAGCACAATGTAATGGTAATGTATGAGGCAGCAGTTGCTGGCGGTATTCCCATTATCAAAGCACTGCGCGAGGGGCTGGCCGCCAACCACATCGAATCTATTGCCGGTATCATCAATGGTACCAGCAACTTCATTCTGAGTGAAATGCGTGCCAATGGCAGCACCTTTGCGGAAGCATTGGAGCAGGCTCAGGCATTGGGCTATGCAGAAGCCGACCCCACCTTTGATATCGAGGGTCATGATGCCGGCCATAAATTAAGCATTATCTCTGCGCTGGCATTTGGTACACCGATTAACTTTAGCCAGTGTTATCTGGAAGGCATCAGCCATCTGGAAAGTCTGGATATCTGCTATGCAGAAGAATTAGGCTATCGCATCAAATTACTCGGCATCACCCGTAAAACCTCAGAAGGCATTGAGCTGCGTGTACACCCTACCCTGATACCGGAAAGCCGCCTACTGGCCAAAGTAGAAGGCGTGATGAACGCAGTATCAGTTCAGGCTGATATGATTGGCCAGACGCTTTACTATGGTGCCGGTGCCGGTGCCGGCCCTACTGCCAGTGCAGTCATGGCTGATATTATCGATGTTACCCGTTTACAGAATGCAGAAGCCAGCTACCGTGTTCCTTATCTGGCCTTTCAGACTAATTCACTGCAAAACATTTCTATCCTGCCAATGGATGAAATTATCAGCAGCTATTATCTGCGCGTATCCGCCTGCGATGAACCTGGGGTATTAGGTGAGATTGCCAATATTCTGGCCGCAGAAAACATTTCCATCGAGGCATTGATTCAAAAAGGCATTCTCAACAAAGAATCCGCCGAAATTGTTATTCTCACCCACTCTACCAAAGAGCGCTTTATCAAACAGTCTATGGCTCGTATTCAGGCATTACCACGGGTGCTGTCACCAGTAACCATGATTCGAATGGAAAGTTTGTATCCACGCTAATCTCTTGTTGCAAAAACGATGATTTTAGATACGGGCAATATTGCCCGTATCTAATTGCGTTTTAATATACGCCGATAAACTTCGCTCAAAATAATATAATTAGTCAGCAATCTCAGATAGTATAAGTATACTTAAATCCTAAACTGATAATCTAATCAACTTATATAGTTTAAATGATTGAAGAAAACACCAAAAATACAGTGTTCAACATCACCCATTCAGAGCTTGGCGAACAATTAATCATAACTATTTATTTAAATTAATTACTCAACCTGATTTCCAAAAACACAGTATAAAAACACAATAAATTAATAAAATCTTCAAGTCCGCACCAAACAGGCTGCACAATCGTTTATTCCGACTGAAAATTTATAAAAATTCATTATCTATCATATACATAAAGTTAAACAAGCTGCAAAACAATTAAATCCCTAATAAACAAAATATAATCTATTTATATAAAATATATTACATAGATATATTTTATATAATATAATGCCATAAGTATAAATATATTCAACCCAATATGGCACGCTTATTTCATCATCATCCAGATAAGCATCAACCACATTCAGCTCAGCATAACATCCAGGGATATAGCCTGACCCAGCTATTAATTACACTTGCAGTTATCCTGATACTCACCGCCATCGCTTACCCCTATTACCACCAGCAGGTACAGCAGGCAAGACTACAGCAGGCACAGGCCGCCTTGCTTACCAACAGCCAATATCTGGCCAAACACTACCAGCAGCACATCAGTTACAAGAAAAACAAAAATAGCTGGCCACACTTACCCATCAGCCAGAATCAGTATTTTTGTTTCCGCATTCAGGGTAATCCACGCTATACCCGTGAAGAACATTACACGCTTAAAGCAGTAGCACTAGACACCAAAGCCGAACCTCGTATACTCAAGCTCAATCAGGATGGCAGAGTATTTGTCTGCCAAAGCAGTACCAGCCGTTGTGATGAAGAAGAGCATTTTTTCAGCGGCCACAGTCAAACCGACCAGAACTGCCAAATCTTTAATCACTAGCCAATTCAGGACCACAACAACATTCTAATAATGAAACTGTTACAATACGCGCTCTTTCCATAACACATATCCGAACTTAGTCTGGTTAAATCATGAGTATTCTGTCACTGGATAACGCCTGCTTTGCAGTTGGCCACCATCCCTTACTGGATCAAGCATCCCTGCAAATGGACGCAGGGGAAAAAATCGGCTTTATTGGTCGTAATGGTGCAGGTAAATCCACACTACTGAAAATTCTTGCCGGCGTACAAAAGCTGGATGATGGTCTATTAACCATTCAGAACAATCAAAATGTAGTATATGTGCCGCAGGAGTCCTTTTTCGACCCACAGGCTACTATTTTTGACACCATAGCCCAGGGGCTGGGTGAACTGCAAAGCCTGCTGCGCGAGTATCATGAAATCAGCCAGAATGTGAGTGATGAAGCCAGCCTGAACCGTTTAACGGAACTACAGAATGAGCTGGAAAGCCGCAATGGCTGGCAATTTGATGCCCTGATAGCACAGACCCTGAGCGAATTAAAACTACCGGAAAATGAATTTATCGGTAATCTCAGCGGCGGACAGAAAAAACGAGTTGCTCTGGCACAGGCATGGGTACAGAAACCCGATATTCTGTTACTGGATGAGCCCACCAATCATCTGGATATCGAAGCCATTGAGTGGATGGAAAACCTGCTGAGCAATTTCGCTGGTAGCTTGATTGTTGTTACACACGACCGTCGTTTTCTGGACCGCGTAGCCACGCGTATAGTTGAATTAGACCGCGGACACTTGCGCAGTTATCCGGGCAGTTTCAGTGCCTACAGCGAGAAAAAGGCACAAGAACTGGCAGTAGAAGCCGAGCACAATCGCCTGTTTGATAAATTCCATGCTCAGGAAGAAGCATGGATTCGCAAAGGTATTGAAGCACGCCGTACCCGCAATCAGGGGCGAGTAAAACGGCTGGAGCAATTGCGGCGCGAGCGCGCGGCGCGACGCGAAGTTCAGGGGCAAGTTAGCTTTAATCTGAATCGTGGCGAATCCAGCGGTAAAATCATAGCCGAAATCGAACATGCAAGCTTCTCCTACGGTGAGCATATCATCATGCGCGACTTCTCCAGCATTATTCAGCGTGGCGATAAAATTGGCCTTATCGGGCCAAACGGGGTGGGTAAAACCACATTTCTAAAATTGATTTTAGGAGAGCTGCAACCCACTTTAGGCAAAATTCGTCAGGGCTCACGCCAGGAAGTAGCCTATTTTGACCAATTTCGCAGTGCACTGAATGAAAACGATACTGTTTTCGATACTATCGGACAGGGTAACGACTATGTAGAAATTGGTGGCCAGCGCAAACATGTTATCGGTTACCTCGAAGAATTCCTGTTCTCTCCGGCTCGAGTACGCAGCGAAGTCAAATCACTTTCGGGAGGTGAACGCAATCGGCTATTATTGGCCAAACTGTTTACCCGTCCGGCCAATATTCTGGTACTTGATGAACCCACCAACGATCTGGATATCGATACTCAGGAATTACTGGAAGAATTATTGCGCGATTACAACGGTACGGTATTTTTGGTCAGCCACGACCGTACTTTTCTGGATAATGTCGTTACCCAATCTATCGTATTCAATGGCAATGGCCAGTTAAAAGAATACATCGGTGGCTATCAGGATTACATCGATGCCAGAAAACGCGAACAAAGCTTGCAGACACCGACACCAACAGTAAGCAAAGACACCAGCAGCAGTGACAAAACCCGCACCAAAAACCGGCGCAGCGATAAACTTTCCTATAATGAACAGCGCGAACTGGCCAGTTTACCAGATGAGCTTGCTGCGCTGGAAGCTGAACAAACTGAGTTGAATGAAAAACTTTCCGACCCAGAAATTTTCAAAAATGACTACAAACTGGCAGCCGAATGGCAAGCGCGCATTGCTGAAATTGAAGAACTATTGCTAGAAAAACTTGAGCGCTGGGAAAGCCTTGAAGCAAAACAAAAGCTCCAGAACTGATGCTCATAAACAAACAGCTAGTGAATTAATTACACTAGCTGTTTTGCAAAACCGGATTTATCTTTTATGGTAGCGTCCGCCAGCACCAGCACGCCGCATACAAGTATCATAACGACGAGTAACATTAGTCGCATACCAGTTAGTATTGTAATCCTTACTTAATTTCGGCCCACTAATTACCACCTGCGGCATAATCGCATATGGTGGATTTTTACCAAACTGGCGTTTATACAAATTAATCACATTTTGATACGTAGTTGTATTTTCAAATTCCGCCTGCTTTTCCTGCAATAAATCCGCCCGGATCTCTTCTGATTTCATCGCCATACCATGATCAGCAAACAACTGATTAAGTGCTGTTTCAGTCTGACTAGGCATAGACTGAGCATTATCATCCTTATCATACAGCAGCAAATCTCCATCCAGAGACATATCCAGATTCAGCAGCTTATTAATACTCTGCTGAAAAGCAGCATTGCGGCTCGAATACATACCTGAATTATAATCTGCAAAACGATATTGGGTATTATCATAGTTAGCAGGATATTTCATCAGCCGGTGAATACCATAATACAAACCACCCTCACGAGTATACATATAATCTCGCAACTCATTTACAGACGCATGGTCGCGCTGGTGCTGACGCGCATATTTCACCGATACCTGCATCGAACCAATAGTAGTAATCGGATTATTTTCTTCCCCCAAATCCTTGCCCATAAATTTGGCCGCGGCATTGGCAATAGAGTCGGCATAAAACTGCTTGGCAACATAAGCAAAAATCTGTCGATAAATCAAATCCAATTGCTGTTCAGTTTTTACGGCACGCATCTGCACCAGAAAACTGTTTTCCTTGCTCGGCTCATTAAGCAATACATAGGTAAAATAACGAGAAACTGCTGGCCCTAATGCCGGACCAAACTGTTTAATAAATTTTTGTGGTACTTCAGTCTGAAACGCTTTAATTGCCTTATTACCCAAATCAGGAACAGCTGGATTGGCAACAAAATTGGACTCCTGGTCCACCACAGCAATCACACTACACACATTTTCCCGTGTCTTACTGATTTTCAGCTCATCCATAATCCGGCTGATATCTGCCGCCCATGCATCACGTTGTGCTACCCTTGCCGGTATTAGCTGGCTTATTTGCGCAGACTGGGACAATATTTTACTATTGTCACGCTGCGAATCTTCATCGACACCAGACCAGCTTCCATGCTCCTTACAGGCAACTAAAGCCCACAACAATAATCCTGCCAATGTTATCCGACCAGCTGCTTTCAGTAAAAATTTAGCGTTCATACTATATACATTCATTCAAGCAAATCAGTTCATCAGCATACCCAACACAGCTTATTTCCTAACATCCTTGCAACGACAACGCCAGAACCATACCCAGACCCACAGCAATACAGCGCTAAAAAATAATGCACTCCATATCGGCAAAGGTACCCACAGAATACGTTGAACTTCACCGCAATTGCCTGAGCCACGAATAATTGGTTCATACCAGTCAAACAATGGCGCATTACGATAAAGAAATGTCAATGGTGCGCCGCAGGAGGGCTGCTCAACTAAGGGCAGGTGCTGAATATATATCTGGTATATCGCCACATACAGCCCTACAACTGGCGCCACACTCACCACAACAGCATTAATCACACGCTCTAAACAACTACGATTGGGGCAGCAGGCACACAAAAGAGCCAGTAATGTTGTCGCAATCACTGCAATACGTTGTTTAATACACATCACACAGGGATTCATGTCCAGAACATATTGGCCGATAAATGATCCGGCTGTACAAAGCACACCCAGAAAAAATACACACCATAATGCCTTACGAAAGCTCATTTTCAATCCTTTCAAGCTGGCTGCAACCAAAAGCACACTGACCACTTACCGGCTGGCTACAACAAAACAAGCCATGCCACTCATAGCTTATACCCCGGCAACCGTCATATTATCAATCAGAATAGAACCCACCTTATGTGTACTGCGTCTTAATGCATCGTCTGCCGCACCAACCATGGCCATAAACATATCCTGCAAACGCGAAGCAATCGTAATACCTTCTACCGGATAGGCAATTACCCCATTTTCCACCCAGAAACCAGCCGCACCACGTGAGTAATCACCAGTAATTCCATTCACGCCCTGTCCCATTAGTTCTGTAACTAGCAAACCAGTGCCCATCGTCTTCAACAGCTCAGCCTGAGTAGTATGCGTATGATTCAGATATAAATTGTGCACCCCACCGGCATTGCCAGTTGTCGTCATGCCTAACTTGCGCGCACTGTAACTGCTTAAAAAATAGCCAGACACATGGCCACCATCAATAACCGTACGTTCACGGGTAGCCACACCTTCAGCATCAAAATAAGTACTGGCCAGTGCCTTTTTCACATGCGGCTTTTCAGTCAGAGATACCCATGGTGCCAGAATTTGCCTGCCCAGACTATCTACCAGAAAACTGGTTTGCCGATACAGCGCACCACCACTAAGCGCACCCACCAGATGGCCAATCAAACTTCCAGCTACCGTAGTATCGAAAACCACCGGATATTTACCAGTAGCAACAGACTGGCCATTCAGGCGCCGCACCGTACGTGCAGCAGCAGTTTGGCCAATCGTTTCGGCTGTAGCCAGATCGCACGCATCACGTGCCAGATCATACCAGTAATCACGCTGCATACCAGAAGCATCAGCAGCCACCACACTACAGGAAATACTGTGCCGACTGCCACGCTGATAGGCACAAAAATCATTACTGTTGGCATATACATACTGATAATGGTCAGTCTGCACCTCAGCACCTTCGGAATTACTGATACGCTCATCCGTATCCAGCGCAGCCCGTTCTGTACGTTTACCAATTGCAATTGCTTCATCCGCAGATAAAGACCAGGGAAAAAACACTTCTGTATCACCCAGCTCTGTTGCCAGTAATGCAGCATCGGCCAAACCGGCACAATCATCCTGAGCAGTATAGCGGGCAATATTCAATGCCGCCGTTACCACCTCCCCGATTGCCCTGTCATTAAAATCAGCAGTACTGGCACGCCCTTTGGCCTGCCCCAGATAAACCGTAATATCCAGAGACTTATCCTGCTGATATTCAATATGTTCAACATCCTGCTGGCGCACTTGAACATTCTGTCCAACAGATTCACTGATATCAATTTCAGCCGCACTTGCCCCCTGTTCTCTGGCTTTCTGCAATGCCTGCTGGCTCAACTGTTGTAACTGTTCGGCGCTGTGATGAAACATAATTAACCTCTTGCAAAGAAGCCTGCATTCTAGCATGCTGCTTTAAGCACTGGCAGCAATGAAACATACATGCCAACTGAAATAATACGGATTTTTTGCTAAAATAGACACTTGAAATTCAGATTACATGTGACACCTAAATATATGAACAGCAACCTTGATAGCCAAACCATTGCAGAAAAAGAATGGGTAAGCAAAACCCAGATGAAAAAGCAAATGAACGATTTGCAACAACTGGGCATGGAACTCACCAAACTTTCTGCTGATACCTTAAAGAAAATGAATCTGTCCGAAGATTTATTACAAGCAGTACTAAGCTATCAAAAAATCAGCTCCAACAGCGCCCTAAAACGGCAGGCACAATTTATTGGCCGCCTGATGCGTGAAACCGACACCGCACCAATCAGCGATTATCTGGCACGCCTCAAAGGTGAAAACAACGCACATAACGCCTATCTGCAAAGGTTGGAAAATCTGCGCCAGCGTCTGATTGCCGATGATAGCAGCCTTACTGAAGTCATCAGCCAGCACCCACATATCGACATCAATAATCTGCGCACTCTGATTCGCAATGCCCGCAAAGAACAGATTTCCGGTAAACCGCCAAAAGCATTCAGAGCAATTTTCCAATTACTGAAAACCGAAATCAGCGAAGATACCTCTTCCTGAAACAACAAAACATATTTCTGAAATTAATGGCCATTTCCCTGCCTGATTAAGTCAATTTCAGCACCCGAATCTGGATAAACACCATGAGCGATATCTTAAATAAAATCATTGCCACCAAAAAAAACGAAATGGTTGCAGCCAAAACTGCTGAATCACTGGCCGAAGTTCGAGCACGGGCTTACGATCAGGCACCGACGCGCCCTTTTCTTGATGCCATCCATACCAAACATCATCAGGGTAAAGCCGCCATTATTGCCGAAGTCAAAAAAGCCAGCCCATCCAAAGGGCTGATTCGCCCCGACTTCTCACCAGCAGACATCGCTCAAGCCTACCAGCAAGGTGGTGCCGCCTGCATGTCTGTCCTTACCGATACCAGCTATTTTCAGGGCAGCCTCGCCTACCTGAATACAGCCCGTAACGCTTGCAATCTGCCCGTATTACGTAAAGATTTCATCATCGACATCTATCAGATTTATCAGTCCCGGGCGCACAACGCCGATGCGATACTGCTTATCGCAGCAGCACTAAGCCATACCCAGCTAAATGAATATGAAGCAATTGCCCACGAACTGGGCATGACCGTACTGCTTGAGATTCACGATGAAGATGAACTGGAAAAATGCAACAATATGCGCACCCCGCTATGGGGTATAAACAACCGCAATCTGCGTACATTCGAAGTGGATTTACAGCAAACCATCAAACTTCTACCGGCACTAACCGGCAAAACCATCGTTACCGAAAGCGGCATTTTTACCACAGACGACATTCATATGATGCAACAACATCAGGTTAACACCTTTCTCATCGGTGAAAGCCTGATGCGCAAACAGAACATTGCTGATGAATTGAGTATACTAGTCAATGCCTGAAGCATTTATACACCCTATCTAAACCTAATTAATTACCGTAAAAGGAAAAATCATGGCCGTGATTATTAAAAATGCAGAAGAAATTGCTGCAATGCGCGTTGCAGGCCGACTGGCTGCCGAAGCGCTTGACTATATAGGCCAGTTCATCAAGCCAGGTATCACCACCAACGAAATCGACAAACTGATACATGATTACCACATCAACGTTCAGGGCGGCTATCCTGCACCATTGGGTTATGGTAACCCACCATTTCCCAAATCCTGCTGCACTTCCGTTAACCATGTTATCTGTCACGGCATTCCCGATGACAAACCATTAAAAAATGGCGACATCCTGAACATCGACGTCACCATTATCAAAGACGGTTTTCATGGCGATTCCAGCCGCATGTATGCAGTCGGGGAAATCAGCCCACAGGCACGCCGCCTGATTAACATTACCCATGAAAGTATGATGGCCGGTATCTCAGTAGTTAAACCGGGTGCCACTCTGGGAGACATTGGCTATGCATGTCAGCAGGTTGCCGAAAATGCCGGATACTCCATGGTACAGGAATTCTGTGGACATGGCGTTGGCCGCGGTTTTCATGAAGAACCACAAGTGTTGCATTATGGTCGCCGCAATACCGGCTTAAAATTGCAACCAGGCATGATATTCACTATTGAACCAATGGTTAATCAAGGTAAACGTCAATTACGTATCTTAAGCGACGGTTGGACAGTCGTAACCAAAGATCACAAACTCTCCGCACAGTGGGAACACGAAGTATTGGTCACCGAAAATGGTTACGAAATTCTCACCATTAGCCCTCTAACAGGTAAACCTTAATCCCACAAAAAACAACAAAACTTTACATTAAAACGTCATTAAACCTGATTTAAGACAATAACTATTAACCCAGTTTAATTAAAATAAAATTGTATTATTTTTGAAACACCATATTTTTATAAACCAGCAGCAATATTGTATTGAATGTAAAAACTATTGTGATAATATTGAAGTCCATAGATAATTATGCATATTGGTCTAACATTAGTCACTACTTTTAATGACTAAACTTACCAAAATAATTAAATATTTATGAATGATCATATTAATTAATTCTACTAACACATAGACAACTTGTTTTTAAGGTATAACAATATGAAAGCTTTTAAACCTATCAACAATGTGCGCGAAATCCGTAAAAAACTTGGTCTAAACCAAATCGAGTTCTGGAGTCAGGTTGGCGTCACTCAATCAGGTGGTTCCCGTTACGAAGCTGGCCGCAACATTCCGAAACCAGTTCGCGAACTGGTTCGTCTGGTACATGTGGAACAGCTGGAATTGAGCAAACTCAATCGTGCAAACATGGAAGTGGCTGAACTGCTTAAAAACGAGCATCCCGAAATGTATCAACAGCTGAAAGCAAAAGCAGAAGGAAAATAACCCTTTCTATTAGCTTTCTCACTAAAGCTCCGTACCAGATTCTGGACGGAGCTTTTTATCTTGTTTATTAAAAATTCAGCCTTATAATAAAGCCCAACAAATTAATCAGGATTTATCCATGACACACACAGCATCTACCCTGATGCCTTTTTTTGGTCTCATCCGGGTAAGCGGCGAAGACCGCACCTCATTTCTACACAACCAGCTATCCAACGACATAAACCATCTGCCAGCAGGTCAGGCCTGTCTGGCAACCTACAACACAGCCAAAGGTCGTGTAATAGCTAACATAGTGGTACTTAACAGAGGAGAAGACATCATCCTGATTGCCGCCGCCGACCTGTGCGAAACATTACAAAAAAAACTACAGATTTACATCATGCGCAGCAAAGTAAAGCTGGAATGCATGGCTGAATGGGGCGCAGCTGTCAGCGTACCAACCCCTACAACTACATCAGCAGAACCAGCACAACCACAATATGTCTTATCAACCACCCAAACAAACCAAATCTGGCATATAACCCTGCCAGATAACTCCACTATCCAGATTGGCAAAATCAGCCAGCTACCTCCATTCAATACCGAAACAAGCAAAACATGGCAGACACATCAAATCAACAGTGGTAATCCGTGGATCAGCGCAGCCACCACAGAAACTTGTGTAGCACAAATGCTTAACCAGCAACTGATCGGCGCAGTCCATTTCAAAAAAGGCTGTTATCCAGGTCAGGAAATCATTGCCCGTGCTCAATACCGTGGCCAGGTAAAACGCGGACTGGCACTACTAGAAACCACCAGCGCACTCTCCGCTGGTGATATCATCAACGACAGCAACAACGAAGAAGTCGGCCTGCTTGTCAATCAAGTACAACAAGGAGCAATCACCTTAGCTCTGGCTGTAATCAAACACAGCGCTGCTGAAACTCAATTAAAGTGTCGTAATCATCCCATTGCCACAAAAAAGTGCTTTTTTACCACAGCTATTACCAAAAATACCTGAAACAGCAAATAACCACCCACCAGCAGATATTTCTTCATACCACCTGCTGGCAAATATATTGAATAATGAAATACAAAAATGAAAATGCATATACGAAATAAATATTACCCCGTTCTAGCTATTTTCAAATACCGGCTTTATGCCAACCATAGCAGACTTACCACCATTTAACCCTATCCATCAAAAGCACTATTTCTGCCCATAAACCGCACAAATAACAGATTTTATATCAACCTGTGCTACAATATATCCTTTACAAGACGGCCACAGCCGTCTTGTTTTTATTGTTTGCAGAATACAAAAAATCATGAGTCAGATTGCCCAGGAAGCGGCACGCCGCCGCACATTTGCGATTATTTCCCACCCGGACGCCGGTAAAACCACCCTCACCGAAAAACTATTATTGTTTTCCGGTGCCATTCTCTCAGCCGGTACCGTCAAAGGTAAAAAATCCGGAAAATTTGCCACCTCAGACTGGATGGAAATCGAAAAACAGCGCGGCATATCCGTAGCCTCGTCCGTCATGCAGTTCGATTATCGCCAGCATGTCGTCAACCTGCTCGACACCCCCGGCCATGAAGACTTTTCTGAAGACACCTATCGCGTACTTACCGCAGTAGACAGTGCCCTGATGGTGATTGATGCAGCCAAAGGCGTAGAAGCACAAACCATCAAACTTTTAAACGTCTGCCGCTTGCGTGATACCCCAATAGTCACCTTCATGAACAAATACGACCGTGAAGTGCGAGACTCACTCGAATTACTTGATGAAGTAGAAAATATACTGCATATCCGCTGCGCCCCGATTACCTGGCCGATTGGCATGGGCAAAAACTTCAAAGGTGTATACCACATCCTCAATGATGAAATTTACCTGTTTGAAGCCGGCGGCGAAAAACTACCACACCAATTTGATGTCATCAAAGGCATCAACAATGCCCGTCTGGATGAACTCTTTCCCATAGAAATACAACAACTGCGTGAAGAAATTGAGCTTGTACAGGCGGCCTCAAATGAATTTGATTTAGATGCCTTTCTGCGCGGCGAACTTACCCCCGTCTTTTTCGGTTCAGCCATCAATAATTTCGGCATTCAGGAAATCCTCAATGCCCTGATCGACTGGGCGCCAGCGCCACAACCACGCGAAACCCTCGAACGAGTGGTCGAGCCCACCGAAAGCAAATTCTCCGGTTTTGTATTCAAAATCCAGGCAAATATGGATGCCAAGCACCGCGACCGCATTGCATTTTTGCGTGTATGCTCCGGCGAATTCACCCGTGGCATGAAGATCAAACATCTACGCTTGAATCGCGATATTGCAGCTTCCAGCGTTGTTACCTTCATGTCACATACCCGCGAGCTGGTCGAAGAAGCCTTTGCCGGCGACATTATCGGTATTCCCAACCACGGCAATATCCAGATTGGCGACAGCTTTACCGAAGGTGAACGTCTCACCTTCACCGGTATTCCATTTTTTGCCCCTGAGCTATTCCGCGCCGTACGGATTAAAAATCCACTAAAAATGAAGCAGCTACAAAAAGGTTTACAGCAGCTGGGTGAAGAAGGTGCCGTACAGGTATTCAGGCCACACAACGGCGGCGACCTCATACTTGGCGCCGTAGGCGTATTGCAGTTTGAAGTAGTCACAGCCCGTCTGGCTAATGAATATGGCGTCGATGCCGTATTTGAATCTGTCAGCATCTGGTCAGCACGCTGGGTATCCTGTCCCGACAGGAAAAAACTGGCCGAATTTGAAAAAGCCAACGTACTTAACCTCGCTACCGATGCCGGTGGCAACCTCACCTACCTCGCCCCCAACCGCGTTAACCTGTCGCTTACCGAAGAACGCTGGCCAGATATCCGTTTCCATGAAACACGAGAATTAACTGCCCAGATTAACCAATAAGCACACCAATTCAAACCACACCAAAGCAGCTAACCCCTTACCGGAAAGCTGCTTTTATTATTTCCAGCACTCAATCATCTACACCGTTGATAAAATACAACACAAAAATTACCTAAAAATAAATACAAATTAATATAAATCAACAAATAAACTAATTTAATAATTTTAATTTAACAAAATTAAACCAAACCATGAAATACTAAAGCAATAAACTGGTAACAAACTGTGTTTATCAACCAAAGGAGACATAAGCATGGGAGAAGCCTACTGGGCTGCCCGCGAGGGAGACATCCTTTTACACACCTCCATGCTTGCAGACATCGTTGGCGCCGCCGTAGAAATCGCCACCTACGCCGCCATTACCGCGGCCGCAGGCTTCCTCGTTTTTGGCACCATAACCACCGGCGGACTGGCATTAAGCCTTGTCGTAGGCATCGTCATGGCCATGACCGGCGGCGATAATGTCGTATCTAATCTCGCCGACTGGGTCAGTAGCATCTTTCCTCTCAACGAAGATGGCAAAATCACCACCGGCTCACCCAATACCCGTATCAACAGCAAACCGGCAGCTCGCGCCGCGGGCACAATAGACCCAAGCATCGAACTGACCGATGACGGCGAACAACCACAACA